>CAYTRY010000023.1:0-22353 GCA_964440375.1 uncultured Bordetella sp. | reverse complement strand
GACTGATGCACGACATCGCACGGCGCTTTAAACGTGAACTGACCGGTGTTCCGGTGGTTGGTGATTCGCTGCGTGATCTACAAGCAGGTGAGGCGGTTGCAGCCGATTTGTGGCTCGTGAAGACTGGAAAAGGGCCACGCACCTTGCAGGCGGCTCAGACCGATGCCGATAAGCAGCTGCCGAAAGGCACCCGCATTGCTGAAAATCTCGCCGACGCCGTTGATCGGATTCTGGCAGCCGCCGCAGGAGCGTCCGTCTGATGCCGGCCGCGCGCGCCGTTATTTTTTTATTGTTTCAGGGTGGATCACTGGCCTTTTGGGCGACATTATTTCTGATCCTGGGGCCATTTCTTCCGTTTGAATCCCGCTACCGTCTCGCAATTCAGTGGCCCAGGATGATGGTCTGGGCCTCGCGGGTGCTCTTGGGTATTGAACACCGGGTGCTGGGCGCAGAACATCTGCCCAAAGGCCCGGCAATCCTGCTCTCCAAGCATGAATCCGCATGGGAGACGCTGTTTTATCCTGCGTATTTGCCCAAAACACTCTGCTTTGTTTTTAAGCGAGAGCTGCTCTGGGTGCCATTTTTTGGCTGGGGCATTAGCCTGCTGCGCATGATTGCGATCAATCGTGGCAAAGGCAGCGAAGCCTTTGATCATATTCTCTCGCAAAGTAAAAAAGTGCTCTTCGATGAGCAACGCTGGATCGTATTTTTTCCAGAAGGCACTCGTGTACTGCCCGGTGACTATCGTCGTTATAAAACCGGCGGCACACGTCTTGCCGTCGCAACCGGCGTGCCTGTCATTCCGGTTGCAATGAACTCTGGGGACCTCTGGCCAAGAAAATCATTTCTGAAAAAGCAGGGAACCATTACGGTCTCTTTTGGGCCACCCCTCTTGCCTGAAACCGAAGATGCGACTACTCTCATGGTTAAGGTGGAATCCTGGATTAATCAAGAGATGCAAAGACTCAGCCCCGATCGACCTCGGAGAGCCCCCGCATGACACTGCTTGAGCAGTTTCTCTTGCCCTTCGGCATCGGCGATTCGAAAGCATCATCGCCCCCTTCCCCCACCGGTAAAGCCTCTAAGGCTGATCCAAAATCCCCATCGGTCACGCCCGACGGCGCACCAAAAAAACACCGCACTGTTGCCCTTCAGGGCTACAGCGTGCCTTGGCTTTTAAAGCGCACCCGGCGCAAGACCGTGGGCATGTCGATTGGCCAAGGCATGATTCAAGTCAATGCGCCACGATGGGTGCCGATCAGCGACATCGAATACATCCTGCAAGAGAAATCGAAGTGGCTGCTGGCCCGCTTAGCGGAATGGCATCAGTCTGAGCAGCACCGACTTCTGCCCGAGCAGCAATGGGCCCATGGCGCCTCACTGCAATATCTTGGCAAACCACTGACGCTGCTGCTTACCCCGCAGCTGCGTCAGACACAGTGGGATGATTTTCGTCGCGAGCTTCAGCTGGCACTCTCCACCGAGGCCTCACTGGAGCAGATCCGCGACACGGTCCATGCCTGGCTTCAGAGTCAGGCCAAGGCACTTTTCGCGCGGCGCCTGAAAGCCATTAGCGAGCAGTCGGGCCGTCGTTATACGAAGTTCAGTCTGAGCAATGCCCGCGGCCGCTGGGGCAGCTGCACCGAAGATGGCCATATCCGGCTGAATTGGCGGCTGATTCATTTCGGCCAGGAAGTCATTGACTACGTGATCGCCCATGAGTTGGCCCATACCCACACCATGGACCACGGCAGAAGCTTCTGGGAAGAGGTCGCAGAAATTCTGCCGACCTTCGAAGAAGGCAAATCGGTACTACGAAAAGCGCGGCTCGACACCCTGCCGACGTTCTAGCGGCAGGCGGGCTACCGCATTGGCCAGTCCCACAAAGTGATCGACCGATAATTCCTCGGCCCGTTGGGTGGGTGCAATATCCAAGGCATCCCAGTCAAGCATCGCTGCATAAGCCGCCAGTGACTTGCGCAGCATTTTTCGTCTTTGGGTAAAGGCCAGCGCGACAACTGCAGCGAAGATCGGCCAATCGCGGACCCGCACTGCTGCAACGGGCAAGGGCACCATGCGAATCACTGCGGAATCAACCTTCGGTGCCGGCATAAATGCTCCGGGCGGCACGGTCAGGCAGCGTGCCATCTGGTAGCGGGCCTGCAGCATTACAGAAAGCCGGCCATAGATCTTTGATCCGTGGGCCGCAACCAGCCGATCCACGACCTCTTTCTGTAGCATCAGATGCTGATCTATGATCTGCTCAGCTGACTCAAGTAAATGAAAGAGAATGGGGCTGGAGATGTTGTAGGGCAGATTGCCCACGACACGCAACGGGCCACCAAGTTGATCGGCCAGCGCAGAAAAAGAAGTCCGCAGCACATCCTGCTCCGTGATGGCGAGCTCAGAGGCGGTAAAACGCTCACGCAGCCGTGCCGCCAGATCCCGATCGATTTCAATTGCGTGGACATGGCCGGCCTTTGCAATCAGCGGCGCGGTGAGCGCCGCCTGCCCGGGGCCGATCTCAATTATTCGATCACCCGGCTTGGGGTCAACCGCTTGAATGATTCTTGCGATTACTCCGGGGTCGTGCAGAAAATTCTGGCCGAATCGCTTGCGCGCGATATGACCATCAGAGATCGTCACGCTTGATTTCAACGTAGGCATTGGCGCGGACCTCGCGGGCCCAGTCAGCGACCGCCTCGGCCAATTTTTCTTCGCGCAGGGCAAGCCGCGCCGCAGTCCGCAGACGCTGCTCGGTTAAAGGTTCACGCTTGCGCTCCAGCAATTGAATGAGGTGGATACCGAACACCGAGCGGACAGGATCGCTGATTTGGCCAGGGTTTAAGGCGACCATTGCACGCTCGAATTCCGGCACTGTGTCACCAGGATAGGTCCAGTCCAGCTCCCCGCCCTTTTGTGCCGAGCCTAAATCCTGCGAGAAATCCCGGGCCATCTGACCAAAATCTGCGCCCAGTTCAATTCTGCGCCGCAGATCCACCGCACGCCGCCGGGCCTGGTCTTCGCTCACCTGGGCATCAATTCGAATCAATATATGCCGGGCACGATGGACGTTAACCTCTTGGGTGCGCAGGCCCGAACGCCGCTCCTCTAGTTGAAGGATATGAAATCCGTTTGGACTGCGAACCGGTTTGCTGATCTCGCCTGCCTTAAGGCCCGAGACCGCATCCAGAAAAAGGGTCGGTAAGCGATCGCGGGTCCGCCAGCCCAGACTGCCGCCCTGCTCCCGATCGGGGGCATCCGAAAATTCCTGGGCGATGCTGGCGAATGTCCGTGGCGAGCGGAGTAACTCCTGAATTCTTTTGACACGGGACTCGGCCTCAGCGACCACGCCGGGGCTGGCGTTTTCGGGCAGGCGGATCAGGATCTGGGCGATTTTGAATTCTTCTGTTTTCTGTAATGACTGGCCTTGGGCCGCAAGAAAGGTATCGACTTCTGCCTCGGTGATCTGCAGCTTGTTGTCGACCTCCCGCTCACGCAGTCGCGTGAGAATAATTTCCTCGCGAATATCTTGGCGAAACGCCGCAAATGAAATGCCCTCAGACTCCAGCTGATTGCGCAGCCCGCTGACCGACAGACCATTTTGATCTGCGATCCGCGCAATACTGCGATCCAGCGTCACATCATCGACCCGGATACCCGTCTCGCGGGCGGTCTGGAGCATGGCCCGATCCGTGATCATGCGCTCTAAGACTTGTTCGCGCAGCGCCAGACGATTGGGAATTGGAACGCCCTGCTGAGTCAGGTTTGCAACAAACTGCTTCTCGCGCCGCGCAAGCTCGCTTGCGGTAATGATCTCCCGATTCACAATCGCCACCACGCGATCAATCAGCTGCGCGCCCTGTGTCCGGGGTGCAGATTGCTGCGCAAAAGCAGCCGGGGTCACAATTACCAAGAGGTTTAGCGCCAAGGCTGCAGCAACCATGATGCGGCGCCAACTATTTTGAGAGCAAGCAGCCCATTGCGATCGCAGAGTCACAGAATCAGTCATCACTGAAAGTTATCAAATTTAGAGGGCAATGGCGTGATTTCATTGATCGACCGGTAGTTCGGAATATTTCGTCTCAATGCACCGATCGGATCCGTTCCGACTCGGCCCAGTCCGTTAAGTTCAATCTGGAAAAACAGCGTCGTATTGCGCTGGGTGGCATTTGCTGCATATTGTTGGGCCACGATACGGCCAACCCAACAGCCTCCATCGTACTCAAAACCGGCCAGGGCCTCGACCAGGCCGGGATTAATGGACTCCCGAACGCCTCCAACATTGCGCAAGGCCTGCTGATAGCGGCCCACAGCATACCAGTGGGCCGCCACCGGCCACTGGGCCGCCACATCGACCGTATTCGATGAATCGCGAACAAAGCGGTAGGCGACACTCAGGGTATTCGCTGGTTTTGGGTTATAGCGGCTCACGAGAGAAAAACTCTGCCACTGAGAGGACTCCAGGGTGTAGCGGGCCAGGGAATCGATGGTCAGATCTTTTCTGGGCCGCACCGTCGCCTGGCCCAGCAGATCAGATCGCCGATCAGTCCTTGCGGTGCCACCGGGCAGTGTCACGCGCTGATCCGAAAAGTAAAAACGTTGCCCTACCGCTGCCCGCAGCCGTTCCGCGCCGGTTGACTGCTCAATGAATCGGGTCGTGACACCTGCTGTGATCTGATTGAGGTCGGCAATGCGGTCGTGGCCATTGAATGCGCGATCAGAAAATAGCTGTGCGAAATTCAGACTCGGTGAGCCGGTATCGAACACTGGAAAATTGGACTGATTCTGATAGGGCGTATAGATATAGGAGATGCGAGGCTCCAGTGTCTGCTCAATCCCAGCATCTCCAATTCTTAAAGGCCTATCGAAAGTTGTTGATACATCGGTGCTAAAGGTCGGCAGTACCCGCGTGTAAGAACTGGCCGCAGCCGCACCCACGTTGTTGGTATACACGCCCAGTGCTGCGTTGGAATACTTTTGTGCTGTCAACAGTCCGTCACCCGGCCGGCTGGTCGAATAGTGGGTGGCATGCATCGCGAGCTTGGGGGTTATCGCCACGCCAGAGCTGAAATGCCGCCAGGCGACCGATCCAGTGCCTACCACCCGCTCGCCTTCTGCCAGGGTCGGATGGCGAAACGCCGCAAGCTCTCCCGAGATATTCCAGTCAATCGGCAGCCGATCCTCGCCAAGGGCCGCCCGATGGCCGCGGGATGCTGCCAATTTCGGCGCAAAACTATAGGGCCTAATGAGCGGTGCGCCCACATCTTGCAATAGCTGAAACTCTTGCGCCTCGGCCTGAACGGCCCAGCCCGCCAGGGCAGCGTTCATCGTGATTGAACCAGGAAGTAGTCGCTGGGCGGAGACCAGCAGCGTATTTCCCAAATCAGAAAAATAGTTGTTATCGGATGCGCGCTGCACATTTAATCCGATGGTGAAATTATCAGCGGGCCGAAAACTGGTCATCAGTGAGCCGAAATGTCGCGTCGTTCCCGACTGACGATCATCTGGCAGCACCTCAAATGCCGCCGTTCCTGCTGCGTTTGGCCGCAAAAATCGAAATTCATTGCCCAGCTGAATGCCTCGCTTGGTAATCAGGCGTGGATAAAACGTCATGTCATGCTGGGGCGCGATATTCCAGTAAAACGGCGCACGGACATCGAGACCAAGACGCGTTGAAGTCGTATACGACACCGGCAGAAAGCCTGTCTTTCTGCCCTCGCCAATGGAAAACGACGAATTACCGAATGGAAGAATCGGTACTTCACGCCAATACAAGGTGGCCGACCGGGTCGCGCCAACTTCCCGAACCTGATCAATGAGCATCTCGCTCATCCGCAGCTCCCAGGCCGGACGATCACGCGGGCAGGTGGTGTATCGGACTTCAGTCAGCCGCGTCTCCAGCGGCTGAATAAATTCGGCACGTCGGGCAGTGCCGCGGCCACCGGTCGAAACAAGCTGATACGTGACCTCATCAAAAAAGCCCTGCGTGGTGCCGAGCTTTAGCCGAAGCCGCGGGCCTTCATAGAACTCGCCCTCACGAAAAAGTTTGACATCGCCTTCCGCATAAAGCTCATCGCGGATCAGGTTATGGCGAATGAAATCGCCCTTAATAAAGAGCCCAAGCTTTCGAAATTCGGCAGCACCTCGAGCCTCAATCTGATCATCTGTCTGGCCAGAGATCGACTGGCCAAAAATATAGACAGGGGTATCGGTGCTCGAGGAGGGCTCAAGATTCAAAACGGGATCGAACTTCAGGCCCAGCGAAGCCCTCAGCCCCTGGGCCAATCGCAGCGGGCCGGCACCGGCATCGGTCCGTGTTGACGCAGCCTGCGCCAGCTGAATCGGCGTCGCGTCATCCGTTGCCGCAGAACAACTGCCAAGAATATTGAAAGCCTGAGCAGCGGGTGCCGATACCAGCAGGAGCGCCCCGAGCAGCCGATAGCAGGCGCGCGGGCTGACGGGGGTCACATCTTGGCCCACCCGAGAGGTGACAGTCCCAAAAAAATGCATGCTCTATTATAGGTAGGGCCTCTGCCTGGGCCCCGTCGTCAGGGCCCTTGCGGATTACCTTGGACACTTTCTTTACGCCATCGCCGACAGCTCCTGATGAATGCCTCCGAAGACCCGCGCCGCGCCCTAGCAGAGGACTGGCTAACGCAGCAGGCCACCGCGCTTGCCAGACTTGGCTGGTCCGTGGATCCTGCCTCCTTAACAGCCGCCTCCAGCGATGCCTCGTTTCGGCGCTACTTCCGGATTACCGGCCAGCGCGGGGGCCAATCGCAATGCCTGATCCTGATGGACGCGCCGCCCGAAAAGGAATCAATCGGGCCCTTCATCAAGATTGCAACGCTGCTGCGTCAGGCCGGAGTCAATGCACCTAACATCTGGCGCCACGATGCTGGCCAAGGATTTTTACTCTGCGATGATTTTGGGGTAACGACCTACGCCGCAGCAATCGAGCGTCGACAGCATGATGCAGCCGCATGCGCGCCGCTTTATCGCGATGCACACCAGGCATTGGTTCGCCTTCAACGCTTCAGCCTCCAGCAGCCATCAGCATCTGAAGTCGCGGGCCTTGTCGCCTACGACCGAAACAAAATGCTGCAGGAGATGCAGCTTTTTGATCAATGGTTTCTTGTTCATCATCGGCCAATCGCGCTGTCCGCCTCTGACCGCGAGATGCTTATCAACACGTACGACTTAATTCTGGATGCCTGCCAGGCCCAGCCTGTGACACTTGTGCACCGGGACTATCACAGCCGAAATCTGATGCTGACTGAGCACTCCAATCCCGGCATTCTCGATTTTCAGGATGCAGTGCTGGGGCCCATCAGTTATGACTTGGTCTCACTGCTTCGAGATGCCTACATTGAGTGGCCAGAGGAAATTCAACTCGACTGGGCCATCGACTACTGGGAGCAGGCCCGAAAAGCAGAGCTGCCGATTGCCCAGGATTTCTCGGACTTCTGGCGGGACTTCGAATGGATGGGCCTGCAGCGGCAGCTCAAGGTATTGGGTATTTTTTGTCGATTGAATGTCCGCGATGGCAAGCCAAACTACTTAAACGACATACCGCGGGTGCTGCGTGCCGCCATCTCAACCTGCCGCCGCTATCAGGGCCTCGGGCCGCTGGCAAAGCTGCTGGAGCGCTGTGTGTGAAGCCCAACGCTAAACGGCTGCATGCCATGATTCTCGCGGCGGGCCGCGGAGAACGGCTGCGCCCGCTGACCGATACCACTCCCAAGCCGATGGTGCTGGTCCAAGGCAAGCCCTTGATTCAGTGGCATCTCGAAGCGCTCGCAGCAGCCCGCATTACGGAGGTCGTGATAAACCTTGCCCATCTCGGGGATCAGATTCAATCCTTCGCCGGGTCGGGGGTAGCCTTTGGACTGAACATTCGCTATTCACAGGAGCCTTTGGGTGCGCTGGAGACAGCGGGCGGCATCGCCACCGCCCGGCCATGGATCGATTCTCATGGCCAACACAATCCGCAGCCTTTTCTGGTCATCAATGCCGATGTGTTTACAGACTGGCCAGTAGCCCAAGCAATTTCAATTGCAAAGGATCTGGTGGGCATGAAGTCCGCGCAAGGCCAGAGCGTCACTCCGCAGTGTCATCTCGTACTGGTGGATAACCCCCAGCATCACCCGCTGGGCGATTTTGGCCTGAGTGCGCCAGATTCGCGATCGGGCCTGCAGCATGTGTCCCGGCGGCCAGCCGCAGGCAGCCTGACCTTCTCCGGAATTGGAGTCTATGATCCGGAATTGTTTGCGGCAATTCGTCCCGGCGAGCGGTCAGCCCTTGCGCCGTTACTGTTTCAGGCAGTTGATGAGGGCCGCTGTGTCGGCAGTCACTTCTGTGGCGCCTGGTCTGATGTGGGAACACCCGATCGCCTTCGCCAGCTCAATTCGGTATAACTTCAACTCAGACTTCACTTAGCCCTTTAATACAAAGCCCATCATGAACGGCCCAGCCCCAACGCCCAGCGAAATTTTTAGTCATTCCCTGGCCGCAGAACTCAAGCCCCAGGAGGTCCCGGCCCCTGTCCATGGCCAGCAACACCGGGCCCGTCAGGCCCGGCTTGCGCAGTGGATTGCGCAGCAAGGTGGTGGCGTCGCTGTACTGAGTGCTGGCGAAGAGATTATTCGCAATCGCGATAATCCGTTTCCGTTTCGTAGCCACAGTGACTTTTTATACCTCACAGGATTTCCCGAGCCGGATGCCTGGTGGCTGATGCGGGTTGATGACAAAGGCAATACCGAGACCGTGCTGGCCTGCCGGCCAAGAGATGCTGAACGTGAGATCTGGGATGGAATTCGGGTCGGTCCACAGCATGCTGCCCAGCGCTTTGCGGCCGATCGCGCTATTGAACTGAGCGCACTTGATGAGACGGTCATCACACTGGCAGGTGATATGCCCGCCTTTTACGCCCATATGGGGCTGGATGCGGGGCTGGATGAACGACTGCGGCACTGGCTCGCCGCAGTGCGGGCTAAAGGCCGTGCTGGTGTGAATGCACCCGATCGCATTGTTGACCTCGGTGCTGCGATCGCACGGCAAAGGCTCATTAAAGATGCAGATGAAATTGCAACCATGCGGCGGGCGGCCGAGATCTCTGCGCAGGCCCATGTGCGGGCGATGGCCTTCACCCGACCCGGCCATCATGAGTTTGAGATTGAGGCAGAACTCCTGCATGAGTTTAGGCGGCAGGGTGCGCAGTCGGTGGCCTACGGCAGCATTGTGGCCTCTGGCCCGCATAGCTGCATCCTGCATCACCGCGCTGGAAGCCGGCTGGTCCGTGATGGCGAGCTTGTGCTGATTGATGCCGGCTGCGAATTAGATGGCTACGCCTCAGACATCACCCGCACCTACCCTGCCAATGGAAAGTTCACTGCCGCACAGCGGGCGGTCTACGATGTGGTGGTGGCCGCACAGCAGGCCGCGATCGATGCGACACGGCCGGGCGCACTGCTTTCTGATCCCCACGATGCTGCTGTTCGCATCTTGGCCCAAGGCATGCTGGATTTAAAACTACTGGCCGCATCCTCTGTTGATGGGCTGATTGAGTCAGGAGACTACAAACGCTTTTACATGCATCGCACCGGCCACTTTTTAGGCCTGGATGTTCATGATGTGGGCGATGTCAAAACCCCCCTGGCTGCTGGAATGATCACCACAATCGAGCCCGGCCTGTATATCCGGCCGGCAGACGACATCGCGGCGGAATTCTGGAACATCGGCATTCGAATCGAAGATGACGCCCATCTGACAACAACCGGCGTTGAGCTGCTCACGCGGGGCGTGCCCGTGGAGGCAGCAGCAATTGAAGGCCTGATGCGTGGCTGATCCCCTGATCCGAATCCAGGGGGCGGGCCCGGTTGGCATCATGGCGGCCCTGTTTTTGGTGAAGTACGGCTGGTCGCGGTCCGCAATTCAGATCATCGATCCCGCTTTGAATGCGGCCCAGCCTACGGCCATTGATGATCCCAGAATTCTGGCGCTGTCGCAGGGCACCTTAAGTCGACTTGCCCAGCTTGGATTGGATTGTCATCCGGTGCGCATTCAAGAGATACATGTCTCTTCCCAGGGCCAATTTGGTTCGATGCAAATCAAAAGCGAAAACGCAGGCGTGGCCTCTCTCGGGGGGCTGGTGCCGTATTCACAACTCTTGGAAATTCTGCGCAGCCGACTGCATGCTGAAGGCATCAGCACGGCGGCGGCCGCGCCAGCTGCCGCGGGCAGCGCTACTCCCGAGGTCCATATCATTGCCGAGGGCGGCCTGTATCAGTCGGCCGATCAGTCTTTAATCGATTCCGGCATGCCGGTCGTGCGTGATTATCAGCAGCAGGCGGTCATCGGCTGGGTCCAGACCCAATTGCCCACGGGAGCGACCGCTTATGAGCGCTTCACCGCCGATGGCGCCGTTGCCCTGCTGCCGATGCATCAACGCTACGCCTTGATCTGGTGTGCCGCCGCAGATAAGGCCCAAACGTTTTTTAGTGCAGATCCCACCCACCAGTGCGAGATGATTGAAAACGTGATGGGTGGGCGTCTCGGCAGAGTCCGCGATGTTTCACTCACGGGCAGCTATCCCCTTGGGCTGAAGTGGCGCGAAACGCTGGCCGATGGCAATACGGTCTGGATTGGAAATTCTGCCCAGGCGCTGCACCCCATTGCGGGGCAGGGCCTGAATCTCGGATTTCGCGATGCGGAGACTCTCTCGGCCTGCCTGCTGCAGCGGGGCCGGCCCATTGCGGAGCGTCTTTTAGATTATGCGCAGCGCCGAAAAACAGACCGCTGGGCAGTGCGAACCGCAACCGATACACTGGCGCGGGCCGCATGGGTTCGCCGATCGATCGGCGCCATGGCCTTTATCCCGGGCGCGAAACGTCTCTTGGGCCAGGTCCTGATGTTCGGCGGTTAATGCCGAATAACGCAGCTGCAACGCCACGATGCCGATCTTTCCTGTCTTTAAAACTCCGCTCTCTATTGGTCGCCATGTGCTGCCGAATCGGGTATTCGTTGCGCCGATGGCAGGCGTCACCGATCGGCCCTACCGCCAGCTGTGCAAGCGGCTTGGTGCAGGCTATGCCGTCAGTGAAATGGCCGCCTCAAATGCACTGCTTTGGGCATCCGATAAAACCACGCGTCGTATTAATCACGATGGTGAGATTGCACCAAAGGCGGTGCAAATCGCCGGTGCTGATCCTGACATGATGGCCCAGGCAGCGCGTTTTAATGTCGAGCGCGGCGCCCAGATTATCGATTTGAATATGGGCTGCCCCGCTAAAAAGGTTTGCAATGTCGCAGCGGGCTCTGCCCTCATGCAAACGCCAAGGCGCATCGCCGAAATTATTCAATCCGTGATTAAGGCAGTCGGGGCCGATGGCATACCCGTCACGCTAAAGATGCGTACCGGATGGGATCGCGAACATCGGAATGCGCCGGAGATTGCGCGCATGGCCGAGGATCTTGGCATCGCTATGATCACGATCCACGGCCGCACCCGGGCCGACAAATATCAGGGCATGGCCGAATACGACACCATCGCGGAAATCAAATCACACGCCAGAGTGCCAATTGTGGCCAACGGCGATATCGACAGCCCCGCCAAAGCCCTCGCGGTGCTGCGCTACACCGCGGCCGATGCCGTCATGATCGGACGGGCAGCACAAGGCCGGCCATGGATATTTCGTCAGATTGATCACTATCTGAATACCGGTGAGCTGCTGGCAGATCCCAGTGAGGCAGAGATCGCGGGCTGGCTGCGCGATCATCTGCAGGATCACTACGCGTTTTATGGAGAGTCCACCGGGGTTCGCACTGCACGCAAACATATCGGCTGGTATTTGAAGGGCCTGCCTGGGGCCAAAGTATTTCGTGATGCACTCAATCAGCTGGAATCAACCGAATCACAACTGCGCGCCATCGACGCCTTTTTTAATCATCGCCATGAGTCAGAATTCCGGCAGGCCGCCTAGGCCCGAGGACACCGGCATCGACGAGACCATTCGTCGGTCCCTCGACCAATACTTCAAAACCCTGGATGGCCAACGGCCCCATGCCCTCTACGATATGGTGATCCAGGCCGTCGAGCGGCCACTGCTGGATTACGTGCTGGCCCAATATCAAGGCAATATCAGCCATGCGGCCAGCGCCCTTGGTATCACCCGAAACACCCTTCGAAAAAAACTTGCCCAACACCAGCGCAGCCCAGCCGCAATCAGCCAGCGCCGCGCCTCTCAATCAGCCTAGGAGTTCACTGTGTCGACAGTTGCCCCCACCGCCTCCTCACCCCGGCCGAATCGGATCGCGATTCGCCGCGCGCTGCTGAGTGTTTCGAATAAGAACGGCATTCTTGAATTCGCCCAGGCACTCGTGGCCCGTGGCGTGCAATTGCTCTCGACCGGAGGTACTGCGGCCTTACTGCAGAAATCGGGAATTGCTGTCACACCGGTAGAGGCCATCACGCAATTTCCTGAAATGCTCGATGGCCGCGTCAAGACGCTGCATCCTGCAGTGCATGGCGGGCTGCTGGCCCGCCGAGATCAGAGTGCACACATGCAGGCCTTACAGCAGGCCGGCTTTGCTGCGATTGACCTACTGGTCGTCAATCTCTATCCGTTTCGTGAGACCCTGGCGCGGCCATCCGCCAGCTATGAAGATGTCATCGAAAATATTGATGTCGGCGGCCCGGCGATGCTGCGGGCTGGCGCCAAAAATCATGATGGTGTGGCTGTTGTGGTGGATCCCAGCGACTACAGCAGCCTGCTGGCGGAGATGGATCAGCACAGCAACACCTTGGGCTGGCCCACCCGGCAGCAGCTGGCCAAAAAAGTGTTTGCGCATACTGCTGATTACGATGCGGCCATCAGCAATTTACTCAACGCCCTGCCCGTCAGCCCCTGTGCGCCTGCTTACAGCGGCTGCATGCCGCCCGATCCAAAGACAGCTGATCTTTATCCCGACATCCTGACCCTGCAGTTTCATCGGGTTCAGGCGATGCGCTACGGTGAAAATCCGCATCAGAGCGCAGCGTTTTATCGGGAGTCCGATCCGCAGGCGGGCACACTTGCCAATTACACACAGCTGCAAGGTAAGGCCCTTTCTTACAACAACATTGCGGATTCTGATGCCGCCTGGTCGTGTGTTCGAAGCTTCTCTGACCCTGCCTGCGTGATCGTCAAACATGCCAATCCCTGTGGCGTTGCAGTCGGCGACTCAGCAGCGGCTGCGTATCAGAAGGCCTTTAAGACTGATCCCACCTCAGCCTTTGGTGGCATTCTCGCCTTCAATGTGCCACTTGATGAGCCGGCCGCCCGCGATATCGCTCAGCAGTTTGCTGAAGTCATCATCGCCCCAGACTTCACAGAGGGTGCACTGAAAGTTTTCGAAAGCAAGACCAATCTACGGCTTCTGAAGCTGCCACTCGGTGAGGCAGCGGCAATTGCCAGCGGCCGGGAGCTAAAGCGCGTCAGTGGCGGACTGCTGGTGCAGACACCGGATCGCAATACGCTGAGCGCATCGGAGCTTAAGGTTGTCAGCCGGCTTCAGCCGACCGCCGCCCAACTGGCAGACCTGCTCTTTGCCTGGAAGGTCTGCACATGGGTAAAAAGCAATGCGATCGTGTTTTGTGCAGGCGGCATGACACTCGGAGTGGGTGCGGGCCAGATGAGTCGTATTGATTCAGCCAGAATCGCCGCGATTAAGGCCCAGCATGCGGGACTGAGTCTTCAGGGCGCTGCAGTTGCCTCGGATGCGTTTTTTCCGTTTCGAGATGGGCTGGATGCGGTGGCAGACGCCGGCGCCCAGTGCGTGATACAGCCCGGCGGTTCAGTGCGTGATGATGAAGTGATTGCTGCAGCCGATGAGCGCGGCCTTGCGATGGTCTTCACCGGCATGCGGCATTTTCGTCACTGATGCACTGTCGCGATCGCCAATCTTTTTTTAGATGAGAGTCCTTGGTATTGATCCCGGCCTGCGGCGAACAGGATTCGGCGTCATCGAGCTCTCAGGCCAGCGGGTGATCTATGTTGGCAGCGGCGTCATTCGGCCCGAGCTCAGTGGCTCTGAGCCCGAGCGGCTTGCCGAGTTATTTCAAGGTGTCAGGCAGCTGATTTCAGAATTTCATCCCAATCAGGCAGTGATCGAGCGGGTCTTTGTGAATGTGAACCCCAAGTCCACGCTGTCGCTGGGTCAGGCGCGGGGCGTGGCCATCGCTGCACTTGCCGAGCATCAGCTGCCGATTGCAGAGATCACGCCGTTGAAAATCAAACAGTCCGTGGTGGGGTCCGGCCGGGCCACCAAGGATCAAGTCCAGCGCATGGTGCAGCGGCACTTAGCGCTTGCCCGTCCGCCGGGAGCTGATGCGGCCGATGCCCTGGCCTGCGCCCTGGCCTGGTGGCAGTCACTGGGCATGCAGCGGGCGCTGCGGCACGCTGAATCTAGGGGACAATAGCGGCCATCATGATTGGCCGAATCTCTGGAACCCTGATTGCGAAACAGCCCCCGCGGGTCATTATTGATGTGCAGGGTGTGGGCTATGAGATCGATGTGCCAATGAGCACTCTGTATGAACTTCCCGATCTGGGCCGGCCCGCGACACTGCTGACCCATCTTATTGTTCGTGAAGATGCACAGCTGCTTTACGGCTTTGCGACCGAACCAGAGCGCAGCGCGTTTCGGGAACTCATCCGAGTGAGCGGCGTAGGCCCGCGAATTGCGCTGGCGGTGCTCTCTGGGCTGTCCGTTGATCAACTGGCGCAGGCGGTGAGTCTGCAGGAAACGGGCCTGCTGACCCGGGTGCCAGGCATTGGCAAAAAAACTGCCGAACGCCTCATCCTGGAACTGAAGGGGCGGATGGCCCAGGCCGTCGGCACGGCCGCGGCATCACCATTGACCTCGAGTGCGGACATTCTCAATGCACTGCTGGCATTGGGCTACTCGGAGCGTGAGGCCCTGCCCGCCATCAAGGCCCTTGGCCAGAATGTCTCAGTATCCGAGGGCATTCGTCAGGCCTTAAAGCAGCTGGCTAAGTAAACTAAGACCATGATCGAACACGAAGATCTCTCTGGCGTTGGCGAAGGCGATGCGCCGCGGCTTATCTCGGGTCAGTCCAAAACGCCTGCTGAAGAAGCCATCGAGCGGGCCCTGCGGCCGCAGCGTCTGAACGAATACATCGGACAAGACAAGGTCCGGGATCAGCTTGGCTTATTTATTCAGGCGGCCCTGCAGCGTGGCGAGGCCTTAGATCATGTGCTGCTTTTCGGCCCCCCGGGCCTTGGCAAAACCACACTGGCCCACATTCTTGCAAGGGAGCTTGGTGTCAATCTGCGTCAGACCTCCGGCCCGGTGCTGGAGCGGCCTGGCGATTTGGCGGCGCTGCTGACCAACCTTGAGCGTAATGACGTTCTTTTTATTGATGAAATTCATCGGCTCAGTCCGGTGGTCGAGGAGATCCTTTATCCCGCCCTTGAGGACTATCAGATCGACATCATGATTGGTGAGGGCCCCGCCGCCCGCTCGATCAAGCTGGACATCCAGCCCTTTACATTGGTGGGCGCAACCACGCGTGCGGGCATGCTCACCAATCCGCTACGCGATCGATTCGGGATCGTGTCACGGCTTGAGTTCTATAACGCCAACGATCTCAAAACCATCGTCATGCGATCCGCGAGCCTGCTGAAGGCCGTCATCGATGAGGCCGGGGCTCACGAAATTGCCAAACGCTCTCGCGGCACCCCGCGGGTCGCCAACCGGCTGCTGCGCCGAGTCCGGGATATTGCCCAAGTCAAACATGAGGGCATCATCTCGGCTGCCATCGCGGACCAGGCGCTCTCCCTTCTCGAAGTTGACCGCGAGGGCTTTGATCTCATGGACCGAAAGCTGCTGGAGGCCATTATTGAACGCTTTGATGGCGGGCCCGTCGGGCTGGATAACCTGGCGGCCGCAATCGGCGAGGCCAAAGACACCATCGAAGATGTGCTGGAGCCCTATCTGATTCAGCAAGGCTTTTTACAACGCACGCCCCGCGGACGGATCGCGACCTCAGCAGCGTATGCCCATTTTGGAAAGACGGCACCACCGCAACAACACAATGAGAGGCTTTTTTAGATATGACTGCGAGCCCCGATCTCTCTGTCTTAACACTCATCACCCAGGCGAGCCTGCCGGTGCAGCTGGTCATGCTGCTCTTGGTCAGCATTTCAATTCTCTCCTGGACAGTGATTTTCAAAAAATGGCAGTCCATGCGTCGGGCCCGTCAAGACACTGAAGACTTTGAAAAAGTCTTCTGGTCAGGCGGTGATCTGATGACCCTTTATAAAAAAGCCGAAAAAGGAGATCTGCCCGGATCACTGCCGAAAATCTTTGAATCAGGCATGCGTGAATTTTTGAAATCGCGATCGGGCACCCTTACGGATCCATCGGCCATGATTGATGGTGCACGCCGTGCGATGCGCGCCGCCTTCCAACGCGAGCTTGATGGTCTGGAGAGAAATCTGCCTTTTCTGGCCTCGACAGGCTCGGTCTCACCATATATCGGACTGTTTGGCACGGTCTGGGGAATCATGCATGCCTTCACAGGGCTGGCAAATGTTCAGCAGGCGACCTTAGCCAGTGTGGCGCCCGGCATTGCCGAAGCCCTGGTCGCGACTGCGATCGGCCTATTTGCCGCAATTCCTGCAGTCGTGGCGTATAACCGCTACGCCACTGATCTCGATCATCTCAGCATTCGATTCGAAGGCTTTATTGAAGAGTTTTCCAACATTTTGCAGCGTCAGGCTGCCCGCTGAAGCACGCGCCAACACATCGCCATGGCTGCCCCCACCGCCTCTCGCAAATCCGGCAGACGCCGAATGATGAGTGAAATCAACGTCGTGCCTTATGTCGATGTCACGCTGGTGCTGCTGATTATTTTTATGGTGACTGCGCCCATGATCGTGACCGGCACCATTGATCTGCCCAAGGTAGGCCAGGCGGCCCAGACCCCCGTTGCGGCGCTGGAGGTGACCATCCGCCAGGATGGATCAACGACACTTCGCCGCAATACCGAGGGGGAAAAAGAAAAACCAATTGGCCGCGACGAAATTGTGACGGCGGTCAAATCAATGGGTACCGCCTCGGACATGCCCATCATCATCTCAGCAGAAAAAGCGGTGCGCTACGAACATGTGGTTGCTGCAATGGATCAACTGCAGCGGGCGGGATATACCCGCGTTGGGCTAAACCTACGCAAGGATTAGCCATGCTCGCCATCGAGGCACGCGAGAGCCGAAACGCCGTCAGTGCGGCATTGCTGATGCATGGTCTACTGGCGGCAGCCCTTTTGCTGTCGCTGCAATGGAAAGATCGCACCCCCATCGTGCAGGCAGAGCTCTGGAGCGCAATGCCACGGGATATTCCCGCCACGTTCACGCCGCCAGCGCCTTCCGTGCGGCCCGCACCGCCTGCTCCCGCTGCCCCAATGCCGGAAGCCAAAGCGGACATCGCGCTGAAGAAAAAAGAAGAGCCAAAAAAAACTGAGCCCAAAAAGGAAGAACCCAAGAAACTCGAGCCGCCAAAAGCAGATGTTTTAAAGGCTCAGCAAGAGGCGCAGAAAAAAGCCCAGGAGAAAAAGCTCGCAGAGAAAAAAGCTGCCGAACAGCTTGAGGCCCAGCGGCGGGCAGAGCTTGCCCGGCTGGGAATTGACCCGAACGCAAAACCGGGTGCCGCAGGCAAAGATGCCACAACCAAAACCGGCGTGGTTGCCGGCGGCGCCGAGGTTGGATCGAAGACTGGCCGCGATGCGGATTACGAATCGCTGATTCAAGCACGAATTAAAGCGCGGATTAATTACCCAGATCGGTCGGCAGCAAATCCTGAGGCGATTGTTCAGGTGGATCAGCTGCCCACCGGTGAGGTCGTGGCGGTCAAGCTGATTCGCGCGAGTGGCACCCCCGCCTGGGATGAGGCCGTGCAGCGGGCGGTCTGGGCTGCAAGCCCACTGCCAAAGCGTAAAGACGGGACAGTCGCGCGGGTATTAGAACTTGCCTTTCGTCCAAAAGAAGACCGCTGACTATAATCAGCCGATATGAAAATCGCGGCTGCTTTTGGTTTTTTTCTCTCGCTGATCGCTGGCGTTGCCCAGGCCCAGGCACCGCTGCGGATCGATATCACCGGGGTTGGCTCGCGTCAGATTCCGGTCGCTGTCGCACCCTTCGACGTACCCGAGCCCGCAAAAAACTTCTCGCGCACCATCACCGATGTGATCCGGGCCAATCTCGCCCGAAGCGGCGTTATCGCGATTGTGGATGCCGGCGTGCCGCAGCCCACGCTCAACGAGCGCAGCCCCATGGAGCCACTGTTTCCTGAGTGGCGTCAGAAGGGCGCTGAGGCGCTGGTGATTGGCAGCACTGGGCTGTCTGCCGACAATCGACTCGAGTCGCGCTTTATTCTTCTGGATACCGCGCGCAATGCGAGCCTCGGCGGTCTTGCGATTTCTGCGCCCGCCTCCGAGCTTGAAGCTCGGCGCACCGCCCACCGTATTTCAGATTTTATTTACGAAAAGTTAACCGGTGAGCCCGGATTCTTTGCCACCCGACTTGCGTTTGTCCGCCGCGATGATGCGGTCTACAGCCTGGTGGTCTCCGATGCAGATGGCCAGAACACCCAGATTGCTCTGCGCTCCAAGGAGCCCATTATTTCCCTGACCTGGTCGCCGGATGGGACGCGGCTGGCCTATGTCTCGTTCGAAGAGCGCAATGGCATCAATAAGCCGATCGTGTATGTGCACACGCTGGCGACAGGCCGCCGGGCCATCATCGCCAACGAGCGTGGTAGCAACAGCGCGCCCGCCTGGTCACCGGATGGAAACCGTCTTGCGGTGGTGCTGACCCGGGATGGCAACTCGCAAATTTATATCGTGAATGCCGATGGCAGCGGACTGCGTCGGCTGTCGCGATCCTCCGGCATTGATACCGAGCCCACTTTTACTCCGGATGGAAAGGAAATTTTCTTTACCTCTGATCGCGGCGGATCGGCGCAGGTCTATCGGGTTTCAGTTGAAGGTGGCGATGCACGCCGCGTCACCTTCGGCGGGCCATTTAATGCCCGGCCTCAAATCAGCCCCGATGGCAAAAGCCTCGCCTACATCACACGACGCGACAAATTGTTTCGTGTCGCAGTGATGGAGCTCGCCTCACAACGCGAGACCCTGGTGAGCGAAGGCCCCAAGGATGACTCACCAAGCTTTGCACCAAACAGCAAATGGATCATCTACAGCAGCCGTGTCGGCGAGCGTGATGTGCTCTCTGCGGTGTCGATCGATGGAAAATTAAGAACCCGACTTTCTGCAGAAGGCAGCCAAGTCAAAGGTCCCGCATGGGGCCGTTTGCCCTAGTCAAACACGCACAGCCACGTCTTTCTGACTCACCGGTACTGAAAGACATCACGGCCGAGGGCAGTTTTATGTAAGAATTGTCCTTACAACAATAACGCTCAAGGAGGAGCTATGGCTTTGCCGTTAAACCGGTTGTCCCGTGCAACTTTAATCGCAAGCAGCTTGTCGATTGCAGTCCTCGCAGGCTGCGCCTCGCAGGTGCCCCTGGAAGACAAGAAACCTGCTGCCGCAGCACCCTCAGCAGCACCCGCGGAGGATCCTGCTGCCGCAGCCCGCGCCCGTGAAATCGCTGCAGCCCGCGCTGCGCTTGAGAAAGTAAAGCCCAGCATCTACTTTGACTATGACCGCTTTGAAGTGAAGTCTGAGTATCAGGCAACACTGACAGCGTTCTCCAACTACCTGAGAGTTGACAGCAAGGCGCGGCTCGTCATCGAAGGCAATGCCGATGAGCGTGGCACCGCCGAGTACAACTTAGCACTCGGACAAAAACGTGCCGAAGCGGTCGCGAAAGCACTGGGTGTAATGGGCGTTGCCGGCAACCGCGCCGAAGCGGTCAGCAACGGTGAAGAAAAACCACGGGCCAAAGGATCAAATGAGGCCGCATGGACAGAGAATCGCCGTGCAGATCTCATTCTTAGATAACATCCGCTGATGGGCTTGATGTTTTTTAAGGCAATGGCCGCCTCGGCATCGAGCGCGGCCATTTTCTTATGTGTGGGGCTCGGCCTTTTTTCGATAACAGGGCCGGCTGCCGCGATCTTCTCCGATGATGAAGCACGCCGGGCCATCATTGATCTGAGAACCCGCCTAGAGACCCTCGAATCTAGGCTGACTGACCGCATCACAGAGCTTGAGCGTAATCTCCAGGCCTCCTCCCGCACCCAGCTCCAGTTATTAAACGAAAACGAAAGGCTGCGGTCTGAAGTCGCCCGGCTGCGGGGCACTGTCGAGGAAGCCAATCAAAATCTGAACACCGGAAAATCTCAGCAAAAAGATCTGTACGGCGATCTCGACCAGAGGCTAAAACAGATCGAACCGGTTTTAGTCACGATTGATAAAACATCTATCGAAGTTAGTCGCGGAGAAAAAACACGATTTGATGAAGTCCGTGACGCGCTAAAAGCCGGTGACTTTGCCAAGACAGTTGCTGCTTCAGATGCGTTTCAGCAGGCCTATCCTTATTCACGCTTATCGCCTGATGTGCTGCTGATCAAGGGCTCGGCCTTTTACGCCGACAAAAACTACAAGGCGGCGATCGCGGCCCGGCAGGAGTTTCTGGACCGCTATCCCAATCATCCCGCCCGGCCGCAGGTCACGCTCAACCTGGCCGCTGCCCAGGCAGAATCTGGCAATCCGAACACCGCCCGAGGAATCTTAGAGGGCTTAATCAAGGCCTATCCCAACTCCCCTGCTGCCGCTGATGCCAAGGAACGTCTGAAATCATTGCGGCCAGGGGCAGCCGCCAAGCCTGCGCCCAAAGCAGCCCCATCAAAGTAAACTTTGGGGATGCTTGACCCCGAAGAACTCGATCGACTTGAACTGACGGTAGTGCTGATCGGCCTGGCGATCGGCCTGGTGCTGGGATGGATATCGCGTTTTAGTAATTTCTGCACCCTTGGTGCGATCTCGGATTGGTATTCCAGCGGTGATCGGTCCCGGCTTCGCATGTGGCTGCTGGCCATCGCGGTGGCGATCATCGGAACGCAGGCCCTCATTGCGGCAGACCTCATCGTGGTGAAGGACGCGTTTTATACAGCCCCCCGGTTTTTCTGGCTCTCCTATCTGGTGGGCGGGCTCCTGTTTGGTTTTGGCATGGTGCTGTCTTCAGGCTGCGGCGGCCGCAATCTTGTTCGAATCGGCGGCGGAAGCCTTAAAGCAGTGGTGGTATTTGTGGTGATGGCGATCTTCGCTTATATGACCATGCGAGGAATTTTTGGCGTCCTGCGTGTCAACACGCTTGAGCAGATCACGATTACTTTCGCAACCCGGCAGGACCTGCCCAGCCTGCTCGGTGCGCCCAGCACCACCGTGACACCCATCATTGCAATTGCACTGCTCGGCTTCATTTTTTTGAATCAGGAACTCCGCCGCCAGCCGCGCCTCATCGTTGGCGGGATCGTGATTGGCCTACTGGTTGTTGCCGGATGGGTCACGACTGGCAACATCGGATTTATCGAAGAGGATCCCAACACGCTTGAGGCCAGATTCCTCGCCACCAATACTCGGGGCATTGAATCGCTGACCTTTGTTGCGCCACTTGCGTACTGGCTTGATCTGATGATGTTCTGGAGCGATACATCGCGGGGCTGGACATTCAGCATCGCCACCGTCTGCGGCGTTGTGCTGGGCGCAATGATTCATGCGATCGGCTCCAAAACATTTCGATGGGAAGGCTTTGTTGATCGGGCGGACCTGGCCCGACACTTAATTGGCGCAGCACTGATGGGGGTCGGCGGCGTGACCGCCTTCGGCTGCACAATCGGCCAGGGCATCACCGGACTGTCACTACTCGCGCTTGGAAGCGTGGTGGCCACGGCTGCGATTATTGCCGGGGGATGGCTAGGCCTGCGTTGGCTGGAGCGCCATGCATAGGGCTTTGAAATCCGCTAAAATCTCGTGCTTACCATGACGAAGGCAGTCCCGCTTTCGTCTCCCCCGCGGGTTGTTAGCTCAGTCGGTAGAGCAGCGGACTTTTAATCCGTTGGTCGCAGGTTCAAATCCTGCACAACCCACCATTGATCACCGGGCCGTATAGCCGCCATCGATCACAAATTCAGCACCGGTCACAAAGGCCGATTCATCGCTCAGTAGATACACCACGCACCAGGCAATGTCATCGGGCGCACCCAGTCGCCCGAGCGGATGAGACGCTGCAACCGCTGCCTTGGCCGCCTCCAGGTTCGGGCTGTTGGCCTTCAGATGATTTTCGACCATTGCAGTCCAGATATACCCGGGATGAATCGAGTTGAATC
>CAYTRY010000022.1:0-22440 GCA_964440375.1 uncultured Bordetella sp. | reverse complement strand
ATGGGGGTGGGCCCGATCAGGCTGCCTGCAGCAGACTTCGAATCGCCTGGTGGTAGACCTCGGTGAGCGGCTCGAGATCTTTGACCGCAATGCGCTCATTGATCTGATGAATGGTGGCATTTGGTGGGCCAAATTCAATCACCTCTCGGCAGTGCTTGGCGATAAAACGTCCATCTGAGGTTCCGCCAGTGGTCGAGAGTTCAGGCGCAATGCCGATCACCTGCCGAATGGCCTGACTGACGGTATCGCAGAGTCGGCCGGCAGCTGTCAGATAGGGATCACCGCCCAGGGTCCATTTGAGTTCGAATTTCAATCCGTATTTAGACAGTACGGACTCCAGCCGACTGCGGAGGTCTTCCGGGGAACTCACGCTTCCAAAGCGAAAATTAAATTGGGCCCGCAGCACACCCGGAACGACATTGCTGGCGCCGGTGCCAGCATTTAGGTTAGACACCTGCCAGGTGGTGGGGGGAAAGTATTGATTGCCGTCATCCCATCGAATCGCTGCTAACTCTGCAAGCGCGGGCGCGAACTCATGAATCGGATTGATGGCGAGATGGGGATACGCCACATGGCCCTGCCGGCCATGAATCAACAAATCCCCAGAAAGCGTGCCGCGGCGCCCATTTTTGATCATATCGCCCAGTGCGTTGACCGAGGTTGGCTCGCCCACAATGCAGTAATCGAGAAGCTCGCCACGATGCGCCAACTCGCGCACCACCTGCACAGTTCCATCGATGGCGGGACCTTCCTCGTCAGAAGTAATGAGATAAGCAAGCCGGCCGCTAAAGCGGGGTGAGGCGCCGATAAAGCGTTCTGAGGCTACGACAAATGCCGCCAGTGAGGACTTCATATCCGATGCACCCCGGCCGTAGAGCAAATCGTTATCGATCTGCGCCGAAAACGGGCCGTGCTTCCATTGGTCAAGCGGCCCTGGCGGAACGACATCGGTATGGCCGGCCAACACCAGCGTAGGCCCGGGCGCACCGCCTTCGCGGACCGCCCAGAGGTTGGTGACCTCGCCAAAACGCAGAAATTCTGTTGAAAAGCCAAGCGGGGAAAGACGATTCGCAATCAACTCACAGCAGCCGCTGTCGCGCGGCGTGACAGAGTCACGCTGAATTAGCTCCTGGGCGAGCGCGAGGGTGGGTGCGTTCATTTCGTTGCCTTGGGAAACAGACTGCGATAGAGCGAATCAGAAAATCCGACCGACATTTTTTCTCCAACTTCGAGCACCGGCCGTTTGATCAAAAGTGGATGGGCCAGCATCAGCTCTGAGGCCGAGAGTTGGTCGTTGATCTGGGCCCGCAGCCCAGGATCAAGCTGCCGCCAGGTCATGCCACGACGATTTAAAAGCGCATCCCAGGGCAGGTGGGTAAGCCAGCGGTCAAGGGTGGCAGCATCCAGGCCTGTCTTTTTCAAGTCAATGAATTCAATGCCGCAGTCGTGCTGCGTCAGCCAGGCGCGGGCCGCCCGAACCTGATCGCAGTTGGTGATGCCGTAGAGCCGCACCTGCGGCTGGCGTTCGGCATGCGCGGCAGCGTTCATCATTTAGTCGCCGCGCAGTAATTCATTAATGCCCGTCTTGGCGCGGGTCTGTGCGTCAACGCGTTTAACGATGACGGCACAGGCCAGCGAATAGCGGCCATCAGCAGAGGGCAGGCTGCCCGGCACAACGACCGCGCCCGAGGGCACCCGGCCGTAGGTGACCTCGCCGGTTTCTCGATCAAAGATCTTGGTGGACTGGCCAATGAAGACGCCCATCGAAAGGACCGCATGATCTTCAACGATCACGCCCTCCACGACTTCGGAGCGTGCGCCAATAAAACAGTTATCGCCAATGATGGTCGGATTGGCCTGCACGGGCTCTAAGACTCCGCCAATGCCAACGCCGCCCGAGAGATGCACGTTCTTGCCGATTTGTGCGCAGGATCCGACGGTGGCCCAGGTGTCCACCATGGTGCCTTCATCCACATAGGCGCCGATATTCACGTACGAGGGCATCAGCACCACGTTCTTGCCAATGAAGGCGCCGCGGCGGGCTGCCGCTGGCGGCACGACCCGAAAGCCCCCCGCCTTGAAGTCTGCTTCGGAATAGCTCGTGAACTTCGGGGCAACCTTGTCGTAAAAGCGCAGCCCACCACAATCCAGTGGCGCATTGTCACGAAGCCTGAAGCTGAGCAGCACTGCCTTTTTGATCCACTGGTGGGTGACCCATTCGCCATTAAGTTTCTCGGCAACTCGCAGCGTGCCGCGGTCGAGTTGTTCAATCACCTCTTCGACCGCAGCCCGAAGTTCGGCGGGCGCGTTCGTGGGTGAAAAGGCGGTCCGGTTTTCCCATGCGCCATCAATGACGGAGAAGAGTTTCTGATGTTCTTGGTGAGCGGAGGTCATGTTCGAGTGTTCTTAGCGAGAGATCGTATCGAGAAGGCTTAGCGTGTTGGCAGCTGCGGCTCGAAGGCCTGCAGCTGCACTGGGGCCTGGGGCTTCCAGCCTTTGGCGCGGTGTTCGGCGACCACTGTGGTGAAGATGCCGCCACGGACATACCAGCGGGCCGTCAGCCGCATGAAGCGGGGCGCGACGGCCTTCACCATGTCGGTCAGAATCTTGTTGGTGACCGCCTCATGAAAGGCGCCCTGATCACGGTAAGACCACATGTAGAGCTTTAACGCCTTGAGCTCGAGATTCTTTTTCTCTGCGATGTAATCCACGGTGAGGTGCGCAAAGTCGGGCTGGCCGGTGAGCGGACAGAGGCAGGTGAATTCGGGGATCTCAATGTGGACCAGATAGTCCCGGCCCGGCTCGGGATTGGGGAAGGTCTGGAGGGCTTTGCTGGGGCTGCTGGCCATGGGGTTTTAAATCCAGATGAAGAGGTAATTTAGGTGTTATATCAACGAAATTAGATGAACTTAGGGCTATTTTTCGGTAAAAACCCGGGGTCCTGCTGGGTGATATTATAGCCGTTGCCCTGCCTCCAGCCTTATTTCACCGTGGGTTTATCGTGCGACTGTCCTATCTAAAGCTTTCTGGTTTCAAGTCCTTCGTCGACCCCACCACACTCCACTTTCCCAGTGTTTTGGTCGGCATCGTTGGCCCAAATGGCTGCGGCAAATCCAATGTGATTGATGCAGTGCGTTGGGTGCTTGGGGAGTCGCGTGCCAGTGAGCTGCGCGGCGAGTCAATGCAGGATGTGATTTTCTCAGGCTCGGGCAGCCGCAAGGCCTCGGGCCGGGCCAGTGTCGAACTTGTCTTTGAAAACACCGAAGGCCGGATTACCGGCCCCTGGGGCCAGTATTCGGAAATCGCAGTCAAGCGAATTCTGACCCGAGATGGCCAGTCCACTTACTGGATCAACAATCAGGCGGTCCGGCGGCGCGATGTCTATGACTTATTTTTAGGCACCGGCCTTGGGCCGCGGGCCTACGCCATCATCGGCCAGGGAATGATCTCCCGGGTGATTGAGTCGCGGCCTGAAGAGCTGCGCGTGTTTTTGGAAGAGGCGGCGGGCGTATCGAAATATCGCGAACGGCGAAAAGAAACCGAAGGCCGTCTGTCGGATGCGCGTGAGAATCTCGCCCGCATCGAAGATATTCGGCTTGAGCTGGACGCGCAGATCACTCGGCTTGAGCAGCAGGCAGAGCTTGCGCAGCGGTATCGCGAACTCAGTGATCGCCGTGACGAAAAACAACGCTGGCTATGGTGGACACGGCGCGAAGAGTTTGTGCAGAGCCTGGAGAAACTCTCAGCGCGACGACGAGAGACTGAGCTGCAAATCGATGCCCAGACGGCTGAGCTGCGCGCCATTGAGCGCAATCTTGAGCAGACGCGCTCTGAATATCATGCCGCCAGCGATGCGGTTCACGATGCGCAGCAGCGTCTATACGAGGTCAACACTGAGATCACCCGCATTGAGGGCGAGCAGCGCCGCTTAAGAGAGCTGCGCGACCGCACCATTCTTGCAAAAGAAGCAGCGGCCCAGATCATCGAGGCCGAAACCGCTGCCCAAGAAGAGGGTGAATCCAAGCGCATCACGGATTCCGAGGCCGCCACGATGGCGGAGCTCGCACTTGCAGAAAAACGTGCAGAGGCGGAACAGCTGCGCGCAACACTGGCGCCCCTGGAACAGGCGTTGAATTCACGCAATGAGACGCTTGCCGCCGCACAGGCCGATGCCGCCGTGGTCCAGACCGAGCTGCGGGCGTTGTCGGATCGGCAGGCCGATCTTTCCGGCCGTATCCGTCGGCTAGAGGCCCGAGTGCAGGAGCAGGATCGTGAACAGTCAGCATTGGAGCGTGTTGATCCGACTGCAAAAGGATTGATTTCTGGTCAGCGTCAGGAGGCCCTCGCGCAGTCGCAGGCGGCAGCATCTCAGCTTGAGTCTGCAGAGCAGTCTGTGGTGGCTGCCGAGCGCAGCCGCGCGGCCGCCCAGGAAGAATTGCAAAAGGCCCGTGATCAGCAGGCCCATCTTCAGGCCCAGCTCGAGGCCTTGCGGGGACTGCAGTCTCAGCTTGAGTCGCAAGATCAGCTGGTGCCTTGGCTTAAAAAGCGCGGCCTCGAGGAGCGCCCGCGTCTGTGGTCGAGCATCCGCGTACGCGAGGGCTGGCAGACCGCAGTTGAGTCTGCGCTTGGCGATCGGCTCTCTGCGGTCGCATTGGATGGCCTAGAGGGTGTCGGTGAGTTCGCCGCCGATGCGCCGCCGGCACGGTTGACACTATTTTCTGGCGAGGCGGCATCGGGCCAGGCCATTCCTGCCGATAGCCTTGCGCAGCAGATCCAAGGCGAGGGCTCCGTAGCAGCCGTTGTGCGCGAGTGGCTTGCCAGCTATCGATGTGCTGACGAGTTTTCTTCAGCATTGCGTCAGGCGTCAGGCAGCAAGGACCGCTGGATCACGCGTCAGGGCCATATTGTTGAGCGTGGCCTGATTCGGTTTTATGCTGAGGAAAATGAGCAGGCGGGGCTGCTCGCACGCCGAAGCAAGATTGAGCAGCTTGAATCGGCGACCAAGGCCCAGCAGCTGATGCTCGAAGAGGCCACGTCCGTAATGCAGCGGGCCGAGTCCGATCTCAATGCGCGGCGCGGTGAGTTGGCAGGCCTTCGGGAACGGGCCCAGAGTGCCCAGGCCCGGGCCCACGAGTTGGCGCTTGCCGAAGTCAAGCTCGACGAAAAAATTCAACGGCTTGGCACGCAGGATGCCGCGTTACTGGCCGCCATCGCGCAGTCGCGGCAAGAGCTTGCCGATCTCAGCGCACAGCGAACGCACTGTGAGCAGTCGACGGAAGAAGCCGAAAGCCGCTTAGTTGCGCAGACTGCTGAACTGGATCGGCAAAAGAGCCTGCAGGAGTCGCAGGCCCACGAGGTGGATCAGGCCCGTCTGCAGCTGTCACAGGCCGAGCAGTCTGTGCAGGAGGCATTGCTTGCGCAGCGGCTTGCGCAAGAGCAGCGCAGGGTCTTCGAAGAGCGCATGCGCGAATCGATTGATCGGCTTGAGCAGGCCCGTCATCGTCTCGCTGAGGCGGATCGAGAGCTCGGGGAGCTGCAGCAGGCGCTCGACTCCAGTGATTTACAGCCCCTGCTGGAAAGCCGCGTTGCGCGTGAGGCTGAGGTGGCTGAGATTCGTGAGCGTGCCGATCAGCTGGGCCAGAAACTGCGGGCCTTAGAGGAGCAGCGGCTGCTGATTGAGCGCAGCCTTGAGCCCTTGCGTGCTGCCTTGGCCCAGGCCGATGCCGATAGTTCAGGTGCGCGCGTTGGCATTGAGCAGATCGATCAGCAGCTGGCGGATCAAGGCTTAGCCGTCAGCGAGATTTCCCAGCAGCTTGCCGCCGCATTTCCCGAGGGCCGCTGGCCCAAGCCATCAAGTCTGCACAGCGAGGTTCAGCGGCTCACCAAGGAAATTGAGGCCATGGGTGCTGTCAATCTCGCAGCGCTTTCAGAGCTTGAGCAGTCGCGGGAACGCAAAATGTTCTTGGATTCGCAGGCGGCCGATTTGCTGTCGGCAGTCGAGACCCTGGAGGATGCGATTCGCAAAATTGATCGTGAGACCCGGTCGCTGCTGCAGGAGACATTCGATACCGTGAATCAGAATTTTGGCCAGCTCTTTCCGCGTTTATTCGGCGGCGGCGAGGCCAAGCTTGCGATGACTGGCGAGGAGATTCTTGATTGCGGCGTGCAGGTGATGGCCCAGCCACCCGGTAAGCGCAATACCTCAATTCATTTGCTCTCCGGTGGTGAGAAGGCCCTGACGGCGATTGCACTGGTCTTTGCGCTGTTTCAGCTTAATCCCGCACCGTTTTGCTTGCTGGATGAGGTCGATGCGCCCCTGGACGATCCCAATACCGAGCGTTTCTGTAATCTGGTGCGTCATATGTCGGCTTCAACGCAGTTTGTCTTTATTACCCACAACAAGATCGCGATGGAGATGGCCCAGCATCTGATGGGCGTTACGATGCAAGAGCAGGGCGTATCACGCATCGTGGCGGTTGATCTGGATGCAGCGAATGCGATGGCCCAAGAGGCCGCATGACCGAACTGCAGTGGACGGTTGTGGCGGGCGCTACGATCGTGCTGCTGGGAGTGTTGGTGGCCAACTTCCGGGATTGGTCCCGGGCAAAAAAACGCATCACACATTCCGCAGCGGCCATTGAAGAGCCGCTGCTGGCGTCTGCGCCGGTGGAGCGGATTATCGAAGGCGTGCTGCCTTCTGAAATTTCTGAGGCGATTGCGATTCTGGAGTGGCAGCTGCCGGCCTCAGTGGCCAAGCTTCAGCAGGAACTGCGTGGCTGGCGGCATGTCGGATCAAAGCCGCTTGCGTTTGGCTGGGTGAGCCGGCCAGGCGAGTTGGCCCAGGCGCAGCCCCAGACCCCAGAAGTCTTTGCGCTTCAGGTCGGACTCTTGTTGGCTACCCGTAGCGGGCCGCTGCACGCGATGGAGTACTCCGAGTGGCAGGAGCAACTCGGCCGAATCGCTGGCGCGTTGGGCGCGCGATTGACCGTGCCTTCCATGTCGGATGTATTGAGTCAGGCGCGCCAGCTCGATCAGCGTTGCGCCGAGGTCGACGCCCAGCTGACCCTCGCCGTCACCTCGGCCGAAATCCTGTCGGCCGCAAAGATTGCATCGGCGGCGAGTGCGGCAGGCCTGGAATCCCGCGGCGAGTCTCGATTCGCAAAGGGGCCTCTGCATCAGCAGCGATTCTCTGTGTTTCCTGGCGAGTCGGGCGCAAGCCTGATTCTGATGCTCGATGTGCCGCGCACCGCAGCGCCGGCTGATGCCTTTCGCGAAATGATTGCCACCGCAGAAGTACTCGCTTCGGTACTGGACGCTCATGTCACTGACGAGGCAGGCCACCGGCTCTTTGCGCAGAATTTCGAAGCCATTGCCGCCCAAGTCGCTGATAAAGAGCAGCGGCTTTTGGCGATGGGCATCACGCCCGGTACGCCCATGGCGCAGCGGCTTTTTCTTTAGGCAGGCATCGCCTTGGCCCCGAGCCCTGCATCGACCTCCGGCGATCTTCAGGAAATCCGTAGCCGGATTCTTGCACTGCGTGCCGAAGTGCTGCGGCACCAGCAGGCCTACCACATGCTGGATGCCCCGACGATCAGTGATGCGCAATACGATGCACTGGTGCGCGAGTTGGAGGGCCTGGAGTCACGCTACCCTGAGCTTGCGCCGGGTCCTTCGCCCGTGGATCAGGTGGGATTTGCGCCAAAACGAGAGTTCTCTGAAGTACGACATCGCGTGCCGATGTTGTCGCTGAACAATGCGTTTAGCGATGAGGATATTCAACAGTTTGCAAGCCGATTGGCACAGAACCTTGGCCTCAAGGCAGAGGCCTTGCGTTTTAGTGCTGAGCTTAAATTTGATGGCATCGCCGTGAGTCTGCGCTATGAGACGGGCAGACTGGTTGAGGCAGCGACCCGCGGCGATGGATCAGTCGGCGAGGACATTACGCCCAACATCCGCGTCATTCAGGATGTGCCCAAGCAGCTGGCTGGACAGAACATTCCGCAGGTGCTGGAGGTACGCGGTGAAGTTCTGATGCGGCGTCAAGATTTTGATACGCTCAATGAACGTCAGGCGGCCCGCGGCGAGAAGGTCTTTGTGAATCCGCGCAATGCGGCCGCAGGCAGTCTGCGCCAGCTCGACCCCAAGATCACCGCGGAGCGGCCCCTCAGTTTTTATGCGTATGGCACAGGTGAGGTCCGATGGGCTTCCGGCAAAGAGCGGCAGCTCACCACACATTCAGAGTGGCTTGACGCGTTGGCCGGCTGGGGCCTGCCGGTGGCCACCGATCGGGCTGCAGCACTGCCGTGCGAAGGCCTGCTGAAGTTTTATGCTGAGATTCTCTCGCGCCGACCATCACTGCCCTTTGAGATCGACGGCGTGGTCTACAAACTCGAGTCCTTGGCGCTGCAGTCGCAGGCAGGCTATGTCTCACGTGCGCCGCGCTTTGCGGTTGCGCATAAGTTTCCCGCCGAAGAGGCCAGCACACGGCTATTGGGCATTGATGTTCAGGTGGGCCGCACCGGCGCATTGACACCTGTTGCCCGGCTTGAGCCCGTATTCGTCGGTGGTGTGACCGTTACCAACGCAACGCTTCACAACGCCGATGAGATTATTCGCAAGGGCATCATGATTGGAGACACCGTCTGGGTCCGGCGGGCCGGTGATGTAATTCCGGAAGTATTGGGCCCGATCGCAGCCCTGCGGCCAGCCGATGCGCGCCCTTTTGTGATGCCAACCTCCTGCCCCGCCTGCGGTACGCCTGCAGTGCGTGAGGCCGAAGAGGCGGTTAGCCGATGTCCTGCTGGTCTGACCTGTGGCGCGCAGCGCAAGCAAGCATTTTTACATTTCGCCCAGCGCCGGGCGATGGATATCGAGGGCCTTGGAGAAAAGATTGTCGATCAGCTGGTTGAGAAAGACCTGGTGAGCTCGATTGCAGATTTGTATGAACTCACCATTGATCGGCTTGCGGCCCTGGATCGGATGGCCGAGAAATCTGCCAGCAATCTGATTGCGCAGATCGATGCGTCGCGGTCTGCAAGCCTTGCGCGGCTTTTATTCGGGCTGGGGATTCGTCATGTCGGTGAACGGACGGCCCGCGATCTTGCCCTGCATTTCAAGTCGCTGCAGGCGATCCGAGAGGCAAGCCCCGAGGACTTGCTGCAGGCGCCCGATGTCGGGCCCGTGGTGGCCGCATCGATTCGTGAATTTTTCGACAACCCCGAGCAGTCCGCGATTGTGGATCGGCTGCTGGCTGCCATTCGGCTTGAGCGGCTTGATGATCGGCCTGCGGTGGCGCCGGCTGCCGGCAACGCCGCTGCCCAGCCGTTTGCTGGGATGACCGTAGTGCTCACCGGAACTTTAGACAGCATGGCCCGCGATGAGGCCGCCAACTGGATCATTGCCTTGGGCGGCAAGACCAGTGGCTCGGTTTCGGCGAAAACTGGTTTGGTGATTGCAGGAGAAGCAGCGGGAAGTAAACTTGCTCGCGCCCAGGAACTGGGCGTGCGGGTCATGGATGAGGCCGCGTTTCTTGAATTGATTCAGCCGTTTCGGCAACAAGGGGCAACATGAGTAAGTTTTCCGGAAAGGTCCGTAAGGCAGTCTTCCCAGTGGCCGGACTCGGCACACGGTTTTTGCCAGCCACCAAGGCCAGCCCAAAAGAGATGCTGCCCGTCGTAGATAAGCCGCTCATTCAATATGCGGTCGAGGAGGCCGCTGCAGCAGGCATCACGGATATGATTTTCATTACGGGCCGCTCCAAACGCGCCATTGAGGATCATTTCGATAAGGCCTATGAGCTCGAGGCCGAGCTGGAGGCTAAAAATAAACAGCAGCTGCTCGAAGTCGTGCGGGGTGTGGCCCCGGGGAGCATCAACTGCATTTACATCCGCCAGCCTGAAGCCCTTGGCCTTGGCCATGCCGTCTTGTGTGCCGAGCCGGTGGTGGGCGATGAGCCCTTTGCCATTTTGTTGGCCGATGACTTAATGGATGCGGGCGCGGGCGGCGTGCCGGTGATGCGCCAGATGGTGGAGCAATTCGAGCAGCATCACAGTAGCGTGATTGCTGTCGAAGAGGTGCCGCTAAAAGAGACCTCGAAATATGGCATTGTGAGCACGGCCGCGGCAGGCGGCGCCAATATCGAGACCATGACAGGCATTGTGGAAAAACCACGGCCCGAGGCGGCACCCTCGCGGCTTGCGGTTGTCGGCCGCTATCTGCTGACCGCCCGAATCTTCGATTTGATTCGCCAGCAATCGGCTGGCGCAGGCGGAGAGATTCAACTGACCGATGCGATCGCGCGCTTATTGAAGGAAGAGACCGTGCTGGCCTATCGTTTCCAAGGCCGCCGTTTTGATTGCGGTGCAAAGCTTGGCTATATGCAGGCCTCGGTCACGCTGGCCCAGCGGCATCCGGAGATTGGTGCCGATTTTGCAAGCTGGCTAGGCGGCGACCGCCTTTAACAAGTCGGCCTCCAGGGCGATTTGTTTTTTCTCTTCTCGTATCGATTCACCCTGAATTAAAAATACATCCTCGGCCCGCTCACCATGGGTCATGATGCGGGCGGTCTGAAGCCGAATCCGATGATTTGCCAGCGTCTTGGCAATCGCATAGAGCAGGCCGGTCCGATCGGCCGCCGTCACATTGAGCACGTGATACTGGCCCCGCGAGTCGGGCTGCAGATCAATTCTCGGTGGAATCGGAAAGTAACGGGACTGGCGTGACTGCCGGCCCTGGTTGGCCGCCGGCAGCGGCCCACGTTCGGCCAGCACCCGGGCCAGTCCGGCTTCAATGATGGTGAGCATCTCGCGATGAAAGCCCTCTTGGTTCTGCGGCTCCACCACAAAGGTATCCATTGCATAGCCATCTGAGGTCGTATGAATTTTTGCATCCAAAATACTGATGTTTTGGCCGTCAAAGTAGGCGCAGATTCGGGCAAACAGATCGGCCTCATCGGGCTGATAGACCACCACCTGCAAGCCGACCTCATCTGGGGCGCGCCGCGCAATCACCGTAGGTGCCGATGATGGGGCCCGCTGTGACAAGAGCCGCGCATGCCATTCGATCTCGCTGGCCTCGTGGCGTAAAAAGTATTGCAGCTCCAGGGTCTTCCAGAAGGCCTGTGCGGGTGCGACCTCTTTTCCGTGCAGCCGCAGCAGACGCTCGGCCTCGGCGGTCTTGGCCAGGTAGGCATCACGCGGAGGCTGCATTTCAGTGCGCCGGCGTCCGCCCGCAGATTCCATCGCGGCAAGTGTTCGTCGATAGAGTTCTTCGAGGAGCCGGGCCTTCCAGTTGCTCCAGGCCTTGGGGCTGGTGCCGCGAATATCCGCCACCGTGAGCAGGTAAAGCGCGGTGAGCCTGCGGGGCGTGCGGACGATGGCGTGGAACTGTTCAATGGTCTGTGGATCGGCAAGATCTTGCTTTTGTGCCACCTGCGACATGGTCAGATGGTGCTCTACCAAGAACACCAGAAGTGCTGTGGTCTCCGTATCGATCGCATAGTCTCGGGCGAAACGTCGCACCTCGAGCCGGCCCAATGCGGAATGGTCTCCGCCACGGCCTTTGGCGATATCGTGAAACAGGGCCGCGATATACAAAATCCAGGGCCACTGAAATTCCGCCATCAGCCGGCTGCAGAGCGGGAACTCATGGGCATGCTCGTCCATGGTGAGCCGACGCAGATTACGAATGACCTGCAGGATGTGTTGATCCACCGTGTAGACATGAAAAAGATCGTGCTGCATCTGGCCGACGATCTTTCGAAAGACGGGCAGCATGCGGCCCAGGATTCCCAGGTTATTCATGAGCCTGAGCCCATGCACAATGCCGCGCGGCTGCTGAAACAGGCTCAGAAACAGCTGGCGATGGCGGGGTTCTTTACGAAACTCGGCATCGATTCGGTCGCGATGATTCCACAGCGCCCGCATCGTGCGGGCCGACATGCCACGCAATTGTGGATGCTGCTGAACTCTTAAGAAGGCCCGCAGCATCGCGCTGGGTTCAACATCAAAGCGCTGCTCATCACGGACTTCCAGTAGGCCATAGATTTCGTCGAACTCATCATCAATGCGGCGGGGCTCCTGGGCCTGCGGCAGCTGTGCAGAAGGAAAGAGCCGTGGCTCGAAGTTGGCCAGCAGCATGGAACTAATTTGAAAGATCGCTTTGGCAGCGCGGTAGTAGCGCTGCATCAGCATTTCGCTGGCACGGCGCCCACCGCGGGCCGAGAGCCCAAGACGCTTTGCGACCTCAGTCTGCAGATCAAAGACCAGACGGTCCTCGCGACGACCGGCTGCCAGATGCAGGTGGCCGCGAATCAGTTGCAGCAGACGTTGGGCGCGTTGTACCTCGGCGGCCTCGCGGTCAGTGATCAGACCATCTCGGGCCAGGTCTTTCCAGCGGTGTCCGAGCCCAAAGGCCTGGGTAATCCATCGCAGAATTTGCAGATCACGCAGGCCGCCGGGACTTTCTTTGCAGTTGGGCTCAAGGCTATACGGCGAATCATTGTGTCGGCCGTGGCGCTGCTGCATCTCCAGAAGTTTGCCCTGCGCGAATTCCTTGACATTGATCTGCTCAAACCAGGCGTGCCTGAGCGCAGCAAACGGTGGTTTTGGCCCAGCGATCCAGCGTGACTCCAGTAGTGCGGTGGCGATTGTGAGATCGCCCTGCGCGTGCTGCATGCATTCAGAGAGCGAGCGAATGCTGTGTCCGGCATCTAAGCCAATATCCCAAAACCCACTCACCAGTGCCTCGGCCTGCGGAGCGATTGCCGCTTCGCGATAGCCCTCAGGCATCAGGATCAGCAGATCAACATCCGAAAACGGTGCCAGCAGGCCGCGGCCATAGCCGCCCACTGCAATAAGGCTTGCCTGAGGAATTGCAAAATCGCGCCACAGCGCGCGCAAAATATCGTCGACATCACGACTGAAGCGCCGCATTGCTGCGGCAGGATTGGCCCGCGGTGTCCAGAGGCTGGCATTACGCTCGCGCGCTTGCCGCAAGGACTGCTTTAACGCGCCAAGAATTTCGGCACGCGATTGGGGGCCCTTAGCTTGGCCGACGTCGCTCACGGTCGGGGCTGCCTTCTGAGATGGTCAGGACTTCAAATCCTGTCTCGGTGACCAGCACCGTGTGTTCCCACTGGGCCGAAAGGCTGTGGTCCTTGGTCACGATCGTCCATCCATCGGCCAGCTCTCGGATCTCGGGCCGGCCCGCATTGATCATCGGCTCGATGGTGAAGGTCATGCCGGCTTTAAGTTCCAAGCCGGTGCCTGCCTTGCCATAGTGCAGGACCTGCGGCTCTTCGTGAAAGCCCCGGCCGATGCCGTGGCCGCAGAACTCTCGGACAACGGAGTAGCCGGCCGATTCGGCGAGCTTTTGTATCGCAGCGCCAATATCGCCCAGCCGCTTGCCCGGTGCGACCTGCGCAATGCCCGCCCACATGGCCTGGTGGGTGAGTTCGCAGAGCCGTTTGGCAGCGATGGAGGCCTCACCAACAAAAAACATACGGCTGGTGTCCCCGTGAAAGCCATCCTTAATGACGGTGATGTCGATGTTCACGATGTCCGAGGACTTCAGGACCCGGTCGCCAGGAACGCCGTGGCAGACCTGGTGATTAATCGAGGTGCAGATTGATTTTGGGTAGGGCTTATAGCCCGGGGGGCAGTAGTTCAGGGGGGCGGGAATCGTGCCCTGCACATTGACCATGTAGTCATGGCAGAGCCGGTCGAGCTCCCCGGTGGTAACCCCGGGCCTGACATGGGGGCCAATGAAGTCCAGGACTTCGGAGGCGAGACGGCCCGCGACCCGCATGGCGTCGATTTCGGGGCCAGATTTGAGCTGGATGGGCATAAGGGGTTAGAATCGCAGGTTGCCGGAAGCCATTGATTAACAAGGTGTTTTTCGGCGCCGTGGGCACCCATTGTGCCTGATTTTTAAACCAAAGCACTCGAAGCAGGGGTGTCTGAGCGGGAAATAGGGGCTGGCCAGCGGCCTTCCCAGACTGCAGCAGACTCTTTCGAGTGCCGAGCCCAACCCTTGCAAGGAGAAGTCGTATGTCAGTCAGTATGCGTGAAATGCTTGAGGCCGGTGTTCATTTCGGCCACCAGACCCGCTTTTGGAATCCGCGGATGGCCCCTTACATTTTTGGCCATCGCAACAAGATTCACATCATCAACCTTGAGCACACCGTCAGCCATCTTGGCGATGCCTTGAAGTTCATCAAGCAGCTCGCCCAGCGCCGCGGCACAGTGCTCTTTGTTGGCACCAAGCGCCAGTCGCGCGAAATCATCGCCGAAGAAGCAAGCCGTGCTGGCCAGCCCTATGTCGATCAGCGCTGGCTGGGCGGGATGCTCACCAACTTTAAGACCGTGAAGACCTCGATTAAGCGGCTTAAAGATATGGAAACCATGACGGCCGAGGGCGGCCTAGAGCGCATGAGCAAAAAAGAAGCCCTCTCGTTTGGCCGTGAGATGGATAAATTAAACAAAACACTGGGCGGCATTAAGGACATGGCAGGCCTGCCCGATGCCTTGTTTGTTGTCGATGTGGGTTATCACAAGATCGCCGTGCAGGAAGCCAATAAGCTGGGCATTCCCGTGGTGGCAGTGGTCGACACGAACCATTCCCCCGAGGGTGTGGACTATGTCATTCCGGGCAATGACGACGCCAGCCGGGCAGTGCGGCTTTATACCCGCGCTGTGGCGGATGCAATCCTTGATGGCCGGGCCAATGCGGTGGCGGATGTGGTCTCAGCGATCCGTGATGAAAAGGATGAATTCGTTGAGGTGGAAGACGCCTCCTAGGCGGTCTCCATGGCGTGAGGACTGGCCCCCACGAACCGGGCCGATGCATGCGAAGGGGCCGGTCAGTTTGAGCGGCCCTTTTTTTGAAATATGAGTTTGAATCAGGAGAACACAATGGCGGAAATTACCGCGGGAATGGTCAAGGAGCTTCGTGAGAAAACCGATGCTCCGATGATGGAATGCAAAAAGGCCCTGTCAGAGGCCGATGGCGATATGGCAAAAGCCGAGGAAATTCTGCGCGTGAAACTCGGCAGCAAGGCCAGCAAGGCCGCCTCGCGGGTCACAGCAGAGGGCATCGTGTCGATTCACGTTGAGGGCGGCCATGCGGCCATGGTCGAGGTCAATTGCGAGACTGATTTCGTTGCCAAGAACGACGACTTTCTGGCGTTTTCCAGTGATGTAGCCAAGCTGGTCTGTGCCGGTGGCGCTGCTGATGTCGCCAGCTTAAGTACAGCATCACTGTCTGGCGGCACTGTAGATTCAGTGCGCACGGCCCTGGTGGGCAAGATCGGCGAGAACATCAGTGTGCGGCGTTTTATTCGGCTGGCCGCCAAGGGCAAACTCTTCTCCTACATTCATGGTGGCGCGAAGATCGGTGTACTCGTGGACCTGGTCGGTGGCGATGAACAACTCGGCCGTGATTTGGCAATGCATATTGCCGCCTCCAAGCCCAAGTCGCTGGATGCCTCCGGCGTGGATGCCGCGCTCATTGAGACGGAGCGCCGCATCGCCACCGAGAAGGCTGCTGAATCCGGTAAGCCCGCAGAGATCGTTGCCAAGATGGTCGAAGGCACGGTGCAGAAATTCCTAAAAGAGGTCACCTTACTGGGTCAGGTGTTTGTGAAGGCCGAGGACGGCAAACAAACCATCGAGCAGCTCTTAAAGAGCAAAGGCGCCTCGATTGCCTCATTCACGCTTTACATCGTTGGCGAGGGAATCGAGAAACGCACCGATGATTTTGCAGCCGAAGTCGCTGCCCAGGTCGCCGCCGCTCGCGCTGCCTGATATGACATCACCCAAGCGCATCCTGCTGAAGCTCTCGGGCGAGGCCCTGATGGGCGAGGATCCCTATGGCATTAATCGCCAGACCATCGATTCCATCGTCAAGGAGATCGCCCAGGTCACTGCTTTAGGCGTCGAGGTGGCGGTGGTCATTGGTGGCGGAAATATTTTTCGCGGCGTCGCCCTCGGGGCATCGGGCATGGATCGGGCGACGGCCGATTACATGGGCATGATCGCCACAGTGATGAATGCCCTGGCCTTGCAAGATGCAATGCGTCGTGCAGGCCTGGTGGCCCGCGTTCAGTCGGCACTGAGAATCGATCAGGTGGTCGAGCCCTATATCCGGCCCAAGGCAATCCGCTATCTTGAAGAGGGAAAGATCGTGGTGTTTGCGGCGGGCACGGGGAACCCATTTTTCACAACCGACACCGCGGCGGCGTTGCGCGGTGCCGAGGTCGGCGCGGAGATTGTGCTCAAGGCCACCAAGGTCGATGGGGTCTATACCAGCGACCCCGCCAAGGACCCCCAGGCCAAGCGCTACGATGCGGTCACCTTCGATGAGGCAATCTCGCGTAATCTCAAGGTCATGGATGCGACCGCATTTGCGCTGTGCCGTGATCAGAAGCTGCCGATTCGAGTCTTTAGTATCTTTAAGCCCGGCGCACTTGCCCGAATCGTTCGGGGCGAGGCCGAGGGCACCCTGGTCCACGTTTAGCCGGCACGCGAAGCCCGGATTATTGGCAACGGAAAAACATCATGAAAACACCTCAGGAAGTCCGAACCAGCGCCGATCAGAAAATGGGCAAGACGATCGACAACCTGAAGCTCAACCTCTCCAAGGTCCGCACGGGCCGCGCGCATGTGGGCCTGATGGACCATATTCAGGTGGATTACTACGGCAATCCTTCGCCCCTGAATCAAGTGGCCAACGTCACCCTGATCGATAGCCGCACGATTGGCGTTCAGCCCTGGGAGAAAAAGATGGTCGCGGTGGTGGAAAAGGCGATCCGGGAGTCGGATCTGGGCCTTAATCCAGCGACCTCAGGGGATCTGATTCGGGTGCCGATGCCCGCCCTGACCGAGGAGCGTCGGCGTGAGCTGACCAAGGTCATCAAGCACGAGGGCGAGGAGACCAAGATTGCCGTCCGCAACATCCGCCGGGATGCCAATGAGGCCCTCAAAAAACTGGTCAAAGACAAGCTCATTTCTGAAGACGAAGAGCGCCGGGCCCAGGATGACACACAGAAACTAACTGATAAATATATTGCCGAGATTGATAAACTGCTGGCTCAGAAAGAGTCAGAGATCATGACGGTCTGACACGCCGCAACCCAAACCGAGACGCGACCCACGATTCCGATGGCCGACGAACAGCCCCTAAGCTCAACCCTGGTGATCCCCGATATCCACCCGGTGCCGCAGCACATTGCGGTCATCATGGACGGCAATGGCCGCTGGGCCAATGCCCGCCATCTGCCAAGAATGGTGGGCCATGAACGGGGTGTGGCGGCGCTGCGCCAGGTGGTTGAGGCCTGCATTCGCCGGGGCGTCCGCTATCTCAGCGTATTTGCCTTTAGCTCGGAAAACTGGCGCCGGCCCGAAGAGGAAGTATCGTTTCTGATGGGTTTATTTATCAAAGCCTTGGAGCGTGAAGTCCGTGAACTTAAAGACAATGGTGTGCGGCTGCGCGTGATTGGCGATCTAAGCGCTTTTAATTCCAAGCTGCGTGCCGCCATCGCGCGGGCTGAATCGGCCACCGAGATGAATGATCGCTTTCATCTGACTGTTGCTGCCAACTACGGCGGTCGCTGGGACATCCTGCAGGCGACCCGCAAGATGCTGGATCAGCATCCGCAGCTGGCCCAGTCCGGCGCACCCATTTCTGAAGAGTTACTGGCCCCGCATCTGGCCATGAACTACGCACCCGAGCCGGATCTGTTTATTCGCACCGGCGGCGAGGAGCGCATCAGCAATTTTCTACTCTGGCAGCTTGCCTACACTGAGTTTTATTTCACTGATTGCTATTGGCCCGAATTCGATGAGGCCCAGCTCGATCTCGCGATCGAGTCTTATCAAAAGCGCGAACGTCGATTTGGCAGAACCTCTGCCCAGGTCGCCCAAGCATGCTCCGCACCCGCGTCCTAACCGCGGTTCTTGCCTTAATCGTTTTAATCGGCGCTGCGCTCTGGGCGCCTGCGCTTGGCTTTGATGTGCTCTTGCTGACCATCATGATGGTGGCGCTTTTTGAGTGGCTGGGTTTATTGGGGCTTTTGCCGCGGCGTGCAGCCGCGATCGCGGCAGCATTGGGGCTTGTGGGTGTGGCAAGCCTGATGTTTTTTCCTTCGATTGTGCTTGCAGCAGAAGGCCAGGGCGCAGCGCTTTTGCCCCTGTATTTGCTGGCAACACTGGCCTGGGTGGTGGTGGCGCCAATCGCTTTATCGCGGGGCCGCAGTATTGGCAGCCGGTCGGGTCTTGGCCCCGCAGTCGCTTTTGTGCTTTGTTTTGCGACCTGGCTTGCGCTGCTGCAGGCCGATGGCATTGGAAAAGTTTTTCTGCTCTCGGTGCTGCTGTTGGTCTGGGTGGCCGATACGGCTGCGTATTTCGCCGGACGGGCCTTTGGCCGAAGAAAGCTCGCGCCCGCGATTAGTCCCGGCAAAACCTGGGAGGGCGTTTTTGGCGCACTGGCGGGCAATCTACTTTTAGCTGTGATGGCGATCACACTGGCCGGACCCCCGTCGGGCGGGCTTGGGCCGACCGTCTTTAGCCTGATTGACGAGCAAGTCGGCGGAGGTTTTTTGTTTTTATTTGTAATTCTGATCACGCTGGTCAGCGTGGTGGGCGATCTGTATGAGTCCTTATTAAAACGACTCCGTGGTGTGAAGGACTCCAGTGGTCTTTTGCCTGGCCATGGCGGCGTGCTGGATCGTATTGATGCGCTGATGGCAGTCTTTCCGGTGACAATGGCCATGGTGAGTCTGCTGGAGCTGGGGCGTCGTGGCCCCGTATAACTGAACCGCTAAGAAAGCAAAAGGACATCGCGTGCAGGGGGTAGCTGTTTTCGGATCAACAGGATCGATTGGCCAGAGCACTCTGGACCTGATTGGCCTGCATCCTGAGCGCTTTCGGGCTGAAGTGCTGACTGCCCATCGGCAGGTCGAGCCGATGTTTCGAGATTGCGAACGCTTCAAGCCCCGCTGGGTAGTCATGACTGACCCGGATGCCGCGCAGACGCTTCAGTTGCGCTTGCGTGAGGCCTCATGGGGCGGGCACATCAATGTGCTGGCCGGCCCGCAGGGCCTCGTCACTGCGGCGGTAGTGCCCGAGGTCGACATGATGGTCGCCGGCATTGTCGGGGCCGCAGGGCTGGCCTCGGTGTTGGCGGCGGCACGTGCCGGCAAGAAAATTCTTTTGGCCAACAAAGAGGCCTTGGTTATGGCCGGGCCGTTGATGGTGCAGGCCGCGCGTCTTGGTGGCGCGACTGTTATTCCGGTCGACAGTGAGCACAACGCGATTTTTCAGTGTCTGGGCGAGAACTATCGTTGCTTTCAGCCGCCGGCCGGGGTGCGGCGATTGCTGCTGACTGCCTCGGGTGGCCCATTTCGATCCTGGGAGAAGGCCCGAATGTTTTCGGCATCCGTCAGCGAAGCGATCGCACATCCGAACTGGTCGATGGGCCGGAAAATTTCCGTTGATTCGGCCACGATGATGAATAAGGGCCTTGAGCTCATCGAGGCCCACTGGCTTTTTTCTTTGCCGGAGTCGGCGATCGAAGTTGTCGTACATCCCCAGAGCGTGGTGCATTCGATGGTGGAGTTCGATGACGGCTCCACACTGGCACAGCTGGGCTCCCCCGATATGCGCACACCGATTGCTTGCGCGATGAGCTGGCCTTCTCGGATCCATGCTCCCGTCAAGGCCCTTGATTGGCAGTCCGCCCAGCGGCTTGATTTTGAGCCGCCCGATACGGAGCGCTTTCCGTCCTTGGCGCTCGCGCGCGCATCTCTGCGAACGGGCGGCGCCGCCCCTGCGGTTTTAAATGCTGCCAACGAAATCGCAGTAGAGGCCTTTTTAAATGAGCGTATTCGGTTTGGGGAGATATTTGGCGCCGTTGAGGGCACGCTTGCGCAACTCAGCCATCAGGCCGCGAACACACCTGCAAGCGTTGATGAGCTGCTTGAGATCGATCGGCAGGCCCGCGACATCGCACAGGCACGCGTTGCCAAAATCGCGGGATAATTCACCGATCTGCCATGATGACCGTTCTGTTTTTTCTGCTCGCTATCGCCATCCTTGTCTTTGTGCACGAGATGGGCCATTACCTCGCAGCCCGGCAATGCGGTGTTGCGGTTGAGCGATTCTCAATCGGATTCGGCCGGGCCCTTCTGAAGTGGCATTCCAAGCGCTCCAACACCGAATGGGTGGTTGCCGCGATTCCGCTGGGCGGTTACGTCAAAATGGACGAGCCAGACTTTGAGGCCAAGCCGCTGGCGGCCCGCGCATGGATCGTCTTTGCTGGCCCCTTGGCCAATCTGATTTTTGCTGCGCTGGCCTACGCCGTTTTATTTCATTCGGGCCGCGAGGAACCAATCGCGGTGTTGGCCCAGCCCAAGGCCCAGTCGGTCGCCGCCATAGCAGGGCTGCGTGAGGGTGACCGGGTCATCGGAATCGCTGGCAATGAGATTGCCAGCTTTAACGACATGCGCTGGCGGCTTGCTCAGGCCCTCGTGGGCGAGGGCGCTGCCTCAATCAGCATGAAGGTTGAGCGCGCGGGCGGGGAAGTGATCTCGGTGGTGTTGCCGCTTGCGGCGACCCAAGGCGGTGAGGGCGCTGAAGCGAATGACCCTTCGGCAACGGTAGCAGCGCTTGGCTTAGCGCCACTCAGTAAATCGGTGCGCGTTATCCGCGTGCAAGAGGGCAGCGTTGCGCAGGCGGCCGGGCTGCGCGACGGCGACCGCATTTTGCGTGTTGGCCAAGAGGAAGTCCGCCAGCCCGATATCGTTATCAGTCGGATCAAAGAGTCCCAAGGAAAACCCATCGAGCTGACGGTCTCCGATGGCAGTCAGACGGAGCGGGTCGTCATCACCGCCCGTGCCGGCCAGGACGGCATCTTCCGCATTGGCGCTGTCGTTGGTGCCGAGGTCGAAACGACCCATGTGGCCGATGAACCCCTTCAGGCCCTGGCCAAGGGGGCGACCCGGACCTGGGAGATGAGTCTACTCACGGTTCGGGCCCTCGGCAGGATGCTCGCAGGCGAGCTGTCATGGCGGCAAATCAGCGGCCCGGTCACGATCGCCGATGCTGCCGGCCAGTCCGCTGGCAATGGGCTGAAGGCCTTTATCGGCTTTCTCGCGCTCATCAGTATCAGCATCGCGGTACTGAATCTTTTGCCCATTCCCATGCTCGATGGGGGACACCTTATGTATTATCTGTGGGAGCTGGTCCGGGGGCGGCCCCTGTCGGCAGAGATTCAGGAGACAGGCCGCCGAATCGGTGTTGCACTGATCATGGCCCTAACTGCTGTGGCCTTGTTTAACGACTTCGCCCGGCTCGCGGGATGGTAGAAAGAGAACAAATCTTCATGCGCAATCGTGTCACACCGAAACCCCTGGCCTGCCGTCTGCTCATTTGGTCCTGGTCTGGCGTCTTTAGCCTAATCGGCCTGGTCGCATTCAGCCCAGCCCAGGCCCAGTTTTCCCGGCCGGCGGCAACAGCCAGCGGCCCAGCCCTTGGGGTGGCCGTTCGCGATATCCGGGTAGAGGGCCTTCAGCGGATCGAGCCCGGCACGGTGTTTTCGTATCTCCCAATTCAGATCGGTGATCGGGTAACTGAGCAGGGGACCGCGGAGGCGGTACGAACACTGTTTGCTACGGGATTTTTTAAAGATGTCCGCATTGAGCTTGAAGGCGATGTGCTGGTCATCAGTGTTGAGGAGCGGCCCGCGATCGGCGTCGTTGAGATCACCGGCTCGAAAGAGTTTGAAAAAGAGAAGCTGCTTAAAGCATTGAGAGATTTAGGGCTGGCTGAATCTAGAATTTTTGATCGTGCACTGCTAGATCGAACTGAACAAGAGCTCAAGCGCCAGTATCTTGGTCGCGGAAAGTACAACACGCGAATTCTGTCCACCGTTACACCGCTCGAACGTAACCGTGTGGCTGTACAGATCGCAGTGGTCGAAGGTGATGATGCACGAATTCGGCAGATTCGAATCGTTGGCGCAAAAGCATTCAAGGAGTCGGAGCTACTCGAGGAGTTTAAGCTTTCAAGCCCTGGTTGGATGTCCTGGTATTCGAAAGCAGATCAATACTCACGAGAAAAACTAACTGGAGATCTTGAGGCCCTTCGGTCTTTTTATCTAAATCGTGGTTATCTGGAATTCAGCGTGGATTCTACGCAGGTCTCACTCTCTCCTGATCGCAAGGACGTCTTCATCACCATCGCGATAAATGAGGGCGAGAGATTCACGTTGAAGGAGGTTCGTTTGGCGGGTGATTTATTGGGCCTCAATACAGAGTTTTCGAAGCTAATTGGTATAAAGCCGGGAGAGGTTTTTTCTAATCAACGACTCCAGAACCTGAGCAAGACCGTGACGGACCGCTTGGGTCAGCTGGGCTATGCTTTCGCGAGCGTTACTCCACTTCCG
>CAYTRY010000021.1:0-23717 GCA_964440375.1 uncultured Bordetella sp. | reverse complement strand
CAGCGACCAAAGGATTATGAGTCCTCTGCTCTAACCAACTGAGCTAACGGCCCCCGGGATTGCTATCCTTGCGCTTACGCGTAAAAAAAAAGGCCTGGTTCCCCAGGCCTTTTTTTACAACGTATCTAAAAAACTCTTCAGCTTATCGCTGCGGCTGGGGTGCCGCAGCTTACGCAAGGCCTTTGCCTCAATCTGTCGTATTCGCTCGCGCGTGACATCAAACTGCTTACCGACTTCCTCCAGCGTGTGGTCAGTGGCCATCTCCACGCCGAATCGCATACGCAATACTTTTGCCTCGCGCGGTGTCAGCGAATCAAGCACTTCTTTCACGACATCCCGCATGGAGTCCTGAAGCGCCGCTTCCATCGGTGCCACCGTATTGGTGTCTTCAATGAAGTCGCCAAGATGGGAGTCGTCGTCATCGCCAATCGGGGTCTCCATCGAGATGGGCTCTTTGGCGATTTTCAAAATCTTGCGGATCTTGTCTTCCGGCATCTCCATCTTGATGGCCAGCGTTGCCGGATCGGGCTCCTTGCCGGTCTCCTGCAGAATCTGACGCGAAATCCGGTTCATCTTGTTGATGGTTTCGATCATGTGGACCGGGATCCGGATGGTTCGGGCCTGATCGGCAATCGAGCGGGTGATCGCCTGACGAATCCACCAGGTCGCATAGGTCGAAAACTTATAGCCCCGGCGATATTCGAACTTATCAACGGCCTTCATCAGGCCGATATTGCCCTCCTGGATGAGATCCAGAAACTGCAGTCCACGGTTGGTGTACTTCTTCGCAATCGAGATCACCAGCCGCAGGTTGGCCTCGGTCATCTCTTTTTTCGCTGCCCGGGCCTTGCGCTCGCCCGCCGTCATCTGCTTGTGGATTTCTCGAAGATCATGCAGGGGCAGAACCACTCGGGTCTGCAGGGCAATCAGTTTCTGCTGCTCTTCCTGTAGGGCAGGAAGATTACGCTGAAGCAGCTGAGAGGAAGCACCCGCCGTTGAAACCTTTTTCGCAAAGAGATCTAGATTGGTCTCATTGCCGGGAAATTCTTTAATGAACCAGTCTTGCGTCAGGCCAACCTTGTCTACCGCAATCGAACGAATCTTGCGCTCGATTCGGCGTACATCTTCAACCTGACTGCGCAGCGTATCGGCCAAACGCTCGACCATCTTTGCGGTAAAGCGAATGCTCATGAACTCATTGCTGACTGTCTTTTGGGCTTTTTCGTAGGCGGGTGACTTATAGCCATCGCCATCGACGGCTTTACGCATTTTGTCGAAGGACTTTTGAATCACATCGAATTTTTCGAGCGCTGCCACCTTACGCTCTTCAAGCCGAGCGTTATTCGCAGCCGCTGCCGCGGCGCCGTCATCGTCGACTTCTTCCGAAGCTTCAATGGCGGCAAACTCAGCCTCGGTCGATGACAGCAGGTCTTCCTCGGGGGCATTCGGATCTACGATGCCATCCACAACATCGCTAATTGGCATCGTACCTTCACGAATCTTGTTGGCACACTCAAGGACTTCGCTGATGGTAGCGGGGCATGCAGAAATCGCCATCACAATATCGCGCAGGCCTTCTTCAATTTTCTTCGCGATAACAATCTCGCCCTCGCGGGTGAGCAGCTCCACAGTGCCCATCTCACGCATATACATCCGCACCGGGTCGGTCGTGCGGCCGAACTCGGAATCCACGGTCTGCAGCGCCGCCTCTGCCTGCTCTTCAGCATCATCATCATCAGATGCAGGCGCGTTACTCGTGAGCAGCAGGGTCTCGGTATCGGGGGCCTGCTCATAGACCGCAATGCCCATGTCGCTGAAGGTCGACACGATCGACTCGATCTGTTCGGCCTCCACCACGTTCTCGGGCAGATGGTCATTGATTTCAGAGTAGGTGAGATAGCCGCGCTCCTTGCCCAGCTTAAACAGGGTCTTGATCTTGGCTTTGCGCGCTTCAAGTTCTTCCGGCGTGACAGCACCGCCTAAAGGCAGAAACTCTTTCAGGACACGATCACGGGCCCGACGGGCCGATCCTTTTTTCGGCGGCGGGGGCGGCTCGATGACATCTGCAGTCTCAACATCATCAATGACGGTGTCATCTAGACCGCTGGCCTCGGCCTCGATTTGTTCGGGTGATTTTTTCGGTGGCCGGCCTGGCTTGCCCTTGGGCTTAAAAGGCAGTTTCTCTGCAGTAATCGGCTCGGGCGTTGCGGCCCCTTTGCCTTTTTTTGGCGCCGGGGCGGGCGGGGCCTGTTTTTTTCCGGCGGCAGTCGCGGGTTTTTTAGCGGACGGCTTTTCTGCAGCGGCCTTGGTCACGGCCTTGGCGGCGGGCTTGGCCTGAGGCTTTGCTGCGGGCTTTGCTGCCGGCTTTGTGGGCGCCTTAGCAGCGGGCTTTTTCGCCGCAACTGCCGGCTTTTTTGCGGCGGGCTTAGCTGCCGGTTTTTTCGCTGCGGGCTTGGCTACTGGTTTTTTAGCGGCAGGCTTTTTCGATGCTGCTGCCGGCTTTTTGGCGACGGGCTTTGCAACCGGCTTTTTCGCGGCGGGCTTAGCTGCCGGTTTTTTGACGGCAGGGGCTTTTGCGGCGGCCTTGCCTGCGGGCTTCGCTTGGGCGGGCTGCTTCGATGGCTTTCCGGCGGCAGGCTTGGCCGTCTTGGCGGCCGGTTTTTTGGCCGCGGCAAGTTTCACAGCGGATTTCTTTGCGGGGGTCTTCACAGCGGATTTCTGGGCTTTGCTCACGGGCATGGGGTCCTTGTGTGGCAATTTTTAGGTGCGTCAGCGGAAACCCTCCATTATAGCAAAAAATGTTCAAAATCAGTACCTTAAGCTCGAAAATCCTCCCCTGAGTTGGGGGGCTGGGCCTTTAATTGCTGGATGGTCTCCCGCACCCGTTGAAGCTCTGCCCGCGCATTGGCGTCGGACGCTGCCTGATCGGCGAGCTCGGCGGCCTGATCCTCCAGCACCCGAAGCTTGAGGCGGACCAGGGCCAGATTGAACTCTTCCCGCAGCTGCTGGGTGCTCTCCGAGAGCGCATCCAGCGCGGCATCGGGCTGGGCAAGCCGAATAAAAAATCTCACCGCCTCAGATCCCCGCTCGCGGCCCTCAGCGAGGGCGGCCTCGTGCAGCATGGCGAAGTTCACTGACCCTTCTTTGGGAATTCGCTGCTGAATCCATGACAGCAATGCCGACTGCGGGCCATCCAAGGCGGCCTGGGCCTGATCATCAACCCACCTTGCCCAGGAAGGCTCGCGCACCACAATTTGCAAGAGCCGTTCGCCAAGCGGCCGAATGACTGGCCGCGTAAATCGTGATCCCGATGGCGCGCTTACGCCAGACGGTGATGCGCCACGGGGCTTGGCATCGTTACGCACAAAAGCAGCGGAGGAATCTTTTGCAAGATCGGAGGCATCAAGTCGCCGGGCCGCCTCAAGTGCGATTTGATTTCTCAGCGGACCGGCTGCCATCAGCGACAAGAGCCGTCGCACCTCGGTCACTGCTGCCGCCCTGCCCTCGGCAATCTCAAGCGACTGGCCACTGCTGGCCACTTCCAGCATCCAGGCCGATAGGGGCAAGGCCTTTGATGCCCAATCACGAAGTGCTTCAGCACCATGGGCACGCACAAAACTGTCGGGATCATGCTCTTCGGGCAGAAATGCAAAATCAATACGATTCTGTTCGTTTGCAAAAGGCAGTGCGGTCTCCATCGCGCGCGCGGCAGCCCGCCGTCCTGCTGCATCTCCGTCAAACATAAACACCACACGATCACTGAGCCGCAATAGCTGCTGTAGATGCTGCGCAGTGGTTGCAGTTCCCAGTGTGGCCACGACATGTCCCAGTCCATGCTGGGCCAAGGCGACGACATCCATGTAGCCCTCCACCACCCAGACCTGCCGCGCCTCGCGGATCGACTGGCGCGCCTCAAACACCCCGTAGAGCTCAAAGCCTTTCGAAAACACAGGGGTCTCGGGCGAATTGAGATATTTCGGCTCATCAGCACCGAGGGTGCGGGCGCCAAAGCCCAAGACCTCGCCGCGGCTACTTAGAATCGGAAACATGATGCGATCACGGAAGCGGTCATAACGCCGATCGGATTCGCCATCAATGACCAGTCCGGCGTCGAGAAGGTCTCGGCTCTGGTAGTCGGAAAAAACAGACTGCAGCGACTGCCAGGCTTCGGGGGCATAGCCCAGGTGGTATCGAACGGCAATTTCGCCCGACAAGCCGCGTCCTTTTAAATAATCAATCGCCTGCGGGGAGTCTTTCAGCCTGCGCTGATAAAAGCGGGCTGCCTGCAGCAGGCAATCCTTGAGCCGTGCCCGCTGATCGGATTCGCGCTTGCGGACCTCGGGATCCGCAACCGGCGCCTGACGCGGGACCTCGAGCCCGACCCGCCGGGCGAGATCTTCGACGGCCTGCGGAAACGGCAGGCCAAGATGTTCAATCAAAAAACCCAGCGCAGTGCCATGGGCGCCACAGCCAAAGCAGTGATAGAACTGCTTACTCGGACTGACCGTGAAGGAGGGTGACTTCTCGGTATGGAAGGGACAAAGGCCAGAATAATTCGCACCCGCTTTTTTCAGCTGAACATGCTGGCCAACGATCTCAACTACATCGACACGACGCAGCAGATCATCGATGAATTGCTGAGGAATCATGTCCTTAGTGTATCCACGCTGCGCTGCCTGGCCCCGCGAGTTTTCGCAGCCCTGCCCCGCATGGGCGATGGGCCGAGTGCTACTGCGTTAGGCGGGCTTTGAGCCGCTGAGAGACCTGGCCCATGTCGGCCTTGCCGGCGAGCCGGGGTTTCAGCAGCGCCATGGCCTTGCCCATGGCCTGCGGGCCGCTGGCACCCGATTCGGCAATTGCCGCGGCGATGGCGGCATCGAGATCGGCCTCGGACATCTGCTCCGGCATGTAGGCGGCCAGGATGTCGAGTTCGGCCTGCTCTTTGGCGACGAGATCCTGGCGATTTCCTGCGGCGAACTGACTGATGGAGTCCTTGCGCTGCTTGATCATTTTCTCGAGCACCGAGAGTACGGCAGCGTCATCGAGCACGATGCGCTCGTCGACTTCTTTTTGCTTGATCGCTGCGGTTACGAGACGCAGTGTGGTGAGCCGCTCGGCCTCTTTGGCCCGCATGGCGGCCTTGATGTCTTCTTGAAGACGGTCCTTGATGGACAATTAGTATTTGCGCTTGGGCAGCATCATGCTGCGAACGCGCTTATAGTGGCGCTTCACTGCAGCTGCTTTTTTCCGCTTGCGCTCGGCCGTGGGCTTTTCATAGAACTCGCGTGCGCGCAGTTCTGTCAGCAGGCCGATCTTTTCGATCGTGCGCTTAAAGCGGCGAAGGGCGGCCTCAAAGGGCTCATTTTCTTTAACTCGAACAACCGGCATCGTGAACGTCCATCCAATCGGCAATAAGGGGCTTGCGCCCGGAGAACCCATAAGTATCGCCAACCCGGGGAATTCTGGCAAGTGAGGAAGGGGCTTTTGGTCCTGGGCATCGAGACCTCCTGCGACGAGACAGGTGTTGCCCTTATTCGTGCGTCCGCTGGCCCGGGCCAGCCGCCCGGGCTGGGCGGCCAGGCCGAAATCCTGGCCCAGGCCCTGCACAGTCAGGTGTCCCTGCATGCCGCCTACGGCGGAGTTGTGCCCGAGCTGGCCTCGCGCAATCATATTCAGCGGCTGGCCCCACTTTCAGAGCAGGTGATCCAGGAGGCAGGCCTCTTCTGGGGGGACCTGGATGCCATCGCCTATACCGAGGGGCCGGGCCTTGCCGGAGCGCTTCTGGTGGGCGCAAGCCTCGGCCAGGGGCTGGCCCATGCCATCGGCCGGCCGGCCATCGGCATTCACCACCTGGAAGGCCATCTGCTCTCTCCTTTACTCGACCCGGCCGCATCGGGACTTCGATTTCCGTTTCTTGCCCTGCTGGTTAGTGGCGGGCATACCCAGATCATGCAAGTCGACGGCCTCGGCCAGTACCAAATGCTGGGCGAGACCATCGATGACGCTGCGGGCGAGGCCTTTGACAAATCGGCCCAGCTGCTGGGGCTGGGCTATCCCGGCGGCCCCGAGATCGCGCGTTGGTCGGCCCAAGGCAACTCAAAACGGTTCGAGCTGCCCCGTCCATTACTGAAGCGGCCCACGTTGGACTTCAGTTTTGCCGGACTCAAGACTGCGGTCTTGACCCATGTGCAAAAACTAAAAGCAGCAGATGGGCTTGATGATCAAGCCCGCTCTGACATGGCGGCTGCAGTTCAGGAAGCAATCGTCGATGTACTCACCACAAAGTGTCGAAAGGCGCTGCAGGAAACGGGGCTGCGACAAATGGTGGTGGCAGGCGGTGTTGGCGCCAATCAGCTGCTGCGTGCGCAATTTAATGCAATCCAAAAATCGGATCAGGTTGAGGTGCTCTTTGCGCCGCCCCATCTGTGCACCGATAACGGCGTCATGATTGCCTGGGCAGCGGCACTGCATCTGCTTGCCGGTAAGCCTGCGGCAACGGGCCCCGGATTTACCGTACAGCCGCGATGGCCGCTGTCTGCACTTACTCCGAAGGCTTCTTAAAGGCTTTTTCCTTGCCGGTCAGCAGCTGGGTGATATTGCGCTGATGTCGCGCAATCAGCAGTATCGCAATCACAATGACCGCCCAGAGCATCGCTGCTGCGCCATGGCGCCAAAACGTGAGCGCCGGCGCCGCCACAGCAGCGCAAAGCGCGGCTAAAGATGAGATTCGGGAAAGCTTGGCCACCAAAAGCCAGATCAATCCCACCAGAAGCCCCATTGTCGGATCAAAGCCCAGCAGCACCCCAAAGGCAGTGGCCACACCCTTGCCTCCCTGGAATCGAAAAAATACCGGAAAGAGGTGGCCGACAAAAACTGCGATACCAGCCGTGATGATGAGAAGCTGCTGCTGCGGGGCTGGCCACTGCTGCGCAAATGCGGCCGCCAGTACAACAGCAACAAGTCCCTTGGCCGCATCACCAAAAAGTGTCAGCGCTGCGGCAAGCTTATCGCCGCTTCTCAGGACGTTGGTCGCTCCGGGATTATTTGAGCCATAGCTGCGCGGATCTGCCAAGCCACGAAGCCGGCTCACCACAATTGCAAAGGAGATCGAGCCCAACACATACGAGAGCAGCGCGGCAAGCCCAAGGGCGACGTAAATGGTCATGCCGTGATTCTAGGCCCGCGGATGGTGCTTGGCATGGATCGATTTCAATCGGTCGTTGGCCACATGGGTATAGACCTGCGTCGTCGAGATATCGGCATGGCCCAGCAGCATCTGAACCACGCGAAGATCGGCGCCGTGATTGAGCAGATGGGTTGCAAATGCATGCCGCAGGCTATGCGGAGAAATCGGGCCCTGAATGCCAGCTGCAGCAGCATAGGTCTTAATAATTTTCCAAAAGCGCTGGCGGGTCATCGCGGCCGCACGTTCAGTGACAAAAAGCGCATCGCTGCTGCGGCCTGCCAGCAGCAGCGGCCGGCCGCGCTGCATATACAGCAGCAATGAGGCCATCGCCTCTTCGCCAATCGGAACCAGCCGTTCTTTATCGCCTTTGCCAATCACGCGCACCACGGCATCGGCCTGAGAGACATCAATGCTCTTAAGCGCAATGAGCTCACTGACACGAAGGCCTGCAGCGTACATCATCTCAAGCATGGCCCGATCACGCAAACCAAGGCTTGACTCTGGATTGGGCGCCAGCAAAAGCGCTTCAATCTGCGATTCGGCAGGCGCCTTTGGAAACCGCTCGGGCCGCTTGGCAGATTTCAGCAGCAAGCAGGGATCGTCTTCGCGTCGGCCATGCAGCAACAGCCAGCCGTAATAGCGGCGCAATGACGAGAGTCTCCGATTGGCGGTGCTGGCCCGAATGCTGGCAAAACGCACCGAGAAATATCGGCTGATGTCTTCGCGTGAAGCCATCGGCAGGCCCGCGCGGCCCTCGCTCATCAGCCATGCGCCAAGATCAGAGAGATCTTGGCGGTAGGCCGACAACGTATTTTTCGACAAGCCCGCTTCCAGCCACATCGCATCACAAAAGCGATCGATTTCAGCGGCATCGGATCCATCGGGCCTGACCGGCCCGTTAGACTGTGCGTCTGCCTTGCTCACCATGAACGGATTTTCACTTCTTTTCCCTGACTTCGCCATGATTGTGGCGGGTGCCATCATCATGCACTCAGGATGGATCGGCCGCAGCTTCTGGGAGGGCGCCGAGCGGCTGGTGTATTTCGTGCTGTTTCCTGCCTTGCTATTTGCAGCAGTCACACGGACCTCGCTGGCCTCTGGCCAGACCACGCTGATGGTCCAGGCCGCGACAGTAGGTGTGCTCGTTGCCGCAGCACTCGGCGTTCTGACCCGATGGATTCCCGGCATGACACGGATGGACTGGGCATCTGGCATCCAGTGCGCATTTCGTTTTAATACCTATGTTGCTTTTGCCATTGCCTCCCGCGCCTGGGGTGGCGAGGGCCTTGCCATGATGGCGGTGATTGTCGGATTTGCGGTTCCACTGGCCAATGTCATGGCCGTTTCCTTTTTGGCCAACACTCTGCACCCGGCCAGACTGACTGCAGAGTTGCTGCGCAACCCGCTGCTGATTGCAACCCTGGCAGGAGTCATTTGTAATTTTCTGGGACTCATTCCCCCAGAGCTAATTTACGGGGTGCTCGACCGGGCCAGCTCCGCGGCAATTTCTCTTGGTCTGATGTGTGTGGGTGCGGGGCTTAGCTTTGCGGGAATGAAAAGTGCGGCCGCCCGCTGGCAGGGGATCTCTATCACCACCATCAAACTGTTGATCACACCGCCCGTGGTCTGGGCGGCCTGCAGGTGGATGGGCATTGAGGGACTGCAGCGTGATATCGCGATTTTGTTTGCCACCATGCCGACCGCCAGCAGCGCATACATTCTTGCGGTCCGTATGGGCGGCAACGGGCCGCTGACTGCTGGCCTGGTGTCGATCTCAACCCTCGGATCCATGGTGACGATCACGCTCTGGGTAACGGTCTTGCAGGCCTTGGGCTAGCGCCCAGTCGATATGTTCCGCGACTAAGTCGCTTGCTACTGGACGATGCCGCTGTAACGATGCGATCAGGCCGGATCTGATCTCGGCCGGACAGTCAGCCGAAGCGACTGCATTGCCGGCAGCGACCACGAGATTGCGCAGCCACCGCTCATAGCCGATTCGCAGAATCGCACTGCCCTGATGGCGCTCTAAAAATTGAGCCTCTGTCCACTGCAGTAGCTCCAGCAGGGTGGCGCGATTTAGGCCGTGACGGACATCGAAATCGGGAAGTGTTGCCTGCTGGGCATACTGATTCCATGGGCAGACCTGCTGACAGTCGTCGCAGCCATAAACGCGATTGCCGATGCGTGGCCGCATCTCGATGGGGATGCTGCCCTTTAACTCAATCGTGAGATATGAAATACAGCGGCGGGCATCCAGCTGATACGGGCCCACAAAGGCCTGCGTTGGGCAGGCCTGCAGGCAGGCCGTGCAGGTGCCGCAGTGGCCGGCGGCGGCCTGGGGTGGATCGGTGACCGCCTGCATCGGCGCAATCGGCAGATCCGTTAAGAGGACGCCAAGAAAGAACATGGAGCCCTGCTCGCGATTTAGCAGCAAGGTGTGTTTACCGCGCCATCCCAGTCCACACTGACGGGCGAGTTCTACCTCAAGCACGGGCGCAGAGTCCACGCAGGCCCGAAACTGTGCGTCTTGATTGGACCACCGCCTGCCCAAGGCACGCGCCATCTGAAGCAGCCGCTGTCGAATCACTTTGTGATAATCGCGGCCCCGGGCATAGACCGAAATCACAGCCCGCTCTGGGGTTCGAATCGCGGCGTTGTGCTCCTGCTGCCACTGCTGGGCGGCCTCATGCAGATAGTTCATCCCCACCACGATGGCCCGTAATGCTTTTGGTGGCTGCGGCATCAGCCGTGCGGGATCTTCGCGGAGTTCCGCATGCCGACTGAGGTATTCCATTTCGCCGGCGTAGCCTGCCGCGCACCACTGGCGATACTGGGCCATCGCGGGCGCCAAGCGCTCAGAGGCCTCACCCGAGAGATCAACCACGCCAACATGGCTAAATCCGAAAGAACGGGCGATTAGAATTAGCTGTTCATGATCAGGCAGCATGCACCAAAGTATGAGCCAAAACCCTAAGCCCCTGCTGCGTAAAGAATTCCATCATCTCGACACGCAGGCCTGCGAGCGGATCGCTGCGGCGACTGCACGGCTGGTGCTGCAGGCACTCCGTCAAAATCGCCACAACACGACAGCAGTGCAGATTGCGTTGCGCGGCGAGCTCGGCGCGGGTAAGACGACCTGGATCCGCGGATTTCTGAGGGCCTGTGGCATCCGAGACCGTGTCAAGAGTCCAAGCTTTAGCGTGGTGGAGTCTTATGAGATCGACCTCGAGGGCGCCGCTCTTCCCATTCATCACATTGATTTTTATCGGCAGGCCTCGCCTGCCGATTGGTCTTCTGCGGGACTGCGTGATCTTTTTGCACAGCGGGCAATTGTCTTAATTGAGTGGCCGCAGCGGGCGGCCGGACTTCCAGCAGCCCATATCGCGCTGGAACTGGCATGGGAAGACGATGTCAGCGGTGATGCGCCCCGTCGTCTCACGATCGAATTTTTTAATCGCCCCGACGGGCTGTCATTTGACGGCCCGCTTCCCCAATGGATCGCCGACGTCGACAGGTCCTAATCGGCGCTGGCGGCACGCTGCTACTGAGCCTGGTGGCCCAGCCCAGCATGGCCGCCCAGGTGATTGGCATTCGGCTCTGGCCGGCGCCAGCCTATACACGAATCACAATTGAGCATGAGCCAGAGGGCCTGGTTTACAGCACACAGCTGCTTAAAGAGCCGCTGCGTTTTGTGCTGGATCTTGAGGGCGTGACGCTCAATCCCGCGCTGCGTGAACTCACAGCCCGCCTCACCAATAACGACCCCTTTATTCGCGCAATACGCGTGGCACAGTTTCAGCCGCGCGTGGTGCGTCTAGTCTTCGAGCTGAAGCAGGACATCAATCCTCAGGTCTTCAGCCTGCCTGCGGTTGCGCAGTATCAGGCCCGGCTGGTGATGGATCTTTATCCGACAGTCGATGAGGATCCGCTGTTTCATTTTCTCGCCCAACTGGAGCGCGAGCGTGCCGTACCGCCCGGCGTTGCGCGATCGCCCGAATTCTCCGACCCCTCACAGAGTCGCGCAGCCGCCAAGGCGGATCGCAAGCCAGTGGTCAGTCGGCTGGTGACCATCGCGCTGGATCCTGGCCATGGCGGAGAAGATCCTGGGGCAATCGGGAAGCGCGGCACCTTTGAAAAAGATGTAGTGCTCTCAATTGCCCGCCGTCTGAAGCAGCTCATCGATGAAGAGCCCAATATGCGGGCCTATCTCACCCGGGATGGCGACTATTTCGTACCACTTCACATGCGCGTTCGCAGGGCCCGGCGGGTGCAGGCGGATTTGTTTGTTTCAATTCACGCAGATGCCTGGATTTCACCCAATGCGCGCGGATCCTCGGTCTATGCGCTCTCTGAAAAAGGTGCCTCCAGCAGTGCGGCCCGCTGGATGGCCAACCGAGAAAATAGCGCAGACTTAATTGGCGGACTCAATATCCGTCACAAAGATCCCTCGGTGGCCGAGATGCTCTTGGATATGTCGACCACGGCGCAAATCAAAGACTCACTTAAACTCGGCCGCGCCATGCTCACAGAAATCGGCGGCGTGAATGGGCTGCATAAGCCCCGCGTCGAGCAGGCCGGATTCGCTGTATTGCGCGCACCAGAGATTCCTTCGATCTTGGTTGAGACTGCCTTTATCAGCAATCCTGATGAAGAGGCTCGGCTGCGCGATGAGCAGTATCAGCAGCAGATGGCCGAGGCCCTGATCGCCGGTATTCGCCGTTACTTCCGCGCTAACCCGCCGTTGGCGCGGTCACAAAAACTCTCCTGATTCTTTTCCATGCTCTGTCTTTTAGGCCCCACTGCCAGCGGAAAATCTTCCTTAGCATTTTGGCTTGCCCAAGAAATTCCAGAAGTAGAAATCATCAGCATGGATTCGGCGCAGATTTATCGCGGCATGAACATCGGTACGGCAAAGCCAACAGCGGCCGAATGCGCGCAACTGCCCCATCACTTAATTGACATTCTTGATCCTGCAGAGTCGTACTCCGCAGCCCGATTTGTAAATGATGCACGCAAGGCAGCCGAACACATTCGCGCGCGCGGAAAAATTCCTGTCATCGTTGGGGGCACGATGCTTTACTTCAAGGCGCTCTCCGAGGGCCTGGATGATTTGCCGACAGTGCCTGCCGAGATTCGCGCGCGCATTGCCGAAGAGGCCAGCGCGATCGGCTGGCCGGCATTGCACCAGCAATTGACGGCCATCGATCCCCAGACCGCCCAGCGGCTTAACCCCAATGATGCGCAGCGTATTTCCCGTGCGCTTGAGCTTTATCGGCATACCGGTGAGAGCATGACAGCGCTGATTGCCCAGAGCACTGCCCGTGGTACTCGGCAGCCCGCTGGAGAGCGTCTGCATGTCGTTGGCCTGCAGCCCGAGGATCGGGCATGGCTGCATCAACGCATCGGCATTCGGTTTGAACAGATGCTGGCCGAAGGATTTCTAGACGAGGTCCGCGCGCTTTTTGATCGCGGGGATCTGCATGGCGGACTTCCCAGTATGCGTTGCGTAGGCTATCGCCAGGCCTGGGATCATCTTGCGGGACTGATCTCCGCAGAGGCCTTTGTGGACGCTGCAATCGCTGCGACCCGGCAACTTGCCAAGCGCCAAATCACTTGGCTACGAGGATTTAGCAGCATCACGCGATTCGATCCGCGGGACCAGACGCAGACTGCACGCCAAGTGTGTAAGGAGTTGATCCTGACTGGTTAGTCTACGCAGATGCGCGATCAGATGATCAGCCTCGCTGCGGGAATATTGATCGGACTCGGCATCTCGAAATACCAGGCCCGAAGCTATTTAGAGTCTGGATTTCAGCAGGCTATCGCCAGCCAAGATCAGGCCTGCCTCACCTGGTGGTGGGGAGGTGATCCTGCTGCACTGGCACGGGCAAAGGCCTCGATTTGTCCCGCACCAAGGCCAGTACTGCCGATCACGCCTGAATAAGGGTCTGCGGCTCGCCTTCTGCGCGTGCACGAATTTCCCCGATGCGATAGACCCGCTCGCCCTGCAGGGTCAGATGGGCGGCAACTGCCTCGGCCTGTGCAGCCTGCACGACGACCACCATTCCAATGCCGCAGTTAAAGACCCGGTGCATTTCGTCTCGGGCGATATTGCCTTTGGTCTGAAGCCAGCGCATCACAGCCGGCATGGTCCAGGAATCTTCTTGCAAGACTGCCGTTAAATGCTCGGGCAGCACGCGCGGCACATTACCGGTAAGCCCTCCTCCGGTGATGTGGGCCATGGCCTTGATGTGATCACGATGTGCCGACAGGGCCGACAGCATGGACCGGACATACAGCCGAGTGGGCGCCATGATCAATGTCGACAGCGATTGCTCCTCGCCCTCGATACGCACACTGTCCACCGCCGGCAGCGACAGACGGCCGCACACATGCTCGAGCACTTTTCTCACCAGTGAATATCCATTGCTGTGAAATCCACTTGAGGCCAGACCCAGCACGACATCACCCTGCGCGACCCGCTGGCCGTCAAGAATATGGGCGCGCTCAACCGCCCCCACCGCAAATCCAGCGAGATCGTATTCGCCATCGGCGTACATGCCAGGCATCTCGGCGGTTTCGCCGCCAATTAAGGCGCAGCCCGAGGCTTCGCAGCCTTTTGCAATGCCCCCAATGACACTGGCTGCGGTTTCCACCGAGAGTCGGCCGCAGGCAAAGTAATCCAGAAAGAAAAGGGGTTCGGCGCCCTGCACCAGAATGTCATTGACACTCATCGCAACCAGATCAATGCCAATGGTGTCGTGCTTGCCCAGCGCAAAGGCCAGTTTGAGCTTAGTTCCGACGCCATCAGTCCCGGAGACCAGCACTGGGTCTTTAAAGCGCTTGGGCACCTCAAAAAGGGCGCCAAAGCCCCCAATGCCAGCAAGCACCTCAGGCCGCATCGTGGCCCGCGCAAGGGGTTTGATGCGATCCACCAGGGCATCCCCCGCATCAATATCGACCCCCGCATCTCGGTAGGTCATCGCAATGACCGGGGCTTTGTCCAGCTTGTCAGAACTCATGAGGGAGAATCTTCCTAAAATCGACATTTTATTGAACTTGTCGTCCCAACCCGCCAAAGCCCCAAGGATGCAAATCCCCCTAAACCTCATGGAGCCCCCCAGGCCCCATCTCGCCGATGGCGTGATCGGAAAAAATGCTGCTGCGCTCAGCGCGCTGGCTGCGCTGATTGAGGGGCCATCTCCGGGGTTTGCATCATTATTTTTGTGGGGCGCCCCAGGAAGCGGCAAGACCTTCTGGCTAAAGGCCTGGGCAGAAGACCACCCTGAGTCTGCGATTTATGTTGATTTAAAAGCCCCCGAACCATCTCAGCAGGCCTTAGACCCGCTCAGCCGCGTTCTTGCGCAATATCAGTCCGGCCCGCCGCAGGCCTGTCTTTTATTGGATCATCTGGATGCGGCGCATGCCGCCACTGCAGGACAGCTTTTTCAACTCTACAATGCCGCGCGGGAGGTCGGTGGCCGCATTGTCTGTGCAGCCGCCTGCGCGCCGCTGCATCTTCAGCTGCGCGATGACCTGCGGACCCGCCTGGGACAGAGCCTCATTTTTGAATTGCAGGAATTAAGTGATCAAGAAAAACGAACGGCCCTGCAGGAACGGGCGATGCGACTGGGGCTGCCGCTGGCCGATGAGCTTATCGGCTATCTGCTTACCCGCCTGCCGCGGGATCTCGGTCGCCTGATGCAGGTGGTCGATGGTTTAAATGAATTGGCGCTGTCGCGGCAGCGGCCTGCGACCCTACCGCTGCTGAAAGAGCTACTCGATTCCTGATATGCAAGCCCTGGCGCTATTTGATCTCGACAACACCCTGCTGCCTATCGATAGCGATGTCTGCTGGGCGCAGTTCCTGGTCGATCGCAATGTTGTCAATGCCCAATGGTATTCACAGCGCAACGACTACTTCTATGCACAGTATTGCGCGGGAACACTTGATATTTACGAATTTCTAGACTTTCAGCTTGCACCCTTGGCCCAACATCCGCGGTCGCAGCTGCTGGCCTGGCGCGAAGAATTTATGCGAGATGTCATCCGGCCACAGATCCACCTGCCCGCCCGTGAGTTGGTCCGACAGCATCAGCAAGAGGGTGCGCTCTGTGCCATCGTGACGGCGACCAATTCGTTTATCACCGGGCCGATCGCACGCGAGTTTCATGTCGAACACCTGATTGCCACCGAGATTGAAATTGGTGCCGACGGTAATTTCACCGGCAAGCCTGCGGGGCTGCCCAGCTTTCGCGAGGGCAAAGTAACTCGGGTCGAGCAGTGGCTTGCCCTACAAGGCCTTGGCCTGACCGATTTTTCGGAGTCGTGGTTTTACAGTGACTCCATGAATGATCTGCCCTTATTGGCCCGAGTCGGCTCGCCAGTGGCCGTTAATCCGGATTCCCGGCTGCGGGCCCATGCCCAGGCCCAGGGCTGGGATGTTCTGGATCTGTTTACGCGGACCGAAAGCACAGACGACTAGGCCCGGATGATTCGCAAACTCTTTAAGAATCTCTCGCGACTCGCCCCGGGCCGGCTGTCCATGAAGGCCCTCCGCCGATCAAAGGCGCCTGCCCATGAGCCAGAAATTCACAAAGGCAGCCGGCTGGGCATTGATCGCCGGCTGATCTCCAATGCCGCCACCCGCACCGTTGAGGAGTTGCAGCGGGCAGGCTTTAAGGCCTATGTGGTGGGCGGCGCCGTTCGCGATCTGCTGCTCGGCATACGGCCCAAAGACTTTGATGTCGCCACCAACGCAGAGCCCGAGCAGATTCAGCGGAGTTTTCGGCGGGCACGCATCATCGGACGACGATTCCGGCTGGTCCATGTCATGTTTGGCCCGGAAACAATTGAGGTTTCAACCTTTCGTGCGCTTCAATCTGACGATATCGAACTCGATGAGCATGGGCGTGTGCTGCGCGATAACGTCTTTGGCGAGCAGCATGAGGATGCGACCCGTCGTGATTTCACCGTCAATGCCCTGTATTACGACCCAGTCAGTGATCAGGTGCTGGACTATCACCATGGCGTGAAAGATCTCAAAGGCCGGATGCTACGCATGATCGGGGATCCTGAGCATCGCTATCGCGAGGATCCGGTGCGGATGCTGCGGGCGGTGCGGCTGGCAGCAAAACTGGGCTTTGAAATTGATCGGGCTACCCGCCGCCCAATTCGTGAGATGGCCGATCTGATTCGCAATGTGCCCAATGCGCGGCTTTTCGATGAAATGCTCAAACTCTTGCACTCCGGCAATGCCCTGGAGGGCCTCACACAGCTCAGGGCAGAGGGGCTGCATCACGGCTGTCTACCACTGCTGGATCTGGTGTTCGAACATCGTGACCCGTGCGGCCTGGATTTTGTTACCCGGGCGCTCAAAGCCACTGATGCCCGCATCCATGATCGCAAGCCTGTTTCGCCGGGATTTTTATTTGCTGCCCTGCTCTGGAACTTGGTGAACGAACGCTGGCTGCAGCGGCATGGCCAGGGCGAGCATCTGATTCCTGCGCTGAATGCCGCGATCGATGAGGTCATCGAGACCCAGCTCGATGCCCTGGCGATCCAGCGGCGCTATGTTTCGGATATGCGAGAAATCTGGCTCATGCAGCCCCGCTTTGAAAAGCGCCAGCCAGCAACAATCAGCCGGCTGATGGAGCACATTCGCTTTCGCGCGGCCTACGATTTCATGCTGCTGCGGGCAGAGGCCGGCCTATGTGATGCAGCACTTGCCCAGTGGTGGCAGGCCTATCTTGATGCCGACGCAGATGAGCGCAGCGCGTTGATTGCGCAGACCAAATCGCATCGACTGCCCGCCGGTAGCCCGAGACGCCGTCGGCGGCGCAAGCCCGGGGGCACCGAATCCGCGGGTGCCGGCCCATCTGATTAAACGTGGGTCCGATCACTGCCTACATCGGCCTGGGCGCAAATCTCGGCCAGCCAGATGTTGCCTGCCAGTCAGCAATCCAACGCATCAGCGTCATACCCGGCATTACCGTTTTGAAATCATCAGCCCTTTATCGAACAGTGCCGATCGATGCACCGGGCCCCGACTACTGCAATGCCGTTATCGAAATCGCTTGTGAGCTTTCCGCAGCAGCGCTCTTAGATGCTTTACTGGCCATTGAGCTGGAGTTTGGCCGCACGCGGACCGGCTGGAATTCGCCGCGCACGCTGGACTGTGACCTGATTGCAATGCAGGCGGAGCGGATTAATGAGCCGCGACTCATCGTGCCCCATCCACGGGCCCATCTCAGAGCCTTTGTGCTGATTCCCTTGTGCGAACTGAATCGTGAAGTCCTGCTGGGCCCGCCCGAGGCGCAGACGCTGGAGCCCGCAGAAGTATGGGCTGCAAGGCTCTCGAGTGCAGCCCGCAATGAAGTGAAGCGCTGGTGAGACAATAGCGGCATGAATATGCCTGCGACATTTACGGCATCCCGGCCCGCCTGGGCCAATCGCTTTCGCTCGATCGTCATCGAGGGGCCGATCGGTGTCGGCAAGAGCAGCCTGGCAATGAAGTTTGCAGAGCGCTTTGGCTATGTGCCGCTCATGGAAGCGCCACAGGAGAACCCCTTTCTTGCGAAGTTTTATCGCGACAGCAGCCGCTATGCACTGCCAGCCCAGCTGTTTTTTCTTTTTCAACGCATTGACCAGCTACGAGAAGTCGCCCAGCGTGATCTCTTTTCCGAGAATATTGTGAGTGACTTCATGATCGAGAAGGATCCGCTTTTCGCCCGGCTAACCCTTTCCGACGAAGAGCTCAGCCTGTATCAGAAAATCTATGATGCCCAACGGCCGCAGGCGCCAACTCCTGATTTGGTGATTCTGCTACAGGCCTCTGCTGATGCGCTGATTGAGCGGATCCGCCAGCGGGGGGTGCCCATGGAACAGAACATGTCCGAGGATTATCTGCGCCGGCTCTCCGAGGCGTATATTCATTTTTTTCACCACTATGAGTCCTCACCGTTGTTGATCATCAATACCGAGCAGCTCAACCCGATTGAGCGTGATGAGGACTTTGATGCCCTGATCGCCCAGATTGCCGGCTTTAAAGGGCGGCGGGCTTTCTTTAATGCCCACTGACTCCGAATGAAGATCGTTCATAGCATTTCCGAACTTCGTGCCCAGCTCAGGGGGCAGCTGCGGACCGCATTTGTCCCGACCATGGGCAATCTGCATGAGGGCCATCTGTCGCTGATGCGGCTTGCCGCCAATCACGGGGATCCGGTTGTGGCCTCAATCTTTGTCAATCGCCTGCAGTTTGGCCCCAACGAAGACTTCGATAAATATCCGCGGACCCTGGATGACGACATCGCAAAACTTGAAAAAGAAGGTGTCTATGTCTTGTTTGCGCCCAACGAGCGGGAGATGTATCCGGTGCCCCAGGACTACCGAATTAGTCCGCCCCAGGATTTGGGTGACATTTTGGAAGGTGAGTTTCGGCCCGGATTTTTTATTGGTGTGACCACCGTCGTAATGAAGCTATTTCAGTGCGTGCAGCCCCAGGTCTCCGTATTTGGAAAAAAAGACTATCAGCAGCTGATGATTATTCGGCGCATGTGCAGCCAGTTTTCAATTCCAACTGAAATCATTCCTGCTGAAACCATTCGTGAGTCCGATGGCCTGGCCATGTCCTCACGCAATCGTTATCTGAGCACCGATGAACGCCAGGAGGCCGTCTGGCTTTCCAAAACCCTGCATCAGGTCGCCGACCGGATCCGCCAGGGCCAGGCCTCAACCCGAATCACGGTGGATGATGTAGTGGAGATCGAGTCAGCGGCCAAGCAGATCCTGAACCACCGGGGCTGGAACACCGACTACATTTCGGTGCGCCGGCGCAGCGACTTAAAAGTGCCGCAGGCCCAGGATCTGGCCGAACCGAATCAGCTGGTGGTGTTGGCCGCATCGCGCTGTGGCGCAACGCGGCTCATTGATAACCTGGAGATTTAAGTCAGGACTTCTCGTAGCTGACTTGGCCGCCGCGGCGGCCCTTTAGCCAGGCGCCCACCGCCGTGCAGCCCACGACCGTGGCCACCACGATCAGCCAGTAGACCCATGCGGGCAGCGCGGAGACCCAGGCCTTCAGGATGGGCTCGTTGAGCACCATCTTTGCTGCCGTAAAGGCCAGCACTGCCCCGCCAATATAAATAACGGCGGGATAGCGCTCGATCAGTTTTAAGACCAGCCGGCTGCCCCAGACCACAATGGGAATCGAGATCAGCAATCCCAGCACGACAAGCAGAAAGCTGCCATGGGCTGCACCCGCAACCGCCAGAACGTTATCCACGCCCATCACGGCATCCGCAATGATGATGGTCTTCATTGCGCCCCAGAAGGTTGTCGCAGTCGGTGAGTGTTCGTCGCCACCATCGGCAGGAGCAATCAGCTTGACGGCAATCCAGACCAGCAGCAGTCCACCGATCAGCATGAGGCCGGGAATCTTCAGCAGCCAGACCACGCCTACCGTCATGAGCGATCGCACCACAATCGCTCCGATGGTGCCGAAGATAATTGCGCGGTTTTTATCTTTCTCCGGGAGATTACGCGCTGCCAATGCAATCACGATGGCGTTATCACCGGCTAAGACAAGATCAATAACGATGATGGCCAGTAGCGCAGAGAAAAACTCGGCGGAAAAAAGCTCCATGAGGCGCGGTCCTTATCGAATGAGCATTGCGACCAACAACGCGGCAAGCCCAACGATGGCCATGGTCTTAAGAATGGTGCGGCTTTTTGCCGGATCGGAATGCATGGGGGCGGATTCTTGTGTGACTCAATCAGAGCACGGACTTTAACAGCTTGCCCATTTCCGATGGATTCTTGGTTGTACGGATACCGCAGGCCTCCATGATGTCCAACTTGGCCTGGGCCGTGTCAGCACCGCCCGAGATGAGGGCGCCTGCATGGCCCATCCGCTTGCCGGGAGGGGCAGTCACGCCAGCGATAAATCCAACAATTGGCTTTTTCATGTTGTCTTTGGCCCACTGGGCGGCATTGGCCTCATCGGGTCCGCCGATCTCGCCAATCATGATCACCGCATCGGTCTCGGGATCATCATTGAAAAGCTTTAAGACATCGATATGTTTTAAACCATTAATCGGATCGCCCCCAATGCCCACCGCCGAGGACTGGCCCAGGCCGAGCTCGGTGACCTGGCCTACGGCCTCATAGGTCAGGGTGCCCGACCGGGACACGATGCCGATTCGGCCCTTCCGGTGGATATGGCCCGGCATGATGCCGATTTTGATCTCATCCGGCGTGATCAGCCCCGGGCAGTTGGGCCCAAGCAGTAAAGTCCGCTTGTTGTTGGCCTTCATTTTGTTGCGCACGACCATCATGTCGCGCACCGGAATGCCCTCGGTGATGCAAATCACCAGATCGAGGTCTGCCTCGACGGCTTCCCAGATGGCATCTGCTGCGCCTGCGGGTGGCACATAAATCACGGAGACCGATGCGCCTGTTGCGGCCTTTGCATCTTTCACTGATGCATAAATCGGCACGCCTTCAAAATCCTCGCCCGCCTTTTTTGGATTCACGCCCGCGACAAAACAATTTTTTCCGTTGGCATAGTCGCGACACATCCGGGTATGAAATTGCCCCGTCTTGCCCGTAATGCCCTGCGTGATGACCTTGGTGTTTTTATTAATCAGAATAGACATAGTTGGCGCTCCAGGGCTTATGCTTTTTTCGTGGCATCGACCACGCGCTGCGCGGCTTCGGCCATGGTGTCGGCCGTGATGATCGGCAGGCCGGAGTCGGCGAGAATTTTCTTACCGAGATCCTCGTTGGTTCCCTTCATACGCACCACCAGCGGCACCTTCAAGCCAACGGCCCGCGAGGCTGCGACTACGCCTTCCGCAATCACATCGCAACGCATGATGCCGCCAAAAATATTGACTAATATCGCTTTGACTTTCGGGTTGCCCAGCATGATCTTGAAGGCCTCGGTGACCTTCTCTGTCGATGCGCCGCCGCCGACATCAAGAAAGTTTGCAGGCTCGGCACCGTAGAGCTTAATGGTGTCCATGGTGGCCATTGCGAGGCCGGCGCCGTTTACCAGGCAGCCAATGTTGCCATCTAACTGAATGTAGGCGAGATCATATTTCGAGGCTTCGATTTCTGCGGGATCTTCTTCGTCGAGATCACGCATCTCCACGATCTCAGGATGCCGATACAGTGCATTCGAATCGAAATTCCATTTCGCATCCAGCGCAATCACCTTGCCATCGCCAGTGAGAATCAGGGGATTGATTTCAGCCAGCGAAGCATCCGTCTCCCAGAAGGCCTGATACAGGCCCTTGAGAATGGCACGCGCCTGTCCAATCGATGCCGCCGGAATGCCGATCTTGCTGGCGAGGCCATCGGCCTCCGCATCGGTGAATCCCGTCAGGGGATCCACAAAAATCTTGTGAATTTTCTCGGGATGGGTGGCCGCCACCTCTTCAATATCCATGCCGCCTTCGCTTGAACCCATGACACAGACCCGCTGACTGACGCGGTCGGTGACCACGGCGACATAGAGTTCTTTCTTGATATCTGCACCCTCTTCGATCAGCAGACGCCGAACCTTTTGTCCGGAGGGACCGGTCTGGTGGGTGACCAGCTGCATGCCCAGGATGGCCGACGCATGGGCTTTGACTTCATCAACGGATTTGGCGACTTTTACGCCGCCGCCTTTACCCCGCCCGCCAGCATGAATCTGGGCCTTGACCACCCAGACGGGCCCACCCAGGCCCTGGGCCGCCTTGACCGCCTCATCGACCGTGAAACACGGCGTGCCGCGGGGCACGGCGACACCATACTTGCGCAGGATTTCCTTGCCCTGATATTCGTGAATTTTCATGCAACCGCCTCCCGTTTTTTGCGAGCCAGTTTAGCATGTAGGCCCTTCGAGACCGCGCAGGGACGGGACTTCAGCAGCCATCAGCTGCGGGAAAGCTGCCGGAAAAAATCACGAATTAGTGAAGTAGAAAAGCCGCGCTGCTGCAAAAACCGTTGCTGCCGAGCGGCCTGTTCAAACGAATCCGGAGCCGAACCGAATTTTTTTTGCCAGACCTCTCGGAGTCGATCAGATTCGGTCTGCCTCAGCTGATCGATGACGGCAGCAGCGTGATGTGCTGTGACTCCCTTTTGCTGCAATTCAAAGGCAATGCGACGTACGCCAAAACGTGCGCCCCGGATGCGCGCAACCGACTGCGCAAAACGCGCATCGGACAGCAGGCCCTGCTGCTGAAGTGAATCGAGAATTTCCGCGAGGGATTGGGCGCTCTCGGCAAGCGGGAGAAATTTTTGCTCCAGCTCATGCCGGGAGTGCTCCCTTCGGGCGAGGGCAGAGAGCACCCTCGCCCGAAGGGCGGCTGAAGAAAGGGGGTCAGTCTTGCTCTGCGACAGCTTGCGCCTCGCCGGCTGGGCGCGCATTCACGCCAAACTTTTCGCGCAGTTTGTTTTCAATCTCTAGTGCGATATCCGAGTTTTGGCGCAGAAACTCGCGGGCATTGTCTTTGCCCTGGCCAATGCGCTCGCCGTTGTAGCTGTACCAGGCGCCTGATTTCTCAACAATGTCGCTTTCTGCACCCAGATCAACGATTTCGCCTTCTCGGGAGATGCCCTCGCCGTAAAGGATGTCAAAGGTTGCCGCCCGAAATGGCGGAGCGACTTTGTTTTTCACAACCTTGACCTTGGTCTCTGAGCCGGTGACTTCCTCGCCCTTTTTGATGGAACCCACCCGCCGAATATCAAGACGCACCGAAGAATAAAACTTCAGCGCATTGCCGCCGGTAGTGGTTTCGGGATTGCCAAACATCACGCCGATCTTCATGCGGATCTGGTTGATGAAAATCACAAGGGTATTGGTGCGGTTAATGTTGGCAGTCAGCTTGCGCAAGGCCTGCGACATCAGACGGGCCTGCAGGCCGGGCAGTGAATCGCCCATTTCGCCTTCAATCTCAGCCTTTGGTGTGAGGGCGGCAACTGAGTCCACAACAATCAGATCTACCGAGCCGGATCGGACCAGCGCATCCACGATCTCCAAGGCCTGCTCGCCGGTATCGGGCTGCGAAATAAGCAGCTCGGAGAGGGTAACGCCGAGTTTCTGGGCGTATTGGGTATCGAGGGCATGCTCAGCATCCACGAAGGCACAGGTGCCGCCGATCTTTTGCATCTCTGCGATGACCTGCAGTGTGAGCGTGGTTTTGCCCGATGACTCCGGGCCATAGATTTCGACAATCCGGCCGCGGGGCAGGCCGCCGACGCCGAGTGCCAGATCCAGGCCAAGGGAGCCGGTGGAGACGACTTGAATATCCGGGGCGACATCGTTTTCGCCCATGCGCATGATCGAGCCCTTGCCGAATTGTTTTTCGATTTGGGACAGGGCGGCCTGCAGCGCCTTGGCTTTTTCGGCGCGGTTTTTGGGGTCTTGTTTATCTTGCATGGGGGCGCATCCTTTGGGTGATTGGGGTTAGAAGCTGGCTGGGCGATGGGGAAATATTACTGTATATAAAAACAGGTTACAAGGGGTAGCGCCATTCTAAAAAGC
>CAYTRY010000020.1:0-24032 GCA_964440375.1 uncultured Bordetella sp. | reverse complement strand
TCGTATCGAGAAAATTCTACTTCCAACCCAATCTAACCTAGGGGACGATTACCCAGGCTCGTGAGGATAGACATTCGGTAGGTTAACCTGGACTGCCCCTGGTCTGCTACCCGCACACCAAATGCCAAGGAGGGTGAGGGATAAGCCCGGGCTTCTGATCCGTTTCATCCCGACAAGCTCCCCACAACCCCAATGACCCCGGCTGGCTTCGTTCGACTGCTGCTTTTGGCTGCGCTATCCGCAGCACTCTCTTACGGTGTCGCCTATTTGATTTATTTTCGGTTAATCGCTGATTTTGGCGCAGCTTCGGCACTGACCGTGACGCTTTTGATTCCGGTTTTCGCCGCTTTATGGGGGGTCTGGATACTGAATGAGCCGATCACGTGGGCTATCGTGAGCGGCGGGGCGTTAGTGCTCGCTGGCACCGCACTGGCAACGGGGTTCTCGTGGAAAGCGCTGGTTCACCGGAAGTGATACCGCCTGAATTCGAACCGTGAGCGCTCGCCAGCCACCTTATACGTGGGACGAAGATCAACAATTATTCCGGCGTTATCTGGATCAACCTGCACACATCGGAGGTCACTTCGACCGGTAAGCCTTCAAAAAATCGGCCATGAAGGCGGTCAATATTTTGACTTGGTTAATGCTGACGCCGTTATACAAGCTCGCCCTCATGTACCTACCAACTCCAAAAGGAGTCAACGTTCTTAAGCCAACAATTCCCCGCTCCCAGCCTTGAATCAAGAAGTTCTGCGTGGTTTCCTCATCGCCACCATCGACATCAAAGGGGATATTCATGCGGCTGCGGATTGTGGAATCTGAAATAGGAGTGGAATAAAAGCCACTCGACTTATCGATCAGGTCGTAGAGCATGGCCGACTTTTCAATGGCTTGGCGTTCCATTTCAGTTACCCCGCCCTGCGCGATCATCCACTGCATATAAATATTCACCACCTCAACGTTAAAGGTTGGGATGGTGTTCCATAAATTACCCTCTCGGGCGTTGGTGGTGTAACAGAGTACACCCGGACAAACTTGACTGGGCGTACCCAGCAAGTCCCGTCGAATGACGCATATCGTGAGCCCAGGGTGACCGATATTTTTGGATGCGCAGGCATAAAGAATGCCCACATTGCATCCCAGCCAATCAATAGGCTTTGAGGTAAAGTCTGACGACGCATCAATCACCAGGGGTGCTTTAATGCCCAGCTTTGGCAGCTGATGTAACTCAATTCCGTTTACCGTTTCATTCGAGCAAAGATGCACGTACTTGGATTCTGGATCCAAATGCTCGTAAGAGGGGTTGTGGCTAAAAGTCCCATCTTTGTTCTCGGAGGAGACAACGATAGGGCTGCAGTATTTTGAGGCTTCAGACAATGCGCGTTTTGACCAGGTGCCATTCACCAGATACGTCGCTTTCTCATTGCCATTGGGGCAAAGGTTAAGGGGGACTGCGGCGAATTGCCCGTGCCCACCGCCATGCATAAAAAGAATTTCATATTGCTCAGGGATGTCCATCGCCATGCGGCAGCATTGCACCGTGCTGGCAAGGATTTCTAAAAACTCAGGCGACCGATGTGAGAGATACATCGAGCACATGCGTTCAGCATCAAACAAGGCTTTTATGCGAGCTTGTACTTCTGCCACCAGGGATGTAGGTCCGGGGCTAAAATTTAACGGAGTTACGCCGCAGGGTGGAAGTAACGATCCGAGCAACGCTGGATGAGTGCTGGCCGGGTTCAATAAGATTTCGTTAGAGTGGGTCATATGCTCTGTTTCAAAGCAGGCTTTGGCGGTATGCAGATTTTTGTGTAATTGGAGCTCCAGGAGCCTGGGTTTTGCTGACTTGAGCCGGTGAAGTGTAGTGCGCCTATGGGCTCGGTAAACGGAACCTCTCGACCGCATTCTCATAGGCCACACGCTTCAGGGTCTTCGGTGTTAAATAGGGCAAGAAATCGCGTCTAATCTCCTCGATCATTTCTCCGTACTTACGATCAAGTCCGCAGCATGGGTCTGTGCCAACAAAAAATCAAGTCGGATGACGTTCAATTACCTCCGCCCACTGCGGACGGAGCCCCTCTCGACTAAACATTCGCCCCCCTATCGGAGGTGGTCCATGAGCCAAACCTTGAGCGGAGATCTCACAAACAACGTTCGGATGCTTGTCAAAGAGCTGGCTTAACAAATGAGGGGGCGTAGCAGGGAGGCAGTGTGAGAGGATTGTGAGCGCCTTGGGGTAGCGTTGTGCCATGACCGAAATCTCATCGTACCCCCCGAAGATTCCGCCCATCGTGTGAATCTGAACAAATCCTTCATATTGGTTCGCGAGTTCGTACATTTTATTGATGACGGGGCTATCGAGGGGGATGCTGCGCTCGAAACTAGGGTCGAACTTGAGTTTATTTTTGACATGGATCTCACCAAACCCTTTAAGTTTTCCCTCTTTGAATAACTGCTCCGCCGTTCGGAATAACTCATTAAATGCAGATTGATCAACGATTGACAGTCCGCTCTCTCCACGATTCTTAAAGACTGCGAGCCAAGCCTCGTTTCCGATGGCAGCGATGTAACGAGAGCCCAACTTTTCTTGCAAATCTCTCTGGTAATTTCCTACCCCACCAGCCCAGCGGACATTATGCTGTTCCATGTACTGGAGAAAAAAGCGAGGAATGCTGCTATTGATTCCATACACATGCATATGAGGATCGGCCAGGGGAATCGTCCTTGCTAATTCACGAGTCTCATCAGTAGGCAGGCTTGGCAACATCTGCGCCTCAAGAGCGCCGAACGATACAGCTAGCGCAGCGGCAACGACGATTCGGCTCGGTTTCATAGCGTTCTACTGGTAAGCGTCAGGTGACTACATTTCTTGCTGTGCAGCCTGCGCTGCTGGCGGGGGTGCGTGAGTTACCTTTTTACCGGCTGCGAGGATCCCGAACCGGGCATAGTTGAAACACGTGGATCTGCCCTTTTCCCATGCTGTGACACAAAGCCTTGGTCTCTTGAATAACTCTGCTCAGCAGCATTGGGCTCCGCGGGCGGCACATACACAGGATTAGACCGATGAATTGATCCTAGCGGTGAGGCAGGTGCAGCGTTCGGGTCGACTTTAGGCGGATCTGCCGACGTGGCGTGAGTTGGAGATGGCTTGACCGGCGTGCCGGATGGTGATTTCGGCGGTGCGGCCGGTGTTGCTTTTATTGCCCTGTCTCCGTGAAGCACGTCTTTACCAACATCCCCCCTCGATACATCGGCTCCATAGCCTCCGAAAAGGTGGTCATTTCCGACTCCCCCGGTGAATGGTTGGGATGACTGCCTGCCGTGTAGGGATGACTGCGGCGTTGCCTTCGGTGCTACGGGGGCGCTACTCGCAGACTTATTGGCGGGTGGTATCGAATTGGATTGCGGCTTTTGAGGCGGATTGGGCACTGTCTGCGCCTGAAGGGCACTCAATGACGTTACCAGCGCCGCTGTGACGACCAGTTGGATAAGTTTCACGGACGTTCTCCTGGTGAGCGTCAAGTTGCTACTTCTTTTGCTGTGCTGCCTGTACTGCAGGAGGGGGTGCTGGGGTTATTTTGGGCGGCCCCTCTAGTCGACGCCTGTAGTCCACAGTATCTCCCCCGCTGCCCAAAGCATTGGGGCTATTCACCATCCCCGAGGCGGATAACGTATCCACTGCTGCCTCCCCGTAAAGACCGCCACCAGAACCCGTAACCCTGTGTCCGCCTTGTGCTCCTGACAACGAGGGTTTTGTCTGAGTTACCTTCGGAAGCGGCGGCGCATTGGTCGGACTTACAGTAGCCGGGGACGGCTTAACCGGGGTGCCCGACGGTGTCGCCTGAGCGTAGGCAGCATTGATCGGAATCGCCAAGGCGATCATGGAAATGACAAGGTGCTGTCTCATAGAGGAACTCCGATGCCTATCTCCAGGTAGTAGAAATCAATGCGGTGCATCAGTCAACCTACCAAGGCAGCCTCAAGAACAACTCAAATACTCTCTCATGTGAGCGTGCAAAACAGTATCCACTGAAGCCAAGCCGTTGACCCCGCCCCCCAGTTTGATCGATGTGAGAGGATCAGGTCGAGGTACGAATGCGTAGTACAAATTTTTTCTGAGGTGATTTGTAAGATATTGATTTTACTGAACAAAATTATCTAATCTTGCCTTGGCGGAGACGGAGGGATTCGAACCCTCGATGCGCTTTTGGCACATACTCCCTTAGCAGGGGAGCACCTTCGGCCTCTCGGTCACGTCTCCTGAACCTGATGCAAAGCAATTTCTTGTCGGCGGGTTCAGCGCCGCCCAACAACGCCTAAGATTCTAGCCCAAAGGCCTTATGGAGCGCGCGGACTGCCAGCTCCATGTACTTATCATCGATCACCACTGAAATCTTGATTTCACTAGTGGAAATCATCTGAATATTGATCCCCTCTTTAGCCAGGGTCTCAAACATCTGGCTGGCAATGCCCACGTGGCTGCGCATGCCGATGCCCACCACCGAGACCTTACAGATATCTTTTGCGCCCGTGATTGCCTTGGCCTGGATCTCCCCCTGGACTTTTGACTTCAGCACATCGAGTGCTTTATCGAGCTCATTGCGATGCACGGTAAATGAGAAATCAGTCTGCCCATCGTGGCTGACATTCTGAATAATCATGTCAACATCAATATTGGCGTCGGCTACCGGCCCAAGAATCTTGTAGGCAATGCCTGGCCGATCGGGTACGCCCGCCACGGTGATCTTGGCCTCGTCTCGATTAAAGGCGATGCCGGAGATAACGGCTTGTTCCATGGTCTCGTCTTCCTCATAGGTAATCAGTGTGCCCGATGCGGCCTCCTGGGCAAGCGGCATCTCGGGGTCGGTTAAGCTCGACAGCACTCGGGTCTTGACTTTGTATTTGCCAGCAAACTCCACCGATCGGATCTGCAAGACTTTGGAGCCCAGGCTCGCCATCTCCAGCATCTCTTCGAAGGTCACTTTCTCTAACCGCTTGGCCTCCGGAACAATACGCGGATCGGTGGTGTACACGCCATCCACATCGGTGTAGATCAAGCACTCATCGGCTTTCAGTGCGGCCGCAACCGCAACGGCCGAAGTATCCGAACCGCCACGGCCTAAGGTGGTGATGTTCTGATCGGCATCAATACCCTGAAATCCAGTAATCACCACCACGGCGCCATCGGCCAGATCACAGCGCACGCGGGCATCGTCAATCGACTCGATCCTGGCCTTGGTGTAAGCCGAGTTCGTAGTCACCGGCACCTGCCAGCCGGTATAGCTTTTGGCCTTCACACCAATGGCCTGCAGCGCAATTGCCAAAAGCCCGACCGAGACCTGCTCACCAGTAGATGCAATCTGATCAAGCTCACGCGGGTCAGCCCGATCAGAGATCTCTTTGGCTAAGCCCAGCAGGCGATTGGTCTCGCCCGACATTGCAGAAGGCACCACGACCACCTGATGGCCGGCCTTATGCCACTTGGCAATGCGACGGGCCACATTTTTGATGCGCTCAATTGAGCCCATCGATGTGCCGCCGTATTTATGAACAATTAACGCCATAACGCTGTGTTTTCCTCGCTAGCCTGCGATTATCGCGCAATCCTTAGGTGGCCCCGCTCCCGCACCACACGCCAGATCTCGGCCGAGCCCGGCTCCGAGAGGTCCATCTGCGCAAAGGGCTCCCGGGCCTCCCGCAGCTGGCGCAAAAACTCCGTCAGCCGGCGTGTTGGCGGGGTCGGCGCGCCGTGGTGCTTGAGCCAACCCCGGATGATCCGGGCGGCCAGGGCCTCGTCTTGCATAAACAAAAGTTCGACATTGAGCATCCCGCCGGGCAGGCGGCTTTGCTCCAAGGCCTGATCGGTCACCAACTCCAAAAGATCACGGGCCGTCTGCAGATGCGAGATGCTGCGGCTCATCGCAGAATCTGCGCCCTCACGGATGCTGCGTAAGACGGGCATCACTTCATGCCGGATTCGATTACGCGCTAATGATCGGTCTGCATTACTAGGGTCTTCTACCCAGCGTAGGCCCTCGGACTGCGCGTAATCCAAAAGCGCCTGGCGGCTGTGATCCAAAAGCGGCCGCCAACGGGTGATCTGTCGGCCCTCAATGTCAGCCGTAGATAGTCGGGTCATGGCCGATAGGCCCTCGAGTCCCGCACCACGAATCCACTGCAATAAGGCCGTCTCAATTAAGTCATCACGGTGATGGGCAAGCAGCAGCACCGCGGCAGGCGGCAGGCATTTGGCAAAGGCCTGATAGCGATAACGCCGCGCAGCCGCCTCTAAGCCCAGATGGCCCAAGTCCGCTTCAGTAATGGCCACATGCATCACCTGCAACGGCAGGCCCAGCGCGTGACAAAACGCGACCGCATGCGACTTAAATGCATCGGCAGCAGGCTGAAGCCCATGATGCACGTGAATTGCCGAGAGCGAGAAAAGTTGCGGGAGCCTTTGCTGCATTCGGTGCATCAGATGCAGCAGCACCGTAGAGTCCAGCCCGCCGGAGTACCCCACCACCAATGAGAGCGGGGCCTGCGGAGAAAACGACATCAGCCCGCCTTTAGTTCCTTGTATTTGCCCATCTGGCGAATCCTGTCTTGGCGACTCGCAAGCAGCGTTTCGACATCCATGTTGTGAAAACTGCGCAGCGCATCCGCAATTGCACGCTTTAAAGCATCCGCAGCCTGCGCCGGATCACGGTGTGCGCCCCCGAGCGGCTCGGTCACAATCCGATCCACGAGACCCAATGACTTTAAACGCGGTGCTGTAATCCCCAGGGTTTCTGCAGCCTCGGGGGCCTTGTCTGCGCTTTTCCAAAGAATCGAAGCGCAGCCCTCAGGAGAGATGACGGAATACGTCGCGTACTGAAGCATCATCAGCACATCACCGACCGCAATCGCTAGGGCACCGCCCGAGCCGCCCTCTCCGATGACCACCGAAACAATCGGCACCCGCAGGCCTGCCATCACCATAAGATTTTTACCGATGGCCTCGGACTGTCCTCGCTCTTCTGCGCCGATGCCAGGATAAGCGCCCGGCGTATCAATTAAGGTGATCACGGGCAGCCTGAATTTTTCTGCAAGCTCCATCAGCCGCAAGGCCTTGCGATAGCCCTCGGGCCGAGGCATGCCGAAATTACGATAGGTCCGCTCTTTGAGGTCACGGCCTTTCTGATGGCCGATGACCATCACGCTCTGGCCCTGAAAGCGGGCAATGCCACCCACGATCGCTGGATCATCTGCATAAGAGCGATCCCCATGCAGTTCATAGAAGTCAGTAAAAATTAGCCCGATGTAATCCAACGTATACGGCCGCTGGGGATGACGAGCCACCTGCGCAATCTGCCAGGGGGTTAGCTTTGCGTAGATGTCTTTGAGCTGCGATTCAGTCTTCGCCCGCAGGCGATCGATCTCCTCTGAGATATCGACTGCCGAGTCACTCTGAACAAACCGCAGCTCTTCGATTTTGGTCTCAAGCTCGGCGACGGATTGCTCAAACTCTAGAAATGTCTGTTTGACCGGAGCATTCATATGGCCCCTATTGTCCTACAAAAGCCGGATCTAGGCGGTGCGCCAGGTCGTCCCTGCGACGCTGTCTTCCAGCACAACGCCCTGATCCGCCAGCTCGGCCCGAATCTGATCGGCCCGGGCGAAGTCCCGCGCTTTCTTGGCCGCTGCCCGCTCTGCAATCAGGCCCTCGATTCGAGAGCGATCTAGGGCCTGCACGCCCGCCTGCTGAAACTCCTGCGGTGCGCGGCCAAGCAGCCCCAGCGTTAAGCCTAACTGACGCAGCAGGCCAGCCATCTCGCGTTTACGGCTTGCATCATCGGTCCGATTAACTTCAGTTACTAAATCAAAAAGCGCAGCGATTGCAATCGGCGTATTAAAGTCATCATCCATCGCCTGCGCATAAGCAATCAGACTGCGCACAACCGCAGGACTATGCGACCACTGCAAGCCAAGCGCCTGCGCATCAATGCGAAAACTGGTGGCCGGCTCAGACGCCGTGATGCCGGCAGCCGCCAAGGCAGTGTAAAGACGATCCAGGCCCTGGCGGGCGTCCTCAAGATGGGTATCCGAGTAATTTAAGGGGCTGCGGTAATGGGCACGCAGAATAAAAAATCGCACCACTTCAGGATCGAATTTTTTCAGGACCTCGCGAATCGTGAAAAAGTTGCCCAGGGATTTGGACATCTTTTCATCATCGACCCGAACAAACCCGTTGTGCATCCAGACATTGACAAATGGCTTGTGGGTCTCCGCTTCAAACGCACCCTCGGACTGCGCGATCTCATTTTCGTGATGGGGAAACTGCAGATCGGCCCCGCCGCCATGAATATCAAAATGCTGCCCGAGCAGTGCGCAACTCATTGCCGAGCACTCGATATGCCAGCCCGGCCTGCCCTCGCCCCAGGGCGAAGACCACTTCACCTCGCGTGGCTCGTCGGGCTTTGCCCGCTTCCAGAGCACAAAATCCAGCGGATCACGCTTGCCATCGCCCACCGCCACCCGCTCGCCTGCCCGCAACTCATCCAGTGATTTGCCCGATAGCTTTCCGTAGCCCCGAAAGCCCCGCACTGAAAAATTCACATCGCCCTCTTGGCCATCGGGCAGCTCGGCCTGATAGGCAAGGCCCTGGCGCTCCAGCGTGCCAATTAACTCCAGCATCTGCGGCACATACTGTGTTGCCCTGGGCTCGTGATCTGGCGGCAGCACTCCCAAGGCGGCCGCATCTTCATTCATGGCCCGAATAAAGCGCTCGGTGAGCGCCGCAATCGGCTCGTGGTTTTCAACGGCCCGCCGAATGATCTTGTCATCGATATCGGTAATGTTGCGGACATAAGTCACCTTAAAGCCGCTGGCCCGCAGCCAGCGGGTCACCATGTCAAAGACCACCATCACGCGGGCATGGCCCACATGGCAATAGTCATAGACAGTCATGCCGCAGACATACATGCGGACATGGCCGGGCTCAAGGGTTACCAGCTCCTCTTTGGAGCGGCTTAAGGTATTGAAAATCTTCAAGAATTCACCGTGCTAGACTGGCCCACCTGTTTAATTAAGCTCTTTTTTGTGCATTTTATGGGATCGACTCCACGGCACCTTCTGCCGCACAGACTTCCGGGCCTGCTGATCGTACTTGCGCTCTCATGCGCTGCTTCGCAATCTTATGCCCAGGCGCTCATGGGCCAGTCCGGCAGCGCCACCGTGCCCTCGGCAAGCGGCCAGCCGCCGCGTGGCGGCCTGATGCCGGGGCGGCCGATGGCACCTGCAGTCGCACCCGATATCGTCGAGGCCCGAGAGCTTTTGTCTCAGCAGAAATGGAGCGAGGCCAGTGCGCTGATTGAATCACGGCTTGCCAAGCGGCCCCGCGATCCACAGTGGCGTTTTTTGCAGGGCGTGCTGCTGGCCGAAACCGGCAAACGGGCCGAAGCCATTTCTGCATTCGAGCTGCTAACCGAGGACTTCCCCGAGCTCTCTGAGTCATATAACAATCTGGCCGCCTTGTATGTCGAGCAGCAGGAGTGGAATCGGGCCCGGCTGCTGCTAGAGCGGGCAGTTCAGAATCGGCCCGATTACGCCTTGGCCCATGAAAACCTGGGAGATATTTTCACGCAGCTCGCCATCCAATCCTATGAGCGGGCCACCAAAGGCAATCAGCCCGCGCCAAGCGTGCGCCTAAAGCTTGACCATCTGCTGAAAACGCCTGCCATTCGCAATGCACGAATCACCACCAACCGATAAGGCGTCAGCCTGTATTTTGAAACCCGAACGTTAACCGATGGAGAATTTCTCATGAATGTTGTGCTCACTACCTCGATGGGTGCCATCACGCTTGAACTCGATGCGAAAAAAGCGCCCAAGTCGGTCGAGAATTTTGTCGCCTATGTCAAAGCCGGCCACTACGACGGCACGATTTTTCACCGTGTTATGGATAACTTCATGATCCAAGGCGGTGGCTTTAACGACAAGATGGTGCAAAAGCCCACCAAAGCAGCCATTAAAAACGAGGCCGATAATGGCCTGAAAAACAATAAATACACCATCGCTATGGCCCGCACCAATGACCCCCACTCGGCAACGGCGCAGTTCTTTATCAATGTCGCTGACAATGATTTCTTAAATTTCAGTTCGCCCACGGAGCGGGGATGGGGCTATGCGGTCTTTGGCAAAGTCACCGCCGGCATGGATGTGGTCGACAACATCAAGAAAGTTAAAACAGGCAATAACGGCTTTCATCAGAATGTGCCGCTTGAGCCAGTGACCATACTGAAAGCCGCAGTCAGCACGAAGTGAATGCGCATCCCGCCGCCACCTGGGCGAGCCACTCGGTGCTGCTGTGCTCGGATATTCATTTAAGTGATGCCAACCCTGCGCTCACTGAAGCGTTTTGCGCTTGGATTGAACAGTCCAGCCAGCGGATTTCTCCCGAGAGTCTTTTGGTCTTGGGTGACTTATTTGATGCCTGGGTCGGCGATGATGTGCTTACCGCGCATCAATCACAGTGCGCGCAGACAATCGCCAATCTGTTTGAGCTTCAGGCCTTAAAAGGCATTCGGATTGGCCTGATGCATGGCAACCGGGATTTCCTGATCGGTCAGCAGTTCGCCAAGCAGTGCAATGCGCAGCTGCTGGCGGACCCCTGTGTACTCACCATGTCCTCTGGCACCACCATCGCGCTCACCCACGGCGACCAACTCTGCACCCAGGATTCCGACTATCAGGGCTTTCGACAGCAGGTCCGTGCTGCCAGCTGGCAAGATGATTTTCTGGCCAAACCACTTAACGAGCGGCTGGAAGTCGCCCATCATCTGCGCGCTCAAAGTGAGCTTGAGAAAAAAACAAAGTCGATGGAGATCATGGATATCAGCCCCCAGGAAGCTGAAACGCTGGCCGAGCAACTGGCCGCAGATGTTTTGCTGCATGGGCATACCCATCGGCCCGGCTGCAGCCCCATGTCAAATGGCCGAAAGCGCTGGGTGCTGCCGGACTGGGAGCTAAATGCATCAGGAGCGCTTCACCGCGGTGGTGGCCTACTGATCAACCAAAACGGCATCGAAGTGATCAGCGCTGCGCGCGTTTGATCTGATCCAGCTCTTCTTGTAGTCGTTTCAGTTCATCCACCAGCTGGTGGAGCACAACATCCACCGGATCTTGCTGGCCCGGCATTACCCCATACGCTGCAAATCGATCGCCATCCACCTGACGCGCCATCGAGTCAGCATATTGCTCATCGACTACTCGGGCCGGAATACCGATCACAGTGGCCCCCGCAGGAACCGCTTTTACCACCACAGCATTGGATCCAATACGCGCGCCCTCGCCCACCGTAAAGGGGCCCAAGACTTTGGCGCCTGCGCCAACCACCACACGCGACTGCAGCGTGGGATGGCGTTTGCTGCCCTTCACCAACGATGTGCCGCCCAGTGTTACACCCTGATAAATCGTGCAGTGATCACCGATCTCGGTGGTCTCGCCAATCACCACGCCCATACCGTGATCGATAAACACGCCGCGGCCCAGACAGGCGCCAGGATGAATCTCAATGCCCGTAAGCCAACGGGCCAGCATCGCAAGTAACCGGGCAAACCACTGCAGCGGTCCAAAGCGTGTGGACCAGAAAAGATGGGCCAGCCGATGCAGCCAGACGGCATGCAGGCCAGGATAGGTTGTGATGATTTCAAAGCGACTGCGCGCTGCTGGGTCGCGCTCTAAGATCGCCTGGATATCTTCTTTTAATGTCGCAAACATGGCGCTAGCGTATCAGGACCGACGCTCGATCTCAGTACAAAGGCCCCGCAGCATCTGAACCTCGTCTTCCCACATTTCTTTTCGGGCCAAAAGTCGCAGCAGCCGCTCTTCGAATCGGCCCGGCACCTGCGGATCGAAGTAACCCACCTGCTTGGCCACACGCAAGAGATGTTCATGCAGTCCCATCAGCGCGGCATGATCGGCAGGCCGGGCAGTGGGCCGCTGGTTGCCAAGGCCGGCATTGGCCACCGTTGCATCAGGGCTTCGGCCGCGGGCCGCACGACGCAGGGCATAGGCCATCACCTGGACGGCCTGCGAGAGATTTAACGAGCTGAAATGCGGCTCGACATCCAGGCTACAGACATGGCCGCAGGCCAGCAGCTGTTCATTGATTAGGCCCGCACGCTCAGGACCAAACACAAGGGCCGCCTGGCCATCGGGCTGCTGATCCAGATGGGATAAGAGTTCCTCGCAGGCCTGCTCCACCGATAGCCGTGGTGGCTCAAACTCCCGGGCGCGGGCGCTTAACGCACAACTCCAGCTCACAGGGCCGAGTGCCTCGGCCAGTGTGCCCACCTGCGCATCACCAAGCACCTGCGCTGCACCCGAGGATAAGGCGACGGCCTCGGATCGCTGCGCAATCCGGGGGTCCTCCGGGTCCACAACCCAGAGCGATCTCAGGCCCATGACCTGCATGGCGCGGGCGGCAGCCCCGACATTGCCGGGATGGCTGGGCGCGACCAAAACAATCCGAATGCGTCCGAGCCAATGATGAATGGGCCTAAAATCCTGCATGGGTGCAATCATGCCCTGTTTTTCCTTCGCTCCTTAAAAGACCTGATCATGCATCCTCTGCTTAACACGGCAGTTAAAGCTGCCCGCCGCGCAGGCGCCATCATTAACCGGGCGAGCCTGGATTTGGACCTGCTGCGCATTGGCCGAAAGGCTCCCAACGATTTTGTAACAGAGGTGGATCAGGCTGCCGAGGCCGCCATCATCGAAGTTCTGGCAACTGCTTACCCGGATCATGATTTTCTTGCCGAAGAGTCCGGGGTCTCGGGCGGCTTTCGAAAAAAATCAATCGCTTCGGATTATGTCTGGATTATTGATCCCCTAGATGGCACCACAAATTTCATTCATGGCTTTCCGCAATACGCAGTCTCCATCGGCTTGTCGTATCGCGGCCAGATCACCCAGGCAGTGATCTATGACCCTGTCCACAATGATTTGTTTGTGGCCTCGAAGGGTAAAGGCGCACTGCTCAATGACCGCCGCATTCGGGTCGCACAGCGCGACCGACTGGATGAGTCCTTAATCGGCACCGGGTTTCCGTTTCGCAATTTCGAGACCCTTGAGCTGTACACGGCGATGTTTAAAGAACTCACCCAGAAGACGGCCGGACTGCGCAGGCCAGGCGCGGCTTCACTTGATTTGGCCTATGTCGCCTGCGGCCGCCTGGATGGTTTTTTTGAAATCGGCCTCATGCCTTGGGATGCTGCCGCGGGCAGCCTCTTGATCACCGAGGCAGGCGGACTGATCGGCGACTTTAAAGGCGAATCCGACTATCTCTTTCATGAAAACATTATTGGCGGATCGCCCAAGATCTTTGGCCAGCTGGTAAGCCTCTTGGGCCGCTATGCACTGCCCGAGCCCAGTAAGGGCCTTGAGGCAAAGGCGCTTTTAGGGCGTCGTTAATCGCAATCCGCTTTTCAGATGCCGAATCGTTTCTATCCAAGGCCCAAGCCCACTGAGGCAGTGCCCTGGCTTGGCGGCCTTTCACCAAAGCAGTTCATGGCCCGTTATTGGCAGAAAAAACCGCTGCTTGTTCGCAATGCATTTCCGGATTTTGAGCCCGCAATCAGCATTGACGAGGTCTTGGCACTCTGCACCCAGGATGCGCTGCAGTCGCGTCTGATTCAATCCGCGCCGAAGGGCCAATCGCGCCACGGCGGCAATTGGTCACTGGCCCATGGCCCATTTAGAAAGCGTGATCTGCCCAAGCTCAGTGATCCCAACTGGACTGTCTTGGTGCAGCAGGTCAACACCTTGCTGCCAGCAGCCGATCAATTCCTAGATGCCTTTCGCTTTATTCCTGAAGCAAGGCTTGATGATTTGATGATTAGCGTAGCGGGGCCTGGCGGTGGTATCGGCGCACACGTCGACTCGTATGATGTCTTTCTGATTCAGGCCCAGGGCCAACGGCGCTGGGAGATTGCACAGCGCTTTGCGCCCGCATTGATGGATGATCTGCCATTAAAAATTCTGAAGTCTTTTCGTGCCGAACATGAGTGGCTTTTAAATCCTGGTGATCTTTTGTATCTCCCGCCACAAGTCGCCCATCGCGGCACCGCGGTCGGTGCGGCCTGCATGACCTGGTCCATCGGCTTTCGCGCACCTGGCCGAGTCGCATTGGCCGACCAGGCCTGGAGCCAACACCTGGACCAGTTCGAGGAATCCGACTGGCATGATCCTTGGCTCAAGGCCTCGGATCGGCCCGGCGAAATTCCCGAGCAACTCCTTGCGGCACTCACCCGCCAGGTGCTGCAGACGTTTCCCAATCGCAAGGCCCTGCGATCGGCGATTGCCCGTGTCCTGAGCGAACCTGCCCCTTCGGCCGTATTCGCAGCGCCACGGCCTGCGCCCACACTGCGCGGATTTTCAAGTGCCGCAAAACGACATGGCATTGCACTGTCACCAGCAAGCCGACTGTTGTATGTCGATCAAGCCTTCTACATCAATGGAGAGGCGGTCTCCACACCCCTGACCGTGTCTGCAGGTACAGCGCTGCGCGATCTTGCAAACCATCGCCGACTCTCTGCTGCCCAAGTAAAACGTGTAATTCAGGATCCCTCGCTGGCCGATTGCCTGCTGCAAATGGCAAGGGCGGGATGGATCGTTTATCATTAACGGGTTTCTTGGGGACGAATCGCTTTAAAACAGCGAATCTACAAGAAACGATCACCTCAATTTTTTGTCGAAGGAAACAAAAATATGCAAAAGTCTCTTCTCGCCGCCATGATTCTGGCGCTTGGTGTTGTTGCATGCGGAAAAAAACAAGAGGCCGCCGCGCCTGCTCCCGCACCCGCACCTGCTCCTGCAACTGAGCAAAAGCCTGCTGATGCAGCGCCCGCTCCTGCCGCACCCGCTGCACCTGCAGCCCAGCCGGCCAAGAAGTAATCCGCGATAGCGTTACTGCTGTTGTGAAAAACGCCGGCCACAAGCCGGCGTTTCGTTTTTCAGCAGACCCTGGCTTAACACACCATCACCCAATCGATACCCTCTTCCTGCGAGGCGATGGTCATCTGGGTCTTAGTCCCGATCATGGGGCCCAATACTTTTTGTACAAGCTCCGGCCGATTGTTGTGCTGACTGAGATGCGCAGCCACAACATGCTGTAAGCGCGATTGATCAATCGCAGCAAGAATCGCAGCCGATTCAGTATTCGACAGATGACCGTAGGGCCCCGAGATGCGCTGCTTTAATGCCTCGGGGTAGCCGCCTGCACGCAGCATGTCCTCATCGTGATTGGCTTCCAGAAAAAGTGCGTCCATACCGCTGAGCATCGATTCAATATGGGGCGTTGATCGGCCAACATCGGTGAGTACGCCGATCTTGCCGTGCTGACTTTCCACCACCAGCTGCACGGGCTCACGGGCATCATGCGGCACCGGAAAGCAGCACAGCGTCAGCCCACCGAGAGAAAATCTCGCATGGCTATCAATCTCAATGACCCGCACACCCGACCAGAATTCGGCAGGCATTGCGCTGGCCGTGCCATGGGATGTGAGTACTGGAATGCCGGCAGCGCGGGCCAGCCTTGCCGCGCCATCAATGTGATCTTGATGTTCATGAGTGACAAAGATTGCATCCAGATCCGAGGGCAGCAGCCCCCTTGCTTCCAGCCTTCGGCTGACCTCTTTTAAGCCCAGGCCACAATCAACCAGAACCCGGGTGGGATCAAGTCCCTGCGAGGGCGACTCGATCACCAGGGCGTTGCCGCCGCTGCCGCTAGAGAGACTCGTAAACCGCAACTATTTGAGCTGATCGAACAACAGCCCAAGCATGCGTCGGGCAATGGCATCGGAGACAGGCTTGCCGTTTTTATCCTGCACTGAGATGCGGACGGCCTCTTGGCCGCTTGCAGCAACCAACAGCCGATACTGTTCAACCGATTCAGAGGGCTTGGCGCTTGAGAACATGCGGGAGAAAAATCCCGGCTTCTCGCGCTGCTGATCAATGGTGGGGTCACGATAGCGGACAAAAAACAATCCTTTATTGCGATCCCGGTCTTCGACCGTAAAGCCCAGACGATCGATGGCAACGCCGACACGGCGCCATGCACGATCAAAAGGCTCTGCAATATCAATCACCGAGGCATCGCCTTGTTTCACAAGCTGTGCCTTAGCAGCAGTCGTGGCGGTCTGCATGAGCAAGGCCTGAGCGCGAGTCTGATCAGCACCCAATCGCAGCATGAGCCTGCGCATGAATTCCGCTTCAAGATCGCGGTCTGCGGGGCGATTGGTCCAGGTGGTTTGAATATTCAGGGTTGCAGAGGTGGCAATCTCAACCACACCCCGATGGCTAATGACGATCTCGGTGCGATTCTCAGCAACGCGATCCAATCGGGTGCGGAATTTATCCCGCTCGCCGGTGTCGTAGAGGCGATCAAAGACCTTACCCAGTGTCCGACGAATGACGTCCTCGGGGATCTTGGCGCGATTCTCGGCCCACTCGGTTTCAATAAAACCGGTTTCGGGATTTTCAACCGCCAATGCAAAACCGCTATCGAGCCAGAACTGACGCACGATCGGCCATAGGCGCTCGGCCGACTGCTCCACCACCAGAATGCGCTGATCGCCCTGGCGTTCAATGCGCATGCCCGAAGGCGCTGGCAACACCGGCTGATCAGTGCGCCGCGGATCGGCGCGGCTGCGATCAAATTCCGCACGGCTTGCGCTGCCCGAGGCCGACACCGCAAAGCGATCATCACGGCTTGGGGCAACCAGATCCGGCGGGACCTCCAGAGGCTTTACCTTGGTCGCAGACTTATAGTCCACCTCATTTTTCATTACCGTGGTGCAGCCCGCTAAGGCAGCAGCAGCGGCAATCGCAACGGCAGTCAAACCAACACGGACCCGAATCATCCAAGGGCTCCTACAGATTTAAGGGCGGCGTCAACCACCGCCTGATTGGCCTTGGAAAGTTCAACCAAGGGCAGGCGAAGGCCTGCTGGCGATCGGCCCATGCGGGCCAAGGCCCACTTTACCGGAATGGGGTTGGCCTCGATGAACATGGCCCGATGCAAGACAAGCAGCTGCCGCTGCAAGGCGGCGGCCTCGGCGGCACGGCCTGACATCGCGAGGGCACAGAGTTTGGACATCATGGCCGGTACGACATTGGCAGTCACTGAAATGTTCCCGTGGCCACCGAGCAGCATGAGGCTAACGGCCGTGCCATCGTCACCGCTATAGATTGCAAAATCCTTTGGCGCTTCATGGATGAGCCACTGGCCACGCTCGATATTGCCGGTGGCATCTTTAATGCCAACGATGTTTGGGATCTGGGCTAAACGCAGCGTGGTCTCATGGGAGAGATCTGCAACGGTACGGCCAGGCACGTTATACAAAATGATTGGAATCTCGCAGGCCTCGGCGATTGTTTTGTAATGCTGATACAGGCCTTCCTGTGTGGGCTTGTTGTAATAAGGCACCACCTGCAGTGAAGCGGCCGCTCCCATGCGGGCTGCCTCACGGGTTAACTCAATGGCTTCGAGAGTGGAATTCGCGCCCGTGCCTGCGATCACTGGAATCTTGGTTTTGCACTGCTCGACCGCCACGCGGATTAACTCAAGGTGCTCATCGACATCCACTGTGGGAGACTCACCGGTTGTGCCAACAGCAACAATCGCCTGGGTGCCTTCGGCGATATGCCAATCAATGAGCGCACGGTAGCTGGCGAGATCCAGACTGCCGTCGGGATGCATCGGCGTGGTGATCGCTACTAGGCTTCCGGTAATCATGGTGGTCTCGCTATCTCAGTCAGTGACGCAATGGATCAACTGTAATCCAGGCCCATGGCCTCGCGCACATCGCGCATGGTCTGGCGGGCCATCTCACGGGCCTTCTCCGAACCATCGGCAACAATGCTTCTTAATAAATCAGGATCTTCCTCGTAGGGCCGTGCCCGCTCAAGAAATTCCTTTTGCTCTTCCAATACCGCATCAATGAGGGGCTGCTTACACTCTAAGCAGCCAATGCCCGCGCTGGTGCAGCCTGCCGAGACCCACTTCTTGCGGGCCTCATCGGAGTAGACCTGATGTAGCTGCCAGACCGGGCAGCGCTCAGGGTTGCCCGGATCGGCGCGGCGAATACGGGCCGGGTCTGTGGGCATCTTGCGCATCTTTTGCACGATATTGTCAGTCGGCTCGCGCATGGCAATGGTGTTGCCATAACTTTTCGACATTTTCTGTCCATCAAGGCCAGGCATGCGGGAGGCTTCGGTTAATAAGGCCTGGGGCTCAACCAGAATGAGTCGCCGGGCGCCTTCAAGAAAACCAAAAAGCCGCTCACGATCATCCATGGTGAGGTTCTGAGCCTCTTGGACCAAGGCCTTGGCCTGCTCAAGCGCCACCTCATCGCCTTTTTCCTGAAATCGATCACGCAAATCGCTGTAAAGCCGCGCCCGCTTGCCGCCAAGTTTTTTTACGGCCTCCTGGGCCTTTTCTTCAAAGCCAGACTCGCGGCCAAAGACATGGTTAAAGCGGCGTGCGATCTCGCGTGTGAGTTCCACATGCGGCACCTGATCCTCGCCTACTGGAACATGGGCTGCCCGATAAATCAGAATGTCGGCCGCCTGCAGCAAGGGATAGCCAAGAAAGCCGTACGTGGCCAGGTCGCGCTCGCTTAATTTTTCCTGCTGGTCTTTGTAAGTCGGCACGCGTTCCAGCCAGCCTAAGGGTGTGCACATCGACAGCAGCAGATGTAATTCCGCATGCTCGGGCACGCGCGATTGAATAAAGAGCGTGGACTGGCTCGGATCCACGCCCGCTGCCAGCCAGTCGATCAGCATGCCCCAGACGTTTTCTGAGATGACCTGGGGCTCGTCGTAGTGGGTGGTCAGCGCGTGCCAATCCGCCACGAAGAACAGGCATTCGTACTCAGACTGCAGCCGAACCCAGTTTTTTAAAACTCCGTGGTAATGCCCGAGGTGCAACGACCCCGTGGGCCGCATGCCCGATAAAACGCGTTGAGGGTACATTTGCCCCAGATTTTATCAGCCGATCCAGTTGTGCCATACAGGTCGGGTCGCATCGGGCAGTGGCGGCACCGCCCCGACATCAAACCGGCTCTCGCCCTCGGCATGAAAATCACTGCCCCGCGAGGCATGCAGGCCTTGTTCCACGGCAACACGCTGGAATCGGCGGGCATCCTGATCGGAGTGGCTGCCCGTGACCACCTCGATGGCCTGGCCACCAAGGGTCTTAAATTCGTCAATCAGGGCCCAGTGGCCAATCGCACTTAACCGGTATCGGGCCGGGTGGGCAAGCACCGCAACACCGCCAGAAGCACGAATCGCAGTCACGGCCTGAGTCAGTGTTGCCCACTGATGGGCCTGATAGCCCGGCTTACCGGGCGTGAGGTAGCGCTGAAATACATCGCCCATGGAGCTGCAGAGGCCCCGGGCCACCATCGCCCGCGCAAAGTGGGTCCGGCCGATGAGATCCGCATTGGCGGCATGGCTTTTGGCATCTTCCAAAAGATCCGGCAGGCCATGGCTGACAAGATGCGCTGCCATTGCCTTGGCTCGGGTCTGTCGGCCCTCGCGGATTTGAGACAGGGTGTGATTTAACTGCGGATGCCCAATATCGATTTGTAATCCGACCACATGCACCGTCTCACCGCCCCAGGTCACCGAGATCTCCACACCCGGCACATAGTGAAGGCCAAGCCCGCGCGCGGTCTCCATCGCCGACTGCTGGCCGCTCACGGTGTCGTGATCGGTCAGTGCCAGGACCTGAACACCATTGGCTGCAGCGCGCCGCACGACCTGCTCGGGCGAGAGTGCGCCATCAGAGGCCGTGGAATGCATATGCAAATCAGCATTGATATCGTGTGGAAATCGCTCTGCCATAACCCGATGGTAACGAAGCAAGGCCGGCGGCGCTTTTTCGGGATCTCGGTGGCCCATGACAGAATCGGTGCTTTCACCGCCTCCATAACCCGTATGCCCATTTATGCCCTCGGCCCCCATCGGCCAGTCATTGATCCCACCGCCTATGTCACTGACACTGCCGTTTTAATCGGCAAGGTCGAGCTGCAGGCCGAAAGCAGCATCTGGTTTGGCGCAACCCTGCGCGGGGATAACGAGCCCATCGTGATTGGCCGAGGCTCGAATGTTCAAGAAGGCGCGGTGCTACACACTGACCCGGGCTCACCGCTGACTGTGCATGAGCATGTCACCGTCGGCCATCAGGCCATGCTGCACGGATGCACGATCGGATCGGGAAGCCTGATTGGTATTCAGGCCGTGGTGCTCAACGATGCAGTCATTGGCAAGAACTGTTTAGTCGGCGCCTGCGCACTGGTGACCACCGGCACCGTCATTCCCGATGGGTCCTTGGTGCTGGGTTCGCCTGCCAAGGCGGTGCGGCCACTCACCGATGATGAGATCGCCAATATGCATCGGGGCATTAAGACCTATATCGAGCGGGCTGCACGGTTTCGAAAAGAACTTAAAGCAATTGACGCAAACGATTGACTAAGAAACAAACTCCAGAGCGCGCGCAAGCCTCGGGCGATCGCTTAATGCGCATCATGTTTGAAGGCGTTGCTGCCCGGGCCCACCTGGTGCGGATTGATCGGGCATGGCTGGAAGTCGCCCACCGTCATGCCGAGGCCCCGGAAGTGATGACACTTTTAGGCGAGATGAGCTGCGCTGCAATTCTGCTGTCGGCAAGCCTGAAGTATCAGGGCGCAGTGATTCTGCAGATTCATGGCGATGGGCCGATCCGTTTGGCGGTTGCCGAGTGCAATTCATTGCTTGAGTTTCGCAGCACCATCAAGATGTCCGAGACCCTCGCGGTAAAGCCTGGCGCCAGCTGGCAAGAACTCGTGAATCAAGACAATCTTGGCCGATTCTCGGTTGTGCTGGATCCGCAGATCAGCACACAAAATCCCTATCAGGGCATTGTGCCGCTGCACGAGGCGGGCCTTGCCCAGGCCCTTGAGTCCTATATGGCGAAATCAGAACAGCTGCCTACGCGGCTGTGGCTGGCCTGCGATGGTGAGCAGGCAGTGGGCCTGCTGCTACAAAAAATGCCCATTGAAGGCGGCACCTCTCAGCCCCTAGGCCCGCAATCCGCACTCACGGCCTCCGAAGCTGATGACCAATGGCAGACACTGACCACCTTGGCCGATACGCTGACCAAAGAAGAGCTATTGCAGACCGAGGGCCAGACCCTGTTGCACCGCCTGTTTTGGGAAAAAAATCCGCGGCTACTTGAAGAAAAGCCGGTCCAATTTCATTGCCCCTGCTCACGGACCAAGGTCAGCAAGATGCTGCGCATGCTGGGGGAGCCCGAGATCGAATCGATACTGGCTGAGCAGGGCCAGGTTGAAGTGAACTGTGATTTTTGTAACAGCAGCTACGCCTTTGATGCGGTCGACTGCGCGGCGCTCTTTACGGACGCCCACCCTTCCGGCTCTGGGGGTCCGCAGACCCTGCAGTAGCGGCCGTATTCGGTGCAGCCGGCTCGCCCCACTGCACAAACCGCTCACCGGGCATGATCATGCCCAGCTCATAGCGGGCCCGCTCCTCCGCAGCGCGTGGGCTGCTTTTAAAGTCTCGTACTTCGCCTTCAAGCTCGGCGATGCGCAGCCGCTTGGTTTCATTTTCAAGCTGCTTGGCCTCGACTTGGCGCTCAAGCCGCCAGACCCGAATCCATCCACCCTGCCCGAACCATAAGGGAAACTGCAGCAAAATCAGCACACCCAACAGAATCTGAGTCAGCCCCGGCCGAGGGAACCGCTGAACAAAACGCTCCAGGCGATCGATGGTGTTCACTGGCCGTGGCCCCGAGAATCCCTAAGAGCGCAGGTTATAAAACGCATCCAGGCCCGGATACTGGGCCGCATCGCCCAGGTCTTCTTCGATGCGCAACAGCTGGTTGTATTTCGCGGTGCGATCAGTGCGCGACATCGAGCCTGTCTTGATCTGCAAGGCATTGGTGGCCACTGAAAGATCCGCAATTGTGGTGTCTTCAGTCTCCCCCGAACGGTGGGAGACCACCGCGGTGTAGTTGCTGCGCTTGGCCATCTCAATGGCGGCAAAAGTCTCGCTCAGCGTGCCGATTTGATTAATCTTAATGAGAATTGAGTTGGCGATTTTTTTCTCGATGCCTTCACGCAAAATCTTGGTGTTGGTCACAAATAAATCATCGCCCACCAGCTGCACTTTTTTACCCAGCTGCTGGGTGAGATAGGCCCAGCCCTCCCAGTCATTTTCAGCGCAGCCATCTTCAATCGAGAGAATCGGATACTTATCGACCCAGCTGGCCAGCAGATGGGTGAAGTCCTGCGATGACAGGCTGAGGCCCTCGCCCGAGAGTTCGTATTTGCCGTTTTTGAAAAACTCGGAGCTTGCGCAATCCAGGCCAAGCGCAATCTGACGGCCGGGCTCATAGCCCGCTGCTTCAATGGCCTTAAGAATCAGTTGAATCGCAGCCTCATGGTTTGCGACATTGGGTGCAAAGCCGCCCTCATCACCGACTGCGACCGACATACCCTGATCGTGAATCAGTTTCTTTAGGCTGTGAAAGACCTCGGCGCCATACCGCAGGGCCTCACGAAAAGTCGGTGCCCCCACCGGAATGATCATGAACTCCTGGAGATCCAGATTGTTATTGGCATGGGCACCGCCATTAATCACATTCATCATCGGCACCGGAAGCCGCATCGGACCCGAGCCGCCGAAGTAACGGTAAAGCGGCAGGCCGGATTGTTCGGCCGCTGCCTTGGCCACCGCCATGGAGACTGCCAGCATGGCATTAGCACCCAGGCGGGATTTATTCTCTGTGCCATCCAGATCAATCAGGGCCTTATCGATGAAGGCCTGCTCGCTGGCATCTAGGCCCATCAGGGCCTCAGAGATTTCCGTATTGATGTGCTCGACTGCGTTGAGCACACCCTTGCCGAGATAGCGCGACTTATCGCCATCTCGCAATTCGATGGCCTCGCGCGATCCGGTAGAAGCGCCACTGGGCACCGCGGCCCGGCCCATGACGCCGGACTCCAGCAGCACATCACACTCTACAGTGGGGTTGCCGCGGCTATCGATAATTTCCCGGCCGATTAAATCCACAATCGCTGTCATTACATTTCCTTGGTTGTGCGAGGCCCACGCAGGATGCGATTGGCCCGCGGCTTAATTAAAGTGATCCTCGAGAAAGGGGGCTGATTTAACGGTCCGATCAATGCTGACCAGCTGCTCCAGTAAGGCCTTCATCTGATGCAGCGGCACTGCATTGGGTCCATCCGATAAGGCCTTGGCCGGATTCGGATGGGTCTCCATAAAAATTCCGGCAATGCCGACCGCCACTGCAGCACGCGAGAGCACTGGCACGAACTCCCGCTGGCCGCCCGAAGAGGTACCCTGGCCGCCGGGCAGCTGCACCGAATGGGTCGCATCAAAGACGACCGGGCAGCCAGTACCGCGCATGATGGCCAGGCTGCGCATATCGCTTACCAAATTGTTATAGCCAAAACTTGCGCCCCGCTCGCAGGCGAGAAAACGATCCTCGGAGAGCGCTGCCTCGCGGGCCGCCTCGCGGGCTTTTTGAATCACATTGACCATATCGCCAGGCGCAAGAAATTGGCCTTTTTTGATATTCACCGGCCGGCCGCTTTGTGCCACCGCCCGAATGAAATCAGTCTGCCGGCACAAAAACGCTGGTGTCTGCAGCACATCGACCACCTTGGCAACTGCAGCGATCTCATCTTCGCTGTGCACATCGGTGAGCAGCGGAACGTTAAGCGTTGACTTCACCTTGGCCAAGATCTCAAGGCCTTTTTCCATCCCCAGGCCACGAAACGACGTGCCCGAGGAGCGGTTGGCCTTGTCATAGCTTGATTTAAAAATAAAGGGGATGCCCAGGCCAGCGCAGATCTCTTTTAGCGTGCCGGCGGTATCCATCTGCAGCTGCTCGGACTCCACCACACAGGGGCCCGAAATCAGAAAAAAAGGATGCGCTAAGCCAGCATCAAATCCGCAGAGTTTCA
>CAYTRY010000019.1:0-24476 GCA_964440375.1 uncultured Bordetella sp. | reverse complement strand
ACAATCTCATTTAAAGTCGAGTCCGGCGTTACTTTAGGTAAGCGCCTTAAGTATCTGTTTGTAAATGAGATTTCTTCTAGCTCAAGCCAAAAGGCAAGGTCGTTGTTGTTTTGCTCCTTGGCATAGTCGCGGGCGTTTAGCCCGGACTGATTGGTGATCGTCGGATCTGCCCCCAGCGCGATCAGCTCAGCCGCAGCCGGCCTTTGATTGAACCGGGCGGCCATCATCAGTGGGGTCGTGTTATTCGGGCTGACCGCATCAACATAGGCATTGTGTTCACCCAAGAGCTTGATCACCGGAACGCTGCCCGAAGTGGCCGCGTAATGCAGCGCTGTCCAGCCCGGCCGGTTGACCTCGGCGCCCAGCTCGATGAGCCGCTTGGAGGCCCGTTCAAGGCCTTTAATGGCCGCAATCATCAGCGGGGTCTCAGCCAGCTGATTCTGGTGCTCTACAACCGCCTTATCCTGCCAGGCTGGCTGGCCCAATAGCGCAAGCGCTAAGTCCTCTCCCCCTTCCCTTAACGCCAGCATCAGCAGGTTGTTGCGCAGGCTGTCGCGGCTTTGTGGGTCAAGGCCCATCTCGGGAAGCCGATTAATAAAACTGACGTCGTTGGCCTTCGCGGCAAGAATAAAGTTCTGCAGCACGTCCCGCGGCCAGGCGGGCATTGATAGCAGCAACCCAAGGACTGCTGCTGCGATCAGCCGAGCGCCGCGGGAAAAGATGGTGCAAAAGAGCTGCTGCATTTCGGCTTAGCTGCGGGAGACGAGGGCGCCCGAACTAAAACGAGAAAAATTCTGCGAGGTGACACGGGCTACCTCTTCTACAGAAATTCCTTTTAGCTCGGCGATCTTCTGAGCAACGTACACCACATATGCAGGCTCGTTGACTTTGCCGCGATGGGGCATAGGCGCAAGAAAGGGGGCGTCGGTCTCGATCATCAGGTGCTCGAGCGGAATCTCCACCGCAACCTGCTGGACTTGCTTTGCATTTTTAAAGGTAACGATTCCAGATAAAGAAATCAAAAATCCCTGCTCAATGGCGGCTTTTGCAACATCTACGGTTTCGGTGAAGCAATGCATCACGCCGCCCACCGCGGATGCGCCCTCTTCTTTCATGATCTGCAGGGTATCGGTGGCCGCCTCACGCGTGTGGACGATAATGGGCTTACCAAGTGTTCGTGCTGCGCGGATATGGGTGCGAAATCGCGATTGCTGCCAGCCAAAATCATCGGTCTTTCCGTCCCCCTCCCGCCGATAGTAGTCAAGGCCGGTCTCACCGATTGCGACCACTTTTTTGTTCCCTGCCCTGCTGACGAGGTCGTCAACCGTCGGCTCCTGCACCCCCAAGTTATCGGGATGGACTCCAACGGAAGCGAGTAGAAACGGATGGGCATTGGCCAGTGCCAACACTTGATCCGCCTCCTCTAAGGTGGTGCAGATATTTAAGGCTTGCTTTACGCCGGCAGCCTGCATACGCGAGAGCACCCCCTCGGTGTCCTCGTTTAGACCGGGATAGTTAAGGTGGCAGTGTGAATCGACAAAGGTCATCGTCTCACCTTAAACATAAGCCCGCTGAAATCGATCAAAGATCGCTTCAAAAAAGAGTCTCGGATTTAGTGGGTGGTCCGCGACCGCGCGCTGTCGCTGCAATTCGGCCATGGCAAGACTAAAGCGCTGCAGGGATCGCAGCCGCTCTGCATGGGCCTCTAGGGCCGTCTGATGACTGGAGAAGTGTCTCGGGGGTACGCCAAATCTCACGCGAGCGACATCATTCATCCAGCGCTGAAGAAGATCCAGCACATCGGCCGGCGGAGACTTTCCGGCGCGCTCTGCCCAGCGTAGCGGGTCGATCGGCTCTGCGGTCAAGGCCGGAAGCAGCCAATCAGCGGCTGCGCTTTTGGCGAGCTGCAGACGCGACAATTCCGCGTCAGAGATCGGTAGATTGAGCCGCCTGCAGCGGGAGAGGATCGTTGGCGGTATTCCTCTCAGGCCATCCGCCACCAAGATGAACATGAGGTTCTCGGAGGGCTCCTCAAGAGTTTTTAAAAGCGCGTTTGCCGCCGCGTAATTCAGTCGGTTGGCCGGGTTAATCAGGACCAGCCGAAGCCCCGCCCGGTGGGCACCAACATTGGAAAAGCCCGCAAGGCCCCGGATTTGTTCAATCCGAATCTCCTGTGATTTTTTCTTCTCTCCTGCCCCCGACTCCACCGCCTCGACGGGGGCCGACTCTTCTGTGGACTCCTGAAAATCCCCCTCTTCGGCTGCCAGGGCATCGGGCTGGACCCAGCGAAAATCAGGGTGCTGCGCAGCGCCCATCCAGAGGCAAGACTGGCAGGCACCACAGGCTGAGTGATCGTCCTGAAGGGGGGATTCGCACAGCATTGCCGCCGCAATTTCCCGGCCAAAGCCTGTCTTTCCGATGCCGCTTGGGCCCACCAGCATGAGGGCAGATGGCCGCCGGGCGAGCGTCGGAGAGGCCAGGCTCCACCAGGACTTAAAAATCGAAACCTCTTTGTTAATCATAGATTTAGAATTATTTTATGCAGTTCCTTTTGAATTCGTGAAACATCAAGTTCTGCATTAAGAATAGCTGTTTTTTCTTCGCTGCCTGGCCGCATCTGATGGAGATAGACGCCCCTTACGCGTTCGAAATAGGCAACGTCCCGGGCCTCAAAACGATCCTCCTGTCCGCCCCTACCACCCCGCCTTTGTGCAGCAATATGGGCAGGTACATCAAACAGAATCACCCGATCGGGCTCTAAAGACCCGCAGACCTCGCGATTCACCGCATCAATCCAGCCCAGATCCACTCCCCCGCCGCCGCCTTGATAGGCCCGGGTCGAATCAATAAATCGATCGCAGAGCACCCAGTCGCCCCGCTCAAGGGCTGGACCAATCGCGCGCTGTATATGGTCCCGGCGGCCAGCCGCTACCAGCAGGACCTCGGTCTGGACATCCATGGGCTCATGCAGGACAAGCTCTCGGATTTTCTCGGCCAGGGGCGTGCCGCCCGGCTCTCGGGTGATCAGCACCTCAACCCCATAGGCTGACCGAATGTTGGCCGCGATGAAATCAATATGGGTGCTTTTTCCTGCCCCATCGATTCCTTCAAGGACAATGAACTTGCCGCGCTGCTTGGAGGCCTGGCTCACTTCGAATCCTTCGCCACCGCGACACGACGGATGAATCGATCGACAGCCTGGTTATGGTCCTTTAGCGTCTCCGAAAACTCGGAGCTTCCGTCACCTCGGGCCACAAAATACAGCGCCCTGATGTTGGCGGGATTCAGGGCCGCCCGAATCGCCCGCGGCCCTGGGTTAGAGATCGGTGTCGGCGGCAGGGTCTTGCGGGTGTAGGTGTTATATGGCGTGTCTTTTTTAAGGTGCTTGCGGGTGATGTCACCGGCAAACTCTTTTCCCAGCCCATAAATCACTGTTGGATCGGCCTGAAGTGGCATGCCTACCCGCATGCGATTGGTAAAGACTGCGGCCACCTTTTCGCGATCGCCCGAATACTGGGTCTCCTTTTCAACGATCGAGGCAACAATTAAGGCCTCGTAAGGTGAGCGATACGGCAGATCCTGGGCACGCTTTTCCCACTCTCGCGCAATCACCAGCCGCTGTATGGCTGCCGATCGCCGCAGCAGCTCCAGCGCAGATGAGCCCTTGGGCACCACATACAAATCAGGATAAAGCCAGCCCTCTGGATGCCGCGCCTCGAGCTCGAGGCTTGCGGCAATCGCCTCAGGCCGTGCGGCCTGGGCCTGCACATCCAGACGAATCTCAGGCTGCCGGCCCAACGCTTCCAGCGTCTGCTCGACAGTCCAGCCCTCCAAGATCCTGAACTCGGTGCTGCCCGCATCCTGCCGAGAAAGTCGCTCCACCAGTTTTCGCTGGCTAATGCCCGGCTCAATCTGATAAACGCCAGCCATCAGCTGGCGCTCGACCCCGCGAAAGGCCGCATAGCCAAGAAATAGTGTCTCGTTGATCTCGATGCGATTGGCCTGCAGCAGCGCCACAATCCCCCGGGCGGAGGTGCCGTAATTGATCACCAAATCCAGCGGCTTGTCTGCCGCATAGACGGGCTGCTCTGCCTGATAAAAAAACCAGCCCGCTGCTGATGCCGCAGCAAGAATCGCCAGCGCGCCGCTGACCGCGAGCGCCCGCAGCAGCCTTAACAGCCCGCTGCCCGATCGGGTCTTATCTGAAGATTTCGACTTCGGCCTTGCCATACCGCTATATTAAGACGATGGACACTTATCCTCTGCCCTCGCTGCTCACTACCAAACGCTGGGCCCATCTGCCAAGTTTTACGGGCTTTACAGTCGCCGGCCCAGATGCCCGCGCTTTTTTACAAGGCCAGCTCACCAACGATATCGAGTCGGTGAACGCCGGCCGGCATCAGCGCACTGGCTTTTGCTCACCAAAGGGCCGTCTGCTCACCACAATGCTGCAATGGCGCTCGGGCGAAGCATCTTGGACCCACCTGATTCCGGCGGAAAGCCTTGAGCGAATTACCAAACGGCTAAAAATGTTTGTGCTGCGCTCCAAGGTGTCGTTTTCCTCGGCAGAGGCGTCGTATCGCGTGATTGGTCTTTGGGGCGAGGCTGCAGGAGAGCTTGCAAATGCAGCGCCGTCTGAATTTGAAGGCAGGGCCTATCCGATCGCAGCAACATCCGGTGCGGCTGCCGAAGAGGACGGCACCAATGCCTGCTGGCTTTTGATGGATACAACATGCCCAGTGCTTGGCCAGCGCGGCTGGCTTGTCGGCCCAGAAGATGCAATCAACCAACTAGTGGCCGGATTTTCAGCTGCACAGGAGTTGCCGGAGTCGGCCTGGAGTTTTTCAGAAATTGAATCCGGCAAGGCCTGGGTCTGGGAAAAAACGCAAGATATTTTTGTGCCACAGATGGTGAACTTCGAATTAATCCAGGGCGTAAGCTTCACAAAGGGCTGCTACCCCGGCCAGGAGGTGGTTGCCCGAAGCCAATACCTCGGAAAACTGAAGCGTCGCACCTATCGTGCTGATATCGCAGCAGCCGAGGTTCAGCAGCTCTCAGTTCCAGTCTCCGATTTGCCCGGGCAGGATGTATGGTCTAAAGCGAATCCGGCAGAGCCCTGCGGCCGCGTTGTTGCTGCAGCCCCAAGCTTTAACGCCCAGGGGGCAGCGCAGCCTCCGATCGCTTTACTGATTGAACTCACTATCGAGGCCTGGGAGGGCGGTGCACTCACGCTCGGCAGTCTTGATGGCCCAAGCCTGCAGGCAGGCCATCTGCCCTATAGCCTTGCGGTAGCCGCCTAACGTTCGAGACATCGATTTATCTGTGTGCCTCATTGGCATTCATCTTGGCGATGGCCCAAGACTTTTAATTGCTGCGAATCGTGATGAATTTGCGGCCCGGCCGACTGCGCCACTGCACTGGTGGCAAGAAGGTTTACTCGCAGGAAAAGACCTTCAGGCAGGCGGTACCTGGCTGGGGATCACGCGTGACGGCCGCTTTGCTGCCGTTACCAATGTTCGAGATCCCGCCCTTCGAGCAGCCACGGTGCCCTTTGGCTCTCGTGGGCTGATGGTGAAGGCGTTTCTTTTATCGGATTGCACTCCCGAGGCCTATGCAGAGCAGATGCTGACTGCAGTCTCCGAGGCATCGCCATACAACTTAATACTTGGCCAGATTCACGCGGATTCAATTCAAGCGCTCTGGCTTGGCGGACGAAGCCGCACACTTGCGCCGCTAGAAGCGGGCAGTCATGTGCTCTCTAATGCCGAGCTCAACACGCCCTGGCCAAAGGCCCGCCGCCTAAAGGCGGCACTGGCAACCGAGGATGCAGCGGCCATTGACGCAGTCATGCATTCACAGACGCTTGCAGGTGATGATGAGCTGCCTGCAACCGGCGTTTCTTTTGACTGGGAAAAGCGATTATCTGCAGCACTGATTGCGGGCGAGGACTATCACACGCGATCCTCCACACTGATTCAGCTCGATCCGTTAAAGGCAGCAGTCCGAGAGATCACCTGGTCCCCAGCCGCATCAGCGGTGACTACCCTGCATGAACACTTTGAGTTCATGCGATGAACGCTGATCGCAAGTCGAAAGCTTAATCGGCCTTACTGCCACGCCTGCGATTAAAACTTCGCATACGTTTAAACGTGCCTGTCGCACTGGCCAGCAGGCGGCCATGCTGATCCCGCAATTCGCCGTGACAAAAGGCCATGGTCGTTGAGAAGTGATCGCACCAGCCAAACGCATGCAATTCTCCCTTGGCAGGACGCATAAAACTGGTGTTCATGCCCACAGTCACCATGCCCATCTGATCGGGGTCTGCAGACCGGGCTGCAACAGCCATGACGACATCCAAAAGCGTCATCACCACGCCACCATGGGCCACACCAAGTCCATTGAGATGCTCGGCCTTCAGCGCCAGCTTAATTTCAGCGTGGCCTGACTCCGCCCGCACGGGCTCGACACCGAGATGATCGACAAACGGCGTAAAACCCGAGGCGCTGGGGGATTGCATGACGCCAACGATAGCAAGACTTACACTTCACAGACATGAATGCGCCCGACAGCCTGCGGCCAAGCCTGCCCGCGCTCGCCCCTTTAACGCCCCACCACGAGCCTGGCGCCGCGCCGAGGATTGACCTTGGCCTGCCCGCCGACTGGTCGCCGGGATTTGCCGCCCTTGGCGCTGACCCCGAGGAGCCCTTTATCCGGCCCTGTGACCCATCGCCACTGCAGGAATGCCGTTTTCTTGCGGTTTCTGATGATGCTGCAGCACTGCTGGGCCTAGATGCACAGGCGGTTATGCAAAGCCCTGAGTGGCTTGCCTTGCTCTCCGGCAATGCGGTGGGCAGGCATCTTCAGCCCTATGCGAGTGTTTATGCAGGACATCAATTTGGGGTCTTTGTCCCCCGACTCGGCGATGGCCGCGCGTTAAACCTTGGGGCACTTCGTGGCTGGGAGCTGCAGTTGAAAGGCGCAGGCCAGACCCCCTATGCGCGATTTGCTGATGGCCGCGCGGTGCTGCGCTCCTCTATTCGTGAGTATCTGTGTTCAGAGGCCATGCATGCCTTGGGCATTCCAACTACCCGAGCGCTGTCGCTGGTGGCGGCAGCCTCACCAGTCCTGCGCGAGACTGTCGAGACCGCCGCAGTGGTATGCAGACTGGCGCCAAGTTTTCTACGGTTTGGCCACTTTGAATACTTCTCCTCCCGACAGCGCACAGATCAGCTTGAGCAACTTACCGGCCATAGTGCTGCACTTTTAGGCCGCGGGGACCCGGGGAGTCGCACGCCAATGCCCGCTTCTGAATTGGCGCTTGCTGTGCTGACCGAGGTTGCCCAACGCAGCGCAAAGATGACTGCCCAATGGATGGGCGTAGGCTTTATGCACGGTGTCATGAATACCGATAACTGCTCCATTCTCGGCCTGACCCTGGATTACGGACCCTTTGGCTTTATGGATGGCTTTAACGCCGGCCATATTTGCAACCACTCCGACCATCACGGCCGCTACAGTTTTCAGTCACAGCCGCAGGTCTCGCTGTGGAATCTAAGCCGGCTTGCAAACGCCCTGTATCCCTTAGTCAATGCAGTAGATCCACTGAATGCAGTGCTCGAGCACTTTAAATCCAGCTACGCCAAAGAGATGGAAGGCCTGCTGAAAAAGAAATTGGGCCTAGAGCAACTACCAGAGGATCAGTGGGGGCCGCTTTTGGATGATTTTTATTCTCTGCTGCAGTCCCAGGCGATGGACTACACACTCGCATTTCGTGCGCTATCGAATCAGGATGAGCAGGCCTTTAGTGATCTTGCGCCGGACCGTGCGGCCTGCAGGCCCTGGCTCGATCGGTATCAGCAGGCGGTGAGCATAAGCCTTAACCTCCAAGGCATTTCCGCAACAGCACGCCAGGAGCAGATGCGGGCGGTCAATCCAAAATACGTGCTGCGCAACTGGATTGCCGAAGAGGTCATCAGTGCAGTTCGTGATCACGGTGACACCGGGCCTTTGCAGTCGGTTGCCAGCCTGCTGCAAAACCCGTTTGAGGAGCATCCCGAATCAAATCGCTATGCAGCGCCGCCTCCCGACTGGGCTCAGCATCTGTCGGTGAGCTGTTCAAGCTAATTTCATGCCCCATGTAATACCAGGAGTTATCAATGAAATCCGATGACGAGTATCGAAAAACACTCACGCCAATGGAGTATGAGGTCACGCGACGCAAGGCCACTGAGCCGCCCTTTACCGGCCGCTACTGGGACCACTTTGCGCAGGGGTCCTACCGCTGTGTGTGCTGTGGTCAGCCGCTTTTTGACTCAGAATCAAAATTTGATGCGGGCTGTGGCTGGCCAAGCTACTGGCAGGCCCTGTCGGAGGGCTGTATCCGCGAGGTCAAAGATACGAGTCACTTCATGATTCGAACCGAGATCGTCTGCAGCCAGTGTGATGCCCATCTGGGCCATGTCTTTGATGACGGACCTGCGCCGACTGGCCTGCGTTACTGTGTCAACTCTGCTTCGGTAAAATTCGAGCCACGATGAGACTTCTTGCCGACTGGCTTCCGATCATTTTGTTTTTTGTGGTCTACAAGTTGTCCGATTTGTATTGGGCAACGGCCGTTGCAATCATCGCGACCTTGGCGGTGATGGGGCTACTGAAACTGCGAGGCCATGCAATCGAGGCCATGCAGTGGGTCAGCCTGATTCTGATTGTGGTGTTTGGCGGGGCCACCATCTGGCTTCAGGACGAGCGGTTCATCAAACTGAAGCCCACCTTGCTGTATGGCCTATTTGCGGCTGCCCTACTTGGCCCGCAACTCTTTAAGCGCATCCTGCTGATGCAAAAGCTCATGGGCTCGAAAATCAGCATGCCCACCCATGCCTGGGCCAAACTGAATGCAGCCTGGGGCCTATTCTTCGCAGCCTTAGGCGGGCTAAATCTCTGGGTCGCCCACGCCTTCACTACCGATACCTGGGTGAATTTCAAACTCTTTGGCACCATCGGCCTCATGGTGGTGTTCATTATTGGCCAGGCGCTTTGGATGAATCGGTTCGCGATCGCCGAACAGCCGGATGTTTTAAAAGACCAGGAGCCCCGATGAGCCACCTTGCACCGAGCGCCCAGGAAATCGAGGCCCGGCTGCGTGCTGCCCTGCCCATCGACTCCATCGTGGTCCGCGACGACAGCGCCAAGCACCACGGCCACGCCGGCGCAGTAGCCGGCGGGGGCCATTTCCACGTCACACTTGTGTCGAGCGCCTTTGCCGGCAAGGGCAGGCTGGCCCGCCACCGGCTTGTGTATGATCCCCTAAGCGACTGGATCCCCGCGCGCATCCACGCCCTTTCTATTGACGCGCGCGACCCTTCGGAGTCTTCATGAAATCGTTGCAAAAAACCGCCATCGGATTTGCCCTGCTCTGTGTCTCGGGAATCGCATCGGCGCAAAATATCGCGGTCGTAAATGGCAAGCCCATTCCGCGGGCCCGGGCCGACGCCTTTGTCGCCGAACTGGTCAAACAGGGCCAACAAGATACCCCCCAGCTGCAGGCGCTGGTCCGTCAGGAACTGGTCGATCGCGAGATCCTTGTCCAAGAGGCCGAGCGTCGCGGTTTATCAGCAAAGCCTGATGTTCGCTTTCAGCTCGATAACGTACGTCAGCAGGTGCTGATCAATGCGCTGGTGCAGGATCAGCTCACCAAAGGCGGCGTAAGCGATGCTGAAGTCAAGGCCGAATACGACCGGCTCGTAAAAGGCGAAGGCGGTAAAGAGTACCGGGCCCGCCATATCCTGGTCGAGAAAGAAGATGAAGCAAAATCAATCATCGATCGGCTAAAAAAGGGCGCCAAATTTGAAGAGCTGGCCAAACAGTCGAAGGACCCCGGATCTGCCACCAAGGGCGGCGATCTGGATTGGGCCAACGCTCAGTCCTTTGTCGAGCCGTTTTCTAAGGCGATGGCCGCACTGGAAAAAGGCAAGTTCACCGAAACCCCGGTTCAGACTCAATTTGGCTGGCATGTGATTCGTCTGGATGACACACGCACCGCCAAGCCGCCTGAGTTCGATCAGGTCAAGGAGCAACTCTCCGAGTCAATGAAGCGCAAGAAACTTCAGGACTTCCAGCAGCAGTTGAAGGCCAAGGCCAAGATCCAGTAAGCGGATCGATCGACACTAGCTGATATCAACGGTCGTCCCGACCGGCACCCAATCAAACAGCGACACAATGTCGCTGTTTTTCATTCGAATACAGCCGATGGATCCCGGCTCTCCCATCACCGCGGTATCGGGACTGCCGTGCAAATAGATGTAGCGGCGCATGGTGTCGACCTCGCCGAAACGATTCTTTCCGGGCTCAAGGCCCGATAGCCAAAGGATTCGTGTCAGGATCCAGTCGCGCTGCGGAAACTGGCCAGCCAGTTCTGGGCACCAGATCTCGCCAGTTTTGCGTCGGCCGACAAAGACAGTATTCCAGGCCGCGCCCGCGCCAATCTTTGCGCGAATCTGGTGTCGGCCCTGGGGGGTCTGATAGCTGCCCTGCTGCTGGCCTGTGCCATTTTTTGAGCTCGAAATCAGGGTCTGCATGATGACTGTGCCCGCAGCATCCGGGGCCCAACGCAGGCCGCCTTCCAGGGACTCGGAGGCAAGCCGCATGAGCGTGAGCGTCTGTGCCTGAGTTGAAATGCGAATGTGATAGTCCGAAGCCATAAATGCAATACGCAGTCTCGCCTTAGGCTGGCGAGGACTTCGATAGCGCCCGCCGCCGGGCAAAAAACGCCTGCAGCAGCGACCCACAGGCATCAGCCATCACGCCGCCGCGGGCGGACGCATGGTGATTTAGGCGATGTTCATCAAATAGATGGATCACGCTTTGCGCCACACCCGTTTTCGGATCCGCGGCCCCATAAACAACTTCAGAGATTCGGGAATGAAATATGGCCCCCGAACACATGACACAGGGCTCCAGCGTGACATAAAGCGCACAGCCAGTCAGCCGATAATTTCCCAGGTGCTGGGCGGCCGCCCGCAGGGCCATCATCTCGGCGTGGGCGGAGGGATCGTTGAGCCGAATCGGCTGATTAAAGCCGCTGCCAATTACCACGCCATCTTTGACTACTACCGCACCAACGGGCACCTCGCCTGCCGCATCGGCAAGCCTTGCCTGCTCAAGGGCCAGGCCCATAAAGCGCTGGTCGGCGTTATCGGTCATGGTCTGGGCCGACCCCGGATGAAGTGCCTGATACGGCGAGGGCTCTTACGGGGTCTTTGCGGCGGCCTGGGTCTAGGCCGTGCCTGCTTTTTTAAGAATCGCGTAGAGCTGATCTTTCAGCATCAGCTTTTCTTTTTTCAATACTTCGATCTCTTCGTGGGTGCCTGGCGTGATGTGGCTTTCCATATTTTTGATTTTCTGATCCAGGGCGTTGTGACGATCGAATAATCGCGTGAAGTGGTGATCGGTCGTTTTCAGCTTGGTAATGAGATCTCGATATTCTGGAAACATGCCGGTCCTCCTTGGTCACCGATAATGAACTGGCCCATTTTACTCGCATCACTCACGCGAGAAATGGCCGCAAACGTCTCTACTCCCACTCGATTGTGGACGGTGGTTTTCCTGATATGTCATACACAACACGATTAATGCCGCGCACCTCATTGATGATGCGGTTCGATACGCCCGCCAAAAGCGCATGCGGCAGATGGGCCCAATGGGCGGTCATGAAATCACTGGTGACAACTGCCCTGAGCGCGACCACCCATTCGTAGGTGCGGCCATCACCCATAACGCCCACTGACTTCACCGGTAGAAAAACTGCAAAGGCCTGGCTGGTCAGGGCATACCAAGATTTTCCAACATCGGCAGCGCTGCAGTAGCCCGCCTGGGCATCGGCTCGGCTTGCCGTTGACTCGCGCAACGCCCGGATGAATAAAGCATCAGCACGCTGCAGCAAATCCACATAATCTGGGTGAATCTCGCCAAGAATCCGCACGCCAAGTCCCGGGCCGGGAAAGGGATGCCGATCCACCATTTCAGGGGGCAGCCCGAGCGCTAGGCCAAGCCGGCGGACCTCGTCTTTGAAGAGTTCCCGCAGTGGCTCGAGCAATTTGAGATGCAGGGTGTCGGGCAGTCCGCCGACATTGTGGTGCGATTTAATTGTTGCTGCTTTTTTTGTCTTAGCGCCAGCCGACTCAATCACATCCGGGTAGATCGTGCCCTGGGCAAGCCAGCGGGCATTCGAGAGCTTTGCCGATTCTTCCTGAAAGATATGCACAAACTCCCGGCCAATGATTTTTCGCTTTTCTTCTGGATCGGCCACCCCCGATAGGGCCGTTAAAAAGCGTTCACGCGCGTTAACATGAATCACTTTGACGCCCATATGCTTTGCGAAGGTCTGCATCACCTGCTGGGCTTCGTTAAGCCGAAGCAGGCCATGATCGACAAAAACACAGGTGAGCTGCTCACCAATCGCCTTATGAATTAAGGCCGCCGCAACCGACGAGTCCACGCCCCCGGAAAGCCCGAGAATGACCTGCTCTTTTCCCACCTGGCTGCGAATTGTATTGACGGCCTCCTGAACATAATCAGGCATATTCCAGTCAGCAGAGGCAGCGCAAATTTCCAAAACAAAGCGGCGCAGAATCTCCGCACCCTTTTTGGTGTGGGTAACTTCTGGGTGAAACTGCACGCCATAAAAATGCCGCGTCTCATCGGCCATTCCGGCAATGGGACACGATTCGGTAGATGCCATCAGCTTAAAGCCATCTGGCAGCGCACTCACCTTATCGCCATGACTCATCCAGACATCGAGAAGGCCATAGCCCTCGGCAGTTCGGTGATCTTCGATATCGCGCAAAAGCGCCGTGTGGCCACGTGCCCGGACCTGTGCGTAGCCAAATTCGCGAAGGCTGCTGGCTTCGACCTTGCCGCCTAACTGCGCAGCCATGGTCTGCATGCCGTAGCAAATGCCCAGCACCGGTACGCCACGCGCAAATACTGCCGCAGGCGCCTTGAGTGTTCCAGCCTCGGTGACAGAAAGATGGCTTCCCGACAGCACGATGCCGCGCAGGCTATCCACACCAGCCAGGCGGCCATAGTCCTCGATAAATGCATCGCTGACATCGCTGGGGTGAATTTCGCAGAACACTCCGGCTTCACGAATACGCCGTGCGATTAACTGCGTCACCTGAGAGCCAAAATCGAGAATCAGAATTCGGGAATGCATGATGAATAAAGGCCGTCTATCGTGAGCAGACCGCAGCGCTGCGGTCAGTCGATATGGTAGTTCGGCGCCTCTTTGGTGATTTGTACATCATGGACATGGGACTCACGAATGCCCGCGCTGGTGATCTCCACAAACTGCGCCCGCTCGTGGAACTCCTTGATCGAGGCGCATCCGCAGTAGCCCATGCTGGAGCGCACGCCGCCGGCCAACTGAAACAAAATATTTTTCACGCTGCCTTTATAAGGCACCCGGCCCTCGATGCCCTCGGGCACGAATTTATCCGGGTTGGGGTTATCGCCTTCTTGGAAGTACCGATCGGCGGAGCCTGCCTGCATGGCACCTACCGATCCCATGCCGCGGTAGCTTTTATAGGAGCGGCCTTGAAACAAAATGATTTCACCGGGTGCTTCATCGGTTCCTGCAAACATGCCGCCCATCATCACGGCATCTGCGCCGGCGGCAAGGGCCTTGGCGACATCTCCTGAGTATCGAATGCCGCCGTCAGCAATCAGCGCAACACCACTGCCCTTTAGTGCCCGCGCCACATTTGCAATCGCAGTAATCTGTGGCACGCCCACCCCAGCAACCACCCGCGTTGTACAAATCGAGCCAGGGCCAATTCCGACTTTCACGCCATCGGCCCCGTGCTTGACCAGGGCCTTGGCCGCATCTGCTGTGGCGATGTTGCCGCCAATCACTTCGATAGCTGGATAACGTTTCTTGATCCACTTGACCCGATCCAGCACGCCCTTTGAGTGGCCATGCGCGGTATCCACCACTAAAACATCAACACCCGCATCGACAAGCCGCGCGACGCGGTCCTCGGTGCCCGGCCCAACACCGACTGCCGCCCCGACCCGCAGCTTGCCTTGTGAGTCACGACAGGCAAGCGGGTGCTCGATGCCTTTAAAAATATCTTTCACCGTGATTAGGCCGCGCAACTCAAAGCTGCGGTTGACCACCAAGACGCGCTCGATACGGTGCTTATGCATGAGCTTTTTGGCGTCTTCGATGCTGGCGCCCTCGCGGACGGTGACCAGACGGTCTTTGGGCGTCATGATCTTGGCGATCGGCTGATCCAGATTGGTCTCAAAGCGTCGGTCGCGATTGGTCACAATGCCCACGACCTTGCCGGCCTTGACCACGGGCAGGCCTGAGATTTTGCGCTCTGCGCTTAAGGCCATCAGCTCGCGGACCGACATATCCGGCGAGACGGTGATTGGATCCTTGACCACGCCGGCCTCGAATCGTTTGACCTTAAAGACCTCAAGGGCCTGGGCCTCGGGCGTGAGATTTTTATGAATGATGCCGACACCACCTTCTTCGGCAATGGCGATTGCAAGTCGGGCCTCGGTCACGGTATCCATGGCGGCCGAGACTACAGGCAGATTCAGTTCGATACGGCGGGTAAGTTTTGTTGTCAGCGAGGTATCGCGAGGCAGGACCTGCGAGAAATCCGGAACCAACAGGACATCATCAAAGGTCAGGGCTTTTTCTAACAGGCGCATGGCCGCTCCAAAGTCCAAAGCCGGATTATACCGATCAGGCTGAGCCCCGATCTCGGCGCCTTCTCGGGGCGCCTGCATCCGCATTTTTAAGCCGGGCCAATGCCCGGCGGGCCTCCTTGGGATCGGCACGCAGCGCACGCCAAAGTTCAAGTCGGTCCCCGTCTTGCAGCGGCTGGCGCATCGGCTTGGCCACGCCAAACACGCCAACCGCACCGGCCTGCGACCAGGCCAGCCGGAGGGCCTCACTCAGATCGGGATGGGACTTTAGCTGCAGCGGTGTCGTGCCAGCTGCAACCCTTAGGCGCTGCCAAAGCGCGTGCTCAGGCCAGGCCGCACAGATCTCAATACAAATCGTGGTGTCCGCTTGACTCATCCGGCGTATTTGGCCTCTGCCCGCTGCACAAAGGCATCGACAAAAGTCGCCGTGATGTGCGAAAACACCGGGCCAATAATCTTCTCAAGCAGGCTGCTGGCAAAGTGATACTCCAGCTCGAATTCGACTCGACACGCATCTTCAGCCAAGGCCGTAAATCGCCAGTGTCCACGCAGTGATTTGAAAGGCCCGCTGAGGAGTTCCATTTCAATACTTTTTCCCGGAACATTTCGATTGCGGGTGCTAAATGACTGCTTTATGCCTTTGAAATCAATCTGCAGTTCCGCAGACAGTTCGTTGCCGTTTTGCTCTAGAATGCGCCCTCCCGCACACCAAGGCAGAAAAGCGGGGTAGTCTTCGCAGTTAACAACAAGGTCGTACATCTGCTGTGCCGAAAAGGGCACCAGAACGGTTTTTGTGACTCCAGGCATAGGCCTATTTTATGTCGATCATTCAGAACAAAAAGGCATTCCATGACTACTTCATAGAGGAGCGCTATGAGGCAGGCCTGGTGCTGGAGGGCTGGGAGGTCAAGGCGATCCGCGCCGGCAGGGCAAACCTGAAGGAGTCCTATGTGATCATCCGCCAGGCGGCGCTCTACCTGCTGGGCTGCCATATCTCCCCCCTGCCAACCGCCTCCAGCCATGTGCAGCCCGACCCAGTACGGACCCGCAAGCTTTTACTGAAAGCCGAGGAAATCCGAAAGCTGATCGGCAAAGTCGAGCGGGCTGGCTACGCCTTAATTCCGATTGATCTGCACTACCAGCGCGGCCGAATCAAGATTGAGATCGGGCTTGCGAAGGGCAAAAAGCAGCATGACAAGCGGGCCAGCGAAAAAGACCGTGAATGGCAGCGCGAAAAGCAGCGGCTGGTTCGCGACTCGGTAAAACGCAGCTAAGACAGCACCCTCCTGCTGCCGGCGGCTGCCTTCGAAGGCCTTTGGCCTATTTCGCTAGCGACTGCCAGGTGTCAACAACGGTATCGGGATTTAACGACATCGATTGAATTCCGATATCCATGAGCCACTTGGCCAGATCTGGATGGTCCGAAGGGCCCTGGCCACAGATGCCAACATATTTTCCAGCCCGATTGCAGGCATCAATTGCCATCTTCAGCATCGCACGTACCGCCGGATCACGCTCATCAAATGCGCTAGCGACCAAGCCAGAGTCACGGTCTAAGCCCAGGGTAAGCTGGGTGAGATCATTTGAACCAATCGAGAAGCCATCAAAGTGGCGCAGGAAATCATCAGCGAGCAATGCGTTAGAGGGCAGCTCGCACATCATGATCAGCCGCAGTCCACCGTTGCCGTTTGCGTCAGCGCCGCTGCCACGTTTTAGGCCATATTTCGCAAGCAGTAGCTCGACCCCCTCGGCCTCTTTCACAGTTCGCACAAAGGGCACCATGAGCTCAACATTGGTCAGTCCCATCTGCTCACGCACACGGTGCAGGGCAATACACTCCATCTCGAAGCAGTCTTCAAAATCCTTCGCCAGGTAACGGGATGCCCCGCGAAAGCCCAGCATGGGGTTTTCTTCCTCGGGCTCATAACGCGAGCCGCCGATTAGTTTTCGGTATTCGTTGGACTTGAAGTCCGACAGCCGCACGATAACGGGCTTGGGCCAAAAGGCAGCTGCAATGGTTGCGACGCCCTCGGCAAGCTTATCGACAAAGAAATCCCGTGGTGAGGCATGGCCTCGGGAGACCTTCTCAACAGCATTTTTAAGTTCACTGTCCACCTTGGGATAGTCCAGAATCGCCTTTGGATGAACGCCAATATTGTTATTGATAATGAACTCCAGCCGTGCCAGCCCGACCCCTTCGTTGGGTGTTGACTGAAACTCAAAGGCAAGCTGCGGATTGCCGACATTCATCATGATCTTGACGGGCAGCTTGGGCAGTGTGCCGATATGCACCGTGGAGACCTCGGTCTCCAGCAAGCCTTCATAGATGCTGCCGGTATCCCCTTCTGCGCAAGAAACTGTCACCGTCTGGCCATCCCGGACGTGATCGGTCGCATCGCCGCAGCCCACGACCGCCGGAATGCCCAGCTCTCGCGCAATGATGGCCGCATGGCATGTCCTGCCGCCGCGGTTTGTCACAATCGCAGCCGCTCGTTTCATGACCGGCTCCCAGTTGGGATCTGTCATATCGGTGACCAGCACATCACCTGGCTGCACACGCTCCATTTCGCCTGCATCTTCAATCACGCGCACGGTACCGGCCCCGATCTTCTGGCCAATCGCTCTGCCCTGGGCCAACACCCGGCCGGTCGCTTTGAGCGTATAGCGCTGCTGGGCCTCGCCGGCCTTTTGCTGGGACTTCACGGTCTCAGGCCGGGCCTGCAGGATGTAGAGCCGGCCATCCTGGCCATCAAGGCCCCACTCGATATCCATCGGCCGCTGATAATGGGACTCGATAATGAGCGCATACCGCGCAAGCTCAACGGTTTGCTCGTGGCTTAGCGAATAACGATGGCGCTGCTCGTCGGCCACATCGACCGTGACCACCGCCTTGCCGCTTTCTTTGCGCTGCGCATCGCTGGCAAAGACCATCTTGATGAGCTTGCTGCCCAGCTGCCGGCGAATGACTGAAAACTTTCCAGCCCTCAGCATCGGCTTATGCACATAGAACTCATCCGGATTTACCGCACCCTGCACGACGGTCTCGCCCAGGCCATAAGAGCTGGTGATAAACACCACATCATTAAAGCCTGACTCGGTATCCATGGTGAACATCACGCCTGCTGCGCCGAGGTCCGATCGGACCATCTGCTGAATGCCCGCGGAAAGTGCAACATCGGCATGAGCAAAGCCTTTATGCACCCGATAACTGATCGCCCGGTCGTTATATAAAGACGCAAACACATGACGAATCTTGTCAAGCACATCCTCGATGCCGAGCACATTTAAAAATGTCTCCTGCTGGCCGGCAAAGGAGGCATCCGGGAGATCTTCGGCGGTGGCCGAGGAACGCACCGCCACCGACAGACTGGGATTGCCCTGCACAAGGGCCTGATAGTGGGCCCGAATCTCAGACTCCAGATCTGCCGGCAGGGGTGTTTCAATCACCCAGCGGCGAATCTCTGCCCCGCATGCGGCCAAAGCCCGCACATCATCGACATTTAAGCTGGAGAGCCGATCATTAATACGCTGTCGGAGTCCGCCGTGATCAAGAAATGCACGAAAGGCTGCCGCAGTGGTGGCAAAGCCGCCCGGTACCCGAACCCCAGCTGCGGCAAGCTGCGAAATCATTTCACCAAGGGATGAATTCTTACCCCCCACGGTATCAACGTCCGTCATGCGCAGTTCCTGAAAGGGCACGACCCAGCGGTGGGCAAGGCGTTGATCAGATGTTGGGCTAAGGGATCCCGGTTTGTTCATTCAGTGCACCTTGACGATAATGAGGCGAGTGAGGTTTTTCCCGGATTTTACCGAATCGACACGATGGCCACCGAACCGCCGCCCGCCCCTGCTGAAGCCGTTAGGCCCGCCGGCAGGACCGTCTTTTTTATATCGGATGGCACGGGAATCACTGCCGAGACATTTGGCTCCTCGATTCTTGCGCAATTTGACAGCCTGCGTTTTCGGCTGCGCAGAATTCCCTTTATCGATTCAGTTGAGAAGGCCATTGAGGCCGTCCGTGTCATTGAGCAGCAGGCCCAGGAAGACGGCAGGCGGCCCATCGTATTCTCGACCCTGGTCAACACCGAGATCCTGTCGCGGATTCAACAAGTACGGGCCCTGCATCTGGACATGTTCAAGACCTTTGTGGAGCCGCTTGAGCGTGAACTCGAGGTCAAATCAAGCCATACCATCGGCCGTTTTCATCATGCCAACGATACCGAGGCCTACAAAAATCGTATCGAAGCCATCAATTTTTCTCTGGCCCACGATGATGGCCAGTCGGTCCGAAATCTCGAAGAGGCCGATGTCATTTTAATTGGTGTCTCTCGTAGCGGTAAGACACCAACCAGCCTTTACTTAGCGATGCAGCATGGACTGAAAGTCGCCAACTGTCCGCTCATTCCCGAGGACTTTGAGCGCGACGCCCTGCCCTCCACCATCGTGCCCTATAAGCCCAAGCTTTTTGGTCTGACCATCGATCCCGACCGCTTATCGCAGATTCGTAACGAGCGGCGACCCGGCTCGAAATATGCTGCGCTCGAGAACTGCCGCATGGAGGTCACCAGTGCCGAGGCCTTGATGCGCCGCGAATCCATCACTTGGCTATCGACCACAACAAAATCTATTGAAGAAATCGCGACAACGATTCTCACTAGTCTGAATCTCGGACGCTAGGAAATTCACGCGGCTCAGCTAGCGTTCAGCAGTAGCTTTTGGCGGCGTGACTCGAACAAACATACCGCAGCGGCGGCGGCGACATTAAGCGATTCAACATCCGCATGCTGCGGAATTTGAATTGCGCGGGCCTGCTGTGAAAGTTCAGCGCAAACCCCGGAGCCCTCCTGGCCAAAAATCCAGGCCACTGGCTGCGCAAGAGAAACTGCGGCAGTGAAAAGCGATTCAGATTTCGCGCCAAGTCGCGTTGCAAGAAGTGGCAGGCCAGCACTGTGGGCAGCCGTGAGCACCGCTTCGTTATGCATCTCATCTTGAATCTGCAATCTAAAGTGGGCGCCCATCGCAGACCGTAGGACCTTGGGCGACCAGGGGTCTGCGGTTCCCGAGAGGCACCATACCGCCTGAACACCCGCTGCCGCAGAAGAGCGCAAGATGCTACCGACATTGCCTGGATCCTGAATGCGATCCAAAATCACAACATCGCCGCCTTTGGAAGGGGAAGGCGCACTGGCCCTTGGGATCAGCAGCCCCCAGCCAGACGGACTTTCGACCTGAGTGATCTCTTGATAGAGGGCCGGCGATAGGCGCCAGACCTCTTGGCAGCGCCGACGCAGCCCCTGATCAATTTTCTCAAGCGACAGCGATGCCTGCATCACCAGTACTGGGGCCTGCGCGAGGCCGGAATCCAGAAATGCAGCACAGAGCCGATCACCCTCAAGCCAGGCCGCCTGATGGCTGCGCCGCGCACGTGAGGAGCTGATGATTGCTTTCAGCAGCTTAAAGCCCGGATTTTGCCGGGAGCCGACTTCTTTCACCTGCGACTCAAGCTTCGGCATATCAGGTCAATCCGAGTGAGAGCTGCTTAATAGGAGCGAAACTTTTGCGGTGGGCCGCGCAAGGACCGTGCTGCGCCAGCGCCTGAAGATGGGCCTTGGTGCCATAGCCAGCGTGGCGGGCAAACCCATAGTGTGGATACTCTGTATCCAGTCGGCACATCTCTTGATCGCGGGCGGTCTTGGCAAGAATTGAGGCGGCTGAGATACAGGCAACAGTCTGATCACCCTTGACGATGGTCTGGGTCGCGTATGGCCACTGCCATGGGCCCGAATAATCAGCCGGTGATCGGTTGCCGTCCACGAGCACCAAAGAGAGCATGCTGTCTGAGATTGTGGGTGCACTTGTGCCGCTCGGCCGCGCATTTTCAAGCTGGGCCAAACACTGCTGCATCGCTCGCGCCATCGCCAGAAAAGTTGCCCGCAATATGTTGAGCTCATCAATCTCGGCAACACTGGCCCAGCCCACCCCCCAGGCACGACTCTTGGTCTGAATCTCTGCCGCAAGGGCCTGCCTGCGCCTGGCTGAAAGGAGTTTTGAATCGGCAAGACCATCAATGCCTGCATCACCCAAAATAACGGCAGCCGCACAGACAGGGCCAGCCAGCGGGCCCCGGCCCGCCTCGTCAACGCCGGCCTGCACCCGCGAGCTCCGAGTCAAGAATGTCTGCAATGCGCTGTGCGGCACCAAGCCGCAGGTCTTGATGAAGGCCAGCGAATTGCTCTCGAACACGAGAGCTCGAAGCGGCGTCATCCAGCCATCGCCGCACTGCTGCAGCAAGCGCAGGGGCCTGTGCCTCCTGCTGGATCAGCTCAGGCACAGCACGGCTACCGAGAAGAATATTCGGCAGTCCAATATCTTGAATTAATGCCCGACGACGCATCATCCAGTAAGTCAGTGCCGGTACACGATAGGCAATCACCATGGGCCGCTTAAAAAGCGCTGCTTCCAGCGTTGCCGTGCCGCTTGCAACAAGCGCAACATCACAGGCAGCGAGCGCCAGATGCGAGATGGGATCGAGGCCTTGCTGCGGCAAGAGCCGCACCCCCTGCTGCTGGGCAAGCCGAAACTCGGGATGCCGCTCAATCTTCTGAGCGATTGCTGCCGAGGCCGCAGGAATTACGACCTCGCAATCACGGGCCAAGGCTGCGGCAGCACGAAAAAATTCAGGGCCATTGTGTTTTAGCTCGCCCATACGCGAACCGGGCAATACCGCAACCACTGCCCGATGGCCAGAAATCGACAGGGCTTCACGGGCGGCCTGCGCATCCGGCTGCAGCGGAATCATGTCCGCAATCGGATGGCCCACATAACTTGCCTGCACACCAGTGCCCGCATAGACCTGGGTCTCAAACGGAAAAATGCACAGCATGTGATCGACGGCCTGCTTGATTTTAGTAATCCGCTCGGGCCGCCAGGCCCAAATCGAAGGGCTAATCAAATGCACTGTGCGAATGCCCTGCTGCCGGATACGCGCCTCAACACCGAGATTAAAGTCTGGCGCATCTACCCCCAAATAGACCCTTGGTGCCCATTTCGTGGTGTACTTCAAAAGCCAATAACGAACGGCGAGGATATGAACGAGCTTTGAGACCGCCTCTGCATAGCCGCGGACGGCCAAGTCATCACTTCGAAACCAGCACTCCATGCCCAGCGCCTCAAGGCGATCGCCCCCAATGCCCCCAAGCTCGAGCTGAGGAATCTTCGCGCTAAGCCGTCGCAGCGCCTCTGCTGCGATCAGATCGCCCGAAGCCTCGCCGGTAACCGTGACCAGTCTCATCAAGGCGCCTTCAAAGTAGAGCCGAGTGCGGCCGCCCTAGCGCACAATGCCACGTCCCGAAGCGGCAAGGAAATCCATCAGCGGACTCAACACAGCCTGATCCTGCGCATCTGCGGCGCCGATCGAATTGGCGTCCTGCAATTGGGTGAGGCTCTCCGCAAGCGTGAGGCCGGACTTATACACCAGCTTATACGCCCGCCGCAGCAGTGCGATCTGAGCGGCAGACATTCCACGGCGCTTTAGGCCCTCGGCATTAATGCCGTGGGCCGCAGCTGGATTGCCGGTTGCAATGACATAAGGCGGAAGATCCTGCAGCAGTGTCGTGCCTGCTCCGGTCATTGCATGGGCGCCAATCCTGACAAATTGATGGACCCCTGTCAGGCCGCCCAGAATCGCCCAGTCACCGACCGCGACATGGCCGGCCAGTTGCGTGGCATTGGCCATGATCGTGTGAGAGCCGATCTGGCAATCATGGGCAATATGCACATACGCCATGATCCAGTTGTTATTGCCAATTCGCGTTACGCCGGCATCTTGCACCGTGCCGGTATTCACTGTGCAGCACTCACGAAACGTATTGCTGTCGCCGATCTCCAGGGCGGTCGGCTCGCCTTGATATTTTTTATCCTGAGGTGGCCCGCCGATCACACAGTGCGAGTGAATCGTATTAGCCCGGCCCAGCCGCGTGCGGCCCGTGACCTGGGCAAATGCATGCACCACGCAGTTCGGGCCCAGCTGCACATCGGGCCCGATGACCGCGAATGGGCCGACTTCAACGCTGGCATCAATCTCTGCCTTCGGATCAATAAGCGCACTGGGATGAATCATGGCCACTGACAACTTAGGCCTTGGACGGCAAATCACGCAAGGCGCACATGAGATCGGCCTCGGCGGCCAGCTCATCGCCAACCATGGCGGTTCCCCGGTATTTCCACAGCAGACGGGACTGCCGCTCAATACTGACATGCAGCGTCAGAATATCGCCAGGCACCACGGGCCGCTTGAATCTGCAGTTATCAATACCCACAAAAAAATAAACAGAGTCTTGGCTTGATGTCGTGCCCATTGTCTTAAATGACAAGATACCGGCAGCCTGGGCCAAGGCCTCGACAATCAGGACGCCTGGCATTACCGGAAAGTGAGGAAAATGCCCGTTGAAGAATTCTTCATTGATCGAAACGTTTTTTTGGGCAACGATGCGCTCGCCAGCCACCAGCTCGTTGACCTTATCGACCAACAAAAAAGGGTAGCGATGCGGTAATGTATTCAGGATCTCTCGAATATCCATAGCTCTAACCTTCTTTCTTGCCGTGCTGCGGCTGATCCCGCAGTCCCTGTTGAACTTGCCGACGCAGCTCGGGAAGCCGGCGGACCACCGCCGCGCTCCTCTCCCAGTCTGCCTGATGCTGTAGAGGATACACACCGACATACTTTCCCGATTCTGTGATGCTGGACATCACCAGGCTCATGGGGCCGATGGTGGTGGCCTCTGCAATCTCAAGATGGCCCAGAATTCCCGCGGCACCGCCGATCTGGCAATAGGCGCCAATTCGGGCACTTCCAGCGATCCCCACGCAGCCGGCAATTGCCGTGTGACGGCCGATCACAACGTTATGGGCAATCTGAATCTGGTTATCGAGCTTTACCCCGTCTTCAATCACCGTGGCATCCAGCGTGCCGCGATCAACAGTGGTGTTGGCGCCAATTTCAACATCATCACCGATCATCACACCACCCACCTGAGGAATTTTTAGCCATGAACGATTGGGCTGAATCGCAAAACCAAATCCATCACTGCCAATCACGGCGCCGCTGTGAATCACTGCGCGACTGCCGATCTGGCAGCCCGGGCCGATTGTCACTCGGGCATGTAACTGCGAGCCGGCACCAATCTGCGATCCATCGCCCACGATACAACCAGCGCCAATATCCGTGTCATCGCCAATCCTGACACCTGCAGCCAGCACAGCGCCAGGACCTACTCTGACGCGCTGGCCGAGGACGGCGGATGGATCCACCACAGCAGACGCATGAACGGTGGTCTTGGGTACCGCCGCAAGACGGTCCCGCTGGATAAGCCAGCTGGCGGCCTTGGCGAAAAAGAGATACGGATCTTCGGCTTGAATAAGAGTGCAGGAAAGGCCCAAGGATTGCTGGGCTGCTGCATCAGTCACCACCACAACCGAGGCCTGAGTGCTGGCCAGCTGTTCGCGATAACGCGGATGCGAAAGAAAGCTCGCCTCGCCAGAGCGGGCGCTGGCAAGACTTGCAAAGCGTGTGATGCGGACACTGGGATTTCCAAAGACCGAGCCCGCGAAGCGCTCGGCCAGCTCGCCTGCGGAGATTGGGTCGTGGTGACTGGCGTCCATATGCGGCCAGCCGGGGCCTAGCGCGCGGGGGCGTTGAGCGCCCGAATCACCTTATCGGTAATGTCGATTCGCGTCGAGGCGTAGACGGCCTCTTGAAAAAT
>CAYTRY010000018.1:16405-25821 GCA_964440375.1 uncultured Bordetella sp. | reverse complement strand
TTGTTCACGACCTGAAGTGATGGCGCATTGACTGTGGTCTGTGTCAGCCTTTCACGCAGCGCATCGGCTGCAGGCGCAAGCAAGCTTGAATGAAACGGCGCCGACACCGCCAACGGCAGTGCGCGCTTGGCGCCGCGCTCTTTGACGATGGCACAGGCCCGATCGACTGCCTCTTGATGGCCTGCGATCACGGTCTGATCAGGCGCATTGAAATTGACGGCCTCCACGACCTGGCCTTGGGCGGCATCTGTGCACGCCGCAATGACGGCCTGCGAATCCATGCCGAGCACTGCGGCCATGCCGCCCACACCGACCGGCACTGCGGACTGCATCTGCTCGGCACGAAAGCGCACAAGCCGCGTCGCATCTGCAAGGCTAAAGACGCCGGCTGCGGTCAGCGCAGAATATTCTCCGAGGCTGTGGCCGGCTGCCCAGCCCGGCTGCGGGCCACCGGCTGCAGACCATGCCCGATAAAACGCAATCGAGGCCGCCAGCATCACGGGCTGTGTATTCACGGTCAGGCTTAAGGCCTCTGCAGGGCCCTGCGCGATCAGCTCGCCCAGGTCCTGGCCCAGTGCCTCCGAGGCCTCCGCAATTGCGGCGCTGACTGCTGCGTTTTCCGAAAAGCCTTGCAGCATGCCGACGGTCTGCGATCCCTGGCCGGGAAAAATAAAAGCAAGTGTGTTCATCTCAATAGCGAAGATACACCGCGCCCCAGGTAAAGCCACCGCCAACACCCTGCAGCATGAGCCGCTGGCCGGGCTGAATTCGGCCATCACGGACCGCCACATCAAGCGCAAGCGGCACCGAGGCTGCCGAGGTATTGGCATGCTGATCCACTGTGACAATGACTCTGGATTCATCGATGCCCAGCCGCTTGGCAGTGGCCGACAGAATACGAACATTGGCCTGGTGCGGAATAAGCCAATCGATATCGCTGACTTGATCACCGACGTCGGCCAAGACTTCCCGGGCAACACTATCGAGCACCTGGACTGCGAGTTTGAATACCGACTGTCCATCCATAGTAAGAAACGGGTGGCCGGTGGCCTTGCCATGACTCACTGATCCAGCGGTGCGAAGAATATTTTCAAATTCACCGCGGGCATGCAGCCGATGGCCCAGCACCCCCGGCTGCTGATCGGCCGCGAGCACAACAGCACCCGCCCCATCACCAAAGAGCACGCAGGTGCCGCGGTCAGTCCAATCCAAAATGCCAGAGAAGACTTCGGCACCAATGACCAATGCATTGCGGACCTTGCCCGCCTTAATAAACAAGTCAGCAGTGGCCATGGCATAGGCAAAGCCACTACAAACCGCCTGTACATCGAAGGCGGGCCCGCCGGAGGCGCCAATTTTTTTCTGCACCAGACAGGCAGTGGACGGAAAAATCATATCGGGCGTAGAGGTCGCCACGATGATCATCTCGAGTTGCGCAGCCGATAGGCCGGCCGCACTCAGTGCTTCCTGTGCGGCCTGTGCTGCGAGATCACTGCTGGTGACGCCCTCGGCCGCGATGTAGCGCTGGGAGATGCCCGTGCGCTCGCGGATCCATTCATCCGAGCTCTCAATGCCGGATTTTGCAAGACGCTCCACCAGGGCGGCATTGCTGACTGGCTGCCCGGGAAGGGCCCGCCCCGTGCCCACCACGCGCGAGAACATCTCCATTACGCCAAATCCTCAGAAGCCTCTGTGGACTGCGATTTTAGGTCAGGATGGGGAATAGTCTCCGGCCGATCCAGGGCGATCGCCTGGGCGATCTTTTCATTTAATCCGTGTGCAGCCGCATCGGCAGCGCGGCCCAATGCATAACCAAAAGCCAGCGCATCCGCAGAGCCGTGGCTCTTGAACACAATGCCACGCAGCCCAAGAAGCGCGGCGCCGTTATAGCGGCGATGGTCAACACGCTGCGAGAAACGCTTTAGCACCGGCATCGCAATAATGCCCAGCAGTTTGCTGATGCCGCTTCGGGTAAATTCCTGCTTAATAAAACTGCGCAGCATCTGGGCAAGGCCCTCGGCGGTTTTTAAAGCGACATTGCCCACAAAGCCATCGCAGACCACGACATCGGTGGTGCCTTTGAAGATATCGTCGCCTTCAACATTGCCGTAGAAATTTAAATGGCTTGCCCGCAGCAGTTCACCCGCAAGCTTGACGGTGTCATTGCCTTTAATGACTTCCTCGCCAATATTCAGTAGGCCAACTGTTGGGTTTTGCTTGTCATGAATCACCGACACCAAGGCGGCGCCCATCGATGCAAACTGCAGCAGATGATCCGCATTGCAATCGACATTGGCCCCCAGGTCGAGCATGGTGGTGACGCCACCTTTTTGATTGGGCATGGCCGTCGCAATGGCCGGCCGGTCAATGCCCTCCATGGTTTTAAGCACATAACGTGCAATCGCCATCAATGCGCCTGTATTGCCGGCACTCACGGCCGCATGGGCCCGGCCCTCTTTGACCGCCTCAATGGCAAGCCGCATCGACGAGCGGCGTTTACTGCGCAGCGCGACAGCCGGCGGATCATCCATGAGCACCACTTCATCGGTGGCGATGATCTCAAGGCGGCTGCGGACCTCAGCACTGGGGCCGAGAGACGCTAATGCTGCCGAGAGTTCAGGCTCGCGGCCAACAAGCAGCGCCCGCCGGCCTGAACTCGCGCTCAGGAAGCTGACTGCTGCGGGGATGGTGACGGAGAGTCCGTGATCGCCACCCATGCAATCGATGGCGACACAGACAGACTGCGACGAAGTCACAGCGCGAGAAAAAAGACTTAGGCGGCCTTGGTCTTCACGACTTTCTTGCCACGGTAGTAGCCCGAGGGGCTAATGTGGTGGCGCAGATGAATCTCGCCGGTTGTCGGCTCAACGGCCGTGGGCGGATTGGTCAGAAAATCGTGCGAACGGTGCATGCCGCGCTTTGACGGCGACTTCTTGTTCTGTTGGACAGCCATGGTTAAGCTCCGGAAAACCTTGAATTATAAGGCATTTTTCCCTTTTGAAGGCTTATGCAGCAGCTCCGCTAGGCCCGCAAAGGGCCGGATCCGATCTCCCGCATTCGATTCGACTGTCAGGGGTGCCTGACAGTCGGCATGCTTGGGCGCCATCGGTAACTCAAGCAGCAGCTCATCCTCGATCAATCCGCGCAGGCTGGCAGAGTCTTCCGGCGCCAAAAAATCCACCACCGGCAGGTCCGGGTCGCGGGCCTCATCTTCGGCCGTCATCTGCTCAGTGCGGGCATCGGCAAGGGCTGCCGACTCGAAAAATTCAAACCCGCGTCGCGACTCAAGCACTAGCGCAACTGGCTCAAGACAGCGCTCACAGATACATGCGAGTCTGACGCGGGCGGCAAGCCACCAACGTCGACGCGGATGTCCGGGGCCCGGACCCGATGCATCCGGGCCAAAGGCCCACTGCACCGGATCCTGCGCGCGATGGCAGGAGGCAATCAAGCGTGTGAATTCTGCCGCAGGAATTTCGCCGGATGCAGGAAGCTGGCCGGCCGCGAGCGCGCGCTCAAGCGCGGATGCCGTCAGCAGACTATCGAGATCAAATTTCGCCGCCATAATGCGCAAACCTTATCTGCCTTCAGAATGCCTTTCAAGCCAGCATGCACACGCCGTTGATTCTCGCCTCCACCAGCCCCTATCGCAGGGAGCTGCTGGCGCGGCTGCAGCTGCGCTTTGAGGTGCAGGCGCCGCAGGTCGATGAGGCCCCGCATGCCGGCGAATCATTTCTTCAGACTGCGGTGCGGCTTGCGCGCGAAAAAGCTGTGGCGGTGGCGCAATCCCACCCGAATGCCATTGTGATCGGCGCAGATCAGGTGGCCAGCTGCGAGGCCCAACGCCTGGATAAGCCGGGCACCGTCGAGCGTGCGTTCGCGCAGCTGCAGCTGCAGCGGGGCAAGACCTCGGAATTTATTACTGCAGTGTGTGTGGCGGCCAAAGCCGGTCAGATGGTGAAAGAGGCCTGTGTTGTGACGCGTGTGCGGTTTAGAAGTGCTGCCGAACTGCCCGATGGCCTACTGCGCCGCTACATCGCACTTGAAAACCCCTTAGATTGCGCAGGCGCTGCAAAATCAGAAGGCCTTGGCATTGCGCTGATTGAATCCATTGAGGGCCCCGACCCGACCGCGCTGGTGGGCCTTCCACTCATCGCACTGACCGATTTACTCAAATCGTTTGAATTATCGGCACTGTCGCAAGGCTGAGACTAATAAATCGACCAACGCATCATTGCGCTGAAGATGGCATCGCCAGCTGCAGCCCCGAAACGCTTGGCAAGCCGTTCAGCAAAATTCGGCGCCAAGGTGTAGTCGATCACCTCTTCAGCCTTAATTACATCGCGGGCCACTGAGTCCACCGTGCCCAGGCCATCGGCTAAGCCCAGCTCGACACTTTTCGCGCCCGTCCAGACCATGCCGGTGAATAAATCGGGGCCTGACTTCAGCCGATCGCCACGGCCCTGTTTGACTGCGGCAATGAATTGGCCGTGGACTTCATTGATCATGCTCTGCACGGCAGCCCGCTGCTTTGGGTCGATCGGAAGAAACGGATCCAGGAGCGCCTTGTTCTCGCCTGCGGTCAATACCCGCCGCTCTACGCCGAGTTTTTTCATGGCCTCGGTAAATCCAAAGCCATCCATGCGTACGCCGATGGAACCCACCAGACTTGATTGGTTGACATAGATGGAGTCGGCGGCTGCAGCGATGTAATAGCCGCCCGAGGCCGCTACATCTTCCACCACTGCAATCACCGGCTTATCTTTGTGGGCGGCCTTCAGCCGTCGAATCTCATCGAACACGATGCCGGATTGGACCGGGCTTCCGCCGGGGCTATTGATCCGCAGGATGATTCCCGCCGCATGGGAATTTTTAAATGCCTCACGCAGCGACTCGTTAATCAGTTCAGCACTCGAAGTGGTGCCGTGATCGATGATGCCCTGCAGATCAATCATGGCGGTATGGCGGGCGGTGGGATTGGCCGTCAGCTGTCCGCCACCTCCAAATGAGGAAATCCAGATTGCAACGATCACCAGACACAGTGTCGTCAGCCGCCAGAAGTTTGCCCAGCGGCGGGCACGGCGCTGCTCTTGAACATGCGCCAGCAGGACTTTTTCGATTACTTGCTGATCCATTGTGTGATCCAGTTCTCTAATTCGTTAACACTGAGCATACAGCCCAGCGGTTCTGCAGCCAGGAGCTCCTCGGCCGCATGGGCGCCATAGCCAACGGCCAGCGCGCTGGCGCCGGCTGCACGGGCCATGAAAATATCATGGGTCGTATCACCAATGACCAGCGTTGAGCTTGGAGAAACGCCAAGCTCCGCACAGATCTCCAGCACCATCTTCGGGGCGGGCTTGGGCTCGGATTCGTCGGCGCAGCGCGATGTCGCAAACAAATGCCGAGTCTGAGTCAGTTCAAAAGAACGATCGAGCCCCACCCGTGTCTTTCCGGTGGCAACTGCAAGCGGCATGCCCGAAGACTGCAGGCCATGTAATAGCTCCCACATGCCGGGAAACATCTGCAGCTGCTCATAGCGCGAGAGGTAATGGTGCCGAAACCGCTCGGTCAGCTGATGCTGCTGATCAATACTGAGGTTCGGTGCCACCCGCGACAGCGCATCCTGCAGGCCCAGGCCAATCACCCAGCGGGCATCTTCAGCCGCCGGAATCGCAACGCCAATATCACTGCAGGCCTGCTGAATCGCAAGCGTGATGCTCGGAGTGGAGTCCACCACCGTGCCATCCCAGTCAAAGACCACCAAGTCAACATTCATCATCGCAGGGGCTTTGCTCCCAAAGTATTCAGTAAATCCTGCAGCGCCTGGCCCAGAGGCGCAGTCAGCGTCAGGGTCTCGCCGGTGTTCGGATGGGTGAGCCGCAACGACCAAGCATGCAAGGCCATGCGGCCAATCAGTCCTGTGCCCTTCGGGCCCGCAGCCGCATCGCGCTCATGCAGTCCGTATTTTGGATCGCCCAGAATCGGATGGCCCTGGCCCGCGAGGTGCACCCGCAGCTGATGGGTCCTGCCCGTAAGCGGCTCGCACTGAAGCAGCGACACCGTCCCGAGTGACACATGCGCGAGTTGCTGCAGTAGTCGGACCTTGGTGATCGCGGTCTGTCCGCCTTCTTGAATTCTTACCCAGCGCTCGCCGCGGGCATTGACCCATTTATGAAGCGGCGCATCGATTCGATCGCAGTCCTGTGGCCAGCTTCCCCACACCAGCGCAATGTAGCGCTTGCGCATCTGGCCCTCACGCAGCTGGCGATGAAACTCGGTCAGGCTGGATCGGCGCTTGGCCAAAAGCATCAGCCCAGAGGTTTCCCGATCCAGTCGGTGGACCAATTCAAGAAAAAGCTCGCGGCCCGGCTCCGGCTGACGGACCTGACGCAAGGCCTCAATCACGCCCAGCTTTACGCCGCTGCCGCCATGGACAGCAAGGCCAGCGGGCTTATCAATTGCAATGAAAAACTCATCTTCAAAAATCACACCGATTCGGGCAGCCACCGATTTCGCAAGGCCAGGCTGAAGCGCGCCCTGAGACTGCCCGCCATCACTGCCAGCCATCGAGGTGGGCAGCCGAAGCGGCGGGATGCGCAGCACATCGCCTTGCTCAATCCGATAGTCACTGCCAATACGGCCGCCGTTGACGCGGACCTCGCCGGTTCGCAGCATGCGATAAATCCGGGTCTTGGGGACACCCTTTAGGCGGGTCAGCAAAAAGTTGTCGATCCGCTGGCCCGCCTGCTCTGGGCCAACCGTCCACTGCTGAACGCCCTGACTGGCGCCGCGGCCTGCCGCCGGCCCAGAAGGCAAATCCCCGGCCAGGCCGGATGGCCGCAGTTTTGACGCCGAATCAAGGGGATTTGCTGTCATCTTGAAGTTCAAGGTTATACTCGGCCGGTCGGAGATGATTTACCGACCGGTTGTTGCGTCCCTCTGGGTCAGTCCCCAAGCAGATCATTTTCAGCCCCGGGCTGGATCCTGTAGGAAGAAACGCGAAGCCGGCCGATGCCTCCGTCCCGGGTGCAGTGAGCACCGGATTGTATTTGACCGAGGAGCGCAATGGCTGCGCGGCCCGGCTGACGAACAGAATGATTGATCGCAACGGATTTGTAGTGTTGAAGTTATCGCCACACTTTCTTACTCGACCATCACACCCGGGTGGGCGCCACATCGCGCCCTCAGCCCGCGGCCTGTCTCGTTCGCTCCCGCCGTACTGCCTGCACGCTCAGTTTGACCGTTAACGCGGTCGCAGGGCCATCGTCGTTCGCATTGGATTGCGCCGGCCGGCCCGTTTGAGGAGTAGTGCATGAAACGCATGTTGTTTAACGCCACCCACGCCGAAGAGCTTCGGGTGGCAATTGTCGATGGCCAACGGCTGGTCGACCTAGATATCGAAACCGCCGGCCGCGAACAGCGCAAAAGCAATATCTATAAAGGGGTCGTGACCCGGATTGAGCCCAGCCTTGAGGCCTGCTTTGTGAACTATGGCGAAGAGCGCCACGGCTTTCTGCCTTTCAAAGAGATTGCCCGCGAGTATTTCCGGCCCGGTGTTGATGTTGGCCGCGCCACCATCAAGGAGGCGATCGCCGAGGGCACCGAACTGCTGGTGCAGGTTGAAAAAGAGGAGCGCGGCAACAAAGGGGCGGCGCTGACCACCTTCATTTCCCTGGCCGGCCGCTACCTGGTGCTGATGCCCAACAACCCGCGGGGCGGCGGCGTCTCACGCCGTATCGAAGGCGAGGATCGGCAAGAGCTTCGCGAGACCATGGATCAGCTGGATGTGCCCCCGGGCATGAGCCTGATTGCCCGGACCGCCGGCATTGGCCGCACCGCTGAGGAGCTGCAATGGGATCTGAATTATCTGCTGCAGCTTTGGCGTGCCGTGGACGATGCCCGCAAATTACAGCCCGGCGCTTATCTGATTTATCAGGAATCCAGCCTGGTCATTCGCGCGATTCGTGATTATTTCCATCCGGATATCGGCGAGATTTTGATTGATACCGATGACATCTATGAACAGGCCCGCCAGTTCATGCTGCATGTCATGCCCGATATGGGCGCCCGCGTGAAGCGTTACAACGACGATGTGCCACTGTTCTCGCGCTTTCAGATTGAGCATCAAATCGAAACGGCCTACTCGCGCGTTGTGCCCCTGCCATCGGGCGGCGCCATCGTGATTGACCATACCGAGGCCTTGGTCGCTGTTGACGTGAACTCGGCCCGTGCGACCCGTGGCTCAGATATTGAAGAGACCGCATTTCGTACCAACGTGGAGGCCGCCGAGGAAGTCGGCCGCCAGCTGCGGCTGCGCGATCTCGGCGGATTGATTGTGATTGATTTCATTGATATGGAGTCGGCGAAAAATCAACGCGAGGTGGAGCAGCGGCTGCGTGATTCCTTGCATGTTGATCGTGCCCGTGTACAGATGGGCAAGATCTCGCGCTTCGGGCTGATGGAACTCTCACGCCAGCGGCTGCGTCCCGCCCTCAATGAGGGCTCGCACATCACCTGCCCCCGCTGTAACGGCACCGGCGTGATCCGCGACGTGGACTCCAGCGCCCTTCACATTCTGCGGATTCTGCAAGAAGAGGCGATGAAGGAAGGAACTGCTGCCTTGCATGTCCAGGTGCCTGTCGAAGTGGCCACCTTCCTGCTAAACGAAAAGCGTACCGATATTGCGAAGCTTGAGTTTCGCCTGAAGGTAACCGTGGTGCTGATTCCGAATAAATTTCTGGAAACACCGAACTACAAAATTGAACGGCTGCGTCACGATGATCCCCGGCTCGAAGATGTGCGGGCCAGCTATGCGATGGCCGATGAGCCGGCTGCCGATGCGCAATATCAGCAGCAAAAATCCGATCAGACCGCGGCCAAGCCGCGCCAGGAGGCAGTCGTCAAAGGCATCACGCCAGCGCAGCCTGCGCCGGTGGTGGCCCCACGGGCTGCCGAAGTAACGCCCGCTGAAAAGGGCCTGTTTGCCCGCATCATGGGCTGGTTCTCCAGCGGCCCATCAAAAAGCAGCAGCGATGAGAAGCCCGAGGCACGCGCTGAGCGCGGTGATCGTGGCGGACGTGGACGCGGCCGCAATGAGCGTGGCGGCCGAAACGATGGCCGTGATCGTCGACAAAACGAACGCGAAAGCCGCGGCGGTGAACGTGGCGATCGGGCAGACCGTGGTGAATCCCGCGGCGAATCCCGAGGCGAGCAGCGCGAGGCACGCGAGCCCCGCCAACAGCGGCAAGACGCAGGGCGTGGCCGTGATCAGCGGCGTGAAAATCGTGATGGTCAATCGGATGCCCGGCCGGAGTCGTCAAACGAGCAGCGCCAGGAGGGCCGGCGTGATCGTCGCGGCAAGCCCGAGGGCGAGCGCGCATCAGGCGGCACAAGCTCAGAGACATCTGCAGCCGCCG
>CAYTRY010000018.1:0-16305 GCA_964440375.1 uncultured Bordetella sp. | reverse complement strand
CTGAGGCTGCCCAACCTGAGACTGCCCAACCTGAGGCCGCCGAACTTGAGGCACCCAGAGTCGCACCAGCCGCTGAGATCACTGCACCCGCAGTAGAGGTTCAGCCCGCTTATCGAGAGGCCCCACAGCCTGCACCGGTTGCTGTGACACAAGAGATCCCCGCGCCTGCGCCCATTCCCGCGCCTGCGCCCATTCAAGTCTCCGAGGAATCGCTGCGGCAGTCACTCGATGCCGTGGGCCTGCAGTGGGTGCAGACCGATCCCGGAAAAACCGCTGCCGAGACGGCCCCCGAGCCCGCCCCAAAACTTGGCCGGGCCCCCCGGAAAAACACCGAGACAGCCCCACAGGAGCCCCTGGTAATGGTGGAGACGCGGCAAAACAATCCCTAACCGATCAATAATCGCGCATGTCTTACGGCCAGCGCATTTTTTCGATCGTCCCGGATTCGACTGCCGCGCCGCGCATCGACGCGGCCCAGGTCTCCGGACTCGGCCCTGCCCCGCAGGGCCTGCTCCAGGATCAGCATGCGCGGGCCTTAAAAGACCTGCGCATCTCGGTGATTGACCAATGCAACTTCCGCTGCACGTACTGCATGCCCAAGGAAGTCTTTGGCCGCGATTACGAATTCCTTCCCAGGGAATCTCTCCTGTCGTTCGATGAAATCGAACGCTTAGCGAAAACCTTTGTTGGACTTGGAGTAGAAAAACTGCGGGTCACCGGTGGCGAGCCGCTGCTCAGAAAAAATATCGAAAGCCTGATCGAGCGGCTTGCAGCAATCCGCCTGCCCGATGGCCGGCCCGTCGAAGTGGCCATGACCACCAACGGCGCCTTGCTGGCCAATAAAGCGGCCGCACTGAAAGCAGCAGGCCTACGCAGAATTACCGTCAGCCTGGATGCTCTAAGTGATGCGACGTTTCGTGAAATGAATGATGTTGGCTTTCCGGTCGGCGATGTACTCAAGGGCATCGATGCAGCAGCAGCGGCAGGCCTGAAGGTCAAGGTGAATATGGTGGTGCAGCGTGGCGTGAATGATCACGAGATCCTGCCGATGGCCAACGCGTTTCGCGACCGCGGCCATACCCTGCGGTTTATTGAGTTCATGGATGTTGGCTCCTCCAATGCATGGCAATGGGACCATGTCGTCCCCTCCCGGGAAATCATCGATACGATTGCGCTGGAGCATCCGCTGGTGCCAATCGGCCGCGATACACCCAGCGAGGTCAGCGAACGCTGGCGCTATGCCGACGGCAAGGCCGAAGTGGGCGTGATTTCCTCGGTGTCGAATCCATTCTGTGGCAATTGCAGCCGGGCTCGAATCTCTGCGGAAGGGGTGTTGTATACCTGCCTATTTGCGCACAGCGGTACTGATCTCAGGGGGCTATTGCGCAATCAAAGCGCGCCCAGCGATGATGACTTAAGCCGCGTGATTGCTGCCATCTGGCAGGCGCGAACCGATCGTTACTCGGAGCAGCGGGCGGCGCTACGCGCCCAAGGGGTGAAAAAAGTCGAGATGAGCTACATCGGCGGCTAGACGCGCCGCCGACGGAATGGTCACGACTACTTCTTGTTGTTCAGCGGCGAAGGCAGGCTTGCGTAAAACGCCGAGATATTCGCAATATCTTCTTTGCTAAGCGCGGCTGCCATGCCGGCCATGATGGCGTTTTTGCGGGCGCCGGATTTGTAATCCGACAATGCACGGGCCAGATAGTCTGGATATTGTCCCGCCAGCTTGGGATAGCTCGGATCAATGGCTGCAACACCGTCTGCACCATGACAGGCTGCGCACAAGGCGGTGGCCTTTTCTTTACCGGCTGCGATATTGCCTGCCATTGTCGGCAATGCCGTGAAGGCTGCTGCCATCACAACGGCGGCGCGAAGGATGCGTCGATGATGTGTCATGGCGGGCTCCTTATTTCTTGTTGGCGTAGTAGGCGGCCAGATCGGCCATGTCCTGATCACTCAGGCTGCGCGAAATGCCCACCATGCTGGGATGATTGCGCTCTCCGCTTTTGTAGGCGTTAAGCGCCGAGACAATGTATTTCTCGCTCTGGGCATTAATCTTGGGCACACGGTAGACGGTCGGGAAGGCTGTTTTGTATTCTGCGATGCCGTGGCAGCCGATACACATTGAATTTTTCTTCGCGCCTGCTTCGGCGCTGCCCACAATCGCTGCGGCGGCAGCGGGCTGGGCACTGGCCTTGGCGGCCCCTTGGGCCTGTACCGACAAGGAGGCGGCAAGCCCGCCTGCGGCAAGCAGCACTCCAATGGCTGCTTTTGAGAATGTGTTCAGCATGTCTCCCCCCGTGTTGAACGGGCCGAAGTTTAACACGGCCGGCAGGCAGCCCCGAACGCTAGGCCATCAGACCGCGCAGCATGAAGGTATTCAGTCGTCTCACGAACGCAGCGGGATCCTGGGGCTGTCCGCCTTCTGCAAGCAACGCTTGATCGAACAACACCCAGACCAAATCATCAAAGCTTGACCCCTGATCGGCAAGCAACGCCTTGACCAAGGGGTGATCCGGATTGAGCTCCAAAATGGGTTTGCGATCTGGCGCTTTTTGGCCGGCCTGCTTCAGCAGTCGCTCTAAGTGGCCGCTCATGTCGTGCTCATCTGAAACAAGGCAGCAGGCAGACTCTGTCAGCCGGCGCGTCATACGGACTTCTTTGACCTTCTCGCCCAGGACTGTCTGGGCCCGCTCAACAATGGGCTTGAATTGCTTTTCGGTTTCTTTTGCAGGCTTGATGTCTTCGTCTTGCAGCTTGCCCAAATCTAAGGCGCCCTTGGCGACTGACTGAATCTGCTTGCCTTCAAATTCGGTTAAGAAATTCAGCATCCACTCATCAATACGGTCTGCAAGCAGCAAGACCTCGATGCCCTTTTTCTTAAAGACTTCCAGGTGCGGGCTGGACTTGGCGGCCGCCAGGGAATCGGCAGTCACCACATAGACTTTTTCCTGGCCATCTTTCATGCGGCCGATGTAATCCTTGAGCGAGACCGAGGGCTGCTCGGCCTCGGAGGCGGTTGAATAAAAACGCATCAGGCCGGCCAGACGATCACGGTTGGAGAAGTCTTCGCCAAAGCCCTCTTTCAGGCACTGGCCGAATTCTTTCCAAAAGCTCTGATAGGCCTCGGGCTTATCGGCAGCGAGCTCTTCCAGCAAGGACAGGATCCGCTTGGTGCAGCCCTCGCGGATGGATTTGATATCCCGGCTTTCCTGCAAGATTTCGCGCGAGACATTCAGCGGCAGGTCGGCTGAATCGACCACGCCACGCACGAATCGCAGATACGACGGTAGCAGCTGCTCGGCGTCATCCATGATGAAGACACGTTTGACGTAAAGCTTGAGTCCATGGCGTTGTTGACGGTCCCAGAGATCAAAGGGGGCCTTGCTGGGCACAAACAGCAGCTGGGTGTATTCGGTGCGGCCCTCGACACGATTGTGGGTCCAGGCGAGCGGATCGCCCATGCCCATGCCAAGGCCCTGGAAAAATGCTTTGTACTGCTCATCGGTGATGTCACTTTTCGACCGGGTCCATAAGGCTGAGGCCTGGTTGATGGTCTCCCACTCATCATGCTCAACGTATTCATTTTTCTTGTCGTCCCATTCGCGCTTTTTCATCTGAATGGGAATGCCAATATGATCGGAGTAGCGCTTGAGAATCTCTTTAATTGTCCAGTGCTCCAGAAGATCATCGTGGCCCTTAGCATCTGGATCCTCCGACTCCTTTGGCCGCAGATGCAAAATTACATCGGTGCCACGGCCTGGTTTATCAACCGCCTGGACACTAAATTCACCCGAGCCATCTGACTCCCAGCGGACCGCATCACTGGAGGGCAGGCCCGCCCGGCGGCTGATCACCGTGACCTGATCGGCCACGATAAATGCTGAATAAAAACCAACCCCAAACTGGCCGATCAGATTGCTGTCTTTGGAATCATCGCCCGTCAGGCTTTTCATGAATTCTTTTGTGCCGGACTTGGCAATCGTGCCCAGATGCTCGATGGCTTCTTCGCGGCTCATGCCGATGCCGTTATCCGAGATGGTGATGGTGCGGGCCTCTTTGTCCACAGCAAGGCGAATCTTCAATTCGCCATCGCCTTCATAAAGATCTGCTTTTTGCAGGGCCTCGACCCGCAGCTTATCGCAGGCATCTGAGGCATTGGAGACCAGCTCGCGCAGAAAAATATCGCGGTTGCTGTACAGCGAATGAATCATGAGGTGCAGCAGCTGCTTGACCTCGGTCTGAAAGGCTAGGGTTTCTTTTGACATGGCAATTCCTTGGGCGTGCTCATTGACTTCTGCTAAAGGTGGGGGCCGGCTGGCCCGATTTCAAGAGCCCGGCTTGATGCGGCTTGGCTTAAAGCGCAGCTCCAGCAGCTTGCCCCGACGGGCCCGATTGCCTTCGTAGGTCTTCAGGGCCTTCGCATCCAGCAGGAGCTCGGCAGGCTTGCCGGCCCGGCCGGCCCCAAAGACATATAGGCCCGACTTGGGCGCCAGGCCTGCAGCATCGATAAAGCCATCGGCCTTTGCCTCAGGATCGATCAGCAGTACGCCCCGCCCGCCGGTTGGCAGCACTTTGACATCGGCCAATCCCACAATCAGCAGCCTGCCTTTTGCAGACAGCATGGCGAGCTGGCTGGCCTGCACAGCAATCATCCGCATCAGCGATGGCGCGTCCGAACGCTCAATGGTCATGAACTGCTTGCCTGCCCGCTGCCGGGTCATCATGGCTTCAATCGTGGTGATAAATCCGAGGCCGAACTGTGTGCCAATGACCAGCCGTGCGGCCGGCTCGCCTGCCGCAAATTGTGTCAACACGGCGCCGGGCTCAAGCTCCACCATTGAGGTTAAGGGCGCACCATCGCCTCGGGCACCGGGCAGCTGACCCACCGGCACTGAATAGCTTCGTCCCGTGCTGGAAAGGGCCACCAGGGTGTCGACCGTGCGGCACTCAAAGCAGTCATACAGCGCATCGCCGGTCTTAAATCCGAACTGGGCAGGATCATGGCCATGGCCCTGGCGGGCCCGCACCCAGCCATTGACCGACACGATGACCGTGACGGGCTCATCGACCACCGGAACCTCAACGCTGGTCCGCTCTGCGGCCTTCAGCAGTGTTCGGCGCTTATCGCCAAAGGTCTTGGCATCTTGCTCAATTTCTTTTGCGACACTTTTGCGCAGGCTGCGTTCGTTTTCCAGAAGATGCACAAGCCGGCCCTCCTCGTCGCGCAACTCCGCAAGCTCTTTCTCAATCTTGATTGCCTCAAGCCGGGCCAGCTGCCGCAGACGAATTTCAAGGATGTCCTCGGCCTGAATCTCAGTGAGTCCGAATTTTTTAACCAATGCTGGCTTGGGCTCATCGCTTTCTCGAATGACTCTGATGACCTTATCAATATTCAATAAGGCAATGGAGCGGCCCTCAAGAATGTGGATGCGCCGGCGGGCCTGCTCAAGACGATGCGAGGTCCGGCGGCGTATGGTCTCGATCCGATAGGTGACCCACTGAGACAGGATCTCCAGCAGCGACATGGAACGCGGCCGGCCATCAATATCCACCGCCACCAGATTCATGGCCACCGAGCTCTCCAGCGGCGTATGGGCAAGCAACACCTTAATAAACTCGTCACGATCCTGACGTGATGACTTGGGCTCAAATACCAGCCGCACATCGGCATCCTTGCCCGACTCATCGCGGACCGTATCCAGCACACCCAGCATGAGCGACTTTAATTGCTGCTGCTCTGCGGAGAGCGATTTCTTTCCTGCCTTCACCTTCGGGTTGGTGATTTCTTCGATGTCTTCGAGCACCCGCTGCGAGGACACGCCCGGGGGCAGTTCGTGGACCACCACCTGCCACTGGCCGCGGGCCATCTCTTCAATGCTCCAGCGGGCGCGGGTTTTTAAGGAGCCACGGCCTGCGTTGTAGGCCTGGGCGATCTCCTCGGCCGATGAAATGATTTGTCCGCCGCCGGGAAAATCTGGCCCGGGGATTAATTTCATCAGCTCACGCTCAGAGAGGTCGGGCTTATCGATCAAGGCCACAGCAGCGGCAGCGACCTCGGTGGCGTTATGCGGCGGAATTTCAGTGGCCATGCCCACCGCAATGCCGGAAGCGCCATTGAGTAGAACAACCGGCAGCCGCGCAGGAAGCCGCAGCGGTTCGGTAAACGAGCCGTCATAGTTGGGCCCGAAATCAACCGTACCCTCATCAATTTCATCAAGTAGCAGCGCGGCAAATGCGGTCAGCCGGGCCTCGGTGTAGCGCATCGCTGCCGCGCCATCACCATCACGTGAACCAAAATTGCCCTGACCATCAATCAAGGGATAGCGCACCGAGAAGCCCTGCGCAAGACGGACCAGTGCATCGTAGGCCGACTGATCACCATGCGGATGATATTTTCCGAGCACATCGCCTACCACGCGGGCCGATTTCACCGGCTTTGCCGATACAGCAAGCGACATGCGATGCATCGCGTACAAAATGCGCCGCTGCACCGGCTTTAAACCATCACAGAGATCGGGCAGGGCCCGGCCCTTCACGACCGAGACCGCGTAATCGAGATACGCACGCTCTGCAAAATCCGCCAGCGTGATCATCTCGCCATCAAAACGAATGCCCAAGGGCGCCTGCGATGACCATGCCTCGGCATCGGAGGCTATCGCATCACTGCCGGATGACTCGAATAAATCCGGGGTGCTGTTTTTGCTGCTGGGTTTTCGCGGCATATTAGAGATCGGCCTCGGCCTCGTGGCCTTTTTCCTCAAGCCATGCGCGGCGGGAGGATGCCTCGGTGCGGCCCATCAGCAGATGAAAACGCTTGGTGGTGCCCATCGCGTCCACCTCGCCCAGCGCCACCAAGGAAAGCCGGCGTGTGTCCGGATTCAGCGTGGTCTCCCAGAGCTGCTCGGCACTCATCTCGCCCAGGCCCTTAAACCGCGAGATGCTCCATGCCGTCTCACGCAGGCCCTCCTGCCGCAGCTTATCGAGCACATGCGTCAACTCGCCGTCATCCAGTGCATAGAGTTTTCGGGCCGCACGCTTGCCGCTGGCGTTGACATCAATACGAAACAGTGGCGGCCGAGCCACAAATACATGGCCGCGCTGCACGAGCTGCGGGAAATGCTTGAAAAATAAGGTCAACAACAAGACCTGGATGTGGGCGCCATCCACATCGGCATCCGACAGAATGCAGACCTTGCCGTAGCGCAGATTGTTCCAGTTGATCGACTCGGAGATGCCATGCGGATCAATACCCAGGGCCACGGCAATATCGTGGACCTCGGCATTGGCAAAGAGCCGATCGGGTTCGGTCTCCCAGGTGTTGAGCACCTTTCCCCGAAGCGGCAGGATCGCCTGAAATTCTTTATCGCGGCCCATCTTGGCGGAGCCGCCTGCAGAGTCGCCCTCGACCAAGAAGATTTCGTTGCGTGCGATATCGGTGGACTCACAGTCGGTGAGCTTGCCCGGCAGCACCGCCACGCCGGAGCCTTTTTTCTTCTCTACTTTTTGTGCGGAGCGGGCCCGATGCTGGGCTGCCCGAATCGCCAAGTCCGCGATCTTTCGTGCCGACTCCAGATCCCGATTCAGCCAAAGCTCCAGCGGCGGCCTGACCTGGGTCGCGACAAGCCGCAGGGCATCGCGGCTGGTGAGCTTTTCCTTGGTTTGGCCTTGAAACTGCGGATCCAAGACCTTGGCGGACAGCACAAAACTCACCCGTGAGAACACATCCTCGGGCAATACTTTTACGCCCTTGGGCATCAGGTTGTGCTGCTCGATAAATCCCTTGACTGCAGAAAATAGGCCCTCGCGCAGTCCTGCCTCATGCGTGCCGCCTGCAGTTGTCGGAATGAGGTTGACAAAGGATTCTCGCGGCGTGGGGCCTTCTGCAGTCCAGGCCACTGCCCATTGGGCGCCCTCGCCGATTGCGAAGGTCTCATCGCCTGCGCCGACATAGCCTTCGCCGAGCCAGGGATCGACCACCAAGGGCTCGGATTCAACCAACTCCAACAGATAATCTTTCAAGCCACCCTGATAACGCCAGGATTCAGATTTGCCGGTTTTCTCGTTGGCCAAATGGGTGATCACGCCAGGCAGCAGCACTGCCCGGGCCTTCAGACTGCGGGCCAACTCGGCAGCAGGAATCGCAGCGTCATCAAAATACTTTGCATCAGGCCAGACCCGCACCGAGGTGCCTGCACGGCCAGCGGCCGCCGACGTGCGCTTTAAAGGCTCGATGACCTCGCCATCGGCGAAAACAATTCGGTATTCGCCACCATCACGCCATACCGTGACTTCCAGACGCTTGGATAAGGCATTGGTCACGGAGACGCCCACACCATGCAGGCCGCCACTAAATGCATAGGCACCGCCTGCGGTTTTATCGAACTTTCCGCCGGCATGCAGCCGCGTAAACACAATCTCGACGACCGAGACATTTTCATCAGGATGCTTACCCACCGGAATGCCGCGGCCATCATCGGCCACGCTCACACTGCCATCGGAATGCAGCGTGACATGAATATTTTTTGCGTGGCCAGCCAACGCTTCATCCGCGCTGTTGTCAATCACTTCTTGAAGAATGTGCAACGCATTTTCAGTGCGTGTGTACATGCCCGGCCGCTGTCGCACCGGCTCAAGTCCCTTTAACACACGAATCGATGATTCGTTGTAATTATTTTTTCGTTGCTCTGCCATTGCGGAGAAAAATTTCCATGCGTGTCAAATCACGAACTCATGCAGACATCTGAAACGTTTACTGACCCAAAAGTTGTCCACAGTTTTTGTGGAAAACTCGGTCATAAAAACGTCACAGGATTGTCACAACAAGGGTGCCTTCGGACTGGGTAATTTTTGATCAGCTACGCCAGCTTCTTGTCGCAGACAAGTATTCCGTCAGCATCGGCGTAGCACCAGTTTCCGGGCCGGACCGTCACACCAGCCATATCCACCGGAATATCCCGCTGGCCAGCCCCCTGTCGATCGCTGCGCCGAGGATGGGTCGCGATCGCCCAGACCCCAACCGCGCACTCCAAAAGCTCCTGAGAGTCCCTGACACAGCCATTTAAGATGATGCCCGCCCAGCCATTTTTGACTGCCAGCTGGCCAAGATTGCCCCCCACCAGGGCGCAGCGGTCGCTGCCACCCCCATCCACCACCAGCACCCTGCCCTGGCCTGGGCCCTCCAGCAGCTGGCGGACGTGGCTGTTGTCCTCAAAACACTTCAGGGTCACCACCGGCCCGCAGATGGCGGTCTCGCCGCCGTAATTTTGAAAGACCGGGGGCAAGACCCGCAGGCTACCCGCCGCCAAGAGGTCCTCGTGGGCATCACATAAATCGGCTGTTGGTGGGCACTCCATTGGCGCGGCCTGCGGCCCTTTGGATCGAGAAGGTGTGGTTTTCATGTTGTTCATCGCGGTCGTAAGACTACCAGTGCAGCCCGGGCATGCAAAAATTTGGCCATGCTGACTGTTTTGTCCATCTTTATGGCCGCGCTCATTCTTGCCTATGTGCTGGAGCCCATTGTCGAGCGGCTCTGCGCGATCGGGCTAAACCGCCGATTGGCCGCACTCGCAGCCGTGCTGATCGGAATTGGCGCATTAGCAGGCCTTGGGCTGCTGCTGATCAATATTTTGCAGCGGGATATTCCGATGATCCGTGCGCAGGCGCCCGCCTGGATCCAGAGTACCCAGCTTTGGCTTGCGCCGATGCTCGAGCGTTTTGAAATCAGCCTGAATTGGGAAGAGCTCAAGGCGGCCTTGGTGGACCGGGTCACGCGCCAGTTTTCAGACAATGCCGAGGTGGTGATCACCCGCCTGCTGGATACAGTGCTGGCCTCAGTGCAAAGCTTCATCGCCGTCGTGGCCGCGCTGGTCTTAATATTTTTTGTGGTGTTTTATCTGCTGGTGGAGTGGCCAAGTCTTTTTTCCCGGGCCAGCGAATTTCTGCCGCCCCGGCATCGCACAACCGCCGCCGCGCTGGCCAAGGAATGCGATCAGCTGCTGTCGCAATATCTGCGCGGACAGTTAAGTGTCATGCTGGTACTGGCGGCGTACTACGCCATTGCGCTGTCCATATCGGGCATGGCCGGGGCCGTGGGCATCGGCATCCTGACTGGCCTTGCGATCTTTATTCCTTACATCGGCTTTGGCGTGGGCCTAGCACTGGCCCTGATCTCAGGACTGCTGCAGTTCGGGCCTGGCGCTGAGTTGCTGATCATCGGACTGATCTACGCGGCCGGGCAGCTCCTGGAAAGCTTCGTGCTGACGCCGACACTGGTGGGCCAAAAAATCGGCCTGCATCCGGTGGCGGTTGTTTTTGCATTGATGTTTTTCGGCAGCTTATTCGGATTCTTTGGCGTACTGCTGGCGCTTCCCGCCGCTGCCATCACGCTGGTGGGCCTGCGCTTTATGCGCCAACAAATCGAGGACAGCCGCTGGTTTAGCGGTCAGTGAGGCGCGCTCGGCGGGGCCGAGTGTGACAGCAGCCGGTCAATCCATGCGATACAGACCGCCGAAACAATAAAGGTCACATGAATGATGGTCTGCCAGAGCATGGCCTTATCGGTCATGGCATCGGCGGAGATAAAGGTCTTCAGCAGGTGAATCGATGAGATACCAATAATGGCTGTGGCCAGTTTCACTTTCAGAATGTTGGCATTGACATGTGAGAGCCACTCCGGCTGATCCGGATGGCCCTCCAGATCAAGCCGCGATACAAAGGTCTCATAGCCGCCAATGATCACCATAATCAGCAGATTCGAAATCATGACAACATCAATGAGCGAGAGCACCATCAGCATGACCACGGTCTCTTTGTTCACCACCTGCACGCCCATGGTCTGGGCGGTCTGCGTCAGGGCATTGGGATCCCAGAGCACGGGTACCAAATGCATGAGCTCCTGAATAAAGAGCACCACATAAACGCCCTGGGCCACGATCAATCCCAAATACAGGGGCAGCTGCAGCCAACGGCTCGCGAAGATAAGTGCCGGCATAGGCCTTAGGCGGGGGGCGGCGGACGCGGCTTCTGAGTGGGTGGAGTCGTTTTGCATGGGGCCAGTTTAGCCTATGCGATGCGGGTCCATTGGCCACCCGCCCGTGCGACGGCCTGCTCATCAAATGCAAACCCAAGGCCTGGCGACTGCCGCAACACCACACGGCCTGCGCGTAGCTCAAGCTGGTGATTGATCAGGCGCCGAAAGTTTAAGACCTGATCATCAGTGAAAAACTCCACAAATCGGGCATTGGTAGTGGCGGCTACCAAGGGCGCATGCAAATCATGAAACCAGTGGGGGCTGACCGTTACACCGCGGCAGTCCGCATAGGCCGCAATCTTTCTCCACTCCGATATGCCGCCACAGACTGCCGCATCGGCCTGCAGAATCTCTGCGCCACCGGAATCAACGAGCTCACGAAACCGCCAACGGCCGACCTCGATCTCACCTGTGGCGACGGTAATCGAAGTTCGTGCGGCAAGCCGCGCATGCAAATCGATGGCATCCGGAGAAAACGGCTCTTCAATCCAATAGGGGTCATAGGCCTCGAAGCGGCGCATGTAGTCCATCGCCGTTGGCAGATCCGCCCAGGCATTGTTGGCATCCAACATCAGCAGCACATCCGGGCCGATGGCATCCCGAGCAGCCGCAATCCGCGCCTCCTCCTCGGAGGGCGAGAGTCGGCCGGTCTTCATCTTGACCGCGCGAAAGCCCTGGGCCACATAGCCTGCCAGCTCCTTGCCCAGGTCTGCAGGAGACTTGCCCTCCAGGTAGTAGCCGCCGCTGGCATACGCCGGCACGCTCTCCCGCTCATTGCTGCCCAGATAGTCATGTAGCGGAAGGCCCGCTGAACGCGCATTCAAATCCCAGAGGGCCGTATCCAGAATTGACACACCGCGCATCACGGTGCCGGCCCGGCCCTGAAGCAATGCCTCCTGATACAGCATCTGCCAGAGCCCCTCGGTGCGCAGGCTTTCTTGGCCAATTAATAATGGCCCGAGAAGCAGTTCGACAGCAGATTTCAAAATGCCGCCGGCGCGGCTGCCGACATAACAAAATCCAATGCCCTCGTGGCCATCACGACTGCGGACCTTCACCAGGCCATAGTGCCGCGACGACACCGTACGGGTTGAAAACGAGGTCACCCGATCCAGCGGCACCTCACAGACCGCAACCGACACGGACTCAATAATGGGCATAGTGAACTCCTGATGAATCCCAACAATGGGCCTAAGCGTACCTGAGGCCCGATGCGAATGCCCTAAGGCCGGACCAGATCGCTTCTGCGATATTCCAGGCTGTAGATAAACCGCTCTTCCGGATGATGGGTGACTGAAATTTCGAAAAGCTCATCGTTGCGATCGTAGTAGCGCCGAATCACCACCAGGCAAGGCGTATCGCGGCCCACCTGCATGGATTTGGTCAGCCGTGCCGGCAGCGCCGTTGCAAAAAGGTCCACCGTGGCGCGCTCAATTCTGACGCCATAGCGACGCTCGATCTGCTCAAAGACCATCGCATGGCTGTGATCGGGCTCCTGCACAACGCCAGCAAACTTTGGATGGATATAGATATCGCTATACGACACCACCTGCTGGGTGTCGCGCTCGCGCCGTGCGCCACCAATGTGATACCACTGCGAGCCCACCGCAACGCCAAGAAGCTTCGCGGTTTCTGCATCACAGGACAGTGTTTCCTCAACCTCATTGGTGCGATAGGTATCGCCCGAGTAACGCAGCAGCTCCGAAGGCGCGGCCACCGTCTGCACAAAACGGACTGCGCGATCACGCGAGATCACCCGCGTGGGCGCGCCCTGGCGACGCAGAATCAGGCCCTGGGCCTCCAGCGTGGCCAGCGCATGCCGCAACGTATGTCGACTGACATCGTAGTGTTTGCAGAAAGAACTCTCCGAGGGCAGTGAGCCTCCGACGCCCCACTCCCCTGCCCGAATCCGATCCGCCAGCGCATTGGCCACGAACTCATGTAACGTGACCCCGCTGGCTAACAACTCTTCTTTGCGCTCATTTGTCATCGTTTTTGCAAAGACTCCCTGAAAGCCGTCTGCAGGCCCGAAAGCCCACACCGCGGGCGATGATACTCCAGCTAAGGGTCAGGAAAACCTAGGAAAACTCCATAGACGGCAGCCATATTCTGCAGATCCTGCGGCGTGTCTAGGTCAGAGAAATAGGCGGGGTCCTCGGTCAAAAATTCGTAGCGCTTTGCGCTGCCCGCGCCGACAAACTCCCGCAGCCGAAATCCAGGCTGGCTGAAGGCCGATGGCGGAATCGCCGAAGCCGCCAGCAGGATGGGATGGCCGGGCGTGCCTGCACTATTTCGGGGCAAAACAATGTCCGCATCCTGGTCATGGGCTTGTGACCAGAGGGTCTCGTAATGCCGGGCGGTAAGCAGTGGCAGATCCACCAGGCTAATCAAGACAGGAGCGGCTAAGGACTGCGGCAGCGTGAAGGCCGCCTTCAGTCCGCTGGCCACCGAGAACTGCGGATCATCCGTTAATTGATCAGAGGCAATCCTGACTCGGATGATCTCCATATCGGAGAGTGCTGCTGCATGCCGTGACAGCGCATCCGATACTGCATCGGCCTGAGCGCCGATGACCACGACTGCACGTTGAATGCCGGCATCGGCCATGGTGCGCAGCTGCCTGACCACCAGCGGCTGGCCATCGATTTGCAGCAGGCCCTTGCAGCAGCCGCCAAGCCGGCTTCCTCGGCCCGCGGTCAGCAAAAGCCCGGTTGCTGCCAAAGGAATCACGGGTGTCATTTCATCTGCGAATTCTTCGCAAAGGCCACGTCCAGATCTCGGGGCAGTGGCACTGCGTTTTTAACCGCGAGCACCTCGGCCATGACGCTCACGGCAATCTCAGCAGGTGTTTTACTGCCGATATAAATCCCAATCGGACCGCGCAGCCGCGCAAGGCTCTCCTCGGTCTGGCCAAAATGCTCAATCATGCGGCGATGGCGCTCGGCATTATTGGAGCGAGAGCCGATTGCGCCAACATAAAACGCATCGCTTTGCAGCGCCTCCAAGAGCGCAATGTCATCGAGCTTGGGGTCGTGGGTCAATGCCAACACACAGCATCGCCGATCGGGTTTAAAAGCTTTGACTGCATCATCCGGCCAGTCCGACAGTATCGAGACTCCCGGCACGGACCAAGAGCCAGCGTACTCACTGCGCGGATCGCAGACCGTGACTTGAAATCCATTAAAGAGCGCCATGCTGGCAAGGTATTCCGCCATCTGTCCAGCGCCGATCAAAAGCATTCGATACTCTGGGCCGTAGGTATTTTTCAGTGTCTTACTGTCAATGCTTAATTCATCGATCTGACTGACCGATTCCAGATGGACCTCTCCGGAGGCCAAGTCCGTGACACGCTGCACCAGCCCACCTGACTCTAAGCGCTGCACCAGCGCCGTCAGGGGCGCTGCACTCGGATTAAATTCCAGCAAGAGCTCGAGCGTGCCGCCACAGGGCAATCCGAAGCGGTGGGCCTCATCGGCGGTAATGCCATAACGCAGCAGCTGCGGCGGCCCATCGTGGAGCGCATCGGAAATGCCGGCCTTGGACGCCTGGGTGTAGCGAACAATCAAGTCATCTTCGATGCAGCCGCCTGAGACCGAGCCCACCACTGCGCCGGTCTCGCATAAACCCATGATCGAGCCCACCGGCCGAGGTGATGAGCCCCAGGTCCGCACGACGGTCGCCAGCAGGGCACGCTTGCCCTGGCTGCGCCAGTCGCGCAAGTGCCGCAACACAATGACATCAAGATTCTCCACGTGCTCAGTCCTTACGCATCACGATGCATCAGTCGGATCGCATCAGCACCGCAAGCTCCTTGGCAAGCGACTCGACATGCGAGAGATTATGAATCGCTACCGCACGGTCCGCATAGCGATGTAAGACCGTGGCACCAGCAGCAATCGGCTGATAGCCCTCGTAGCGCAGTAAAGGATTTAGCCAAACGAGCCGCCGACTCTGACGCGAGAGCCAGCCAAGCTCTTCATCCAACACATCACTGGCACCTGTATCAAGACCATCGCTGATCAGTAACACCAGACTGCGCCGGCCCACTACGGCCGACCGATGATGATGTCGTAGCTGCGACAGCGACTCCCCGAGCCGCGTGCCCGAGGCGAAATCCGGAATTAATGTGTTGGCCAGATCCAGCATTCGGTCGGTATCGCGCTCACGAAAGGCCCGTGTCAGATCGGTGAGCGTAACGCCAAAAGAAAACACCGATCGGCGCAGACCACGTGTGGACTGGTGTAAAAATGCAAGCAGCAGCCTTGCATAGCGCTCCATGGATCCCGAGATATCCACCAGCACCAGCAAGGGCAGTGGCTGCTGTCGATGCCGTAAAAACGTTGGCGCTGGGGCCTCGCCTGCATAGCGGCTTGTCTCTCGCACAAGCCGCGACCAATCGGGATGCCGGCCGTGGGCTGCCGACTGCATCCGCCGGGATCGATGGGTCGGCACGCTCAGGGGTACCTCGCGCACCAGGCGCTCCATCAGCAAAAATTCACTGGCGCTCAGTGACTGAAAATCGGCGTGCCGCAGCCGCGCAGCCGCGCTGGCGCTCATGGCTGCATCCAGATGAATCTCATCTTCACGGGCCGACTGCATGGGTGTGGCCGTGCGTGGGGGCGTGAGCGCCTCAGTGGCCCGGGGACCACGCTTGGGCGGATGGGCCTGGGCTTTTGAAGACGGCAGCAGCTGGGCCATCAACTGCTTGGCAATCTCGGGGTTACGAAAAAACGCATCAAAGAGTTCTTCAAAGACCTGCCGGTCTTCCTGGCGAGACACCAGCACCGACTCCAGTCCCGCATACAGATCAAGCCGCCGAGAAACGCCGACCAATGCGGCGGCCTGCTGCGCCAATCCGATGCGCGCACTGTCAATCGGCAGGCCTGCGCGACGCAGGGCGCGCGAAAATCCAACAATGTTTTCCGCAAGCTTTCCCGCCCGGGCATCACCGAGCAGCATCACTCGGCCTTCAGTAATTCTTCGCTAACCGTCTGCAAGGCGGCAACATCTTCTCGCTGCTTAAAGAGAATGCCGGCCGTCTGCTCAATGACTTCGGGATCCAGCTGCAAGGTATCTAACGCCACAAGGGCCTTGGCCCACTCGACACTTTCTGCAATGCCGGGCGCGCGCTGAAACGCATTGGCAAACGGCTGCTGCCGAAGCCGGCTCACAAAATCTGCCACCTGGGCGCTGAGTGCCTCACTGGCTGCGGGCACTTTCGAGCGGACAATCTCTAACTCGCGATCCCGCTGCGGATAATCCACCCACTG
>CAYTRY010000017.1:0-30504 GCA_964440375.1 uncultured Bordetella sp. | reverse complement strand
GCGGTCGCTGTTGCTCAGCAGGTGGTAGGCCGCTTAATTGATCAGCCATTCGCGAAAGCCCGGCTTTTAAATGTCAATATTCCCTCGGTGCCAATCGGTGAGTTACAAGGCTATGAATTGACTCGGCTTGGTCGCCGCCATGTGGCCCAGCCGGTTGAGACGGCAGTCTCGCCCCGGGGAGAAACGGTCTACTGGGTTGGCCCGCCAGGCGGGCAGCGCGAAGCAGGGCCTGGCACTGATTTTCATGCCCTTAATCAGTCGCGTGTTTCTGTTACGCCGCTACAGGTTGATCTGGGCGATACGGATGGCTTTCAGGAAGTGGGCCCATGGCTGGAAAAGATGTGAAAAAGCCAGCTGGCCCTGTAAAGCCAACGCGGCCAGGCCTTCATATCGCAACGAAAACAACCGAGGCAAAGGCTCCGACCCTGGTGCCGCGCTGGGGCGCCGGAGGCACTGCGGCGACGCCTTCTCCCGCAGTATCGGCCCGTTTGCCCAGGGTGCCAAAGCCTGCAGCTGCTGTGGCCAACGCTGGGCTTGCGAGTGAACGGGCCCGAGCAAAGATGGTTGAGCGGCTCATTCATCAAGGCATACGCAATCAGCGTGTGCTGGAGGCCATGCGTGTGGTGCCCCGCCATGCATTTGTGGATGAGGCGCTCTCTAGCCGTGCCTATGAGGACAGCGCACTGCCGATTGGCCATCAGCAGACCATTTCTCAGCCTTATGTGGTTGCCCGCGTGATCGAGCTCGCCCTCAGTCTGCTTTCTGGCGCTCCGAGGCCATTGCGTGCGTTGGAGGTGGGCGGCGGCTGCGGCTATCAGGCTGCAGTCATGTCATATTGCTTTGATAAAGTGATTTCGGTCGAGCGGCTGAAGGCCTTGGCCGATTTGGCGCGTGTGAACCTTCGGCCGCTGAAACGATCCAACCTACGGTTTGTGTTTGGTGATGGCCTTATCGCGGTGAGTCAGGAAGGCCCCTTTGATGTCATTGTGTGTTCTGCGGGCATGCCGGCCGTGCCGCCTGAGCTTTTGAGCCAGCTGGCAATCGGGGGCGTATTCATTGCACCCATCGGAGAGCCTGAGCAATATTTAGTCGGAATTCAGCGGCTTGATGATCAGGAATTCAAGTCGCAGCAGTTCGATATGGTGCGTTACGTACCCGTGCTAAGAGGAACCGACTAGTGGGCGAGTGGCGTGGACTTCTGATGGTGACCATGGGCGCAGTGCTGCTCTCGGGCTGCGCATCGCGGATGGGGCCAGCGCCCATTGAAAGCCGTAATGTTCCGGGGGCAGGCACACCGCCAGTGAAGCGGGCAGGTGGCGCTCCGAGCACTCCGGCCGCCGCGCCCACCCGGCCTTCCGCAGAGGCAGCGACTGTCCCAGCACCGGATGGCTTTTATCGCATCAAGCGCGGGGATACCTTGATTGGAATTTCTTTGGATCACGGTGTGTCCTGGCGTGACCTTGCAGGCTGGAATCAAATCGACAATCCCAATTTGATCGAAGTGGATCAGCTGATTCGGGTGCGGCCCCCAGCAGTGACAGCGCCCGCATCGGCTGCACGCGCCCAAGAGGGCCGGCCGATGGAGGTCCGACCGATTGGCCCCATCGCGAGCGCGCCGACTTCACCGCCTGCAGGTGGTGGCCCAGCAGCCGCAGTTGTACCGGCACCCGGTGCGGGCAGTGCGACAGCGCCATCAGCTGGCCCCCAGGCCGGCCCTGGAGCCGCTGCACCTCGCCCGCCTGTGGCTGCCGCTGAGACCATCAGCCTGTCATGGCCAGGGCGCGGACAAGTCATCACGCAATTCTCAGATCCTGGCTATAAGGGCATCGCATTGTCCGGCGTCGAGGGCGATCCCGTGCTTGCCGCTGGCGATGGCCGGGTGGTTTACAGCGGAAGCGGGCTGCGCGGCTATGGCAATCTGGTGATCGTTAAGCATGAAGGCGATTTTCTAACGGCCTATGCCCACAATCGATCGATTCTTGTCAGTGAGGGCCAGACCGTAAAGCGTGGTCAGAAGATTGCGGAGCTGGGGAAAACTGACTCGGAGATTCCGAAATTGCACTTTGAGGTCCGTCGTGCGGGCAAGCCGGTGGACCCAATGAAATACCTCGCTCAGCGATAATTCGGGGCATGACCCCGATCCTATGTTTTGATCTGGAGACCATTCCGGATGCAGCGGGCCTGAGGCGCCTTGGGCTTTTTGATGCCGACTCTGATGACGCCAGCGGCGTCGCGGCCGCACAGGCCGCCCGCAGAGAGTCGCACGGCAATGATTTTTTTCCACACTATTTGCAGCGGGTCTGGGTGATCGGCTGTGTGTTTCGCGATCATGAAGGCTTTCGGGTTCGGTGTCTGGGCGAGCAGCATGGGGCTTCAGATGCGGAGGAGGCCGCCCGCCTGCGCGCATTTTTCAAAACGATTGAGAAACATACGCCTCAGCTGGTGAGCTGGAATGGCTCGGGTTTTGATCTGCCGGTGCTACACCATCGGGCGATGCTGCATGGTGTTGCCGCCCCCCGATACTGGGAGCAGGGCGATGATGACCGGGATTTCAAGTACAACAATTATTTGTCCCGCTATCACAGCCGACATATCGATTTAATGGATGTCTTATCGGCCTATCAGGGCCGCGCTTTTGCGCCGCTAGACGCAATGTCAAGGCTCTGCGGCTTTGGCGGCAAACTCGGCGCAGATGGCAGCAAGGTCTATGAGTCGTTTTGTAACCATCAGGGTGAGGCGGTCCGCGCCTATTGCGAGACTGATGTTGTCAATACGTATCTGCTGTATTGCCGGTTTCGGCTGCTGCGGGGCGAGCTCTCGACAGAGCAGTATCGCGAGGAACTTCGGCTGGTCCGCAAGTCCTTAAGCGGTTTGATCGGAGACCCCAGTAGTCCCCTGCAAGGTGGCCACTGGAAAGACTATCTGGATGCAGCTCCTGCACTCGCTGCCGATTGAGTCGGTTGATCTGGAGGCGCAGGGACTTGCCCATCACGAGGGCAAGGTTGTGTTTGTTGAAAATGCCCTGCTCGGTGAGATTGTGGATGCCGAGATCACACGAAATAAGCCCTCTTATGCCAAAGCTCGTGCAGTCCACTGGCATCGTGAGAGCGCGCAGCGAATATCTCCGCGGTGTCGGCACTATGGCGTTTGCGGCGGCTGCTCGATGCAACATATCAACGGATCCGCGCAGCTCGCCATTAAGCAGCGGGTTTTAGAAGACAACCTCTGGCATATCGCAAGATTAAAACCGGAATCGATACTGCCACCACTGGATGGGCCCGCATGGGGCTATCGGACTCGGGCCCGACTTACCGCCCGCTGGGTGGATAAAAAAGGCGGCATGCTGCTTGGATTTCATGAGCGTCGCAGCAGCTATGTCGCCGTGATGGATTCTTGCGAGATTCTTCATCCGCGGGTGGCGCAGATGCTGCCCGCGATGAAGGCGCTGCTTGCCTCGCTATCGATTGCACGTCGATTGCCCCAGGCCGAGGTTGCAGTGGGGCAGGCGTCGATTGTCTGGGTGCTGAGAATCTTGGAGCCGCTCACCCCACAGGATGAGGCGCTTTTGCGGCAGTTTGCAGACCAGTGGACAGTGCAGTTTTGGCTGCAGCCGGGCGGGCCGCAGACGGCAGCGCCTTTTTATCCGCTTGATGCAGCAGTGCTTGCCTACGCGTTGCCAGAGTTTGGGCTGCACATGCCGTTTTCGCCGGTGGATTTCACGCAAGTAAATCCGGCGATCAATGAACTCATGGTGCGCCGGGCAGTTGATTTACTGGACTGCGGGCCCGGGGATCGGGCGGCTGATTTTTTCTGCGGGCTGGGGAACTTCACGCTGGCGATTGCGCGTCGTGCGGGCAGCGTTATCGGCTATGAGGGCAGCCCAACGCTGGTGAGTCGCGCCCAGAAAAATGCCGATTTGCATGGCCTTGGGCCGCACGTTAGCTTTCACGAGGCCAATCTTTTTGAGGTCACCCAGGAGTGGCTGGTTGCACAGGGCCGGTGGGATCGGGCCTTATTGGATCCGCCCCGCGAAGGGGCCCAGGCCCTCTGTCAGGCCCTCGCTGGCCTGCATCAGGCGCAGCGCATTGAGTCTTTGCCCCATCGGCTGGTGTATGTCTCTTGCAATCCTGCAACGCTGGCCCGCGATGCAGCGATACTTGTTCACGAGGGTGGCTGGCGGCTATCGCAGGCCGGTGTGATCAATATGTTTCCGCAGACCGGCCACGTCGAGTCCATTGCCCGTTTTGATCGGGCGGCTTAGCTTAAAAATAATCCGACCGACTTCGCTGCTTTGGCCAGTTGCGTATCCGCGGTCGCCAAGGGCAGTTGAAGTCGCATGGCAAGCTCGAGATAAGTCGCATCGTAGGCGGAGATGCGATAACGCTCAGTCAGAGTAAAGAGATCAGCCAATTCAGGAGCCGCCTTGGGCAGAATCGGAAGCGCCTTTGCATGCTTCAAAATCGCCTCGGCTGCACTCGAATCCAGGGCCTGCATCTGCACCGCTTTGCTGATGACGTTGATAAATTCAGAGATCCATAAGCTGGGTACTGCGAGTTTGGCGCCATTGGCAACACGCCGCAGGGCCATCTCGGTATAGGGCGTGGATTGGGATTTTAGAAACCAGCAAATTGCTACCGAGTTATCGAGCACAAACGATTTCAATCGCGGCCCTCAGCAATCAGCGCACGAATGTTGATGGATTTTTTCGGTTGAATTTTCTCGCGAAGGGCAATGATGGATTTAACCAAGGCCCGCGGATCTTCGTGCTGATTTGAGACTGCAGAGGCGATCAGTTCGCGCACAAGTTCGCTTTTGCTCAGTCCGCGATGCTGTGCCAGCGACTGCAGGGCCCGTTCTTGGGCGGGCTCAAGACGCAGGGTCAGCATGGTGGGCGATTTCACAGCCATCGGTTTCCTCTTGTATTACAAAACGTAATACAAGTGTAGCGGCTTTTGGCGGCCCGGACCAGTGGCCTATGCAATTCATCAGCGGGGCCCTTGGCCGGCCGGTGGGCCCGGATTTACCGAGCCAAAGGGGTGCTGCGAAAAATAAAAAAGCCCGCTGGTTTCCCGGCGGGCTTTGTGTTGAGCGGCCCGAGAACTGAAGGGGCGCTGCGCTAAAGCGGCTTAGTCGCGATTGCCACCGAAGAGCGACATCAGCAGCACCAGCAGGTTACTGAAAATGTTGTACACGCTCAGGTAGACCGCCAGCGTTGCCGAGATGTAGTTGGTCTCGCCGCCCGTTACGATGCGATTTAAGTCGTACAGCAAAAAGAGCGAGAAGATCGCAACCGCAAGGGTTGAGATGGTCAGCATCAGCGCCGGCATCTGCAGCCAGATGTTGGCAATCGAGGCCACGATCAGCAGGATCACGCCAATCATCAGGAACTTGCCCATGTTGGAGAGATCACGCTTGGTGGTGCTGGCGATGCTGGCCATGCCGAAAAACACCGCGGCAGTGCCCGCCCCAGCCACGCCAATCAACTGCACGCCGTTGGACAATCCCACCGCGATGCCGATCAGCCGAGAGAGCATGAGGCCCATGAAAAAAGTAAAGCCCAGCAGCAGGTAGACCCCCACCACGCTGTTTTTGGTCTTCTCGATCGCGTAGAAAAAGCCAAAGGCGATGCCCAAAAAGAGCAAAACGCCAATCAGGGGGCTGCCAGCAAACCAGGAAAATCCGAGCTGCATGCCCACCCAGGCTCCCAACACGGTGGGCACCAAGGACGCTGCCAAGAGCCAGTAGGTGTTGCGTAGCACCCGATTGCGTACCGCAGACGACTCGGCACCTGGCAATGAAGTACTGTTACCAAAGGTCGGAACCATGTAGTCAATCTCCTTCTAGACCTGACGAGATCCCGGGGGCACAATGCCGCCCGGGCGGACGTCAGCACGTATAATCGCAGGTTTACTTGACAATTCAAGTAGGGATAAGTTCCTTCCCCCGGGCGGCTTGTAGCGGCCCCCAAAAACCCTTTTCACGACTCGACAAATCTCGGAATTCACAACATGGCCATCGAACGCACCCTCTCCATCATCAAACCTGATGCCGTCGCCAAAAACGTCATTGGCGAAATCTACTCACGCTTTGAGAAAGGCGGCCTGAAGGTCGTGGCCGCCCGCATGATGCACCTTTCGCGTGCAGAGGCCGAGGCCTTCTACGGCGTGCATCGTGAGCGGCCCTTCTTTAAAGACCTCGTGGCGTTCATGATCTCGGGGCCAGTCATGGTTCAGGTGCTCGAGGGCGAAAACGCAATCGCCAAAAACCGCGACCTCATGGGCGCGACGGATCCAAAGAAGGCGGCCGCGGGCACGATTCGCGCAGACTTCGCCGACAGCATTGATGCCAACGCGGTGCACGGCTCAGATGCGCCCGAAACCGCCCGCCAGGAAGTCGCCTTTTTCTTCCCGGCAATGTCGATTTACAGCAGATAAGTGAACCTTCTGGGCTGCTCCCCCCAAGGTCTCACCGACTGGTGCGTGGCTCGGGGGGAAAAGCCGTTTCGCGCGCGCCAGCTATTGAAATGGGTCCATCAGCGCGGGACCCGTGAGTTCGCAGCAATGACCGATCTGGCGCGGGATTTTCGCGCCGGCCTTGAGCAGGATGCGGCCGTTGAGCTGCCCCCGGTGCTGCAAGACCATGTCTCTGCAGACGGCACCCGCAAATGGCTATTCGATATGGGCCAGGGCAACGCGATTGAGACAGTCTTCATTCCAGAGACTGATCGCGGCACCCTGTGTGTCTCATCGCAGGCCGGCTGTACGGTGGCCTGCCCGTTTTGCTCCACCGGCCGACAAGGCTTTAACCGCAATCTCACCACCGCAGAAATCGTGGGCCAGCTCTGGTGGGCGCGCCATGAATTGCAGCAGCCGGTGACCAATGTGGTCATGATGGGCATGGGCGAGCCCTTGCTCAATTACGACCAGCTCGTGCCCGCCTTGCAGCTTATGCTCAATGATGATGCCTATGGCTTATCGCGGCGTAAGGTCACGGTCTCGACTTCGGGTGTGGTGCCGATGATGGATCGCTTAGCCCGTGACTGCCCTGTGGCGCTTGCGGTCTCGCTGCATGCTCCAACCGATGCATTGCGTGATGTGCTGGTGCCCTTAAATAAGAAATATCCCCTCAAGCAATTGATGGCTGCGGTACGCAATTACCTTGAGCCCGCCCCACGTGACTTTGTGACTTTTGAGTATGTGATGCTCGATGGCATTAATGATTCCTTAGACCATTGCCGCCAGCTGGTGAAGTTGATTCGGGCCGAGGAAATCTCGTGCAAGTTCAACCTGATTCCGTTTAATCCGTTTCCGAATTCTGGTTATCGCAAATCGCCCTGGCCCCGCGTGCGCGCATTTGCCGATCTCTTGACCCAAGAGGGTTTTGTCACCACGATTCGCAAGACCCGCGGCGATGATATTGATGCGGCCTGCGGCCAGCTGGCCGGTGATATTCAGGACCGAACAAAAATCACACTGAGAACGAAATGAGCAGCGCCGACACTTCGCCCCTTCCTTGTGCTGAGCAGCGCAGCCTCGCCGTTGGCTGCGGCCCGGCAGCCCGCCGCAAAACGCGAGCGATGAATATCGCTTGGGGCGCGAATGTGGTCACGGTGGGCGGTGATGCGCCGGTGGTGGTGCAGTCCATGACCAACACCGATACGGCCGATGCCATCGCAACAGCGATTCAGGTGCAGGGCCTCGCGCAGGCGGGCTCTGAGCTTGTGCGCATTACGGTGAACTCCCCCGAAGCTGCCCGTGAAGTCGCGGCGATTCGTAACCAGCTGGATCGGATGAACTGCGATGTGCCCCTAATCGGTGACTTTCATTTCAATGGACACAAGCTGCTGACCGAGTTCCCCGATTGCGCCCAGGCGCTATCCAAATACCGCATTAATCCCGGCAATGTTGGACGGGGCGCGAAACGGGATCATCAATTCGGCGCGATGATTGAGATTGCCTGCAAGTACGACAAGCCCGTTCGCATTGGTGTGAATTGGGGCAGTCTGGATCAAGAACTGCTTGCCCGGCTCATGGATGAAAACGCCAAACGCGCCGAGCCCTGGGATGCCCAGGCGGTGATGCGCGAGGCCCTGGTGACTTCGGCCATCGAGAGCGCGCAGCTTGCAGAAAAGTGGGGCCAGCCCGGCAATCGCATTACCTTATCCGCCAAAGTCAGCAGTGTTCAGGACCTGATCACGGTCTATCGGGCCTTATCCGCACGCTGCGACTATCCGCTGCATCTCGGCCTGACCGAGGCCGGCATGGGCAGCAAAGGCATTGTGGCCTCGACAGCGGCAATTGCAGTCTTACTCCAAGAGGGCATCGGCGACACGATTCGCGTCTCACTGACGCCCGAGCCCAATGGCGATCGGCGGCAGGAAGTCATCGTGGCCCAAGAGATTCTTCAGTCAATGGGCCTGCGGGCATTTGCGCCGATGGTGGTGGCCTGCCCAGGATGTGGCCGCACCACGTCGACATTTTTTCAGGAGCTGGCGGCCAAGATTCAGGGCTATCTGCGCGATCAGATGGTGGACTGGAAAAAAACATATCCCGGTGTGGAGAACATTACCGTCGCGGTGATGGGCTGCGTGGTGAACGGCCCGGGTGAAAGTAAGCATGCGGATATTGGCATCAGCCTGCCGGGCACGGGCGAGCAGCCGGTAGCACCAGTGTTTATCGATGGCCAGCGCAACGTAACGCTCAAGGGTGAGCGGATTGCGGAAGAGTTCCAGGCGATTGTTGCGGATTACGTAGAGAAACGATTTGGCGGATCGCCACGGGCCTAAGGCCCCCGCGATGACGAGACCCTATGGCCAAAGAAAAACTCACCGGCGTCAAAGGCATGAACGACCTGCTGCCCGATCAGTCGGGCCTGTGGGAGTGGGTCGAGTCCAGAGTGGCGGAGGTTTTTCGGCAGTATGGCTACCGCGGCATTCGCACGCCGATTCTTGAGCCCACCGCGCTTTTCGTACGCGGCATCGGTGAGGTCACCGATATCGTTGAAAAAGAGATGTACACCTTCACCGATGCATTAAACGGTGAGCAGCTGACACTGCGGCCGGAAAATACTGCTGCGGTCGTGCGCTCAGTGATTGAGCACAATCTGCTTTACGATGGCCCGAAGCGGCTCTGGTATGTGGGCCCCATGTTTCGACATGAGCGGCCTCAGCGTGGCCGCTACCGGCAGTTCCATCAATTTGGTATCGAAGCGCTCGGCATGCCCGGCCCGGACATCGATGCCGAGCAGCTGGTCATGATTCATCGGCTCTGGCAGTCCCTGGGACTACATGGGGATCGGGCCCCTCGGCTTGAGCTCAATTCCTTGGGCGCGCTTGCCGAGCGGCAGGCCCATCGCAAGGCTTTAATTGAACACTTTCAATCCCATGTATCGATTCTTGATGCCGACGCCCAGCGGCGGCTTTTGACAAATCCGCTGCGGATTCTGGACTCAAAAAATCCTGCCATGCAGCCCGTCATTCAGAGCGCACCGCTTCTGACTGATTTTTTAGGCGATGCATCGCGCACGCACCTGGCTGCAGTGATCAAAATTCTGGAGCAGCACGGCATTGCTTACACCATGAATCCGCGCCTGGTCCGGGGCCTGGACTACTACAATCTCACGGTCTTTGAGTGGATCACCGATCGGCTCGGGGCACAGGGCACGGTCTGCGGCGGTGGCCGTTATGACAGCCTGATTGAGCAGATGGGGGGTGCGCCTGCCCCGGCCTGTGGTTTTGCGATCGGCGTGGAGCGCTTAATTGCACTATTGCAAGAAGTCGCTGCGCCTGAACTGCCCTCGGGTTTAGATGTCTATGTCGTACATTGGGGTGAGGCCTCGGTGGGCGCGGCGATGCAGCTGGCTGAGCAGTGCCGCGGCCAGGGCCTGCGGGTGCAGATGCACTGTGGCGAGGCAAGCCTGAAGTCGCAGATGAAAAAAGCGGATCAGAGTGGTGCAGAGTGCGCCGTGTTGATGGGCGAAGATGAGCGGGCCCAGGGTGTGGTGACCGTTAAGCCGCTGCGCGCGGAGGGTGGCATGGTCCAGCAGGATCGCGTGCCATTTGGCGATGCAGCAGCAGTAATTAGCGGGTTATTGAAACGCAATGAAAAGAAGGGCAGTTAAGCAATGCGTGAAGATCTTGAGCAGCAAGAACAGCTGGATGCAATTAAGGGATTCTGGAGCGAGAACAAAAAGTGGATTGTTCCGCTTGTGGCACTGCTGCTGATTGCTGCAAGCGGCACCAACGGCTGGAATTGGTGGCAAAACCGCCAGGCCGTAAACGCCAGTGAGGCCCTGACAGCGATGGAGAGCGCCTTGGGTGAGCAGAGCCTGGAGAAGGCCCGCGCTGCTTACAAGGCCCTCGCATCGGATTTCCGCTCTTCGACACAGGCCGCACTCGGTGGCCTGCAGATGGCCAAATCCTTGGCGGTTGCCGGCGAGCTTGCCGAGGCCCGTACGGTATTGCAGCAGGTGGTGGATCACAGCGCGCCAGAGTTTGCCTGGATGGCAAGAATTCGTTTAGCCGGCGTGATGCTGGATGAGAACAACGCTAAGGCCGCCCTTGATGCCTTAGGCGGCAAACCGCCGAAGGAATTTGTGGCGCTGGTTGAGGACCGCAAGGGTGATGCCCATGCCGCGCTTGGAAACAAAGAAGAGGCCCGCAGCGCATGGAAGGCGGCTGCCGATGGTCTGCCTGCGGCATCGCCTTCGCGTGAATTGATCATGCGCAAGCTGCAGACGCTGGATGCCTTCGGGAGCGCGAAGTCATGAGTTTGAAACAACTGATGGCTGCGTTTGTGGGGGCGCTGCTGCTGGCCGGCTGCACAGGAACGCCCAAGCCCAAGCCAGCGACACTGAAGGATTTCAAGCCGTCGCTGAAGGCCTCGGTTGCTTGGAAGGTTGATCTTGGTAAGGCCGCAAAATCGGCTGGCGCCGCAGGCCAGTTTGTTCCTGTTGTGAGTGGTGATGCTGTTTATGCGGCTTCCGCTGCGGGCACAGTGTCAAAGATTTCGCTTGCCGATGGAAAGCTGATCTGGCGTACACCGATTGGCGCGCCCTTGGTCAGTGGCATTGCTGTCGGAAGCGGCAGCGCCGAGGGCGTCACGGCAGTGGTGAATGATCGTGCTGAGTTGGTGATCATTTCTGCTGAAGGAAAAATTGAGCGTCGCATCCCGGTGGGCGGTGTCGTATTAGAGGCGCCGGTGATCGCGGGCGCGACTGCGGTGGTTCGGCTTGCCGATAATCGTGTCGCGGGCTTTGACATCGTGAGCGGCAATCGCCGCTGGGTCCTGCAGCGCAATCTGCCGACCCTGGTCTTGCATGGCCAGTCGGGCATGCGGGTGCAGGCCCGGCCTGCTGAAGAATCTGCAAGCGCAGTCTTGGGCCCTGCCGATGTGCTGGTGAATATGCCCGGAGGCCGGCTGCTCTGGCTAGATGCCGCCTCGGGCGCGATTCGTTGGGAGTCCCAGGTCGCAACGCCACGCGGCAGCAATGAGGTGGAGCGGATTGTGGATCTCTTGGGCATGCCCTCCGTGGAAGGGGCTGATGTCTGTGTGGCGGCCTATCAGACCTCGATCGTCTGCCTGGGTGCAGAAAGTGGCCGCAGGCTCTGGAGTCGAGAGCTCACCGCAATGTCGACGCTGGCCGTCGATGGCCGCTATGTCTTTTTCGCCGATGATCAGTCGCGGCTTCATTCCTTGAATCGAAAAGATGGCCAGACGGCATGGACCATCGATACCTTTCAACTGCGTGGCCTTCAGCATCCCGTCTCATGGGGCCGGGCCGTATGGGTGGCCGATAGTTTTGGATTTCTGCATGCGCTCGCACGAGAAGATGGCAAGCAGATTGCGCGACTCTCCTTAGATGGCGGCGCGCCCAGCGGTGCGATTCGGCCCACACGCGCGGGCCTGCTGATTCAGACCCAGGGTGGCCAGCTGCTTCTGATCCGATCGGAAGGATGAGCGGTGAGCGCCAAGCCCGTGGTCGCGCTGGTTGGGCGGCCCAATGTCGGAAAGTCGACACTTTTTAATCGGCTTACCCGTTCACGCGATGCACTGGTTGCGGATCTTCCGGGGTTAACACGCGATCGGCATTACGGCGAGGGCCGGCTCGGCCCGCGGCCTTATCTTGTGGTGGATACCGGTGGCTTTGAGCCCGTCGTGAAAGAGGGCATCACATTTCAGATGGCCAAGCAGACCCGGCAGGCAATTGCGGAGTCCGATGCGGTGGTGTTTGTGGTCGATGGGCGTACGGGTCTCGCGCCACAGGATCTTCAGATTGCTGATCTGCTGCGCAAATCGGGCCGCCCGGTCACGATTGCTGCCAATAAACTTGAGGGCCTGACCAGCGAAGGCCGCACTGCGGAGTTCTATGAGCTCGGACTGGGCGATCCAATCGCCATCTCATCGGCCCATGGCGATGGTGTGGGCGGCCTGATGGAATCGGTCTTGGCCGATCTGCCAGAGGTGCCCGATGAAGATCTCGAGGCTTCAGTGGCCGAGCGTGGCCTGCGGGTGGCAATTGTTGGCCGGCCCAATGTGGGTAAGTCCACCTTGATCAATGCGCTGGTGGGCGAGGAGCGGGTGATTGCGTTTGATATGCCAGGCACGACGCGCGATGCGATTGTGATTCCCTTTGAGCGTGAGGGCCGGCGTTATCAGCTGATCGACACCGCAGGCCTGCGACGCCGTGGCAAAGTCTTTGAGGCAGTGGAGAAGTTTTCGGTGATCAAAACCCTGCAGGCCATCGCATCGTGCAATGTCGCAGTACTGATGGTGGATGCACAGGCCGATGTCTCGGAGCAGGATGCGCACATCGCAGGCTTTGTGATGGAGTCAGGCCGGGCCCTGGTGGTCGCTGTCAATAAATGGGATGGCCTGGATGTCATCGTGCGCGAAGAGGTCAAGCGCGTGATGGCCCGCAAGCTGCAATTTCTGCATTGGGCAAAGTTTCATTTCATCTCGGCCATGAAAGGCGCAGGCATTGATGCGCTGATGCGCTCTGTGGATGCGGCCTATGGGGCCGCAACACTGAAGCTCTCCACACCGAAAATTACCCGCGTGCTGCGCGAGGCCGTGGAGGCCCAGCAGCCCCCCCGGCATGGCCGGTTTCGGCCCAAGCTGCGGTATGCCCATCAGGGCGGCCAGAATCCGCCGATCATCATTGTTCACGGCAATGCGCTGGAGCATGTCTCTGATGCGTACAAGCGGTACTTGGAATCCCGCTTCCGAAGAGTCTTTCGGCTGGAGGGAACACCCCTGCGGATTGAGTGGAAAACGTCGACCAACCCCTACAAGCCCGATGCGTGATTCCGTAGGCTGAAATCGGTATAGTTATTGCTCATCCGATGGAGTCCACAACATGTCACAAAACAAAGGGCAGGCGTTACAAGACCCATTTCTAAATCTCCTTCGCAAGGAGCATGTCCCGGTCTCGGTCTATCTGGTCAACGGCATCAAGCTGCAGGGCCATGTGGAATCGTTTGATCAATATGTTTTGCTGTTGCGCAATACGGTCACGCAGATGGTCTATAAGCACGCCATCTCGACGATCGTTCCAGCGCGTGCGGTGAACTTTACCGCCGAGGGTGAATCGAGCTGAGCGATCTCGGTTCCGTTTCAACGTCAAGCGACGTTGATTTTTCGAAACATCCGCGGACTGTGGTGGTGGCCCTGGCCCTTAACGGCGGGCCGCAGCCCGACATGCAGGAGCTCTGCGCACTGGCAGCCTCGGCAGGTGCCCGCGTTGTTGGCCAGATCACAGGCCGCCGTGATCGGCCTGACCCAGCGCTTTTTGTGGGCTCAGGCAAGGCCGAGGAAATTGGCCGGCTGTGCACCGAATGCCAGGCCGACCTGGTGGTCTTTGATCACACGCTCTCACCGGGCCAGCAACGAAATCTTGGGCGGGCCCTAAATCGCCGCGTGATCGATCGCGTGGCGCTGATTCTCGATATCTTTGCACTGCGCGCCCGCAGCCATGAAGGCAAGCTGCAGGTGGAGCTTGCGCAGCTGGATTATTTATCGGCCCGTCTGGTGCGTGGCTGGACCCACCTAGAGCGGCAGCGCGGTGGTATTGGATTGCGCGGCCCGGGTGAGACCCAGTTAGAAACAGACCGTCGATTGATCGGCCAGCGCGTGAAACAGCTGCGGCTGCGGCTTGCTGCCGTAGAGCGTCAGCGCAAGAATCGGCTTCGGCAGCGCTCTCGGCAAGGCACATTTTCAGTCTCACTGGTGGGCTATACCAATGCGGGCAAATCCACACTCTTTAATGCGCTGACACATGCAGGTGTTTATGCAGCCGATCAGCTCTTTGCGACATTAGATACCACCAGCCGACGGGTATTTCTTGCGCCTGGGGAATTTATGGTGCTCTCTGACACGGTGGGATTTATTCGCGATCTGCCCCACAGCCTAATTGAGGCCTTTAAGTCCACACTCACTGAGGCGGCCGAGGCCGATCTGCTGCTGCATGTGATTGATGCCTCGGATCCGGATCGTGATGCCCACCGGCAGGCGGTCGAACTGGTGTTAAGTGAAGTCGGTGCTGCCGACGTACCCCGTATTGAGGTCATGAATAAAATCGACTCTGCGGGCCTTTCCAGCCGCTCTGAGGCAGGCCCCGATGGCCGGATTCGTCGGGTCTGGGCCAGTGCGGCATCCGGTGAAGGCCTGGTCGGCCTTCGGGAGGCGGTCCGCTCCCATGTACCGGCTTTCCCTAGTCCGGAAACCTGGCCGGGCACTCTCAGCGATAATGCCGGGTTCTTGCAACCTTCTGTTCAATCCCTTCTCTAAATTTCTACGATGCGACGGTTTGGCGGGTCAGTGTTACGGCGTCTTTTCTCCCTGGGGGATCCCCGCTGGGGCCAGTCTGGCTCTGGCCAGGGTTCGGGCCAGCCTTCGGGCAGCCAGCCAGCTTCTGGCCAGGGCTCTGAGCAAAAGCCTTCATCCGGCGAGCCTGATCGCGACCCGCCCCGTCAGGATCCGCCCGATAACGGCTCCCGAGAGCCGCGCAGACCCGATAACCGGCCGCGCTCCGAAGAGCCGCCTGATCTTGATGAGGTATGGCGTGATTTCAACCGACGCCTCAGCGGCATGTTCGGCGGCAAGGGCCGTCAGGGCGGCGGCTTTGGCGGTGGTGGTGGCCGAAGCGGCGGCGGTGGCGGGGGATTTAAGGCCCCGACCGTGAAAACCGGGCCGGCCTTTGGCTTTGTTGCGCTCGGCGGTGTTTTGGTCTGGCTTGCAACCGGTTTTTATATTGTCCAAGAGGGCCAGTCCTCAATCGTTTTGCGTTTCGGTGAATTCAGAACTACAACCAGCGCGGGCTTTAACTGGCGGCTGCCGTATCCCTTTGAGTCGCACGAGATCGTGAATTTGTCTCAGATTCGGCAGATCACGGTCGGCGTTCGCGGCGGCGGTGCGACCTCCCGCAGCCGGGATTCATTGATGCTCACCAAAGATGAAAACATGGTGGATCTGCAGTTTGCTGTGCAGTATCGCATTGGCAACCCGAAAGATTATTTATTCAATAACGTGGCAACCGATGACATCGTGGCCCAGGCGGCCGAAACCGTGATGCGTGAGATTGTCGGCCGCAGCATGAGCGATACGGTGCTCTATGAAAACAAAGAGGGCATCGCGCGCGAAGCTTTAAGCGCGATTCAAGCAATTGCGGATCGTTATGGCTCGGGCCTCTCGATTGTGGATGTCACGATTCAAAATGCGCAGCCGCCCGAGGAAGTTCAGGCGGCCTTTAGCGATGCGATCAAGGCCGGCCAGGATGCAGAGCGGCTGAAAAACGAAGGCCAGGCCTATGCCAACGATGTGATTCCCCGGGCCCGCGGCTCAGCAGAGCGCTTAATTCAAGAGGCAGAGGCCTATCGTGAGCGGGTGATCGCAACGGCCACGGGTGATGCAGATCGCTTTAAAAAGATTGTTGTCGAATACAACAAAGCGCCAGCTGTCACCCGCGAAAGAATGTATCTCGAGGCCATGCAGCAGGTCTTCTCAAATGTCAGCAAAGTCATGGTGGACTCGCGCTCCAACAGCAACCTTTTATATCTGCCGCTGGATCGCCTGATGCAACAGTCGGCAGCAGGCGTGATGGGCGCACCGGGCGGGCCCATGCAGTCGCCACAGTCCTCATCGAATGCGCCGGCGTCTTCTGCGGGGCAGGAGGCGCCCGCCCAGCAGCCGGCAGTGCCCAGCCCTGGGCCGAGCCTGCGTGACCGTCTAAGGGATGCCCGCTGATGAATAAGCTCTTTACCGCAATCAGCGCCCTCATCATCGCGGTGCTTCTGGCTGGCTCCTGCATCTATGTCGTGGACCAGCGTCAGTACGCCATTGTGTTTGCGCTCGGAGAAATCAAAGAGGTCGTGAGTAAGCCCGGCCTGTACCTGAAGCTGCCGCCGCCTTTCCAAAATGTGGTCTATGTGGAAAAACGGATCCTCACCATCGATACCCCGGAGATCGATCGGTTTATCACCAGCGAAAAGCAAAACGTGCTGGTGGATACCTATGTGAAATGGCGCGTCATTGATCCGCGTGAGTATTGGGTGTCAGTCGCAGGCCGGCCCGCTGGCGCTGCGGATCGGATCTCCCGCAGTCTGCGCGATGCGTTAAATAACGAGATCGCCAAGCGTACGGTCAATGAAGTGATCTCGGCTTCGCGTGAGCAGGTCATGAAGGGCATTCGGGAGCGTGTCAATGCAGATGCGCAGCGGCTCGGCGTGGAAGTGGTGGATGTCCGAATTAAGCGGGTCGATCTGGCCGACGAAATTCGCGACTCTGTATTTCGGCGCATGGAGTCCGAACGCAAAGCAATCGCCAACGAGCGCCGATCCTCGGGTGCTGCAGAGTCCGAAAAGATTCGCGCCAACGCCGATCGCCAGCGTGAGGTCTTGCTTGCGCAGGCCTATCGCCGCGCCCAGAGCATCATGGGTGATGGTGATGCCCGTTCAACGGCGCTTTATGCCGCATCGTTTGGACAGAATCCAGAGTTCGCATCGTTTTATCGCAGCCTGCAGGCCTATCGTGAGACCTTCAAAAGTAAGTCCGATGTCATCGTGGCCGATCCACAGTCGGACTTCTTCCGTTACTTCCGATCATCGGGTGCCCGTGGTCCGGGCCCATCCGGCAGCGCGAACACCAACAAGTAATCGGCAGCACGCCCATGCCCGCCTGGCAACTGCCTGACCAGATTTCGGACATCCTGCCCGCTGAGGCCGCAAGGCTTGAACGCCTGCGCCGCAGGCTTTTGGATCTTTATCGCAGCTACGGCTATGCACTGGTGCAGCCGCCGATGCTGGAGCATCTTGAGTCGCTGATGATTGATCAGGCCCGCGATCTTGATCTGCGCACCTTTAAGGTGGTGGATCAGGCCAGCGGCCGACTGCTTGGCCTGCGGGCCGACATCACACCGCAGGCCGCGCGGCTCGATGCCCATCAGATTCAGAATAAAGGTGTGACGCGGCTTTGTTATGCCGGATCGGTGCTGCATGCACAGCCCGCAGGCCTGCTGTCATCGCGAGAGCCGGTGCAAATGGGCTGTGAACTTTTTGGCCACGATGGCTTAGAGGCCGATCTCGAGGTCCAGGAGCTCGCGCTCGCATCATTAGATGCGGCGGGGATTCAGAAAGTCAGACTCGATCTCTCGCATCGGGGAATCTTTCTCGCCTTGCGCGATCGGGATTCAGCGCTTGCCGCCTGCGAAAACGAGGTACTGGCCGCCTTGCAGTCCAAGGATCGTGTGGGGCTTGCCCAGTGGATGAAAGGTCTATCCTCTGAATCGGCAAAGGCACTTACCGCATTGATTGATTGTTACGGCCCAGCATCAGGCGCTGATAACGTGATTGACGCAGCACGCCGCAGCCTGCCGAAGCTTGCGCCAATTACCGAGGCCTTGGATCGACTGCAGTCGGTGGCCAACTCCGCCATGTTCACCGAGCATCCGCAGTGTGTGTTGACCGTAGATTTTGCAGATCTGCGGGGCTATCGCTATCACAACGGTGTGATGTTCTCGATTTATTGCGAGGGCCTGCCCAATGCAGTTGTGCGCGGTGGCCGCTACGATGGTGCGGGCAAAGTCTTTGGCCGCGCCCGCGCGGCAACTGGCTTTAGCCTCGAGCTTCGCGAGTTGTTGGAGATCACCAATTTCGATACCGAGCCGGCGGATGCTGCAATCGCAGCGCCCTGGCAGGATGATGCGGGCCTGCGGCAGGCGATTGCTGCTTTGCGTCGCGAGGGCAGGGCGGTCGTTCGACTTCCTGATGCAGAATTCGGGTCGTGGACGGGTCAGCGGCTTGTGTCTCAATCCGGCCGCTGGATCGTCGCCTAAACCAATAACAGGAGTGACGCATGTCGGCAGGAAAAGCTGCGGGTCGTACCGCGGGCCAAGGCAAGAATGTGGTCGTCATCGGCACCCAGTGGGGCGATGAGGGCAAGGGCAAGATTGTCGATTGGCTGACCGAGCAGGTCAGTGGTGTGGTCCGATTTCAAGGCGGCCATAACGCAGGCCATACCCTGGTGGTCAATGGCAAGAAAACAATTCTTCGCCTGATTCCCTCGGGCATTTTGCATCCTGGTGTTACCTGCTATATCGGCAACGGCGTCGTGCTCTCGCCTTCTGCCCTTCTGGGTGAAATTGATGAGCTGCAGGCCAATCAGATTGATGTGGAGTCGCGTCTTAAAATCAGTTTCGCCTGCCCGCTCATCCTGCCGTATCACGTGGCCTTAGATCAGGCCCGCGAGGCCGCCCGCGGTGATGCCAAGATCGGCACGACTGGCCGCGGTATCGGCCCTGCATATGAAGATAAAGTCGCACGCCGCGCGATTCGACTTTTAGATCTCCGCCAGCCTGATGTGCTGCGGGCCAAACTCACCGAGGCCCTGAGCCTACATAACTTTGTGCTGGAGCATCATCTGAAGGCCCAGCCGATTGCAGTCGATCAGGTCTATAACGACCTCATGTCGATGGCACCGCGCCTATTGAAGATGGCCGCTGATGTGCCGCAGCTTCTGTATGAAGCGGGGCAGCGGGCCGAGAATCTTCTCTTTGAGGGCGCGCAGGGATCACTTTTGGATATTGATCACGGCACTTATCCCTATGTCACCAGCAGCAACTGCGTCGCTGGTGCAGCAGGGGCGGGCGCCGGCGTGGGGCCTGCGCAGCTGCACTATGTGCTGGGCATTACCAAGGCCTACACCACACGTGTTGGCGGCGGCCCCTTTCCGACAGAGCAAGTCAATGAAGTCGGCCAGAGTTTGGCAAAGCGCGGCAATGAGTTCGGCTCAGTCACCGGCCGGCCGCGCCGCTGCGGCTGGTTTGATGCCGCGGCCCTACGCCGAGCCATGCAGATCAATGGTGTAACAGGCCTATGCATTACCAAGCTTGATGTGATGGATGGCATGCAAGAGGTCAAACTCTGTGTGGGTTACAACACACCGCAGGGCCATATTGATGTGCTGCCCTTTGGCGCCGATGCGGTGGCCCAGTGCCAGCCGATTTACGAAACCATGCCGGGCTGGTCGGAGACGACTCAGGGCGTGCGCAAGTGGGCAGACCTTCCGGATAACGCGCAGCGTTACTTAAAGCGGCTCTCTGAAGTGGTGGGCGCACCGATTGCTATGGTGTCGACCGGCGCTGATCGCGAAGACACCATTCTGCTGGACCATCCTTTTCAATAAATCAGCAGCCGAGTGCCGCTGCAAGGCTGGTGAAGCTTTCTGCGCTGTAATCAAATCCGCTGACATCTGGCATGGGCTTGGGCTGCTGTCTGCCAAATTCGTCCGGGCGATGAATGTAGGCAGTCTTCAGCCCACATCGCTGTGCGGCCTGAAGGTCATCGGTGTGGGCAGCCACCAGCATGACGTCTTGGGGCGCAAGATCAAAGATATCGGCCACCCCAAGATAAGTCTCGGGATCGGGCTTGTAATGACGAAACACCTCGGCAGAAAGAATCAGATCCCAGGGCAGGCCCGCAGCCTTTGCCATATTCGACAGAAGGCCCAGATTGCCATTTGAGAGTGTGACGATCGTGAAGCGTTGTTTAAGCCGCAGCAGTCCCGGCACGGTGTCAGGCCATGGCGTGAGGCGATGCCAGATGCGATTGAGATCCTGCCGTGCTGGTTCACTGAAGTGATTCAGTCCGAATTCACCAAGAATACGATCCAGAATCATCCGATGCAGCACATCGATTTTGGTCCAGGCCTTCTGGCCTTTTCGGACTTCCGCCATTGCAGGCTGATAGCCCGCCCGCCAGGCATTGGCGAATGCATCGCCATCGACGCCAAGCTTCAGTCGGTCCACCTCCCGCACAATCGAGCCGTGCCAGTCCACGACAGTGCCAAAGACATCAAAAGCGAGTACCCGGGCCGGTGTTGTCATAGGGGAAGCGATTTGTGCAACACTTGCGGGAGTCGACTGCGATCGGGAGAGAGATGTGGTGCCCAGAAGAGGACTCGAACCTCCACAGTGTTGCCACCGCTAGGACCTGAACCTAGTGCGTCTACCAATTCCGCCATCTGGGCAAGGCAGGCGCGTACTTTAGCCGGAATCACGTAATTGTCAAACCGTACTGCATCTGCAACTTCACAGACCAGCTTTTATGGCCGGCTGATCGGCCATCGCGATGGCTTTGGATTCGTGCGGCCCGATGCGGGCGGCGACGATGTCTTCATCTCTCCCAAAGAGATGCTCAAGGCCATGCATGGTGACCGGGTCAGCGCCCGGGTTGTGGGCACCGACCGACGGGGCCGGCCCGAGGCCGTCATCCTTGAGGTGGTCGAGCACGCCAATCGCAACCTTGTGGGCCGGCTTGTCAACGAGCGGGGCATTTTGTTGGTCGTCCCTGAAGATCAGCGCATTAAGCACGACGTGATTGTTGCCCCCATCGACACGATGGGCGCGGAGCCGGGGCAGGTGGTCTCCATTGAAATTATCGATCCACCCACACGTTACACACCGCCTGTGGGCCGTGTTATCGAAGTATTGGGCGGAGTCGATGACCCCGGTATGGAAGTCGAGATTGCGGTCCGTAAGTTTGATGTGCCGCACGAATTCTCCGACGAGGCCCAGGCCCTTGCGAAAAAACTTCCCGATGAAGTGCGGCCAAAAGATCTGAAGGACCGTGTTGATTTGCGCGATGTGCCCTTCATGACGATTGATGGTGAAGATGCCCGCGACTTTGATGATGCGGTCTATGCCGAGCCGGTTGCAGGTAAGGGCTGGCGGCTATTGGTCGCTATTGCCGATGTCAGCCACTATGTCCAAAGCGGTGATGCCTTAGATCGTGATGCCTACTCGCGCAGCACGTCGGTTTATTTTCCGCGGCGTGTGCTGCCGATGTTGCCGGAGAAGCTCTCCAACGGCCTGTGTTCTTTAAATCCACATGTTGATCGGCTGGCCTTGGTCTGCGATATGGTGGTGACCACTGCGGGCGAGGTCAGGGCCTATCAGTTCTATGACGCTGTCATTTGTTCAGCCCAGCGGCTGACCTATACCCGGGCCTGGGCAGCGATGTGTGATCCGCTTTCTGAGGATGCCCGCCATCTTGGCCCCTTGGCCCAGACCCTGGGCCATCTCGAAGAAGTCTTTCGTGTGTTGCTTGCCGCGCGTGAGGCCCGTGGCGCGATTGATTTTGATTCGGTTGAGACTTACATGCAGTTTGATGCCAATGGCCGAATCGAAAAAATTGTGCCGCGTGTGCGCAATGATGCCCATCGGCTCATTGAAGAGTGCATGCTGGCGGCCAATACCTGTGCTGCGGATATTCTGAAACGGGCCAAGCGGCATGGGCTATATCGGGTCCATGAGGGCCCCACGCCCGAGCGGCTGCGTGCGCTGCGTGAGTTTTTAAAAGTCCAGGGCCTGCGGCTTGAAGGCGGCGATGAGCCTGCGCCGGGGGACTACGCCCGGCTTGCCAAAGAGATTCGGGCCCGGCCCGACTCCCGACTGATTCAGACACTGCTTTTACGCAGCATGCAGCAGGCCATCTACACACCGGAAAATGTCGGCCACTTTGGCCTGTCGTATGAGGCCTATGCCCATTTCACCTCGCCGATTCGCCGCTACCCGGATCTGTTGGTGCATCGGGTGATCAAAACCATTATTCACAATAAGGGCCATTACTTGCCGCCCTATGGCGATACAGGCCTTGATGATCCGATGCACCGTTGGCGCAATATCGGGGATCACTGCTCGGGCGCGGAGCGTCGGGCAGACGAGGCCTCCCGTGATGTCGAGGCCTGGCTGAAGTGCCAATACATGAAATCACGGATTGGCGAGCAGCTGCGGGGCACCGTGACTGGCATTGCGCCGTTTGGATTGTTTATTACGCTGGATGCCCTCTATGTTGAGGGCATGATTCATGTCTCGGAGCTCGGTGCTGAGTATTTCCAGCACAACGAGGTCTTGCACGAGTTGCGCGGCGAGCGTACCGGCCGCCGCTTTCGGCTCTACGACAGTCTGGTGGTGCAGGTCGCCCGTGTGGATTTAGATGCCCGGCGTATTGAGTTTCAGCTGGTGCCCAGCATGATCCGGGCCACCCGGGCAAGCCGGCCTGCCGAGCGTGAGCAGGATTTTTATGCCCTGCCGCAGGAAGAAGAGTCCGAGTCAGAGATGCCGCCCTGGCTTGCCGAGGCCTTGGCCACTGGGCCAGCTTCGCGTAAGAAGTCATCAAAAAAACATCGCGATAAAAAAGCGCTCGCGCCAGCAGAAAAAACACACAAAGAGAAGCGCTCTAAAAAGTCCGCCAAGCAAAAAGTGAAGGGCGCCGCTGCCGAAAAACCCAAGGCGGGCCGGGGTGCAAAAACCGCGCGTCAGCCGGCAGGCCGTGCAGGCAGCGCGCGTAAGTCCCGCCGCGGTAAGGGTACGCGCTGATGGGCCGCGACGCCAAAGAGATTTGTCTGCTGGGATTTCATGCGGTGCGCGCGCGGCTGCGGACTGCGCCCGAGACCATTTCGCGCATTATTTTTGATGGACAGCGTCGTGATGCGCGTATCAACGCACTGCTGAAACAGGCTGAGCAGGCCAGTGTGAAAGCGATTTCTGATTCCGCACTGGCGATGGATCGCCTTGCAAAGGGCCAGCGCCATCAGGGCATTCTTGCCCTTGCCTCAGCACGAGAGCAGCCCGATAGCCTCTCCGATTTGCTCACACAGGTCGAGGCCTTTGAGCCCGCCCGGCAGTGGCTGCTGCTTTTAGATGGCGTGACCGATCCTCACAACTTAGGCGCCATCATGCGCACCGCTGATGCGGCGGGTGTTGCGGCGGTCATTGCGCCCCGAGATAAGTCTGCGCCGTTAAATGATGTCGCCGCCCGTGTATCGGCGGGCGCCGCTGATCATCTGCCTTATCTTCAGGTGACCAATCTCTCGCGTGCCATTGATGAAATTCAGCAGGCGGGCTATCAGGTCATTGGCCTGGCTGAGACCGCAGAGAAGTCGCTTTACGCGACTGACCTGACCGGCCGCATTGCCTTGGTCTGTGGTGCAGAAGGTGAGGGCATGCGCCGCCTGACCCGCGAGCGGTGCGATCTGCTCGTGCGGCTTCCGATGCTGGGCTCGGTGGAAAGCTTAAATGTCTCAGTGGCGGCAGGGGTCTGCTGCTATGAAGCGCTTCGGCAGCGCACGAAATAATGATCGGATGCTGCAGGCTGCTCGCGAATTATTTCTCTTTTCGTGTGCGTTCACGAAATTTCCATGGCGGCTCGGGCATCAGGGCGGGATTACGCACCGAGGCATCGATGCCCGCCCATAGGCCAAGCCGTGTATCGCGGGCGCTGCGCTCCGCTTCGGCATAACGCTGCTGCTGGGCTTCGCTGATATCTTTTTTATAGCGCACGAAATACCAGGCATAGCCACGCTGGATCTGTGCCAGTCCGAGATCACGATCGCCAATGCTGACATTGGCAACCCAGCGGTCATAGGCATCCACCTTGACGGGCTGAAGCCCGATTGAGCCGGACTGCAGCAGCTCGGTAAGCGAATCTTTGGCTTTATTGGAATAAGGCTGAGTTTTCTCTGGCGCATCAATTCCGGCGATTCGTACCCGAACGATCTGGCCGCCTTTGGCCTGCAGATTAAATGAATCACCGTCAAAGACCTCGGCCACTGAATAAGGGCCAGCTGGCAGCTGCGGCCCGCTTGTCTTTTGGCAGGCCGGCAGGCCTGCAACGAGCAGCGCAGAAAAAATAACGCCGAGTAGTCTGCGGCGTGTCGGTGTTGCCAGTGTCATGTTTGTGCTGCGAGTGATTCAGAGAGGGTGAGCACCGCTGCCGCATACATAAAGCTGCGGTTATATTGGGTGATCACAAAAAAATTATGGGCGGCAAACCAATAGCCCACCGAGTCATCTTCCTCAGGCAGATCAATCAGACTTGCCTTTAATTCTGCGGCAAGCCGCGTGCTGGCCTGACTAATGCCCGCACCCTCGATCTCGGCAACCGTATGCACGGGCTCAAGCTGTGGCGCGACAAATCGCTTCGCATCAGCACCTTCAGCGACTCGGGCCACGCTATGGCTGGCCTCACCGCTTTTCCAGCCATGCATTTTTAGAAAGTTTCCGACTGAGGCGATGGCATCGGCTGGGCTATTGATCAGATCCGGTCGGCCACGGTTTTTATAGCTCACGGCGAATTTCTGCCAGCTGCTGGGCATGAACTGCGGCAGGCCCAAGGCACCGGCGAATGAACCCCGGACCTCTTTTAAATTCACGATGCCTTGGCGGCCCAGCAGCAGCAGCGTTTCGAGTTCGCGTAAGAAAAATTCAGAACGGCGTGGCGAATCAAATCCGAGTGTCGCCAAGGTCTCCACGGCTGGGAATCGGCCGGTGAAATTTCCGTATTTGGTTTCGACACCAATGATGGCGGCGATGATGTGGGCGGGCACACCGGAGTCATTGGCCACAGACTGAAACACCTCCCGGTGTCGGCTTAGAAACTCTTTTCCTTCTTTGGCGCGGCTGGCATCGGCATGCTGCGAGAGATAGCGGGCCCAGGAGCGTTTTCTTGGCGGTGGATCGCCCGGCGCTGGCGGCGGCGGTGCGATTAACGCCAGGGCCCTGGGCTGTGCGCCAAGATTGCGAAACTGGCTCTCCAGCCACGGCCTGGGAAGGCCATGCCGATCGCTCATCATGGAGATGAATTCCTGCACATCGCTGCGGCCGAGCCAGCCAAATCGCAGCCGATCGGCAAGCATTTCCGCATAGGGCTCCCGGGGCGATTTTGCAGCCGACTGCTGGGCCAAGGCTGCCTGGCCGGGCAGCAGGCCCGCAAGGCCGATGAGGCCGCCCGCCTGAAGAATTGATCGACGTGATTGCCGCATGCGCGTAACGGAAATGTCCCTTTAAAGATCCCCTGGAATTGTCGCATTAGAATGCGAATTAACGCCAAATCAGGATGCTGCCGAAAATGAAAATCCTTGTTCCAGTCAAACGTGTGGTCGATTACAACGTGAAGGTCCGGGTGAAGGCCGATGGGTCCGATGTCGATATCGCGAATGTGAAGATGTCGATGAACCCGTTTGATGAAATCGCAGTCGAGGAAGCCACGCGCCTAAAAGAAGCCGGCATGGCCACCGAGATTGTGGCTGTGAGTTGTGGTGTTGCCCAGTGCCAAGATGTCATTCGTACTGCCATGGCCATCGGCGCAGATCGCGGCATTCATGTGCTGTGCGATCAGCCGCTTGAGCCATTAGCGGTTGCCAAGATGCTGAAAGCTCTCGCAGAAAAAGAATCCGCCCAGCTCGTGATTCTGGGTAAGCAGGCCATCGACGATGACGCCAATCAGACTGGCCAGATGCTGGCAGCCCTCTGGGGCGTGCCGCAGGCGACCTTTGCCTCGAAAGTCGAAATCAGCGGCGAGCAGATGACGGTGACCCGGGAAATCGATGGTGGCTTAGAAAAACTCTCCATGCAGCTGCCGGCGGTCGTGACGACGGATCTGCGCTTAAATGAGCCGCGCTATGTGACGCTGCCCAACATCATGAAGGCGAAGAAAAAAACCATCGATCAGGTATCGCCGGCTGACCTTGGTGTGGATGTGACGCCCCGGCTCAAGCAGCTGAAAGTCCAAGACCCGCCAAGCCGCAAGGCAGGCATCAAGGTGCCCGATGTCGCGACCCTGGTCGATAAGCTTCGTAACGAAGCCAAAGTAATTTAAAGAGGCAATCGCCATGAAGATTTTAGTAATTGCAGAACACGCCAACGATCAATTACGGCCTGTCACGGCAAACGCTGTCGCCGCAGCATCGGCCCTTGGTGCAAAGGCAGGCGGGGCCGAGATCACCGTCTTGGTGGCAGGCCAGTCTGCCCGGCCTGCGGCAGAGGCTGCGGCCGCCCTTGCCGGGGTGAACAAGGTGTTGCTCGCCGAGGCCGCACATCTTGCCGAGCAGGTGGCCGAGCCGATTGCTGAACAGGTGCTCGCAGTCTGCGGCGCGATGGATGCGATTATTTTTCCTGCGACCGCTTTTGGTAAAAATGCTGCCCCCCGCGTGGCGGCACGGCTTGATGTGTCGCAGATCTCTGATGTGATTGAAATTGAAGCGGCCGATACATTTAAGCGGCCGATTTATGCAGGCAATGTGATCGCAACGGTGCAGTCCACCGATGCCGTGAAGGTGATGACCGTCCGCGGCACCTCCTTTGAGGCCGTTGGCCCGCAGGCGGTCGCCACAATCGAGAGCGTTGCGGCTGCGGCGGTGCCCGCCCGAAGCGCACAGTTTCAGTCCCGCGAGGTCGCCGTTTTGGCCCGGCCGGAGCTCACCGCGGCCAAGGTGGTGATCTCTGGCGGCAGGGCCTTGGGGTCTAAGGAAAACTTCGCGCTACTGGAAAAGCTTGCCGATACCCTGGGGGCTGCCCTGGGCGCAAGCCGGGCTGCGGTGGATGCGGGTTATGCGCCCAATGACTGGCAGGTCGGGCAGACCGGCAAGGTGGTGGCCCCACAGCTTTATATTGCTGTCGGCATCTCAGGCGCTATTCAGCATCTGGCAGGCATGAAGGACTCCAAGGTGATCGTCGCCATCAACCAGGATGCCGAGGCCCCGATTTTCCAGCTGGCCGACTATGGCCTGGTGGGGGACCTCTTTCAGATCATCCCGGAGCTGACTGCCGCGATGGCAAAAAACCTGGGAAATTAAGCCCAGGACTGCTAGAATCGAGGGCTTTCCCTGGGCTTAGCGACTTTGCCCTACCCCCGAATTCATGAAGGAATGTTGAGATGGTCATTATTCGTTTAGCCCGAGGCGGCGCCCACAAGCGGCCCTTCTTTTACATGGTGGCGACCGATTCGCGTAGCCGCCGCGATGGCAAGTTCATTGAGCGGGTGGGTTTTTTCAATCCCCTGGCCGCAGCCAATGAGCCCAAGACCCAGGTATCGATGGACCGCGTGGATTACTGGCGCAGCAAGGGCGCCCAAATCAGCCCCCGCGTTGCCCGCCTGATTAAAGAATTTGCTGCCCAGAAAGCAGCCTGACGCATCACCGCCACCCGACTGGGTGGCGCTTGGAGAAATCGGCGCGCCCATTGGTCTATCGGGCGCTGTTCGGCTCCACACCCTGAAGTCCGTTACCGGGCTGCCCATCGATGACACCCTGCTGATGCAGTCCGCTGACTGTTGGGTTTACATCGTGCAGTCCAAGCCCGCCCGCTGGCTTTATTCGAAAATCCAAGAGTGCTCGGTTCAGACCCGTGGGCTGAAGTTACGTCTTGAGGCAATACAGAGCCGCGATCAGGCCGAGCAATTAAGAGGCGCCCAGGTGGGCTTATCGCGCAGTGTCTTTCCCGAGCCCTCTGAAGATGAAGCCTACTGGGCGGATCTATTGGGCTGCGCGGTCATCAATCGCCAAGGCAGTCGGCTTGGCGAAGTGCAGTCCCTCCAGACCAATGGCGCACATGATTGGCTGGTACTCGATGCCGGCATGATTCCTTTTGTTGCCCAATACATTGATCAGGTCGATACCCAGGCGCGGCGCATCGATGTGGATTGGGATCCGGAGTGGTGGCAATGACACGCTTTGATGTCGTCACACTTTTTCCTGAAATGTTGGATGCGGTTACCCGCTTTGGCATTACGGGCCGTGCGTGTGAGCGAAAACTTGCAATGGTGGTGGCCCATCAGCTGCGCGACTATGCGCATGACGCCTACAAGACTATCGACGATCGGCCTTACGGTGGCGGGCCCGGCATGGTGATGATGGCTGGCCCGCTGACTGAGGCGGTGGTGGCGATCAAGGCCCAGCAGCAGGCGGCCGGATACAGGCCCGGCCCAGTGATTCTGATGAGCCCATCGGGTAGGCGCATTGATCAATCGATGATTGATCGGCTGGCCCAGGCCCAGGCCTGCTGGACCCTGATTTGTGGTCGCTATGAGGGCGTGGATCAGCGGTTTATCGATCAGCAGGTTGATGAGTGCTGGAGCCTTGGCGACTTCGTGCTCTCCGGGGGTGAGATTGCGGCCATGGCGATATTGGATGCGGCAATACGCAAGCTGCCGGGGGCCTTGGGCGAGCCGGAGTCGGCCATCCAGGAGTCTTTTTCCCCGCAGGGGCCGGGCGGCGGCATTCTGGATTGGCCCCACTACACCCGGCCGGAAGTCTTTGCCGGCGCCGCGGTGCCGGACGTGCTTTTGTCAGGCCATCATGAGAGAATCGCGGATTGGCGCAGACGGGCCGCCCTCGCGGCGACCCAAGACCTTCGGCCTGATCTCTTGATGCCTTCGTCCGGCAAGCCGGATCCCAGTGGAAAGTCATCGTCCTAGCGATTGCCGGGAAGAGCCGAATCGAGAAGCGGTTGTAGTGCATTGAGTTAACCCCATCCTCTGGGCTAGCCGCGCCAGGCTGAGGCCACGATGGTTTTGGAGAAATCATGGACATCATTCGTCAGATCGAGCAAGAAGAAATTGCTCGTATGAACAAAAAACTGCCCGAGTTCGCACCGGGCGATACCGTTGTTGTCAACGTCAATGTGGTCGAAGGCAATCGTAAGCGCGTGCAGGCCTACGAGGGCGTGGTGATTGCAAAGCGCAACCGCGGACTGAATTCCTCTTTCATCGTTCGGAAAATTTCTTCTGGCGAAGGCGTAGAGCGGACCTTTCAGCTCTACTCACCGCTGATCTCGGGTATTGAAGTGAAGCGTCGTGGCGATGTGCGCCGTGCCAAGCTTTACTTTCTGCGTGAGCGTTCCGGCAAGTCGGCCCGTATTCGCGAGAAGCTTGCGGCCCGCAAGTCCGAGGGCGACACCGCGGCAGAGGAATAAAAACTGCTTAGTTTCGATCCTCAGCAAACGGCGATCGAGCCCCGTCATGCAGAGCCTGCTCTTCCCGAGCAGGCTTTGTCATTTTCAAGCCTCGAGATGTTGTTTAGCCGTATCGAATCCGAAACTGATTTTCCGCTCTGGACGCCGGAGCTTCTGCGGGATCGGCGCCGGCCAGTGCGGCCGGTGACTCCAGAGACGGCCACACCTGCCTCGGTGTTGATTGGATTTTTGGGCTCGGAGCGCGCCGATGATAGCCCGCGGGTGGTGCTCACGAAGCGCACCGCCGATCTCTCCACCCATGCAGGCCAGGTGAGTTTTCCTGGCGGCCGGGCTGAGCCCTCGGATGCCTCTGCCGAACAGACTGCGATTCGCGAGGCCAGCGAAGAAATCGGCCTGGATCCCGCTGCGGTCCGGGTCTGGGGAAGGCTGCCGGATTACCTTACCGCCACGGGCTTTCGTATTTCTCCGGTGATTGCTTGGGTGGATGCGCAGGCCGCAGCCTTTGCGCATGATCAGCGCGAAGTTGCGGAGATCTTCCATGTGCCGCTGTCATTTTTAATGGATCCCGCCAATCATCAGATTCGGCTTTTGCCCGCTGAGCGCAGCCCCACTGGGGAGCTGATTCGTTTTTACGCAATGCCCTACCAGGGGGAGGCCCTAACCTCTCCCGGTCAGACTCAGGAGTTTTTTATCTGGGGGGCGACTGCATCCATGCTACGAAATCTCTATCACCTGCTGTGGGCCGCCTGGAATCAGCATCGGGGCATGGCCGTTCGAGGTTAGACTTTCCGCTATGACACTCTTTAGCTTTATTTTTGCAATGCTGCTGGAGCAGTTTCGCCCCGTGCGGGATGACTCCGCCTTTGCCAAGCGCATTGAGCAGCTGTTTTTGCGCGTGGAGCGGTCGACCAATTCCGGTGAGATGGCCTCCGCACGGCTGTCGTGGTTTGCCATCGTGGTCGGGGGCGCAGTCCTGACCTGGGTCATTGTGGCGCTGCTCTCGCATGTCAATGTCTTGCTGGGATTTCTTGCCACGGTTGGCGTGCTGTATCTGTGCATCGGCTTTCGTCAGTTTAGTAATCGGTTTACCGAAATCCAGCTTGCGCTTTCTGTTAATGATCTGGAAAGCGCACGGCTGGCCTTACGCAAGTGGATGGAGCATTCCGGTGGCGATGTCATGACCCGCCTTGCGGCCGAATCGGGCGACAGTTCGGCGATTTGCCGTGAAGCGATTCGGCTGGCCTTGGTCGGCGCGCAGCGGCA
>CAYTRY010000016.1:0-30664 GCA_964440375.1 uncultured Bordetella sp. | reverse complement strand
CAGCAGCCCCACCTCGTAGCTGGCGGTGACCTCACCGGTCTCATCACTATCGGCAGCAGCCGTGTTATCGATATCACCGTCCCCGCCGCCTTGGCTGTCAAGGTCTTCTTGGGTGGTCTCATAGATCCGCTCAAAAGACTCTGTAGCTCCCGGGGCAAGCGAGGCAATCGTCTCCGCTAGGCCCGTTAACGGATCAGTCACCACGACATTGGTGAGTGTCACATTGCCGCGGTTTTCCACCGTCACGGTGTAGAGGATTTCATCGCCGGCGGCATCGACTTGCGAGACGTTGGCTACTTTGGTGATGGCCAACTCTGGGGTAAGCAGCAGAGGTGTATCGATGAAGTCGTCATCCGATACCGTCTGATCGCTGGCGGTAGCTGTGACGGACACAAAATTCCGAAACACATTGTCATTGATGGTATTCGTATCCGGGCCATCGTAGTTGCCGCGAGCGTCAACATCGCTCTGCGAAACTTCGTAGTCCCCCGACAGGGCCCAGACTTCGCCTGGATTTAAAATGCCATCTCCATCATCCCCACTATCAATATCGGCGACATTGATTACACCATCATCATTTTTATCCAATATGTCGCTCAGCATAGAGTCAACAAGGGCAACATCAGTCAAGCTAATGTTACCTTCGTTAGCTACAACTACAGAATAACGGATAAAATCACCGGCTGTATCCACTCGATCATCAAGATCTTCTGACTGATCCTCATTGAGGACTTCTGCTGTTTTCTCTACGCTAACTAAAGGGTTGTAATCGACCTCAGTGAATGCGCGCGCTGTGCCCTGCACAGGCTCGTCCCGGGTTAATGCGACGACACTGACCGCATTTCGAATGATATTGTCATTAATGCCATCACCAACCTCGTCGTAATTTCCTCGAGCATCCATATCGGCTTGGGTCACCGTATACTCGCCGCCAAACGTCCAAGTCTCGTTTACGTCCAGCAGGCCATTATTGTTTGCGTCCCCGCCTGTCGCATCGAGCACCGTGATTTGCCCGTCATCATTGGTATCAACAGAGTTTTCGATAAGCGCATCTGTAAGCGAAATGCTACTTAACGTTATATTTCCATCATTTTTTACTGTAATTGAATAATTGATAATGTCGCCAGCTTCATCAATGATATCGTCATCATCATCACTGCGATCTGCATTAAGAACTTCATAGGTCTTTTGAATGCTAATCAGCGGCTCAAAACTTAGGAGTGCATCGGCAATAGCGTCATCGGTTGCACCCTCATCCGTTACGATTGACACAACATTCCGGATCACGTTGTCGTTAATTGTTCCTGGATCGGAGCCATCATAGTTACCACGGGCATCCATATCTTCCTGAGTGACCTGGTACTCACCCGACCAAATCCACGTCTCGCCAACGTCAAATACCCCATCGCTATTAGTGTCACCCGCAGTAATATCCTCGGCATTAATCAAGCCGTCATCATTTTTATCGAGAGTGTCCAAAATCAGCGGATCAACCACTGTCGGGTTCGTCAATGCGACTTCTCCGGCATTGGTTGCCGATATGGTGTAGGAAACGATATCGCCTGCAGAATCGATGATGCTATCCTCATCAGCGGATCGATCGGAATTCAGAAGTTCGGCTGTTTTGATAATCTCAACCGAGGGATCGAGCGGGGCCTGAAGAATAAGGGTCGAAAATTCCTCAAAGCCACTATCCGTACCCTGAAACGCGGCACTAAAGAATAAGTATTGCGGATTTGAGGAAAAGAAGGATTTTGGAATCAGCATCACCACATCGGAACGCCCACTGCCGTTAAAGTCATCCCACATCGCAACCGTCATATCCAAATCGGCCTTATCCAGCGAATAAATCGGCGTTAGACCATCAAGGGAACCAAGCTGCGGATCCTGGGAGCCATAAATATTGAGGTCCGTCATCCGAATTTCGGCTTTAGGGCCACCCCCGCCACTGACCTCGTTTAGATCCAAGCGAATCTCGAGGTACTCCATACCGCCGACACCGACCACGGGAATCTTGCTCATCTCCAGGAGGCTGGTTCGATTACCGCCAGCGCCATTCGCGTCACCCGTGGCGTAATTGTTGCCATTGAAAAGATTGGTGCCGGACTGAGAACCGGACTGCTGAAGCGTAAGAAAAGGATCAAATATCCCCGTTCCGGCGCTACTCTCCCGCAGCGGATCGTCTTTCCAAGTGTAGAAAATAGTTCCATCTTCCAGCGTTACGCCTGGCGCCGCTGGAAAATCCCCAGCGCCAGTGTCAATGCTTTCGGGGGGGGATTGCGACGCGTAAAGAAAAACAATCTGCTCGGCCATAAAAACCTCCTGAAGTAAGAGAAATGGCGGCCATAAATAAGTTTCAGGGCCGCTGTAGTGAGGGCAGTTTGAAAACGTCACCGCGGCGGAGGTGCTCGCCCAATTTGGAGGCTCTCAAATCCCCCAGCGATCGCGGAATCCTGTTTATTGCTTCCTGAGATCAAGGACTTAGACGTGGAATGTCAAAGTCCACATGAGATGTGTAGGTTTAGTTATTGGATCGCCCTGATTACAACTCTTAGTTGCAACCCTGTGCGCTGTGACTTTTATCTTGTCGTTCATGGCTAAATCAAACGACATCAAAGAAAACTTCTCGGCGCTTCTGCGGGATTCACTCAGAAGCCGCTTCGGTCGAATCCCCTCTGCCGCTGTGGTGGCGCGGGAGTTCAATCTTCGGGCCTATGACACTACCCCGATCTCTCAAGAGAGTGCGCGGAGATGGCTGCGGGGCGTTTCCTTGCCTGAGGAGGAGCGGCTCCGGGTTCTGGTGAATTGGCTTAACCTCGATTTCAACGAAGCGCTGAAGCCGAGAATGCAGCCTTATGGCCAGCGGCAGGCCCTCGAAGTCGAGCACACAAGACCTGCCGAACGACAGCAGCCCCAAAGTGGTCTCGTTTCCGTGCTCAGTCCGTCGCCGGAACCCGCGACAACCGCTCCCAGGGCAAACCACGTGAGCCCCGATGATGAGGAGCTATTGAAACTACTGATGGTGCTGGATACGCCCCAAAAAAGAGCAATGCTTGAGCTGATCAAGTCAGGTTTTCGCACCCCAGCCCTGCCGCCACGATAACTGTTCTCTGATTCTCGAGGCCGTCCATTCAAAATTTGGCGAGGGGTGAGTGGGCGTGTGGCCTCAGGCCCAAGCCCACTCACCCCGTAGGATCAATTCACAGCGATCTGAGAGGCCTCAAAGCCCGACTGTTTGTAGAGTAAGACCGTGAGCAAGCCGTCTTCAAAATGCGCTGTTGAGCGTGAGGGATCGAGCGCCGCATCGAGATCCAAGGTGCGCTCCACGTGGCCGACGTGACGCTCGCCACAGATCAGACGTTCCTCCTTCGGCAGTCCCGTCCCATTTCGGATATCTCCTTCAAGGGTTACCCTACTGCCCGCGACCGAGACCTTCAGGGTCTCTTTTTTTACGCCAGGTAGCTCCGCCTCCAGAAGAAACATTTCAGGCTGCTCGCGAATATCCACCTTGACCGCCTCTGCCGCCGATTGAAAACCGCCGGGAAAGGGAGACATCCATAAGCGTGGGAAGTCACGCAGCCAAGGCCTCAGAAGTGACTCTGCAAAATTTATCTCTGCCATATAACCCTCCGTCAAGTCAAAGGAGGATCAGACCATAGCGTCTGCCGCGCGGCTGCTCTCCTTAATTGGATTGCATCAATCCTGCCGTGGAAAGGTCATGCACAAACGCGAACGATTGCCGCAGGCCTCGGCACGATCGGCAACACCGATCGCTGCGCATCGGTTAACTCCTGATGAATCGCCGCGTAAAAGCCCTGAATCGGACGAAAATGCGGAACGCGGCGATCCTGCTCATCCGAAAGGATCAGGCCGGTTGGCACAAATAATGATCCCATTACATCGAGCTGCGGAAATTGGAGATCAGAAAGACCGGCGGTTTCCAGCCCCTCCCAAAGCGCCTCCTCCGATACCGCGCAAAGGTAATACGGAGGTCGATACGCAACAGAGAGCGATGGGACTGCGAAGGCCAATTAATGCAAGCCTCGCGTAAGAATTTCCTCGAGATCGGAAATTGGGGTATTCAAATAGTCTTTTGGTAGCACCAGCTCCACTTTATCCAGAATATCGGCACTCAAAGACTCCCTGAGAAGTCCGAGGGCGCGTGGCGGCGCCATGATCACTAACTTAAAAAATTGACCAGCTGACATTTCCACCTCAATAGCTTGCGCGAGGTCCTCCAGAAATCGAGCCTCCTCCACCTCGTGAAAATCTGGCATCTCATAGGCCGAACGCCGAGGCTCAAAACGTGCAAACGCTCTGCCCGGCCGATCCCATCCCATCTCGTGACTCGCTAGATTTTCAATGCCAAACCGCTGCAATTGCTTTAGCCGAACCTGGCCATTGAAGCCTTGATTGCGGAAAAAGGCTGCCTTCTTACCATCGGCGAGGACCAAGAGTGTCTCCGCGCTAAATCTCATACAGGGCTCCGAGTGATATTCAAATTGGACTTGCATCCTAGGCCCCATCTCGGCGACTCCTTGCACGCGTCGTGTGGTGTTTGTTGCCTCGCGCCCTAAGAATTTTCATCACAACCATAGATTGAAGATCGACTCATGTGTGTACACATGAAAACAGGCGAATCAATTTCGAAATATCGGCACGGAGGGCCCGCGTCGATGGGCTAGATTTGGATACTAAAAAGCTGAGGGAAGCCGAAAAGACCTATACGCGCATTTCCGATCTGGTCGCGTCAACACGAGTTGCCACAGCTGGCCCTGGCGCGCGCGAAAATAACCCGCGCAGCCCAGAAGGTAGTAGCGCCACATTCGAAAAAATCGGCCCCCGTAGCGGGCCTTGATTTCAGGCCATCGGGCCGAAAAATTGCTGGCCCAGGCCATCAGCGTGCGATCGTAATCAGGGCCAAAGTTATGCCAGTCTTCAAGCATCAGCCGGCCCCGAATGGCCGATACGATCTCGCTGCCGTTCGGGACTTTTCCGTTTGGAAAAATGTATCGATCGATCCACGGATCGGTCACCCCGGCAGTAGCCTCTGTGCCGATGGTATGCAGCAGAAAAATGCCCTCCGGCTTCAAAAGGCGTCGGACAGTATCAAAAAAAATCGTGTAATTTTTCTCCCCTACATGCTCAAACATTCCAACTGAAACAATCTTGTCGTAGGTGCCAGTGAGTAGGCGATAGTCCTTCAGGCCAATGGTAACTGGCAGGCCTTTGCAGCGATCGCGTGCAAACTCGGCTTGCTGTTTGGATACCGTTACGCCGTGGACGTGCACCCCATAATGGACAGCCGCGTATGCGGCAAGCCCGCCCCAGCCGCAGCCAATATCCAAAAGCCGTTCACCCGGAGAGAGCTGAAGCTTTTTGCAGATCATCTCGCATTTATCCTGCTGGGCCTGCGCTAGATTCCCAGCGCGCTCCCAATAACCACACGAGTAGATCATCATCGGATCTAGCATTCGCTCAAAGACGTCATTTCCGATGTCGTAATGCTGCTCGCCGACCTGAAAGGCTCGTGTGAGCGACTGAAGGTTAATCACGCGCGACCTGAGCCAGTGGGCGAACAGTTTCAATTGCGCCACCCCAATTGGCTTTTGGTCTAGCCTCGCCGCCAATAACCGAGAAGCCATCTCGTCGAGCTGCGTGCACTCCCAGTCGCCCGCCATGTATGACTCACCAAAACCAAGAGATCCATTGCGCAAAATCTCCGTGAAGACTCGCGGATGCCGGACTTCGATATCAAATGGCCGCTGGCCATCGAATTCGATATCGGCCTGACGAAAAAGTGCGCGCACGGCACCTTCCGGTCCCGACGGCGATGTCGAACGAATCACTGGGCTGAGCGCGGGCGCATGAAGGGCTGAGTGTTTCATCGCCCGACTATCCGAGAATTCCGCCCTACCCCAGGGCTCGTGAAATGTGGTTTTGCCGTGGAAAAAAACAGGCCCCGAATTCGGGGCCTGTTGGATTACTCGGCAGACTAGGGCTTACTTGCCGCCACGGTTGAAATGATTCGCAACCAATGTCACCGCAACTGCCGCCCAGATCACCAAAATTACTTGCCAAACTTCCATGTCTTACCAACCTTTCTCAGAGGGCATCAGCTCGTGAGGCTGATTATTGAGTGGACTCCCTGGCATTCCTTTTTTTTACAAGCGGGGCCATACAAACCAGTGTGGCCATCAGCAAGATGACCTCAATGATATACACAACGACATATCCCGTCGCGGCGCCGGCGAATTCTCTGCCAAGAAAAGAGCCCGTATTCCCAAAAGCCACCACCAGATCCCGCGCCACTCCCCCGATCGCCATGGCCAGTCCCGCCGCAGTCGCCTGCACGGCCCCCCAGGCCCCAAGGGCCAGGCCGACCTGCTCTTTCGGGGCGCTCTGCATGGTTGCGGTCAGCGTTCCATGACTAAAAAGACCCGCCCCCAATCCAATCAGAAAGGTGCCCGCGGTAAACAACGGCGCTGACTGTATCGGAGCGGCAGCGATCACAGCCACAAAAGCAGGCATGCCGACCAGCGCCCCCATTCCCGCCATACGATAAGGATCCGCGCCCCGGCCCAGCACCCGAGAGGCAAACCAAAAACCAATCAAACTTCCGAAGGCCAGTGTTGCGGTCAGCAGCGTCGTGGCGCTTACACTCAGGCCAAGAACTTCGCCGCCGTAGGGCTCGAGCAGAACATCTTCCATTGTGAATGCCATCGTGCCAAGGCCAACCACAGCAAGACGCCGAAGCGCTGCTGGTCCTTGTGAGAAAGTCCGCCAAGAGTCCATAAATGAAGGGTCGGGAATCGCAGAACGCTTGCGATTGCGGTCTCGGGCCTCCTGCTTCCACATGGCGGTCACGTTCAGAACGATGGTCAGGACTGCTGCGCCCTGAATCACTTGAATGAGACGACCGGGACTGTAATCCCCAAGCAATGCGCCAAAGGCCAAGGCGCTCACTACCATGCCTACCAAAAGCGTGACGTACATCAGGCCCACCACCTTGGGCTGTGATTCTTGCGGAACAAGGTCAGTCGCAAGCGCAAGTCCAACGGTCTGCACGGTATGCAGGCCTGCACCTACCAACAGAAATGCGATGGCCGCTCCCAAGTGCCCCACCCAGATCGGCGCATTGGCAGCCTGACCGGCTCCCGCGAGTACCAGAAGTGCAAACGGCATCACAGCAAAACCACCGAACTGCAGCATCGTACCCATCCAGAGAAAAGGCACCCGACGCCAGCCGAGCTCGGAGCGATGAATATCAGATTTAAAACCGATTAAGGCGCGCAGCGGCGCAAACACGATGGGCAGCGCCACCATGATTGACACGATCGAGGCGGGCACCTTCAGTTCAACGATCATGACGCGATTTAGGGTTCCGATGAGCAGCACCAGCGCCATGCCCACCGAGATTTGAAACAGCGACAGCCGCAGCAGTCTTGATAGCGGCAAATCAGGAGTCGCCGCATCAGCAAAAGGAAGAAACCGTGACCCCATGGAGGTCCAGGTCTGAACGAGCGATCGGCTAAAGCGATTCACGATTTGCACATTTTAGGCAAGGGCCTCAGATACTGCGTCCATGACAGCGCACCACAAAAGAAAAGGGTCCCGAAGCCATGAACTCCGGAACCCTTTTGTAGCGAAGCCGAGGGAGTGGCTGCGCTACTTCTTGACGGCCGGCTGCGCCGCCACCGTTTTTTGACCGCCTTGCAGGAAGTCTTTCACCCATGTGGTGTTTGTCACGAGTGCGACGTGGACTGCAAATGAGCCAATAGCAACAGCGGATAGGAACAGAGGGATCCCAACCGACGGCTTGACCACGCACCAGATTTTTCCGTAAATCATGATCCGCTCCTTTTAATGCAACCAGGGTGAATAGATATAAGCCAGCAGATGTGCGAGTACTGCGATCATCCCGAAAATCTGCGTACCCTGAATCAGATTACGGTGAATCTCCTCTGATTCAGCTTCAGTAAGGCCTGTAGGCCATACTTTGTTTGGGTCTGCCATAGCATTTCTCCTTTGAAAGACCTCTTCTTCGTGCTGAACCCGCACGGGGGCTGTCATGACAACGACGGCAGGAGGATCCAACGCCGTCAAACCCGCGATGGGTCTGAATGTCATTTTACGCTGACACATTTAAATGTCAAAAAAATCTGACAGTCTGTTTAGGACAGGTGTTTCCTTAGCTGATTTGCAAACGAGAATGATTCGCATTAATATTGTTCCATTCGGTGCTCCGTAGTCACGGCGGCGTGTCTGCCCTGGGGCGCCGGCCCCCGAACACGTAAGGAGAATGCAATGTCAGTCAGTCTCGATCTCGGCCGCCTCGGCCGCCGTGTCTTGGGCGGCGCCATGCTAGCGGCCTTGCTCGCACCCTTATGGCTCAAGAGCCCTGCGGTCCAGGCCCAGCAAAAAGAGCGGGCAGTCAATCTCTACTCCTCGCGTCACTACTCCAGTGACCAGGGGCTTTACGACACCTTCACCCGCCAGACAGGAATCAAGGTCAATCAGATTCAGGCTGGAGACGAGGCACTGCTTGAGCGACTCAAAAGCGAGGGCAAGGCCTCGCCGGCTGATGTCATTCTCCTGGCCGATGCCGCCCGACTCTGGAAGGCACAAAACGAAGGCCTGCTTCAGCCTGCCAACTCCACACTACTGAGGGCCGCAATCCCCCAAGAATTTCAGGCCGACCAGCTGTGGTTCGGGCTCACCACGCGGGCCCGGCTAATCGTCTTTGACCCCGCAAAACTAAGGGCTGAACAGATCCAGCGCTACGAGGATCTCGCAAACCCCGCATTCAAGGGCAAGGTCTGCACGCGGTCTGGCACCCACCCGTACATGCTTTCACTGCTTGCCTCCATCATTGCCCATCAGGGAGAGCAAAAGGCCGAAGCCTGGGCAAAGGGTGTAGTGGCCAACCTGGCGCGCACCCCCCGAGGTGGTGATACCGACCAGATCAAGGGCGTGATCTCTGGTGAATGCGCCGTCGCACTCACCAATTCCTATTACCTGGTTCGGCTTTTGAAATCTCCAAAGGCGGACGAACGTGAATCGGCAGCCCGGCTCGGCGTTATCTGGCCCAATCAGACGAGTTCAGGCACCCATATCAATATCAGCGGAGGTGGAATTGCCCGGTATGCACCCCACCCTGAGGAGGCCAGGCGATTTCTGGAGTTTCTTGCCTCACCGGCTGCCCAGGCCCAGCTGGCCAATTCCAATAACGAGTGGCCTGTTGTCCGAAATGTGCCTATCCATAACCCTGAGTTAAGCCGGCTGGGCCAATTTAAGGCAGAAAAACTCTCCGTCTCAGACCTTGGAAAGTACCAGCCTGCGGCAGCGCGCATTATCGATCGGGCCGGATGGCGTTAGGCCTGCGGCCTGCCTCGGCGGCCTGGCTCTAGGGCCGTCGGCCTCGGCTTTTTTCGGTATTGACCCTTGTCCCCTGAGTGCGGCAGGGGTACTCTTCGGGGGGCTTAGACCAACCGCGGATCCAGCACACCATGACCAACGTCCAACTCTCCGAAGCTGAGATCGCAGCGATCAGTGGACTGTTGAAATCTGCCCGAGAAAGCCGGGGAGATAACCTGGCCGAAGCGGCCTTCAAGATTGCGCTCTCACCTTCGCAACTTCGCGCGATTGAGGCGGGAGACCTCAGGCCGTTTTACAGCACAGGCTACTATTTGCAAGCGGTAGAACGCTACGCTGCTTACCTGGGCGTTGCACTGCCCGCCCGAGAGCCGCCGGCCGCAGAGGTGTCAGAGGCAATCGCGCAAGAGGCGCCAAAATCCGAGGCTGCAACCGCTGATGCTGCGGCCCCTGATACTGCAGTCGCTGATGCACCACCCGCAGCAGAGGTGTCATCGACGGCATCCACAGCGCTTGCGCCAGAATCAAAAACATCGATAGCGCCGATCGTTGTGAAATCACCTGATGCAATCACCGCATCACCTGCTGCCCCATTACCGGTCCGACGGGAAGTTGCCGCGGAAATCGATCCGCCCAGTGAACGCGAATCCAAAACATTCCCGTGGGGATGGGTGGCCTTTGCGATTGCCGGCCTGATTACGATTGGTGTGCTGAAAGAAAGCCTTGAGCCGGCCGCAGTTCCTGCACCAACGGCGAATGAATCTGCCGCAAGCAGTGCGGCCGTAAGTGAGAATAAACCAGCCGATTCCGCAGCCACACCCAGCAGTGCAACACCTGCGCCATCCACCAGCGCATCGGCTGCATCCACCGGCACACCTGCAGCACCAACAACAATGGCCCCGCAAGGCCCCGCAGGCCCCGCTCCAAAAGCCGCAACGCAGGCGCCATTAACGGTAGCAGGCACAGGCACTGCCGCATCATCAGCCGTGACCACTTCAGCGGCCGCCTCCGATGGTGTACTGGAGATGCAAGTCTCCACCTGGGTGCAGATCGTGAAAAACAACGGAGAAAAAACCAATATCAAAGTTGAGCCCGGACAGCGGGTTGAATTTCCCTCGGGCTCCACAGCGGCCGTGGTCTTCGGCCAGCCCGAGAAAGCCAGACTGACCATCAAAGGAAAGCCCGTCAATCTATCGCCCTTCATCACTCAGGATTCCCCGCCGCGGGGGCTGGTCATCATCAGTCAGATCCGGGATTGATGAGATGGCCAATCGCAAATGCCAGCCCGGCCGACAGATCCTTGCGCTGTCGCTGATCGCACTGGGCCTGCCCACCGCCTGGGCAAATCCGCCCCGCCCGTTTGTGGGTCAGAGTGCAGAGCAGCGCGAACGTTTTTGCAGCGAGGAGCAGCGCTTTAGCGAGCCCTGGATCCATTGGGCAAGCACCAACCGGGCCTTATGCGCAAGCCAGTCGCAATCGATCGCAGAAAAAACAGCCTGCCTGAACACAGTCCGCCAGCAGCTCGATGCACTTCATTCTGAGCATCGTGCGATTTACCTCAGCCAGATGCGATCACTGCAGCCTGATCATCCTGTCATGCAGGGCATTCTGAATCGTCTGCAGGGCCATAAGCGGGTGGCCTCGCTGGCGCTGGAGGCCGATCTAAAGCCCGCCGAACTCGCTGCATTAAGCAGAGAGAACTGCCTGCGGCAGCCCTAAGGCGGGAGCCTGTCGAATGGCCTGGGGCGCACCACGCGAAACGCTGGCCGATCAAATCAATTCCAACGGCTTTCGCCGCTGGCACGAATATGAGTTGACGCGAAGTTTTGGCTATCTTGGGCTCGGCGTGATCTGTCTTGTCGCGGGTCTTGCACTCACCGATGGCGTGATGGAGATTAGAAATCTTCCCGATCGACTCTTTCGGATTGCGCTCAGCTTCGCGGCCCTGTGCATCACCGGCTGGTCTTGGTTGCGATTTATTTTGATTCTGATTGTTGCGGAGAGTGTGAGCCGTCAAGCCATCTGCGATCACTGCCATCGCTATGGCCGCATTGAGGTCATGGATGAGCGCTCCAGTGAGGATCTCAGCGCGAAGGTGCTGACCTGCCGCTGCCAGAAATGCAGCCACATCTGGAAAATGCACTACACCCTACAATGGCGCGATGCACGCATCTGATCTCTGGATTAAAGGGGCACACCTTTGGTTAAGCCGTCAACGGCAGTGGCAGGCGCCCGCGCATGACCCGGCAGCCGAACTGCTGAAGCAGCCCGAACTTCGCGCCGCGCTTTCGCAATTTCGTGCTGATTTTTTCGGCGCAAAGAAAATAAATCGCTCAGAGGATCGGGCAGCAGGCCACTGGGCACTGCGTGTTGCGGGCCTTGCGTCCCCACCCGCAACACTGCCCGGTGAGTTTGCGCCAAATGGCCAGGACCTCATACCGAAAATGTCGGCAGAACATCAGCGGACACGTCTTCTCGCGGAGTCCATCCGGGCAGGAGATTACAAGACCTCGAGCGGCCAGCCATGCACGGACATCATTCACCTGGGTATCGGCGGAAGCGATACCGGCCCCCACCTGCTGATTGAGGCCCTCGGGCCCATCACTCCGGGGCCAGCCCTGCGGGCCCACTTTGTGCCAAATATTGATGCGCATGCACTTGCAAGCTGCCTTGCCCGTCTCGATCCTGCCCGCACGCTGATTGTCTTGGCGAGTAAATCGTTCGGAACGCTTGAGACCCTCGCCAATGCCGAGATCTGCCAAGCCTGGATGGCCAGTGCTGGCATCGCACGGCCCAAAGAAAATTTCATCGCTGTCACTGCATACCCCGATAAGGCAGTCGCATGGGGAATCGCTGCCGAACGCACGCTCTGGTTTGACGAAAGTGTTGGGGGCCGCTATTCCATCTGGGGCCCGGTATCGTTGACGGCGCGCGCAGTCTTGGGCAATGCCGCAGTTGATGATTTTCTAAAAGGCGGTGCGGCGATGGATGCCCATTTCGCCCAAACAAAAGACGAAGAGAATCTACCGATTCTGCTTGCGCTCACTGATCTCCACAACCTGCATCAGCGGGGCATAGCGAGTCTGATGGTGTCGGCCTACGACAGCCGACTGCATCTGCTGCTGCCCTATCTGAATCAACTCTGGATGGAGTCGCTGGGAAAAAGCGTCAGCCAGGCGGGCCAGCCACTGCAGAAGTCAGCAGCCCCGATTCTGTGGGGGGATGTGGGCACAAATGCGCAGCATTCTTTTTTTCAGCTGCTGCATCAGGCAGCGATTCCAGTTGCCATTGATTTAATCGGAGTCCAGATTCCAGACCATCACTTCGCCGAAAGTCACCGGGCCCTTCTGGCCAATCTGATTGCCCAGGCCCAGGCACTTGCCATCGGCAAGCGAGATGCCGACCCTCAGAAAAGCTGCCCCGGAGGCCAGCCTGTCAATCTGCTGATGCTAGAGCGCTGTAACGGAGAAGGCCTGGGTGCATTGATCGCACTCTGGGAGTATCGGGTAATGTGCCTTGCGGCCATCCAGCACATCAATCCATTCGATCAGTGGGGGGTAGCACTCGGAAAATCCATCGCGCAGGCGGCCACTGCAGCACTCAGCAATGTGCCGGGGGCGGATGCGAAATCAGAATCCCTCGATGTAATCAGCCAGGCGATTATTGAATCTTTAAAGCGATAACTGCCGCGCCCGGCGAATCACAATTCGGCTGATCAAGAACATAGTCACCACGCCGAGTAAGTCGCCCACCATCATCAGCGAGAGCTGCCAGGGGGCCAGTCCGAAATCAACATCTAGCAGGCCCCAAATTAATCCGTGGATGACCGCGTTGCAGGCGCAATAGATTCCCGTCATCGCAATCAGGTTCCAAAACGTAATCGGCAGGCGGGCAACGCCCATCGCCTGACGAAGCGCCGCATGGGCCAGCACGATTGCCAGGCAGGCGGCAGTTGTTTCGGCAAGGGATACAAGAAGCGGCCGGTCGTGATAGGCCCATGACATCAAAAAACCGCCAAGGCCAATGCCCACCACCCCAGAGCTGCCAGCGACCATGATCGACACCACCCGCAAAAAGGCGGGCAGATAAATCAGAGAAATTGACCCGGGAATAATGTCAAACAGGGGGCCTGCCTGCATGGTGAGCCAATGCAGCAGCATGAACGCCGCCGCAAACCCCACCACCCACTGAAGCTCCTGCAGGACGCGCTGCGGGCTCATGGTGGGGTCACGTGTTCAGTGAATCAGCCCAGGCGTTAACGCGCTTTGAGAGCCGGGAGAGAAGCCTGCGGGCCCGATCAGTTGGGCTGACGATACGCCGGCGGGTATCACGGGGGTCCACATCCAGGGCGATAAACCCCTCGCGCTCCAGGATGGCCAGGCACTTGTGTACTGTGGCGGGCGATGCGACGTGGGAATTCACCACAATGGTCTGCACAAACATGGACTGGCCAGGGGCATAATTCATGACAATCCATTCCAGCAGGCGCTGGCTGCGATCATCCAGGGTTTTATACTCGGCATCTGATCCGATGACATCCATCAGCTGCCGAAGGTTAATCCACGCGTTTTCGTGATTGCTCATATTTAAGCCTTCTTATCCGCAAAACGATCGCCAAAAAATGATGTCCGGGATGCTACCAAAAAATGAGATCAGTGCGTTGAAAAAATACCAGGCGGGTGTAGTTCAATGGCAGAACGAAAGCTTCCCAAGCTTTAGACGAGGGTTCGATCCCCTTCACCCGCTCCATTTTTGAAGATTATCGATCTCCAATAAATTCATGCAGCGCAACACCTCATTCGATTTCACGCTACAAAATGCCCAGGGTGAGTCCTGCGTTGCGCAGGCCTGGGCTAAGGTTCAACCCGCCCTTGATGCCTCCGAGCGATTCGGACTAAAGCAGCGGATACAAGAGGCGTTACGAGAGCGCAATGCTGTCTTGATTGCGCATTACTACGTCGACGGCGATCTGCAGGACTTGGCCCTCGAAACCGGTGGCGTTGTTGCCGACTCCTTGGAGATGGCGCGGTTCGGCCGTAATCACACTGCCAAGACATTGATTGTTGCGGGCGTACGCTTTATGGGCGAGACCGCCAAAATTCTGAGTCCAGAAAAAACCGTGCTGATGCCCGATCTGGATGCCACCTGCTCGCTGGATCTCGGCTGCCCGGCGGATGAATTCTCCGCGTTCTGTGATGCCCATCCAGATCGGACAGTGGTGGTGTATGCCAACACCAGCGCCGCCGTGAAGGCACGGGCCGACTGGATGGTCACCAGCTCATGCGCGCTTGAGATCGTGCAGCATCTCAGAGATAAGGGCGAGAAAATTCTCTGGGCGCCTGATCGACACCTTGGCCACTATATCCAAGAACAAACCGGCGCCGATATGGTGCTCTGGCAAGGTGATTGCATCGTGCACAACGAGTTTAAAAGCGAGGAATTGGCCATGCTGCGTCGGGCACATCCCGATGCCCGCGTGCTTGTGCACCCCGAATCTCCGACGGGGGTCACAGCGCAGGCCGATCTGGTGGGCTCGACATCTGCGCTTCTAAAGGCGGTTATTGAGGGTGATGCGACCACTTATATCGTGGCAACCGATAAGGGCCTCTTTCACCGCATGCGACAGCTGGCTCCGGGCAAACAACTCATTGAAGCGCCGACTGCCGGCGAGAGCGCCACCTGCAAAAGCTGCGCACAATGTCCCTGGATGGCAATGAATGGGCTGCAAGGCGTGCTGCAATGCCTTCACCAAGGCACCGGAGAAATTCATGTAACGCCTGAGATTCAGCAGCAGGCCCATCGGTGTATTGATCGCATGCTTGAGTTCACCCAGCAGCGGCCGGGCAGCCTTCGGCCGGGGCTGGTGCCGCATCTGGGCGCAGCATGAGCCAGGAGGCCCTGGCGCAGGCACGCGCGCGCAATATCCGCGATGCCCTGGAAGAAGATATTGGGCCCTGCGATTGGACTGCGCAGCTGATTTCTCCCAGCACGCGGGCCGAGGCGACATTGCGGTTGCGTGAGGCCGCCGTACTCTGCGGGCAGGAGTGGTTTTCCGGTTGTATTGTCCAGCTCGACCCTGCGGCAAGTATTCGTTGGCGTTATCCAGAAGGTGCGCTAATGCCTGCCAATAGCGATGTCTGCGAAATCGCTGCCAATGCGCGGGCCTTGCTCACCGCAGAGCGGCCCGCGATGAATTTTTTACAACTGCTTTCGGCAACAGCAACCCAGACCCGCGCATTTGCAGATGCAATTGCGGGCATGAGCCCAAATCCGCGGGGCTGCGTTGTGCTCGATACAAGAAAAACAGTGCCGGGCCTTCGTCAGGCCCAGAAATATGCGGTAAGAGTTGGGGGAGGTGCAAACCAACGGCTTGCGCTATGGGATGGCATTTTGATTAAGGAAAATCATATTCTTGCCGCCGGGGGCATCGCTGCTGCGCTGCAGGCTGCCCGCGCGCTCAATGCGGCGGTATCGATTCAGATCGAGGTCGAATCGCTTGATGAGCTGCGGCAGGCGCTTGATGCCGGCGCAGAGAATATTTTGATTGATAACTTTTCACTTCAGGACATGCGCGACGCCGTGGCAATTAATCAGGGTCGGGCACTGCTCGAGGCTTCTGGTGGCATCAGCCTAGAATCCATCCGGGCCGTTGCCGCAACCGGCGTAGACCGCATCTCGGTGGGCAGCATCACCAAGGATGTTAAGGCCATCGACTTCTCGCTTCGCGTGACCGCCCGCCACGATCAGCCAGCAGGCTGAGGGCGAAGACGTCAATAAAAAAGCCCGGCGGTGGCCGGGCTTTTCAGGCCATCGAGCAGGCCTTATTTTTTCTTGTTGACCGCGTCTTTAAAGGCCTTGCCAGCGGTGAATTTCACAGTGCGGGCAGCCGCGATTTTGATCGTTTCTCCAGTACGGGGATTACGGCCAGTACGGGCGGCACGCTTTCCGGAGCCAAAGGTTCCAAAACCAACCAGCTGCACGGAGTCTCCCTTGGTGACCGTTTTAATGATGGTTGCGATTGTTGCGTTCAGCACTTCATCGACCGAAGCCTTCGATGAGTCTGTGGCGCTTGCAACCGCTTCAACGAGTTCTGCTTTATTCATGGTGGTTGTAATCTCACTCAAATTATTGAAACGAAGGTCTAGTGTAGCAGGGGCGCGAATACGGAAAGCAAGTCATACTCAGCTTTCTTCGAAACAGACTGCCTAGGGAATTCCCACCCGCTGTCGGCACGATACCAAAAACAGAAGAACATGCAAGACGATTTTTCCCGGCGAATCCGCTCTTTTGTCATGCGAAGCGGACATATCACCCAGTCACAACGCACCACGCGAGAGCGTCTTCTTCCAACGTGGGGCCTGACCTTCCGAAAAGAACCAATTGATTTACAAGCAGTTTTTGGCCGCACCGGGCCCATTGTTTTAGAGATCGGATTCGGAATGGGCGAGACCACTGCGCGCATCGCCCGCCAACATCCTGAATGGAACATCCTGGCGGCCGACGTCTATCGGCCGGGCGTTGGGGCCCTGCTTGCAAAAATTGATCAGGAGCAACTGACCAATATTCGGATTGTGGAATGGGATGCGGTCGAAGTCCTCGAACACATGTTGGCGAGCAACAGTCTGGATGCAGTTCATATTTATTTCCCTGACCCGTGGCCGAAGAAACGTCACCACAAACGGCGGCTGATACAGGCCCCATTTATCGCGCTGTTGGTAAGCCGGCTCCGCACGGGTGGCGTAATTCACTTGGCCACCGATTGGCCTGAATACGCAGACCAAATGCTGGCAGTCTGCTCGGCCCACCCACAGCTAAAAAATCAGTTTTTGGCGGGCTTTGCGCCGCGGCCAGCATGGCGGCCCCAGACAAAATTCGAGGCCCGCGGCCTGCGGCTCGGGCACCCCGTCGCGGACCTGCTTTTTCAGAAAATAGTGACCGCCGTCAGCACAAACACGCCGGCGCAAATGCGATAGATGGCAAAGCTATTAAAACTATGCTGACTGACCCATCGGATCAGCCAGCGAATGACCAATAAGGCGGTGACGTAGGCCGACAGTAGGCCAATCGCAAACATGGGCAGGTCCGCGAGCTGTAATAAATCCCGATTTCTGAATAAGTCGTAAGCCCCGGCTGCAATCAATGTCGGCACCGCAAGAAAAAACGAGAACTCGGTTGCTGTTTTACGCGACAAGCCAAACATCATGCCGCCAATGATGGTTGCGCCCGAGCGGCTGGTGCCGGGAATCAGGGCAACCGCCTGCGCAAGCCCGAGTTTTAAAGCATCCCAATTGGTCAGCTCAGCGCAATCATGGACACGGACGCGATCCGGATGGTCGCGGCACCAGCGTTCAACGGCAAAAATGACCAATCCCCCCAGAATCAACACAATCGCTACCGGCACAGGGAAAAACAGCAGGCGTTTGATGGCGCCACCAAAGGCCAGGCCCAGTATCGCTGCAGGAATAAACGCAATTAGCAGGTGGCGAGAGAGCTGCCATCGGGGATCCGCCCACCACTGCCGAAGGCCTTGGCGGCCTTGGAGCGCACTAGGGAGTTTCCCGAAAGCCGCAGGAAGTTCACGGACTGCAATTCCAATAAAACGGTCGCGATAATTCCAGATCACTGCGACCATCGCGCCCGTCTGAATCGCGAGATCAAAGACCTTGGCACGCGCATCATCAAAGCCTAAAAGCGCGCCAAATAAGATCAGGTGGCCCGTCGAGGAGACAGGGAGAAACTCGGTCAGGCCCTCGACGATTCCCATGATCAGGGCCTTCACCAGCAGAGGAAGGTCTCGGAGAAAGTCGAGTTGGAGTTCCATAAATTTGGGGACAGTAGTGCAGCGGCATTATGCACTCTGATTACAATACGCGCGATGCAAGCAGCTGCCGTAATCGATATCAGTCAAGAAAAGCAGGGCCCGCGCTGGAAGCGCCGCAAGGATGCGCGGCCGCAAGAGCTCATCAACGCCGCCCTTAATCTCTTTGGTGAGTTTGGCTATTCACAGACGCGGCTCGATGATGTCGCCGCCAAGGCCGGCATCTCAAAGGGCACGGTCTATCTCTACTTCTCAAGCAAGCAGGATCTCTTCGAGGCCGTCATTCGCGAGCGGGCTGCGCCTTGGATTGAGGTCATTCGTAATCGTAAAGACGATGTGTCCCAGAGCACGGAAGTTGTGCTGCGCGAGTTTCTGCAGTGGGGCTGGCAACAGTTCCTTGAGTCCAAGCTCTACCTGATTGCCCGTATCGTGCTGGCCGAGTCAAATAATTTTCCGCACCTCGCCGAGACCTATCTGCGCGAGGTCATGGGCCCGGTGCATGAACAGCTCACCGCTTTACTGGCCCGCGGCATTGAGCGGGGCGAGGTCCAGGGCGAAATCAGCCGTGAACGAATCAAAGTCCTGCTTGCACCACTGTCTTGGCTTGCCTTGTGGCGGCAGGCCCTTCAAAACCACAGCATCTCGCCCATCGACGAGCAGGCCTACATCCGCGAGGCCATTGATATGGCGGTGCGCAGCGTCATCATCCACAACCCAGGGACACCCCTTCGCAGCGCCTGATGCTAGACTCAGGGTCTTCCTGGAGTCCCGCATGAATCCCGACTTTGCCAACGTTGAGAACGCCCGCTCGAAGATGATCGAGCAGCAGATCCGGCCTTGGAATGTGCTGGATCCAAATGTCCTGAATCTGCTGGCAGAGCTGCCCCGTGAGCGCTTTGTGCCCCGGTCCCACCGCCATCTGGCCTTTGTTGATATGGAGCTGCCCCTGCCCCACGGCCAGGTCATGCTGGCGCCCAAGGTCGAGGCCCGCCTGCTTCAAGAGCTGAGCCTACTGCCCGGCGACCGGGTGCTGGAGATCGGAGCGGGCTCGGGCTATATGGCGGCACTGATGGCCCGCCAGGCTGCCGAAGTGCTCACTGTCGAGAAATACGAGGGCCTGGCGGCCATGGCGCGCGATAGCCTGACATCGGCGGGGATCTCGAATGCAGAGGTGCTGCAGGCCAATGGCCTAGCGGAAGATTCCCGCTGGTCGCGGAGTATGTTTGATGCCATCGCACTTTCGGGTGCAGTGGAAAAAATTCCCGAGCATCTGCTGCGTCAGCTCAATCCCGGCGGCCGCATGGTGGCCATTGTGGGCACCGCGCCTGTGATGCAGGCGGTTTTGGTTGAGCGCATAAAATCGGCCGGCAGTTCCACCACCGATAGCCTCAGGCAGTCTGTACTTTTTGAAACCGTTACGAAGCCACTTGAAGATGCCCCAAAAATCTCGCACTTCAAATTTTAAATTTCAGTCGACTGCAGCCACGCTCTTGATGCTGGGCATGGGCTCAGCCTTTGGACTTGATCTCTCGACTGCAGCCCGAGATGCACTGGGCCATGATGCGGCCTTTCTTGCGGCCAGGAAAAAGGCGGAGGCAGATGCCACGCGCGCCGGCCAGGGTCGGGGCCTGCTGCTGCCCTCTGCAACGGCCACTGTGTCGCGCAGCCGCACCGATTTCGATGTTACCGACAACCCCAGCGCAAGTACGCGTGCCAGTGCGATCAGCTACTCGGGCCGACTCGGCACCACCTATGTGGTCGCGCTGACCCAGCCTATTTTCAGGCTGGAGCGGCTCGCCACCTTCAATCAAGAAAAAGAGCGTTCGCGGGCTGGAGAAGCAAATTTCGCGCAGGCGCGCATTGATGCCTTGCTGCGTGTAACGCAGGCGTATTTTGATGTGTTGATCGCCCAAGACAGTCTGGCAAGTGTCGATGCAGAGCTCAAGGCCATTGGTGAGCAGCTGGAGTCTGCGAAACGCAACTTCGAGGTGGGCACTGCCACCATCACCGATCAGCAGGAGGCCCAGGCCCGATTCGATTTGGCGACCGCCAAGCAGATCGCTGCCCGAAACGATCTCGAAGTTAAACGCAGCGCGCTTTCTATCTTAGTGGGCAAGGACCTGCCACAGCGGCTGCTGGGCCTGCGCAATGACGTAAGCCTGCAGAGCCCGGAGCCACTGGATGTTGCCAAATGGATTGACCAGTCGCGCTCCGCAAACCTGCGGGTACAGGCCGCCCAGTCGGCTGCAGAGATCGCACGTTATGAGGTGACCCGAATCACTTCGGCAGATAACGTCCCAACACTCGATCTTGTGGCCCAGAAACGCCGCGTGGATCCGTTTACGCTGTCTTCAAATGTCTACCCCCGGGCCGAGACCGACACACTGTCGCTTGAGCTGTCAATCCCAATCTTTAATGGCGGCATTCCACTGCATCGGGCAAGAGAGGCCATCGCGCTGCGTGATAAGGCCGGCTTCGATCTTGAAAACGAACGTCGCACCGCCGAGCAGACCACGCGGACTGCATTTCTCGGTGTTTTAGCAGGGCTCTCGCAGGTGAAGGCCTTTGAGGCTGCCGAAAAATCAAGCCGCCTGGCGCTGGAATCGAATCTGCTGGGCTATGAGGTCGGCGTTCGGATCAATATCGATGTGCTCAATGCACAGCAGCAGCTCTTCACGACCCAGCGTGATCTGTCCAAGGCCCGCTACGACACCCTGCTCAATAGCCTTCGTCTGAAGGCTGCGGCCGGTGCGCTTGCCGATCGTGACATCGATGATGTCAACGGTCTGCTGGCGAAATAGTCTTTAAAAACTCCAGACAGCGGTCAGCCGCGCCGCGATGGGCAATTGAAAAAGCGATTGCTGCATCGGCCCGCCGCTGCAATTCGTGCGGGTGGTCAAGGTAACGCCGGCCCTGGGCAATCCACTCATCAAGATGCGCAATCTCGGTGCCCGCACCACTGGCCTTCAATGCGCGCGCGATCTCGTGGAAATTAAACATGTGGGGGCCAAAAAATACCGGCCGGCCCAGTGCACAGGCCTCCAAAGGATTCTGGCCGCCAAGCGGCGGCAGACTGCCGCCGATCAGCACCAGATCCGACATCTGCAGGTAAGCAAACATTTCTCCCAGCGAATCACCGAGAAGCACTGTTGCGATCAGACCCGACTGCGGCGGCGAATCCCCCGACGACAGCTGCCACTGGGCCGATCTGCGGCAGGCCCGCATTCCCTGCGCAGTGATCAGTTGGGCGACCCGCTCAAAGCGCTGCGGATGGCGCGGCACGATTAAAAGATGATCGTTCTCGGTGAGCTGCTGGCGGGCCTTCGCGCTTAGCCAGGCCTGCAGAATTTTTTCCTCTTCATCATCTCGGGTGCTCACCGCCGCCCAGATGCGGCTGGCGGGCGAGACACCCAATTGCGGATTTTGATTTAAGGCCTCTCGCCAGAGGCGGCCCTGCTCCAAAAAAGCTGCCGAAACACTCAGATCAAATTTCATATTGCCAAGCACTGCAATTTCAGGCAGTCGGGCAATGGGCCGCTTTGGGTGCGGCAACGCAAGCAGGCTGCGAAAACCTTCCGCATCGCGCTCGGTCTGTGCCGCAATGCCGGCAAGGCCTGCAACTGCAGGCCAGGAGAGCCAGCGCAGTGCAAGCAGACGGCGGCCCGATCGGGGTGAAAGCCGTGCATTAATCAACGCAATCGGAATCTTTCGATCACGTGCAGCCGCAAGCAGATTTGGCCAAAGCTCAGTCTCCATGAGTGCGCCGATGCTGGGCTGTGCCCACCGCAGAAATCGATCATTAGCCCAGGGCAGGTCATAGGGCAGATAACACTGCAAAAGCCGCAGCGGCTGCGCGCTTAAGACATCAGAAAAACATGCAGCACCTGTCATGCGGCCAGTCGGTGTTGTATGCGTCAAAATGATGCGGTGGCCAGCAGACTGATCCAGCCAGCGGCGGATCAGTGGCTCTGCCGCCCGCGTCTCACCGACTGATACAGCGTGAATCCACAGCAGATGATCTTTATCCGTTAGATCTGCATGCCAATTTCCAAAGGCCTGGGGCGCAGCACCAAAAAAACGCTCCTGCCAGTGCTTCCAATACTCTCGCTGCCGCAGGCCCCGCCACAATAGATGCCAGACTAGGCCGGGCAGTACCAGCAGGCTTGCGACAGTGTAGGCCCAGCGTGCGAACGATTCGATCATTGCGTGAGCCCCAAATCGACGCATGCGTCCAGGACCTGCTGGGCCGAGATCGACTCCATGCCCTGGGCCCTGGTCACCACGCGGGCATGGGCTGCCCAATTCGGTGCAAATCGGGAGGCTGAAAATCGCTCAAGATGTGAGGCGGACATCACAGCGACGGTGGGTGTTCCAAGCGCCACTGCAAGATGCATCAGGCCACTGTCGACCCCCACCGCAGCCCGCGCAGATCGAAGGTGCTGCGCAAGCTGGGCCAAAGACGATTTCGGCAGCAGCCGCGTTCGGCCACCAATGGCTTTAGTGAGCGTCTCTGCCATCTGCTGCTCCTGCGGCGTTCCCCAGGCCAGCTGCACATCCAGGCCCCGCTGATCCAAGGCACGGCCCAATGCAATCCACTCTTGCATCGGCCATGACTTCTCTTGCCGGGTGGTGCCATGAAAAAACATCACAGAATTGCCAGGCACTCTGTGAGATTCCAGCGCTGTAATCGGACCTGTCGGCTGATAGCCCAGCGCCTGGCCGCAGAGCGCACGCAGGCGCTCAATGGCATGCCAATGCATCGGCGCATGGACACCCTTCCCGGCCGCCAGACTCGAGAGCGGCTCACGGCTTGTGGGCCAATCGAAACTAAAACGCGCCTGCCTCGGGCAGCGCATTGCCGCAGTAATCCAGGCAGTCTTCAGCAGGCCCTGCGCATCAATCACTGTGTCATAAGTCCGTGCCCGACAACTGGCAAGAAAACTGCGAAGCTCCCGCCGTGTCGCAGCCGCAAGCAAGGACTTTCTCCAGCGACGGGTTGCAACGGGGATGACCCGATCGACATTGGCCAATAAGCCGGGAAGCTCGATAAACGCCTCCTCGCAAATCCAATCAAATCGAATCTCGGGCCGCTGTTGCTGCGCCTCACGGACCGCGGACAGCATATGCACGACATCGCCCATCGAGCTGGTCTTCACCAGCAGCACGCGACGTACTGCCGCGCTGTCCTGGGCTGCCGACGCCGGCCGATGATCGTGAATTAAAACGGCAGCCTCGCCGTCGGCATCAGCCGGCTGAGGTTGTCGCGAAACTCAGCCTGAATGCGGGCCAAGGCCAGATCACTATCGGCTTCGAATCGCATCACAATCACCGGAGTGGTGTTAGATGGCCGGGCCAGGCCAAACCCATCGGCATATTCGACCCGCAGCCCATCAATGGTGATGCGCTCTTGGGCACTGGGAAACTGACCTTCGGCTCGCAGCCGCTCAATCACCGTGAAATTCTCACCCTCGGCAGTGGCGAGCTGCAGCTCTGGTGTTGAGGGTGACTCGGGCAAGGCCTCTAATACTGCAGAAGGATTTTCGGATCTCGAGACAATCTCGAGCAGCCGTGCTGCTGTGTACAGCGCATCATCAAATCCATACCAGCGGTCGTTAAAGAATGTATGTCCACTCATTTCACCCGCGAGTGGCGCAGCAGTTTCTTTGAGTTTGGCCTTGATCAGTGAGTGGCCGGTTTTCCACATCAGCGGCTTTCCGCCGTGCTGCCGGATCCACGGGGCCAGGTGCCGAGTGCACTTCACATCGAAGATAATTTCTCCCCCGGGCCGGGCTGCCAATACATCGGCGGCATACAGCATCAGCTGCCGATCCGGCCAAATGATCTTTCCCGACTTGGTCACCAGACCCAGCCGATCACCATCCCCATCAAATGCCAGGCCCAGCTCGGCATCGGTGGATTGAACACAACGGATCAGATCCTGCAGGTTCTCTACGTGTGCAGGATCAGGATGATGATTCGGAAAGCTTCCATCGATCTCACAAAACAGTGGATGCACACGGCAGCCCAGGCGTTCCAGCAGGCCCGGGCCAATGCCCCCCGCAACGCCATTGCCCGCATCGACTGCAATCGACATCTTGCGAGACATCTGCACATCGGCAACGATGGCGTTGAGATACTCCTGGACAGTGGCCGCAGAAGAAATCCGGCGGCCAAGCTGATGGGCCGCAATTGCATCAGCGAATTGGCGGGCCTGGCCCGACACAATGAGCTGCCGAATGCGCTGAATCTCCTCGCCCCAGAGTGTGACGCCTGCCACCATCATCTTCAGGCCGTTGTATTGCGGCGGATTGTGGCTGCCGGTAACGGCTACACCGCAGCCACAGCCGGTGCTCACTGTGCCGAAATAGACCACCGGGGTTGGCACCTGGCCGACATCGATGACATCAATGCCGCTGGCCATTAACCCTTTGGCCAGCGCATCGACCAATGCCGGACCCGAGTGGCGACCATCCCGGCCCACCACACAAGAGGATTTGCCCGCCTGCGCCATCATCATGCCAAGCGCCAGTCCAATGGACTCCACCACCGGCTCCGTCAGGGTTTCGCCCACAATGCCGCGGATGTCATAGGCTTTGAAAATCGAGGCGGCAGGCTGCACAGAAAACTCCTTTTTTAGAAATGCGACAATTTGACGCGTATTTTAAAGAACCCTAAGCACGAATTTCAGATCTATGGCGCGATATGTCGTTGGCGATGTACAAGGCTGCTGGGACAGCCTGGAGGCCCTGGTCGCCCAGATGCCGATCCATCCGCGCCGGGATCAGCTCTGGTTGGTTGGTGACTTAATCAATCGGGGGCCAAAGTCGCTTAAAACACTACGACGACTTCAGCATGCTGGCAGAAATGTCGTCTGTGTATTGGGCAATCACGATTTACATCTGCTGGCACTTGCTGCAGGTGTGCGAAGAGCCCAGCCATTGGATACCCTGCATGAGGTCCTGCGGGCCCCCGATCGCAATGACCTGATTGACTGGCTGCGCAGGCGACCGTTGGCCCATGCCGATGGCAATGTGCTGATGGTCCATGCTGGCCTCTTGCCGCACTGGACGCTTCACAAAACCCTGGCCCTTGCAAATGCGGTGAGCGCGCGACTGAAAAGCGCACATTGGCGGGAGTTTCTGCACGAGATGGTCAATGGAGGCCGGCCACACTGGGCCGACGGACTCGCCGGCCAGAAACGCATGCGGGCCGCTCTGAGTGTTTTTACACGGCTACGTTATTTCACCGCAGACGGTATTCCAGAATTTAAAACCAAGGTCGCGCCTGAGCAGGCCGCAGGCCTAACGCCGTGGTTTGAGATGCCAAACCGAAAGACTGAAAAGCAGACCGTGATCTTCGGACACTGGTCAACACTTGGTCTGATGGTTCGGCCAAATTTAATTGGCCTGGATGCGGGATGTGTCTGGGGCCGTCAGCTGGCCGGCATTCGTTTAGAGGATCGTCGCCTCTACCTGCAGTCAAGCCTCGAGGGCGCTGGCGAGGAAGACTGAATCATCTAAGGCCCCAACGGCAGATGCGATGCGTGTGTGGGCCATCTGCGCCAGCATTTGCCGCGTGATCTCCGGCCCTGGCGGCAGCATAGGATCGAGCAGTTGAAGTCTTGCCTTCAGGCCCCGCGCCGATAGGATCTGTAGCAGAGACTCCATAAAGGTCTGCTCACCAATATAAGCAGGGATGAGCGAGGGCTGATTGCCCTGAAAATAACGCAGTGCGGCGGGCTGTACTGTCGGGGGCTGAACAACGCGTGGGCCGTCATCTTGCCGGGCCCGCACCACCGCCATCGCAAATAAACTCGAATGAAATGGCAGCACCCCGCGCCCATCGGAAGTCGTGCTCTCCGGAAAAAACGCGACATGCTCGCCGCGATTGAGCCGCTCAATAATGCGGTGATTGACATGCCGCACAGCATGGCGGCTTGAGCGCTCAATAAAGAGCGTATCTGCGCCCTGCAGCAGCCATCCCACGAGCGGCCACTGGCGAATTTCCGACTTCGCAATAAAGGTCGCCGGCATCACAGAATTCAGCACAAAGATATCCAGCCAAGAGACATGATTCATCACTACCAGCATGGGCGTTTTGCTGATGCGGTGGGAGCCGGGCCGAATCTCCAGCGCTACGCCGCAGGCGCTCAGGAGCAGCCGCGACCAGATCTTGCGCAGCCAGCAGCGTTGGCCAAGGGGAAGGATGCGATACAACGAAAAGAGTGTGGCCAGTCCGATCAACAGCATCAGCGTCAGCAGGCTGGCCCGCAGAATCAGTCGAATCATTCGAATCACTTAACGGGATGAGGCACTAAATCCGCCATTGGAACGCTCGAAAACGCAGCGGCCATCCACCAAGACGGACTGCACGCGGCCCTGCAGCTCGAGGCCGAGATACGGTGTATTCGACCCCTGAGAAAAAAGCTGCGATGCCGATACTGTCCAGTGATCCTCGGGATCAAAGATGCAAATGTCGGCCTGGCCACCCACCGAGAGATGGCCTGCATCGCGGCCCAGAACCGCGGCGGGATTGACCGTCAGCCGACGGATGGCCTCAATCAGCGGCAGTTTTGACTCCTGTGCCCATTTCAGCGTCAGCGGCAGCAGCAGCTCAAGGGCTGTAACGCCGGGCTCGGCCTCGCCAAACGGAAGCTGCTTGGCATCGTCATCAACTGGCGCATGATCCGAGCAGATCACATCAATCGTGCCATCCAGAACTCCTGCCCGAAGGGCATCACGATCCCGCTGGCTTCGAAATGGCGGCAGCACACGATAGTTGCCATCAAAATCAGCCAGATCAACATCAATTAAATGCAGATGATGAATTGCGACATCGGCAGTAATCGCCAGTCCTTCGCGCTTGGCCTGCCGCACAAGATCAACGCCGGCAGCTGAAGACAGCCGGCAGACATGGACCTGGGCACCTGTTGCGCGCATCAACTCAAAAACAGTCTGAAGGGCAATGGTTTCATTGGCCACCGGAATACCCGGCAGGCCGAGCCGGCCGGACACGGGGCCAGAATGGGCCACGCCGCTTCGGCCGATCCATGGGTCCATCGGATAAAACCAGACGGGATATTCAAAGGTGCTGGCGTATTGCAAGGCGCGGAAAAAGATCTGGGTATTCACAATCGGGATCGGACCCTGCGAAAAACCAACGCAGCCGGCCTCCGAGAGTTCCGCCATCTCGGTGATCTGCTCCCCTTTGAGTCCCACAGTAAGCGCCCCCAGAGGATGCACATGGGCCTGAATCAGATTGCGGGCGCGATGCTTGAGCATCTCCACAAGGCCAGGCTCATCCAAAGGCGGATCGGTATCGGGCGGGCAGACCAGCCGGGTCACGCCGCCCGCAATGGCTGCACGCATCTCCGACTCGAGCGTGGCCTTGTACTCAAATCCCGGTTCACGCAGTCGTGCACACAAATCAATCAAGCCAGGGCAAATCACGAGGCCCTTCGCATCAATCTCTTGGTCAGGAGAAAAGCCCGCAAGGCGCTCCCCGGGCGGCGTGATCGCGACCAGGCTGCCATCATCAATCCAGAGGTCCATCGGCCGATCGGTCTTGCTCGCTGGATCCACCAGGCGGCCGCCGACGATCCGCAGTCTCGGCAGGCTTGCAGATAAAGACAGGCGTCGCTGTGCGGCGGCCATCAGTGACGGGCCTCTGCGAGCATGCTCATGACCGCCATTCGAACCGCAATGCCAAAGGTGACCTGCGAGAGGATGACCGACTGGCTGCCATCTGCGACTGCCGAATCAATCTCAACGCCACGATTCATCGGCCCGGGATGCATGACAATGGCATCGGGCTTTGCCACAGAGAGCCGATCCACCGTCAGGCCATAATTTTTAAAGTACTCCTGGGTGCTCGGCAGCATCGCGCCCCGCATCCGTTCGTTTTGCAGACGCAGTGTCAGAATGACATCGACATCACGCAGGCCCTCGGAGAGATCCGTGTAGACCTGCAGGCCCAGCTCTTTTAAACCCGAGGGCAGCAGGGTCCGCGGGCCGATGGCACGAATCTCCGGAACCCCAAGCGTGGTGAGCGCATGGATGTTGGAGCGGGCCACGCGTGAGTGCAGGATATCGCCCACAATCGCCACACGAAGATGCTGAAAGTCGCCTTTGAAGTGGCGAATCGTAAACGCATCCAAGAGGGCCTGTGTCGGGTGGGCATGCCGGCCATCTCCAGCGTTCATGACGCGAATATGGGGCGCGACTTTATTGATGTGCTTGGCAATCAGTGTCGGCGCACCGCTTTGGCCATGACGAACGACAAACATATCGGCCTTCATGGCCGCGAGATTATCGATCGTATCCAGCAGTGACTCGCCTTTTGCGGTGCTCGATGCCTGCACATTCAGATTCACGACATCGGCCGACAGCCGCTTGGCAGCAATCTCAAAGGTGGTGCGTGTCCGCGTGGAGTTTTCGAAAAAGAGATTGAACACGCTCTTGCCATCCAGCAGCGGCGCATTGACGACTTCTTTTGGGTTTTTAGGATCCAGAAAGGCCTTGGCGCGATCCAGGATGCGCAGCATTAATGCCTTCGGAATGCCCTCCGTGGTGAGCAGATGGACCAGCTCACCGCTTTCATTGATTTGAATGGACCGGGGCATGAGCCGACAGTGTATCTAAAACGCCCTGCAGAAGGATTGCCGCCGCCTCGGCGTCAATCGGGTCGCGGCCCGGCGCAAGGGCAGAGGTCCAGCGCTCATCGGTGAGTTCTACCGGCAGGCCAAAGCGGCCCTGCAGCTGATGGGCAAAGCGCTCGCAGCGCCGCGCAAACGGGTGTGGGTTGCCATCGGGATAGCGCGGCAGTCCCACGACCAATCGCTGTGGCGCCCACTCGGTGATCAGATCCGCAAGCGCTTGAAACCGCAGATCGCGGCGCTGCGCGTCAATCACTGTCAGGGGGCGGGCGCCGCCAGTAAGTGTGTTGCCAATGGCCACTCCGATACGACGCTCACCGAAATCAAAGGCCATGAGGGTAAGACCCCCACGGGCCGGGTCATGCATGCCCGGCGGCCCCCGAAAAATGCAGTGGGTCAACGCCCAAAAGCCGGAAGGCATATGCGAAGCGCTCCTCGGCTGGGATATCAAACATCAGGGAGGTATCGGTAGCCGGCACGGTAAGCCAGGCATTGGCGGCGAGTTCTTGATCCAGCTGGCCCTCGCCCCAGCCGGCATAGCCGAGCGAGACCAGCATGCGCTGAGGACCGCGGCCGCGGGCAGCTGCCTCCAGGATGTCGCGGGAGGATGTCAGGCCGGTGACATCGTTGAGCACCAGGGTGGAGTTCCATTTGCCGACTGGCTCATGCAGCACGAAGCCGCGATCGGTCTGCACCGGGCCCCCCAGAAAGACCGGCTCCTGGCCAATGGGCCCATAGCCCTGGCCAGCACGATGCACCGAGATGCCCTCGCGCTCAGGTGGCGAGAGATCAATACGATCGAAAAGCACTGACAGGGTCATATCGGATGGGCGGTTGACCACCAGGCCCATGGCGCCCTTCGGCGTATGCTCGGCAAGGTAAACCACCGTGCCATTGAATTGGGGGTCCGTCAGGCTGGGCATCGCCACGAGATAATGGTGAAAGAGAGACTGATGGCCCATGAGGAAATTCTAACCTTGTCTGATCACAAATTACAGCCCTGCACACTGGTGTGGCTTCGACGGGATCTTCGGCTTGAAGACCACGCCGCAATTGCAGCCGCACTTCAACATACGGAAAGTCTGCAGCTGGTGTTTATTTTTGATCGCACCATCCTGTCTGCTTTGCCAGGTGCCGGTGGGTCAACACCGCTAGAGGATCGTCGGGTGGCCTTTATTCACGCCGCCGTCACCGAAATCGGCCAACGGCTGGAGTCCGCGGGCAGCCACCTCATCATCGCTGATGGCGATCCACGCCAGCTGATTCCCGAATTGGCCGAGCAGCTCGGGGCCAGCCGAATCTGCTTTGCACACGATGATGAGCCCGAAGCGCTACAGCGTGATCAGATTGTTGGCCAGCGGCTGCAGCAAAAGGGGATTGCGGTGATCTCGGTGAAGGATCAGTGCATCTTTGAGCGCCGCGAGGTTCTGACTGCGGCGGGCACGCCCTTCTCGGTCTTCACGCCGTATAAAAACGCCTGGCTAAAACGATTCACTGCGCACGATGCTGCAGCACGCGCCACCGGCGCAGGCCCTGCCCATCATGACGGCGTCGGCCCAGGACTGGCCCGGCGGCTGCGGCCGAAAACAACCTTGCCCAGGGCCCTGCAGCAGGCCGGCCCGACACTGAAGGCGCTTGGATTTTCTGCGGGCAATCTGCATGAATTAAAAATCCCACTGGCCGAAACGGGCGCGCAGATTCTGCTCAATGAATTTAAGCCGCGTATCGGCGCTTACAAAACAGCCCGTGATTTTCCCGGTGCCAAAGGGCCTTCGTATCTGTCGGTGCACCTGCGCTTTGGCACGATCTCGATTCGT
>CAYTRY010000015.1:0-31695 GCA_964440375.1 uncultured Bordetella sp. | reverse complement strand
CCATGCAGCAGCTGCAAGAGTGGTTCTCTTTGGAGCATTGCAGTAAGTCGGCTGCTCAGTTTGATTTTGAAAAATTAAAGTGGATTAACAATCACTATCTGCGGCTACTCTCTGGGCAAGAGCTCGCCGAGAAGGTGGCACCCCGTGTGCGAGAGGAAGGATTTTCAGTCGCCAATGGGCCGCAGCTTGCGGCTGTGTGTGAGCTACTGAAAGATCGGGCGCAGACGCTAAATGAGCTTGCCGAATCGGTCGCCATGTTTTACATGGATCCCCCCGACGTATCCGCGGCCTTAGCGGAGCAGCTGAGTCCGCCGGTGCGCGCAGCCCTCACGGCGTTGGAAGCCAGCCTGCCTGCCGACTGGAATGCCGCTGCGCTGGCGTTGGTGCTCAAGGGGGTGGTCGCGGCGTCGGGATTGAAAATGCCGCAGATTGCAATGCCGCTTCGGCTTATCTTAATGGGCCGCACCGATACGCCATCGATCGATAAGGTCATGGCGGTCCTGGGCCGGGACTGCGTTTTACAGCGGCTTGGCGCCCATCTTGGCGCTCCTTAGATAGACCTTGATCGCTTAAACTGCGGCTATGTCAGGAAACACCTTTGGTCACCTGTTCGCGGTGACGTCATTTGGGGAATCCCATGGCCCTGCGATTGGCTGTGTGGTGGATGGCTGCCCGCCAGGAATGGCCTTATCAGAGTCTGACATTCAGCCGGAGCTGGACCGCCGCCGGCCGGGCACCTCGCGACACGTTACCCAGCGGCAGGAGTCCGATACGGTTGAGATTCTCTCAGGCGTTTTTGAAGGGGTCACCACCGGCGCACCGATTGCGCTTCTGATTCGCAATCAGGATCAGCGCAGTAAAGATTACAACGACATCAAGGATACTTTTCGGCCCGGTCACGCCGATTACACCTACTGGCAAAAATACGGTGTCCGTGACTATCGGGGTGGCGGACGGTCATCGGCACGCGAGACCGCGGTCCGGGTCGCGGCCGCCGCGATTGCGAAGAAGTGGCTGCGTGAAAAGTTTGGCGTGACGATCCGTGGCCACATGACGCAGTTGGGTGAGATCGCAGTTCGATTTGAAGACTGGGCAGAGGTGAGCGCCAATCCATTTTTTGCTGCAAACAAAAGCCAGATTGCCGAATTGGAGGCCTATATGGATAGCCTGCGCAAGGCGGGGGACTCCTGTGGTGCGCGCATCAATATTGAGGCAGCCCATGTTCCGGTGGGCTGGGGCGAACCGGTGTTTGATCGGCTGGATGCGGAGATCGCCCACGCCATGATGGGCATTAATGCAGTCAAAGGCGTTGAGATTGGCGCGGGTTTTCAGTCCATCGCTCAGCGGGGTTCGACTCACGGTGATGAGCTCACCCCCCAGGGCTTTACAACGAATAACGCCGGCGGTGTCCTTGGTGGAATCTCTACCGGCCAGCCGATTACGGTCTCCATTGCGATTAAGCCCACCTCAAGTATTCGCACGCCGCGACGCTCCATTGATTTGCAGGGCCAGCCGACTGTGGTGGAGACTCACGGCCGGCACGATCCCTGCGTGGGCATCCGTGCAACCCCGATTGCTGAGGCCATGCTCGCTTTGGTGCTCATGGACCACGCCCTGCGTCATCGGGCCCAAAACGCTGACGTTCGCGTGCCAACGCCGCCGATTGCAGGGTGAGTGCCACCGCCCGGCTTGGGGCATTTTTTGGCGCCTACTTTGCTTACGTTGGCCTGTTCTCGCCCTACCTACCGCTCTGGCTAAACGCACGCGGCTTTAGTCCTGCTGAAATCGGTGTGCTGATTTCGCCGATGCAGTGGGCCCGCGTCATCGGTCCGCCGGCCTGGGGCTGGCTTGCTGATCATGTGCGCGGGCCTCAGGGTGTCGCCCGCGTGATTCAAATTGCAGCAGTGGCTGCGCTACTCGCGAGTCTGGGGCTGCTGACTGCGTTGCCATTTTGGCCCTTGTTTGCGCTGTTTTGTGTCTTAAGTTTCTTTCTAAGCGGCCAAGTGCCGATTGCAGAGTCGCTCGCGATGCAGGCCGGCGGCGGAAGTCTAAAGCGATACGGCCGAATGCGGGTCTGGGGCTCCATTGGTTTCATTGTCGCGGTGCTCAGTGCCGGCCCATGGTTTGATCGGGTCGGTATTGATTGGCTGCCCGCATCGCTGATCGGGGTGCTACTGATTCTGGCGGTGGTCTCTGCCTTGTTGCCTGGCCGAGAGGTGCAGGCCGCGGCCCCGCGGCATCGACTCATGGGCCAGGTGCTGCGCGATGGCCGACTGCGCTCATTTCTGCTGGCTTCATTTCTCATGCTGATTGCCCACGCACCGCTTTACACCCTGTTTTCGCTCTGGCTGCATCAGCAGGGCTATAGCACCACTGAGATCGGCCTGCTCTGGGCCCTGGGGGTGGTTGCCGAAATTGTGATGTTTCAGTTTCAGCACCGACTGTTTGATCGTTTCTCGGTCGGCCAGTGCTGGGTGGCGTCTTATGGTGTGACCGCGATTCGTTTTTTGATGATTGCTTTCTCCGGGGGGTCGCTGGTGGTGATCATTTTTGCCCAGATCCTGCACGCGGTGACATTTGGCATCCATCACAGCGCTTCGATGGCGCTCATACGGCAATGGTTTCCCGCCCAGGCCCAGGCCCGCGGGCAGGCCCTGTACACCATGGCCTCATACGGCCTTGGCGGATCAGTTGGCGGTATCGCTGCCGGCTGGCTATGGGAGGTCGTTTTTCCAGAGTTTGTGTTTGTGGTCTCGGCTGTGGCGGCCGTCGGCGGCGCAATTGCGGCCCTTATCGGCCTTCGGGCGGCGCGTCAGCAGGCCGAAACAGTAGCCTAGCCCGGGCATAATTGAGGGTTCAGAAAAAACTTTCCGAACTCTTAGCGAGATTTGCGATGTCAGGACGCACCCTTTACGACAAATTGTGGGATGAGCATGTCGTCCACCAGGAAGCTGATGGCACCTGCCTGATCTATATTGATCGCCACCTGGTCCACGAGGTCACCAGCCCGCAGGCCTTTGAGGGCCTTGAGCTCTCTGGCCGCCAGCCGTGGCGTAACGCCGCTAACCTGGCGGTGGTGGATCACAACGTGCCGACCACAGACCGCTCTCGCGGGATCAGTGATCCGGTCTCGCGTCTTCAGGTCGAGACGCTGGATGCCAACACCAAAAAATTCAACATCACGTATTTCAATATCAACGATCACCGTCAGGGCATCGTCCATGTCATTGGCCCCGAGCAGGGAGCAACGCTGCCGGGCATGACGGTCGTCTGCGGCGATTCCCACACCAGCACCCATGGCGCATTCGCATGCCTCGCAATGGGAATCGGCACCTCCGAGGTCGAGCATGTGCTCGCCACTCAGTGTCTGCTGATGAAAAAAGCCAAGCGCATGCTGGTGAAGATCGAAGGCACACTCGGGCCGGGCGTCACTCCGAAGGATGTTGTGCTTGCTGTGATCGGAAAAATTGGCACAGCGGGCGGAACCGGATTTGCGATTGAGTTTGGCGGTGCGGTGATGCGATCCATGTCCATGGAAGGCCGCATGACGGTCTGCAATATGGCCATCGAGGCGGGCGCCCGCGCCGGAATGGTGGCGGTCGATCAAAAGACCATTGACTATGTTCGCGATAAGCCGATGGCACCGAAGGCCGCAGATTGGGATCGGGCAGTCATGTACTGGAATACGCTGCATTCTGATTCCGACGCGCGTTTTGATTCGGTCGTGGAACTGAATGCCGCAGACATTGCCCCCCAGGTCACTTGGGGCACTTCGCCTGAGATGGTCCTGCCTGTGGGTGCCCGGGTGCCCGATCCTGCCCACGAGTCTGATGCCTCGCGCCGTGAGGGCATGGAACGCGCACTTGCCTACATGGGCCTGGCGCCCAACACGCCTTTAACCGAGATTGCAGTTGATAAGGTGTTTATCGGTTCATGCACAAATTCGCGGATTGAGGATTTGCGCGCGGCGGCGGCCGTCATCAGAGGCCGTAAAAAAGCCGGCAGTGTGAAACTCGCGCTGGTGGTACCCGGATCCGGATTGGTCAAGGCCCAGGCAGAGCAGGAAGGCCTCGATCAGGTCTTTCGGCAGGCCGGCTTTGAGTGGCGCGAGCCAGGCTGCTCGATGTGTCTTGCAATGAATGCCGATCGGCTTGAGCCCGGTGAGCGCAGCGCCTCGACATCGAATCGCAACTTCGAGGGCCGGCAGGGCGCAGGGGGCCGCACCCATCTGGTCTCGCCCGCCATGGCAGCTGCCGCGGCACTGGCAGGCCATTTTGTCGATGTTCGAAACTTCTAACTGCAGGGAATTCTCTCGATGAAACCTCTTGATCAGCATCAGGGACTGGTGGCGCCGATGGATCGGGCCAATGTCGATACGGATGCCATCATTCCAAAGCAATTTTTAAAGTCGATTAAGCGCAGCGGCTTTGGTCCAAATCTTTTTGATGCCTGGCGCTACGAAGACGAAGGCCAGCCGGGCGTGGACTGCAGCCGTCGGCCATTGAAAAAAGAGTTTGTTCTAAATCAGGCCCGCTACCAGGGCGCGAGTATTTTGCTCGCCCGACGTAATTTCGGCTGCGGATCAAGCCGAGAGCATGCGCCGTGGGCATTAGAGGATTACGGATTTCGTGTGCTGATTGCGCCGTCTTATGCCGATATCTTTTTTAATAACTGTTTTAAAAATGGCCTGCTGCCGATTGTGCTCGCCGAAAGCGATGTGGAAATTCTTTTTCAGCGGGTCTTTAATGAAGAAGGCTTTCAGCTAAAAGTCGACCTCTCGGGGCAAAAGGTCGCAAGCCTGGATGGAAGTTTTTCGCGGTCGTTTGATATTGAGCCTTTTCGCAAACACTGCCTGATCAATGGCCTTGATGACATTGGGCTGACGCTGCAGCATGCAGAGAAAATTCGCGCCTTTGAGTCGCGACGGCTTGCCGATCAGCCCTGGCTGGCGGTTGATCCGCATCGGGCATTAGGCTGACCGGGAGCACAAGATGTCAACGCATTTGAATCTTGCCGTGCTGCCCGGAGATGGGATTGGCCCCGAGATCACGCAGCAGGCGGTACGGGTGTTGGAGCGCCTGGCAGCCCAGGGCCACTTTTCGCTCTCGCTCGAGCAGGCCCCGGTCGGCGGCGCAGGCTATCGGGCCAGTGGCCATCCTTTGCCTGAGGCAACGCTGCGACTGGCAAAATCAGCCGATGCCATTTTGTTTGGCGCGGTGGGCGACTTCAGCCTGGATCACTTAGCGCGTGAACTTCGGCCCGAGCAGGCCATTCTCGGCCTGCGCAAAGCGCTTGAGCTGTTCGCGAATTTGCGGCCTGCGATTATCTACCCCGAGCTTGCTGGGGCATCGACACTGAAGCCTGAGGTGGTCTCAGGCCTGGACATCATGATCATTCGTGAGCTCACCGGGGATATCTACTTCGGTAAGCCGCGCGGCATTCGCGTGCTCGAAAATGGTGAGCGCGAGGGCTTTGACACGATGGTCTACCGCGAAAGTGAAATTATCAGAATCGGCCGGGTCGCATTTGAGGCCGCACGAAAGCGCGGCCGCCGGGTCTGCTCGGTTGACAAGGCCAACGTGCTGGAGACCACGCAGCTTTGGCGTGATGTGATGACCACCCTGGGCAAGGAATATCCCGATGTGGCGCTCTCCCACATGTACGTGGACAACGCTGCTATGCAGCTTTTAAAGGACCCAAAGCAATTTGATGTGCTGGTGACAGGAAATATGTTCGGTGACATCCTCTCCGATGAGGCCTCCATGCTGACAGGCTCAATCGGCATGCTGCCTTCAGCTTCACTTGATGCCCGCAACAAAGGCCTGTATGAACCGATTCATGGATCGGCGCCCGATATTGCAGGAAAGAATCTCGCGAATCCTTTGGCCACAATTCTGTCGGCCGCGATGCTGCTGCGTTATTCCTGCGGCCTGGCGCAGGCGGCTGATCAGATTGAGTCAGCCGTCCGTAAAACACTATCGAGTGGTATTGCCACGCCCGATATTGTTCGCGAGGGCTGCAGACGGGTGGGAACCGTGGAGATGGGGGATGCGGTAATTGCCGCTTTAGCCTAGTTTAGAAAAGAGAAATCGTGATGAAAAAAGTTGGTCTGGTGGGATGGCGGGGCATGGTGGGATCGGTCCTGATGCAGCGCATGCAGCAGGAAAATGATTTCAAATGGATTGACCCTGTATTTTTCAGCACCTCAAACGCTGGCGGTGCTGGCCCGGCCTTTGCCAAGACCCAGCAGCCGCTGCAGTCGGCCTCCGATATTGCGGCCTTAAAGGCAATGGATATCGTGATCACCTGCCAGGGCGGTGACTACACCAAAGAGATCTATCCCAAATTGCGGGCAAGTGGCTGGTCGGGCCACTGGATTGATGCGGCCTCAGCCCTGCGCATGGACAACGATTGCGTGATCATTCTGGATCCGGTGAATCGCCCTGTGATTGACCGGGCCTTGGCGGCGGGCGGAAAAAACTGGATCGGTGGTAACTGCACTGTAAGCCTGATGCTTATGGCCATGGGCGGACTATTTCGCGAGGGCCTGGTGGAGTGGGTCAGCGCCATGACGTATCAGGCGGCATCGGGTGCGGGCGCGCAGAACATGCGCGAGCTGCTCGCGCAAATGGGAAGGCTGCATCAGTCGGTTGCCCAAGAGCTTGCCGATCCCTCATCGGCGATTCTTGAAATTGACAAAAAAATTAGTGAACTTTTGCGCAACGGGGCGGCCGCGGGATTGCCGGTGGAGAATTTTCGCGGTGTGCCGCTTGCCGGCAGCCTGATTCCCTGGATTGATGTTCCGGTGGAGCATGGCCAGAGCAAGGAAGAGTGGAAGGGCGGCGCTGAGGCCAACAAAATTCTGGGCAATCCCGCTTTTCGTTCGCCGGGATCGATTCCGATCGATGGCCTCTGTGTTCGCGTGGGGGCGATGCGTTGTCATTCACAGGCGCTTACCGTCAAGCTCACCAAAGATGTTTCTGTGCAAGACATCGAGGCGATTCTTGCCAGCGCAAACGACTGGGTGCGTGTAATTCCGAATGAGCGCGAGCGCTCTGAGCGTGAGTTAAGCCCTGCTGCCGTCAGTGGCACGATGCAGATTCCCGTGGGCCGACTCCATAAGATGGCCATGGGCCCGCAGTATCTCGCCGCCTTTACGGTCGGAGATCAGCTGCTATGGGGCGCTGCCGAGCCGCTGCGGCGCATGCTGCGCATCTTGCTTGAACGTTGATGCGGCTTGCCCTGGGGCTGGAGTACGACGGCACGGACTGGAGTGGCTGGCAGACTCAGCCCGGCGGCAACACAATTCAGGATCAGCTTGAGGCTGCCCTTTTAAAATTTACGGGCAGTCCACATCCCACCATTTGTGCGGGCCGAACGGATGCCGGCGTGCATGCCCGCGGCCAGGTGGTGCATCTTGATACTGCGCTTGAACGGGCCGAATGGAATTGGGTCCGCGGACTCAATGCGCTTTTGCCGCAAAGCATTGCCGTACGCTGGGCCTGCCGTGTGGGCACAGAGTTCCATGCCCGATTTTCGGCCCGCTCTCGCACGTATATCTATCGACTGCTGTGTGCGCCCACGCGCTCACCGCTGATGCAGCGTTATGCGGCCTGGTGGTATCGGCCGATTGATCGTGAGTTGCTGCGGCAAGCCTGTTCGCTTTATATCGGTAAACATGATTTCAGTGCCTTTCGGTCATCGGAATGCCAGGCCAGTTCTCCGATTCGGGAGCTGTATCAATTTGATGTGATTGAATCAGACGCAGTGATTGAGTTTCATCTCACTGCCAATGCGTTTTTGCATCACATGGTGCGTAATCTGGTCGGCACCGTGGTGGAAGTCGGCCGGGGCGCGGCGACGCTGCAGTGGGCCCAAGAGGTCTTGGCCAGCCGGGATCGGACACAGGCCGCCCGTACCTTTCCCGCACAGGGCCTCTGCCTTGCGCATGTCGAGTACGATTCTCAGTTGTTATGCGTACCCGAATCAAAGTTTGTGGATTAACCCGCGAGGCAGATGTCGAGGCCGCTGTGCAGGCCGGAGCGGATGCCTTGGGCTTTGTGTTCTACGAGCCCAGCCCCCGCTCGGTCTCCGTTCAGCAGGCCCAGCGGCTGATACGACGTGTCCCCGCATGGGTGGCTGTTGTGGGCCTTTTCGTCAATGCGCCGCGCAGCATTGTGATGTCGGTTGCTGATGAGGTTGGCCTGTCGCATTTGCAGCTGCATGGTGATGAGTCACCCGAGGACTGCCGCGGCCTGGGCCGGCCGGTGATCAAGGCCCTTCGGCTGTCAGCCAAAGCGGAAGCGGCGGCCAGCCCTGCAGCGCCCGCACTTGCGGATCAGGTCGCCGCCTATTCGGATTGCCATGCGGTCTTATTTGATGCTGACAGCGCCGGCTTTGGCGGCAGCGGCCAGGCCTTTGATTGGGCCAGGCTCGGCGGCGCCTTTGCGAAGGCCCCGCGGCATGAGGCCTGCTGGGTATTGTCGGGGGGGCTAGAATCGGGGTCTGTAGGCCAGGCGATTGCCCAGCTGGCGCCTCCCTGTGTGGATGTCAGCAGCGGGGTAGAGGCCCGGGAAAACGGAAAACAGCTCAAAGGAATTAAAGACGCAATCAGGATTCGGGAGTTTGTGGCCGCCGTGCAGGCCGCTGATGCAGTCCGACATTTAAAAAACAATTCATGAAGCCCAACGATCTTCCTCAGCAGCCCCCTGGTTCAGGCCAGCAGGCATATGCATTTCCCGATGCACGGGGCCACTTTGGACCCTATGGGGGAAGCTTTGTCTCCGAGACGCTGACCCATGTGCTTGAGGAATTACGTAAGGCCTACGATCGCTATCGCCAGGACCCCGAGTTCATGGAAGAGTTTCATCGGGAACTGAAGCATTTTGTCGGCCGGCCAAGCCCGGTGTATCACGCCCGCCGCTGGTCCGAGATGTGCGGTGGAGCGCAGATTTACTTTAAGCGCGAGGATCTCAATCACACCGGCGCGCACAAGGTGAACAACACGATCGGCCAGGCCTTGTTGGCCCGTCGCATGGGCAAGCCCCGTGTGATCGCAGAGACTGGCGCTGGCCAGCATGGCGTTGCAACCGCCACGGTCGCCGCCCGATTTGGCATGGAATGCGTGGTGTACATGGGCGCCACCGATGTGGTGCGTCAGGCAGCCAATGTCTATCGCATGAAGCTTCTCGGTGCGACTGTGGTGCCAGTCGAAAGCGGCTCGAAAACGCTCAAGGATGCGTTAAACGAAGCCATGCGTGACTGGGTCACGAATGTCGAAAACACTTACTACATTATCGGTACGGTGGCGGGCCCCCATCCCTATCCGATGATGGTGCGCGACTTTAATTCGGTCGTGGGTAAAGAATGCCTCTGGCAGATGCCCGAGATGGTGGGTCGGCAGCCCGACATGGTGGTGGCCTGCGTGGGCGGTGGCAGCAATGCCATGGGAATTTTTTATGACTATCTCAATATCCCGGGTGTGCAGCTTGTTGGGGTTGAGGCCGCCGGCGAGGGCATCGCTTCAGGCCGGCATGCGGCCCCCCTGTCAGCGGGAACGCCGGGTGTGCTGCATGGCAATCGCACCTACCTGATGCAGGATGCTTCTGGCCAGATCGCCGAGACCCATTCGGTGTCGGCTGGCTTAGATTATCCGGGGGTTGGCCCCGAGCACGCGTGGTTAAAAGACTCGGGCCGTGCCCGCTATGTCGCCATCACGGATCAGGAAAGCCTTGAGGCCTTTCATACTTGTTGTCGTATTGAAGGAATTATTCCGGCGCTGGAGTCTAGCCATGCCCTGGCTTATGCCGCAAAGATCGCGCCCACACTGCCAAAAGATCAGATCATTCTTGTGAATCTTTCGGGCCGTGGCGATAAGGATATGCATACCGTAGCCGAGCGCTCCGGAATGCATCTCTAAATCTCGGAAATCGACTTGTCGCGTATTCAACAAAAATTTGACTGGCTTGCCCGTGAGGGCCGCACGGGCTTAATCCCGTATGTCACGGCGGGCGATCCCGCCCGCGAATCTGTGGTGCGCTTAATGCACACTCTGGTGAAGCACGGTGCAGATGTCATTGAGCTGGGCGTGCCGTTTTCTGATCCCATGGCCGATGGGCCGGTGATTCAGCGTTCAAGTGAGCGGGCCTTAGCCCGGCATGTCACGCTTGCCGATTGCTTGGGCTGGGTACGTGAGTTTCGATCCTCCGATGCAGCCACGCCGGTTGTGTTGATGGGTTATGCCAACCCAGTTGAGCGCTTTGGCATTGATCGATTTGTTGCTCAGGCAAAAGAATCCGGTGTCGATGGCACGATCGTGGTGGACTATCCGCCCGAGGAATGCGAAGAATTCAGTAATGCGTTGAAATCCCGTGGCATGGATCCCATCTTTCTTTTGGCGCCGACTTCAACCGAGTCGCGCATGCGGGATGTAGCCCGGCTTGGCGCAGGCTATCTCTATTACGTATCACTAAAGGGGGTCACCGGGGCAGGCCATCTGGACCCGGCCGCGGTCGGCGATCGTGTGCAGCAGATTCGGCGTTTTACATCAATGCCGATTGGAGTAGGCTTCGGAATCAGTGATGCGGATTCGGCTGTGGCAGTAGCCCAGCATGCCAATGCGGTGGTGATTGGCAGTGCGCTGATTCGGGTAATGGAAGATGCAGTGAAGACAGGGTCGGACACGCTATCAGCGGCGGCGGGATTTATCTCAGGCATTCGGCAGGCCTTGGATCGCATGCCCAAGAAACTGCACTCGGAGGCCGCATGAGTTGGATTGACAAGATTCTCCCCCCAAAGATTCAGCGCTCCGAAGGCCCACGTCGCAGCGTGCCCGAGGGTCTGTGGCTGAAGTGCCCCTCCTGCGAGTCGGTTCTGTATCGGACTGATTTAGAAAATAACCAGCAGGTCTGCCCGAAGTGCGATCACCATCTGCGGATTCGTGCCCGTGATCGGCTCGATAAGCTTCTGGATCCCGAGGGCCGTTTTGAAATTGGCCAAGAGGTCCTGCCGGTCGATTCCCTGAAATTTAAAGATAGCCGTAAGTATCCCGAGCGGCTCACCGAGGCCATGGAGCAGACCGGTGAGACCGATGCCTTAATCGCGATCAGCGGTGCAATTAAGTCAGTGCCGGTTGTTGTGGCCTGTTTTGAGTTCGAGTTTATGGGCGGCTCAATGGGCTCGGTGGTGGGTGAGCGGTTTGTGCGCGCTGTTGAAGTAGCGCTTGAAAGTAAAGTGCCATTTGTCAGCATCGCCGCAAGTGGTGGCGCCCGCATGCAAGAGGGCCTGCTGTCGCTGATGCAGATGGCCCGCACCACGGCGGTCCTACAGCGGTTAAGCCATGCACGGCTGCCCTACATTTCCATTCTTACGGATCCCACAATGGGCGGCGTGTCCGCCAGTTTTGCCTTTTTGGGCGATGTCGTGATGGCCGAGCCGAAGGCCTTGGTGGGTTTTGCAGGGCCGCGTGTGATTGAGCAGACGGTGCGCGAGAAGCTTCCTGCCGGATTTCAGCGGGCCGAGTTTCTCTTGGAAAAAGGCGCGGTCGACCGACTCGTTGATCGACGAAAAATGCGCGACGAGCTTGCTGATTTGCTGACGCTGCTGCTGCGGCAGCCCGCTGATGCAGCCCGCCAAAGTTGACGCTTTCTGACTGGCTAGAAAAAATCACCTCCCAGCATGTCCGGCCGATTGATCTCGGCCTGGACCGGGTGGTCCGCGTGGCGCAGGCCATGGGGTTTCCCGAAGGGCGATCCTTCAGCGGCCCAAGCATTCGACTGGGCTGCCCATCCATTCTCGTTGGCGGAACCAATGGCAAGGGCTCGACCTGCGCCATGCTGGAGTCGATTCTGTTGCAGTCGGGATATCGGGTCGCGGTCTATACCTCACCGCATTTACTGCGGTTTAACGAGCGGCTTCGCATCAATAACGAAGCCATCAGCGATGCCGAGCTGATTGCTGCATTTGAGCGGGTTGAGCAGGCGAGGGCAGAGACATCACTGACTTATTTTGAATTCACAACATTGGCAATTTTTGACATCGTCTGGCGGCATGGTGTCGATATCGCAGTGCTGGAAATTGGACTGGGCGGCCGGCTTGATGCGGTCAATATTGTTGATGCCGACTGTTCAATTCTTGTATCGGTGGATTTGGATCATCAGGAGTTTCTTGGTGAAACCCGCGAGCAGATTGGCTGGGAGAAGGCCCATATCGCTAAGCCCGATCGGCCATTTATCTGCGCTGATCCTGAGCCGCCGAAGTCAGTCGCTGAGGTCGTTAAGGCGCAGGCTGCTGATCTCTGGCAGTTCGGCCAGGATTTTAATTTTCAGGGCGATCGGCAGCAGTGGAGCTGGGCAGGCCGGGGCCAGCGCCGAAATGCGATGGCCTATCCGGCATTGCGCGGGGCCAATCAGTTAATTAATGCATCGGCCGCACTTGCGGCACTGTCTTCTTTAAAAGAGCAGCTGCCGGTAACACAGGGCGCCGTTCGGCAGGGATTTGCGCTGGTCGAACTGGCCGCCCGTTTTCAGGTGCTGCCGGGCCAGCCGGCGGTGGTGTTGGATGTTGCACACAATCCGCATGCGGCCGGAGTGTTGGCGGTCAATTTAGATCAGATGGGGTTTTTTCCAAAGACCGTTGCAGTGGTGGGCATTGTGGCGGGCAAGGATGCGGCAGCGATCTTTACCCGGCTGGCCGATCGCATCGATCACTGGTGCCTGTGTTCTCTGACCGGGCCGGATGCTGGGCCGCGTGCGCGGTCGGCAGAGGCGCTTGCGGAAACACTGAAAGCTGCGATTCCAAATGCGGCGTTGAGTTGCCATGATGATGTGGGGCATGCCTTCGCCGCTGCCAAATCGATGGTGCAGTCAAATGATAGAATTGTGGTCTTCGGATCTTTCTTGACAATCGCTGCACTCCCACTCTTGCGCCATGTCCGCTGATCGCGAAACACGTTCCCACCAGCGCGACGAACAGGCGTCAGATCCGATGGCCGATCATAAGCGCCGGGCCCGCTGGAGACTGCTTGGCGCTCTCATCATTGTCGCTGCAGTTGCCGGGCTTGCGCCGTTGCTACTCGAAGATCAGGCCAGACCGCTATCGCAGGATTTATTAATCGAGATCCCGTCGCGTAACTCTGTGTTTTCAAAAATTGAATCCCTGCGTCCGGCCACGCCACCGCCAGAGGCGGCCGCAGAGGAAAAACCGAAGGCCCCCGATCCAAAGCCTGAGCCAAAGGTAGAGGCAAAAGCAGAGGCAAAAGCCGAATCAAAACTCGAATCAAAAGCCGAAGCCAAGGCGGAGCCCAAGAAGTCCACCGCCCAGGCGGGCTTTCTCGTGCAAGTGGGTGCCTATTCCAAGCTCGAGGCGGCCAATGGCGTGAAGGCGCGGCTTGCCTCAGGCGGCCATCGTGTCAGTGTCGAGACCATCAAACTCGACGACGGATCGGAGCGGCACCGTGTGCGCATTGGGCCCTTTGAGACACGTGAGCTTGCCAACCAGGTCCGAGACCGTGCCAAGTCACAGGGCTACGATGCCATGGTGGTCACGCCCTGATGCAGTGGCTTGAGGCGCTGACCTGGATTGATCTGCTGGTGATCGGGATCATTGTCCTGTCAACGCTCTTATCGCTATTTCGTGGATTGATTAAAGAGATCGCTTCGCTAGCGATCTGGGTCTTGGCCATTGTTGGCGCAAGCCGACTCGCATCGCCTGCGGCCGCTTTGTTGCCCCAGTGGCTTGCGCCACCGCTACAGCAGACCGCCGCCTTTATCATCATCTTGCTGCTGATTCTGCTGCTGGGAAGGCTGCTGACGATGCTGCTGCGAGAGGTCGTCAGCGCAGCCGGCATCAGCGGCCTGGATCGGCTGCTGGGCCTTGGCTTTGGCCTGGCACGCGGGGCCTTGCTGGTGATCGTGCTGGCCATCCTTGGGGCAATGACGGCGCTGCCCAGCCAGCCTGCCTGGCAGAAGGCCCAGAGCCGGCCGTTTTTAGAGCTCGGAATCCGCACCGCCGCGCCCTGGCTGCCCCCGACACTGGGAGATCGGCTTAGACTTCCGGTTTCACCAACATCCAAGACCCATCCCTCGGGGAGCCCAGTATGTGTGGCGTGATCGGTGTAGTTGGACATTCGGCAGTCAATCAGCTGCTCTACGATGGCCTGCTGCTGCTTCAGCATCGCGGCCAAGATGCCGCAGGCATCTCCACCGCCAAAGGTAAGCGCATCCATATTCACCGCGGCAATGGCTTGGTCCGCGATGTATTTCGCACCCGGGATATGCGCAATCTCCAAGGCGAGATGGGCATCGGCCATGTCCGCTATCCGACCGCAGGCAGCGCCTCAAATTCTGAAGAGGCCCAGCCGTTTTATGTGAATGCACCCTTTGGCATCGTGTTGGGCCATAACGGCAACCTCACCAATGCCGAGGAGCTTCAGCAGGATATGTACCGTCGGGATCGCCGCCACATCAATACCGAGTCGGATTCCGAGGTCCTGCTCAATGTCTTTGCCCATGAATTGCAGCAGGCCGTATCGGGACTCTCGTTGGATGAGTCCGCGATTTTCGCTGCCGTCTCGGCCCTGCATGCGCGGGTCCGTGGCGCCTATGCCTGTGTTGCCATGATTGCGGGTTATGGCATCGTGGCGTTTCGCGATGCCTACGGCATTCGGCCCCTTGCCCTGGGCCGGCATGCGGATGCGCGCGGCGAAGAGTGGATGATTGCCTCGGAGACCGTGGCCATTAATGGCCTGGGCTTTACACCGATTCGCGATGTTGCTCCGGGCGAGTGCGTCATTCTTACGCTCGATGGCCGGCTGCATTCCAGAGTCTGCGCCCGGCACACCCGCCTAAATCCTTGTGTATTTGAATACGTTTACTTTGCAAGGCCCGATTCAGTGATTGATGGGGTAAGCGTCTACGATGCCCGGCTACGCATGGGCGAGACCCTGGCCGATAAAGTCCGCAAGCAGTTCCCAACTGGCGAGATTGATGTGGTGATGCCGATTCCGGATTCCAGCCGGCCTGCTGCGATTCAGCTGGCCATGCAGCTGGGCATCGACTATCGCGAGGGCTTTATCAAAAACCGCTATATCGGCCGGACCTTCATCATGCCCGGCCAGGCCGCCCGCAAAAAATCGGTCCGGCAAAAGCTCAACGCGATTCCGTATGAATTTAAAAATAAAAGCGTACTAATTGTGGATGACTCGATTGTGCGGGGGACCACCAGCCAGGAGATTGTGCAGATGGCGCGGGATTCGGGTGCCAAGCGGGTGATCTTTGCCTCGGCGGCCCCGCCGGTGCGCTACCCCAATGTCTATGGCATTGATATGCCCACCCGTGGTGAGCTGATCGCCTTTGGCCGCAGCGATGACGAGATCTGCAAAGCCATCGGCGCAGATGCCTTGATCTATCAGGATCTCGAATCGATGCGCTCCGATGTGATGAATCTGAACCCCAATATCGAGGGGCTGGAAGCATCGTGCTTTGATGGCAATTACATCACAGGCGATATCAACGATCGCGTGCTGGACTCCCTGGAATATGCCCGTATCCATGGCGATGCCGAGGCCACACGCAATCAGCTTGCCTTAAATCTGAACCATGACGAATAAGAAAAATCCGCCTTCTGCATCACGCCGTGATCTGGGCTTTGCAACCCGGGCTGTCCGTGGCGGTACGCAGCGCTCTGATTTTGGTGAGCACTCCGAGGCCCTGTATCTCACCTCAAGCTTTGTCTTTGATGATGCCCAGCAGGCAGCAGATCGCTTCCAGAATCGCGAGTCGGGCATGGTCTATTCGCGATTTTCCAACCCCTCGGTGCAGATGTTTGAGGAGCGGCTTGCGTCTTTAGAAAACGCAGAGCGCTGTGTGGCGACAAGCTCCGGCATGGCGGCAATTCTGGCCACCTGCTTGGGCTTGCTGAAGGCCGGTGATCATGTCGTATCTACCCCCAGCCTATTTGGCGCAACGGTTCAGCTTTTTGAAAATACCCTGCGTAAGTTCGGTGTGCCGGTGGATTATGTGCCGCTTACTGATCCCCAGGCCTGGGCCAAGGCCGTGACGCCGGCGACAAAACTTTTCTATCTTGAAACACCGTCTAACCCACTGACTGAGATTGCCGATATCGCCGCGATAGCGGCGGTCGCGCAGCAGCACGGCATCACGCTGGTCGTGGACAACTGCTTTTGCACACCCGCCTTGCAGCAGCCGCTGGCGCTGGGCGCCGATCTGGTCTTACATTCGGCAACCAAGTATCTCGATGGCCAGGGCCGCGTCCTCGGGGGCGCTGTCGCAGGCCGCAGTGCGTTGATCGAGCCGATTTTTCAGGTGGTCCGCACCTGCGGACCCTCGTTATCACCCTTTAATGCATGGGTGCTGCATAAGGGGCTTGAGACTTTAGATCTGCGGATGCGGGCCCACAGTGCATCCGCTCTCGCGTTGGCCGGCTGGCTTGAGCAGCATCCGGATGTTGCGCGTGTTTTGTATCCGGGATTGGCCTCGCATCCTCAGCATGCGCTGGCCATGCGGCAGCAAAGTGCAGGCGGCGCCATCGTGTCTTTTGAATTAAAAGGCGCGAACCCCACCGAGCAGCGACAGCGGGCTTTTTCGCTCATCAATGCAGTCCAGATCATGTCGGTCACCGGCAATCTTGGTGATACCCGCACGACGATTACCCATCCGGCCTCGACCACCCATGGCCGCATCTCCCCGCAGGCCCGCGAGCAGGCCGGCATTCGTGAGGGTCTAGTCCGCATTGCGGTGGGCCTAGAAGATCTCGAGGATCTCAAGGCAGATCTCGACGCTGGCTTGGCCGCTTAGGGCCTGCCGATGGATCGGTTGTTAGCGAAAGATCCACCGCCGCATCGCGACCTCTGTACCGACTGTGGGGTATCGCGGTCCTCGCAGCCCAAGCGTTGCGCGACCGCTTGCCAGTTCATTGCACCCGACTATCCGGCAATGGAGCGGCAGGTTCATGGCCGGGCCCGCAGGCCCCATCAGGCGGATGAACAATTCTTTGGCCCGTATCAGATTCTGAATCGGGCCGCACTGAAAACGCCTGCAGCGGGCGCCCAGTGGACAGGCATCACCACTCGAATCGCGCAGCGGCTTTTAGAAGAAAAGATGGTCGATGCCGTGCTTACCATGGCACCGGATGAAGAGGACCGTTGGCGGCCGGTGCCGGTGCTGATCACGGACCCCCAAGACATGGAGCGCTGCCGCGGCATGCGCATGGGCTATGCACCGCTACTGGCCTTGCTCGAGCCGGCATTACAAAAAGGCATTGAGCGCATCGCAGTGATTGGAATTCCGTGCCAGGTCTATGCACTGCGGGCCCTTGAAAAAGAGCTGGGCTTTAAAAAAATTTATGTGATTGGCACGCCGTGCTCGGATAACACAACCACTGAGCGGTTTCATGAGTTTTTAAAACTCCTGACACCCAAGCCCGAGACCATCACCTATCTCGAGTTCTGTGCGGATTATCACGTCGAGATTCGTTTTGATAGCGGCAAGAAAAAACGCATTCCGTTTCTGATGCTGCCCTTATCCAAACTGCCCCAGGATTTTTTTCCGCTGACATGCCGTACCTGTGTGGATTACACCAATGTGCTGTCAGACATCACGGTGGGCTACATGGGCGGCGAGGGCCAGCAGTGGCTGATCGTGCGCAACGACACGGGCGCCGAATTACTGAGCCTGCTGGGCGATGAAATTCGGCTGTCAACACCAGGAAGCGCCGGCAAGCGGCAGGGCCCGGTGAAAGGGTTTTTACAAAATACAGAGCGGGCCGCAGGCGGGCTGCCACTGCGCAGCATGCCATCATGGCTGCGGCCGATCGTGGGCTGGCTGATGCCGAAGATTGGACCCCGGGGCCTTGAGTTTGCCCGGGCCCGTGTGGAGATGAAGGCCATCGAGAGCGTGATTCATCTGCGGCGTGAAGAGCCGCGGCGGATGAAGTCGATGGTGCCGGAGCATGTCTGGCGGCTGGTGAAGCCCTATGGCCTTAAGCGCGATCAGGGCTAATGAAAATCTCGCGAGGCTGTCGTTAACGGCCCAATTAGTTTGCTGAGCAGGGCAGATTGATCTTCAACCCGCTGGGCCAAAAGATTACGAACTTGGCCGGCCGCACGGGGATCAATATGCTGATCACGCTGCCAGGTGCCATAGACCAGCATCAGCTGGGAATACAGCACCGCTTTATAAAAGCGCTCCAAGACTTCGGGCTGAATGATCACATTGATCATTCCGGTTTCGTCTTCCAGAGAAATAAAGAGTGTGCCGCGCGCAGTACTGGGCCGCTGCCGATGGGTGACCAGGCCTGCCGCACGTGCTAGCCGGCCGTGTGCATAGCGATTTAAGACTTCTGCCGGCTGGGTGCCGAGCTGTGTAAGTGTTGGCCGCAGCACCGCAAGCGGATGGCGGCCAAGTGTGAGCCCAAGGCTTGCATAGTCGGCAACGATGTCATCGCCTTCTGTGGGGGCAGATAGCTCAGGCACAGGTTCGTGAATTGGGGCGGTCATGAGGAGTGCGGGCCTGCGGTGCTGGCCGCTAGTGGCCCAGGCCGCCTGATGGCGATGGCCGGCAATGGATCGCAGCGCGCCCGCAGCAGCCAATGCATTGAGGTCTGCCCGATCCAGGCCGGCACGTAGCGCCAGATCTTCCACCGATGTATAGGGCCGATGCAGCACGATGTCTTGCATGGCCTGCTCAGAGAGCCCCGCGACTCTGTTGAATCCGAGACGGACTCCGTGGGGCTCAAGATGAGTTTCAACACTACTGAATTGAGCATCCACCGCCAGCACACGGACACCATTGCGTTTTGCGTCTTGAATCAGCTGTGAGGGCGAATAAAACCCAAGCGGCTGTGCATTGAGCAGGGCAGCCAGAAAGGCATCGGGATGGTGATGCTTCATCCAGCAGCTGACATAGACCAGCAGCGCAAAGCTGGCGGCATGGGACTCTGGAAACCCATATTCGCCAAAGCCTTGAATTTGCCGAAATACCCGATCTGCAAATTCACGGGGATAGCCGCGGGCCAGCATGCCGTTAACGATTCGATCGTAGAACTGCCCAAGGCCGCCTTTACGGCGCCATGCCGCCATCGAACGGCGCAGCTGATCGGCCTCGCCGGCGCTAAAGCCCGCTGCAAGAATCGCCAGCTGCATGACTTGCTCTTGAAAGATCGGCACACCAAGTGTGCGCGAGAGTGCTTCGCGGACTGCGGGGCTGGGATATTCCACCGGCTCAAGCCCCTGACGCCTGCGCAGATAAGGGTGGACCATGCCGCCTTGAATGGGTCCAGGCCGCACGATGGCCACCTCAATGACCAGGTCGTAAAAGCATCGCGGCTTTAGCCGCGGCAGCATTGACATCTGGGCCCGGGATTCAATCTGAAATACGCCCACCGTCTGTGCTGCGCAGATCATGTCGTAGGTTGCCGGATCTTCAGCAGGAATATCTTGCATCTGAAAATCACGGCCAAGCTTTTGGCCAATCAATTCCAGCCCCCGACGAATGGCCGAGAGCATGCCGAGTGCCAAGACATCGACCTTGAGCAGTCCAAGTGACTCAAGATCATCTTTATCCCACTGAATAACGCTGCGTTCTGGCATCGAAGCGTTTTCCACCGGCACCAAGTCAGAGAGCCGATGGCGGGCAATCACAAATCCGCCGACATGCTGCGATAGATGCCGGGGCGCACCGATTAATTGATTGCACAGCATGGCCCAGCGTTCGCATTGGGCAGCAGATGGGGTGGGAATTTCATGGCGGCAGGCCAGCAGCGCCGGGCTTTCCAAGGCCTCCTGCAGGTGGGCAGCCAGCACGCTGGCATCGACCTGCCGCCCGTCCCACCACTGATGGTGCTTGGCCACGTGATCGACTAAGGCAGCGTGTATACCCAGGGCCTTGCCGGTATCGCGAAGCGCAGACCGCGGCTTATAGGTGGTCACCGATGCAGCCAGTGCAGCCCGCTCGCGGCCATATTTTTGATAAATGTATTGAATGACTTCCTCGCGCCGCTGATGTTCAAAATCCACATCAATATCGGGCGGCTCATTGCGCTCTTTAGAAATAAAGCGCTCAAACAGCATGCTCATGCGGGCCGGATCGACTTCGGTAATGCCCAGGCAATAACAGACCGCAGAGTTGGCGGCTGATCCACGGCCCTGGCAGAGAATTCCTTTGCTGCGGGCAAAGTCCACGATGTCATAGACCGTTAAAAAGTAAGGCTCATAACGCAGCTCATGGATGAGCTGCAGCTCATGCTCAATTTGCTGGCGGACCTTGGGATTGATGCCTTCGGGAAAGCGTCGGCGCACGCCTTCTTCGGTCAGATGCCGAAGCCACTGGGTGGGCGTGAGTCCCGGCGGCACAATTTCTTCGGGATACTCATAGCGCAGTTCATCCAAAGAGAACTGGCAGCGTTTGGCCAGCATCACTGTTGCGGCCATCAGCTCGGGGGAATAAATGCGGGCCAATCGCAGACGATTGCGCAGATGCTGCTCGGCATTTGGGGTAAACCGTTTGCCGCAGGCAGCAATGGGCAGGCCATGCCGAATCGCCGTCAGCGTATCGGCCAGTGGTTTGCGTGAGCGGCGGTGCATGACCACATCGCTGGTGGCCACCAGGCCCACCCGATGCAGTGCTGCCAGGGTCTGCAGATGATCACGCCAGGTGTTGTCGTGGCCACGCAGCAGCAACGCGCAGCCAATGTAGAGACGATCAGCAAATAATTCTTTAAGCCGCTGGATTGCCGGGTAATGCCGGGCAGGGCTATCACTGGAGTCCCCAATCCAAATCACAAGGCAGTCGGGCAGCCCGCTTTGCAGATCGTCAACACTAAGCCGGTAGTGGCCCTTGATCTCACGGCGTCGTGTCTGGGTAATGAGCCATCCCAGCTGGGCATAGCCCCGACGTGACATGGCAATCACCACAATTCGTCCGGCCAGATCCGCGCAGGAAAACTGGGCCCCAATCAGCAGCTGAATTCCAAGGGCCTTGGCCGCCGTGTGGGCCTGAACTGCGCCGGCTACCGAGGCCTCATCGGTGATGGCGATTGCCCGATAGCCGAGGTGATGGGCCCGATCAATTAACTCAGCAGGTGCTGAGGCGCCATGCAGAAAAGAGTAGTGGCTGCGGCAGATGAGTTCAGCAAATTCCATGACGCAGAGGGCTTAAGAAAAAAATCCATGCAGATACCAGTCATGGGCAGGGGTACGAAAAATCCACAGCAAAGACTGCTGGGCAGATCGGGCAATAAAGTAGTCACGCTGCACGATGCTGCCGGGTGTTTCTTCCCACCATCCGGCCTCAATGCGCTCTGGGCCGCACAGCAGCTGCAGTGGCCCGTGATAAGCCGGCCGATGCTGCTGCATGGCCAGGGGCAGTGGCTGGCGCAGCAGCCAGGCGGGCCGATGGGCCATCTGGCCGATGTCATGCAGCGGCCGGGCGGCAGTGCGCCGAAGTGATGATGCCGATGTAGGCTCCATCACGTTGTAGTGGACCACTTTTTCTGGGCGGTGCTCATCTTCAATCGAGAGCTGACAGACCCGATCGGTGCCCAGCCGGGCCTGCAGGCGCTCAATCAGTTCATGCATGGCCTGCTCTGATTCATGGCCATTGCCAAGAAAGTCTTCTGTCCGGTGTGGCAGATCAATCACTTCATTGACCGTGATGGCAATTCCATAGGCCGGACGTGGCAGACGAAATCGAATCAGCCGCTCACTCAGAATGCGGGAAAACCGCCGCACATCACGTGTTGGCCCTGCGCAGCGAAGCTCAAATCGGCTATGCGGCGGGCCATCGTGTAAGAGCTGCAGTTCAATGGCCATGACACCGGCCTGCCGTGCCAGCAGCCAGGCCGATAAGGCATGCAGGCAGGGCAGAAATGCACGCTCAATCATTTCATTTTGTTCTGCCCGGGCAGGCAGTTCGCGCTCTAAGTGAAACCTTGCCGGCTGCTCAATCCAGGCATAAGACTCGTTGCGTCGGCCCTCTGCGGCATCTAAGGCATTTAGTGCTGATGCGCCAAAGCGGCGTGTGATGCCATGGCGCGGAAGTTTTTTAAATTGGCCGATGGTGTGTATGCCCATGCGGGCAAGAATTTCCAGATGCGGATGCAGCTCTTCGATGACACTTAGCGGCAAGCCCTCCAGGCCATTGGGCAGATTCCAGCAGTGCTCTTGCAGGCCCAGGGCCTGCCAGTAGGCTGCGCGCCCGGTTGATCCGCTGGCAATCGCAAGCGCATCGTCTGCTGACCATCCCAGGCCTTCGCTGCCGTGAATGACTTTACACATCAGGCGTTTTTCGCCGCCCCAGAGCCGAAGGCTGGCACTGACTTCCATCAGCACTGCATGGGCCCATCCGGTAATCGTGACGCAGGGGCTGAACTGCAGGGCCCACTGGGCGAGTCTGCCGGCGGCCTGCTGCGCGGTTTCAGCGGTGTGCTGGCGAACGCCGGGAGGCAGTGGCTGGTGAAAGGGAGCCAGGTAACGACGGGGAAGAATGCATGCGATCCACAGCATGGTGATGGGCTGTTTGTCGTGTTGGTGCTGCTGATGGGGCGGCGATGATGGCGTCGTGGTCTTGCAGTGGACGCAGGCCGCTGCCGGGTACGGGAATTGCAATATCAATCGGTGCTGACATCACTGGCCCGCGGCGTTTGATGATTTGCACAGCCAAATCTGGATAACGGCGGGGCAGCAGCAACATACGCAGTGGTGCAGGAGAGGGATGGTCCTGTGCTGCAAAGGGGCGAAACACAAACACCAGGCCCTGGGTGGTGCTGGCGGCCAGCTGCAGCCTTCGAATCAGTTCAGGCCGGGTGCTGCCCTGATGGTCTAGCCATGTGATGAGGGCGCCGAATTGATTGCTTTTGATGGATTGTTCAACTGCCCAGAGCTTATCGATGGGCCGATCCGCCTGCACGACCAGAATTTTTCGATGATCAATGCCCATGGCCTCAAATGCAGGCGCATAAGGTGTATGGGGTGGCGCGAGCAGCACAATATGCTGCCCAGCCTGCGTGAGGCTGCGCAGTGTGGGCGCAAGAAATCTCAGCTCACCAATGCCCATGTGCTGCACCAGCAGTTCAGTCAGGCTGCCACGTGGCCAGCCATTGCCGGGCAGCTCACGATCCAGCAGACGAAAACTGCTGCTGATGCCGCTGCTGATGCCCGACTGATGCAGTGATTGGCCCTTCCAGACCGCCGGATGAATCACGATAAGACTCTGGGGTTGCGAATCACGCCAATGCCCAGGCCCTCAATGGCCAAATCAGGATCGCTGTCGGGCACAACAATGGGCTTGAATGCAGGATTTTCAGGCAGAAGATGAATCTCGCGGCCTTGATGCTGAAAGCGTTTGACGGTGACTTCATCGTGCAGCCGGGCCACGACGATCTGGCCATTGCGAAGCTGCGATAAGCCAGAGATTTTTTTCACCGCCAAGAGATCATCTTCCAGGATGCCGGCATCACGCATGCTCATGCCGCGGACTTTTAAGAAGTAATCCGGCATCTGGGCAAATAAGCCGGCATCAATGCTGTAGTGGGCCTCGATGTGTTCCTGGGCCAGCATGGGCTGGCCTGCTGCCACCCGGCCAATCAGCGGAATGCCCAGGCCGGATGCTTCAGTAAAAGCACTGCGGGGTGCAGCATGCATCAGGCGAATGCCGCGCGAAGTGCCTGAGCTGAGGCTAATCGCGCCCTTACGCTCCAAGGCCCGCAGGTGCTCTTCGGCCGCATTGGGGGACTTAAAGCCCAGGGCATTACAGATATCCATGCGGGTTGGGGGAAAGCCTGTCTTGGCGATGTGGGCGCTGATCAGGTCAAGAATTTCCTGCTGTCGGGGGGTCAGAGTCTTCATAGGGTCCGAAATCAGTTACTGGATAGACGTACAGTACTGGGTTCATGGATAAACTGCAAGCGTCCCGTCCACGCTTGTTTTGGATTCCCTTATCCCGATTCCGCTCATTTGCCCCATGTCCACACCAAATTCGCCATCTGCAGCCCCCCATAGCCCCTCCGGCAATCCGTTTTTAGATGCCACGCCAATCGGCGCCTTTGCCATGGTGATGGGCTTATCGGGCCTGGCCCTGGTCTGGGGCAAGCTGGCCAATCTCGGGTGGCTGCCGGGCGTTGCCGGGCCGCTGGCAGTGGTGTTTGCGGCAATCGATGGCCTGGCCTTTGTGCTGCTTTTGGCGCTCTACGCCAAGAAGTGGGCCCGCAATCATCAGCGGGTCTACGAGGAATGGCAGCATCCGGTGAAGTCATCGTTTTTTGCAGCGGTCTCGGTTTCTTTTGCGCTGACGGCAACCGTGGCGCTCGGGGCCTTTGCGCCGCTGGCGCTGCCCTTGTGGGTGATAGGTGCTGTGCTGCAAGCCATTGCGATGGTGATGGTGCTCAACGCCTGGATTCATCGCGAGAGCCTTCAGCCTCCGCATGCCACGCCGGCCTGGTTTATTCCTGCTGTGGCCAATGTGGTGCTGCCACTTGCAGGGGTACGGCTCGGTTTTTTAGAAATCTCTTGGTGGTTTTTTGCAGTCGGAATTTTGTTCTGGCTGGTGCTGCTGACCGTGGTGCTGCAGCGGCTATTGTTTGTGCAGCCCGCACTGCCTGAGCGTCTGGTGCCAACACTGTGCATCTTGCTGGCCCCGCCTGCGGTTGCGTTTTTATCCTGGCTTCAGCTGACCGGCCAGCATCCTGGATCGGCTCCGCTGGATCCGATGGGCCATGTGTTGTTTGGCATCGCGATATTTTTTGCACTGTTTTTATTCACACAGATTCGGCGCTTTCTGCGGCTGTCGTTTTATGTGTCGTGGTGGGCCTTTTCATTTCCGAGTGCGGCGTTTACCAATGCGGCATTGGTCTATGCCCAGTTTGAAGGCGGCGCATTTAACCAGGCCTTGGCAGTGGCCATGGTGGCATTTTCAACACTGCTGATTCTTTGGTTATTGATACGCACCATCGTGGCAGTGGCCCGCAATGAGCCGCAGCTCACGGATTAATCACAGCGCAAGCTTGACGGCAAATCCGATAAATAAGGCCCCCACCGTGGCCTTGCCGGTTGCGGCAACCCAGGGGATCTGACTGAAGTGTTTTGAAAGCCGCGTGCCGCCAAGAATCAGCGCGGAGAGATACAGTGCGCTGACAATTTGCACGATGATGCCGAGAATCAGAAATGAGAGTGCGGGCTGGCTGAAGTTCGGATCAACGAACTGAATAAAAAAAGAAATGAAAAACATGATCGCCTTGGGATTCAGTAGGCTAATCACCAGGGCGGTTCGAAAGGGCGCCTGCATGCCCAGGCGCCGCGAAGTCGCTGGCGCTGAGTTGTGTGCTGTACCGCGCGAGAGGGCCGCCCGCATGAGTCCCAGTCCCAGCCAGGCCAAATAACCTGCGCCGGCATACTTCAGCACCGCAAACGCCGCCGGCGATGCATGCAGCGCCGAGGCCGCCCCAGTGGCGGCCAGCAGCATCAGCACCGTATCTCCGACAAAGATGCCGCAGGCCGCACGATAGCCGGCCAGCAGGCCCTGGCGCGAGGCCAGGGTCATGACATAAAGAGAATTGGGGCCGGGCAGCAGCACGATAAAAATCGTGCCGAGAATAAAAGTGCTGAGGTCGGTGATGCCGGTGGCCACGCCGGTCCTACTGATCGCTGTGGAGTTTTCCGCCGGTGGCCCAGTCACTTTTTTTGATGTCGTAAAAAATGACATCTACTGCCTGGGGGCTGCAGCCCAGCACCTGGACCGAGGCTTCGGTTAATGTTTTTGCATACTGCCGTTTTTGCTCTTCGGTGCGGCCTTCAAACATCTCAACACGAATTGTGGGCATGGCGTTTCCTTTCTTAGTTTCGGTAATCGGGGTCGGTCTGATCCAGGCCGCGTAAAAGCGCTGGCCATTCATCAATGCCTTCGGGGGCCTGTGTATTGCCCACCCACTGCTGATAGGTGGTCTTGGCCACAGTATCGGACACACAGGCGGGCGATCCCGCTGCGGCAACGGTCAGTTGAATGCGAACCGCGCGCTCAAACAGATGCATCAGCACGAAGGCCTCGGCCACGCTTCGGCCGATCAACAAAATGCCGTGCTGCTCAAGAATGACGCCATCAAGATTGCCCAGGGCCTGCACCAGGCGCTGCTGCTCCTGCGGCCCGAAGGCCAGGCCCTCATAGGCATGCCGGCCCAGCCGGCCGACAAGCCGAAGCGCAGGCTGCGAGCAAGGCAGGAGATCTTGCCCTGATGCGGCAAAGGCCTGGGCCCAGAAGCTATGCAGATGCAGCACACAGACTGCATCAGGCCGCGCACGGTGCACGCAGCCATGAATCGCAAATCCGCTTGGATTAATCGGTGCATGAGTGTCATCAATCACCTGGCCATCGACATTGACCATGACCAGATTGGAGGCAGTGATTTCGTTAAACCGTAGCCCAAATCGATTCAGCAAATAGGCGTTGTTGTGGCCGGGCACGCTGGCTGAGATATGAGTCCAGACAATGTCATCCCAGCCGCGCTGTGCGGCAAGCCGATAGGCGGCGGCCAGATCGCGACGTTGTTCAGCTTCCGTCAATGCAGTCATGGTCTTAGGGCATGAATTCCGGCGGGCGTTTTTTCACCCAGTTGATAAAGGCATGGATCTCGGGATGCTCGGCCAGTGCCTGCCAGTTGTTGTAGCGCCGCGCCAGATCTTTTTCAGCAATCGTACGGTGAATTTTCTGATGGCAGATTTTATGGACCAGAAATTTCTCCTTACCGCCATGAGAGCGGGGCGTGAGGTGATGTTCATCGGTGCTTGGCCCCGGAATCAGCGCCCGGCCGCACAGCGGGCAGGCCGCCGGAGCGTCAGCAGCCGGCAGCGGCGGCCCCACCTGAAGCCCGAGTATCCGGGCCTCTTTGGTGTTGGAGCGCATGATGCGGCGTATGACCATTACATCCCCGTGTAATTGGGTCCGCCACCGCCTTCAGGAGTGACCCAGACAATATTCTGGGTTGGATCTTTGATATCGCAGGTCTTGCAGTGGACACAGTTTTGCGCATTGATCTGCAGCCGTGCGCCTTCAGTCGGTGCGGAGACGTTATTGCCCGATGCATCGAGGTACTCATAAACCCCGGCCGGGCAGTAACGGCCCTCCGGCCCGGCAAATGTTGAGAGATTGATGCCAACGGGCACCGCCTGATCTTTCAGTGTCAGGTGGGCGGGCTGATTTTCTTCGTGGGTGGTGCCAGATAAAAACACCGAACTTAAGCGATCAAATGTGATTTTTCCATCCGGCTTGGGATATTGAATTTTTTCGCACTGTGCGGCGGGCTTTAGGGCCGCATGATCAGGCTGGGTGCTGTGCAGTGTCCAGGGCGCCTTGCCGCCAAAAAGTTTCTGATCGATGCCCACCAGCAATGTGCCCAGCCAGAGGCCTTTTGACATTGCAGGCTTGAAGTTGCGTGCGCGGTGGAGTTCGTCATACATCCAGGAGTTTTTAAAGGCCTGCGCGTAGCCGGTGAGCTCTGCGGAATCCGAATCGGTTTTCAGTGCCTGCACGATTGCCTCGGCAGCAAGCATTCCGCTTTTCATGGCCAGATGGCTGCCTTTAATCCGGGAGGCATTTAAAAATCCGGCATCACAGCCCAGAAGTGCACCGCCTGGGAAAATAAATTTCGGCAGCGCATTGAGTCCGCCCGCGGTAATGGCCCGGGCGCCGTAGCCAATGCGCTTTCCACCCTCCAGATAGGGCCGAATCTTTGGATGGGTTTTATAGCGCTGAAATTCTTCGAACGGTGAGAGCCAGGGATTGGCGTAATTCAGGCCCACGACATAGCCGATCGCAACCTGGTGATTTTCCAGGTGGTACATAAACGAGCCGCCGTAGGTCTGATGATCCAAGGGCCAGCCTGCGGTATGAATCACCAGGCCGGGCTGATGTTGGGCAGGATCAATCTCCCAGACTTCTTTTAAGCCAATGCCATAAGACTGCGGGTCCGCGTCTTGATTCAATTTGAAGCGCTCCATCAGCTGGCGGCCGAGATGGCCGCGGGCCCCTTCGGCAAACAAGGTATAGCGGCCCCAGAGTTCCATGCCGTTTTGATAGTTTGCGGTGGGCGCACCATCTTTGCCGATGCCCATGGCACCGGTAGCAACGCCTTTGACCCGGCCATCTTCTGCATACAGAATCTCCGCCGCAGCAAAGCCAGGAAAAATCTCAACACCCAGGCCCTCGGCTTGCTGGCTCAGCCAGCGCGTGAAATTCGATAGGCTCACCACATAGTTGCCATGATTTTTAAAGCAGGCCGGCAGCATCCATTGCGGAAACTGGACGGCGCCGGTCTGCGAGAGCAATAAAAATCGGTCCTCGGTGACGGGGGTATTTAAGGGCGCACCATCCGCCTTCCAGTTGGGCAGTAATTCATGAATCGCAATCGGATCCATGACTGCGCCTGACAGGATGTGGGCCCCAGGCTCGGAGCCTTTTTCCAGCACGCAGACATTGATCTCGGGGTTGGCCTGTTTGAGCCGGATTGCCGCAGACAGGCCGGCCGGTCCTGCGCCAACGATAACCACGTCGTATTCCATTGATTCGCGGGTTTGATCCATGCCGTCTCCTTCGGGTGTTACAGGCTGATGCCGTTACACTATCAGGGTTTATTCCCTCTTTTGGAGCGCTCCATGAATAAGGTTTTTCCGACCGCCGTTGATGCCTTGCGCGATGTGCTGCGCGATGGCCAGACCCTGGCGGTGGGCGGCTTCGGGCTGTGTGGCATCCCCGAGTCGCTGATCCTTGCGGTCCGTGAGCTTGGCGCAAAAAATCTCACCTGCATCAGCAATAACGCCGGCGTGGATGGCATTGGATTGGGTGTCCTGCTGGAGTCGCGGCAGGTCAAAAAAATGATCGCCTCTTATGTGGGCGAAAACAAAGAATTCGAGCGGCAGTTTCTTGCCGGTGAGCTGGAGCTGGACTTCACGCCCCAGGGAACACTTGCGGAAAAACTGCGTGCAGGTGGGGCGGGTATTCCGGCGTTTTTCACCCGCACAGGTGTTGGCACGGTGGTCTCAGAGGGCAAAGAGATCCGTCAATTTCATGGCAAGAACTATGTCTTAGAGGAGTCGCTTTTTGCGGACATCTCCTTGGTGAAGGCCAAGACCGCGGATCGGGCGGGCAACCTGGTTTTTAATTTAACGGCCCGCAATTTCAATCCCAATGTGGCCATGGCCAGCCGGATGACCATTGTGGAAGTCGAAGAGCTGGTGGAGATCGGTGATTTACACCCGGATGAAATTCATACGCCAGGGATTTTCGTGAGGCGCATCGTGGTGAATCGCAGCCCGAATAAGCACATCGAGAAAAGGACAACACGCTAATGGCCTGGACCAGAGAAGAGATGGCGGCGCGGGCCGCCAAAGAATTGCGTGACGGGTTTTATGTGAACCTTGGCATTGGCCTGCCGACCCTGGTGGCCAACTACGTGCCCGAGGGCATGACCGTCTGGCTGCAGTCGGAAAATGGATTGTTGGGCATTGGCCCATTTCCCACCGAAGACGAGGTCGATGCGGATCTGATCAATGCCGGCAAGCAGACCGTGACCACACTGCCCGGATCCTCGATTTTCTCGAGTGCAGATTCCTTTGCCATGATTCGCGGGGGCCATATCAATCTGGCAATCCTGGGGGCCATGCAGGTCTCGGAAAAGGGCGACCTCGCCAACTGGATGATTCCGGGCAAGATGATCAAGGGCATGGGCGGGGCGATGGACCTGGTGGCCGGGGTGGATCGCGTGGTGGTGATCATGGAGCACACCGCCAAGAAAAAGGATGGCTCCGAGGAAATCAAGATCCTGCCGGAGTGCAACCTGCCGCTGACCGGCGTGGGGGTGGTCAATGAGATCGTCACCGATTTGTGCGTGCTCTCCGTCACCTTAAAGGGTCTGGAGCTGCGGGAGCTGGCCCCCGGGGTCACCATCGATGAGGTCCGGGCAAAAACGGGCTGCCCAGTGATCGAATAAGGTCTCTTACAATAGGGGCTCAGCCAGCGACATGACATGACCAAATACGTATTCGTGACTGGAGGTGTGGTCTCATCCCTTGGAAAGGGGATTGCCTCCGCGTCTCTGGGTGCGTTGTTGGAGTCCCGTGGCCTGAAGGTCACGATGATCAAAATGGATCCTTACCTCAATGTGGATCCGGGCACGATGAGCCCCTTTCAGCATGGCGAAGTCTTTGTCACCGAGGATGGCGCCGAGACCGATCTGGATCTCGGCCACTACGAGCGTTTTATTAACGCTCGCATGCACAAGCACAATAACTTCACCACCGGCCAGATTTATGACACGGTGCTGCGCAAAGAGCGGCGTGGCGAATATCTGGGCAAGACGGTGCAGGTCATTCCGCACATCACCAACGAGATTCAGGAGTTCATTGGCCGCGGGGTCCGCCTTGGCCAGCCCGATGAGGCCGAAATCGCAATCGTTGAAGTCGGCGGCACGGTCGGTGATATCGAGTCCCTGCCCTTTTTAGAGGCGATTCGTCAGCTCAGCCTGCGGCTTGGCCGACGCAACACCTGTTTTTTGCATCTGACCCTGGTGCCCTTTATTTCGACTGCCGGAGAGCTGAAGACCAAGCCCACCCAGCACTCCGTGCAAAAGCTGCGTGAAATCGGTATTCAGCCCACCGCCTTGCTGTGCCGTGCGGATCGGCCAATTCCCGAAGAAGAAAAAGACAAGATTTCACTGTTTTCCAATGTGCCGCGTGAGGCGGTGATTTCAGTCTGGGATGTGGCCTCGATTTATCGCATTCCACGCATGCTCTCGGAGCAGGGCCTGGATCAATTGATCTGTGAGGAACTCGGCCTGTCAACGCCGCCCTGCGATTTATCGGTCTGGGATGACCTGGTGGATCGGCTTGAGCATCCTGCGTCGCAAGTCCGTATTGCAATGGTGGGTAAGTATGTTGATCTCACCGAGTCGTATAAATCACTGACCGAGGCCCTGGTCCATGCCGGCATGCATACCCGGTCTCGGGTGGCGATTGAATACATTGACTCCGAAGGCCTGGAGCAGCAGGGCACGGGGGCGCTGGCGGGATTTGATGCGATTTTGGTTCCGGGCGGCTTTGGCCGCCGTGGCGTGGAAGGAAAAATCGCCGCGATTCAGTTTGCGCGCGAGCAGCGCATTCCGTATCTCGGCATCTGCCTTGGCATGCAGCTTGCCGTCATTGAATTTGCGCGGCATTGCGCGGGCCTGGCCAAGGCCAACTCCACCGAGTTTGAGCCCAAATCCGATCAGCCAGTGATTGCCCTCATCACCGAGTGGAAAAATGCAGACGGCCGAATCGAGCAGCGCTCCGAGACTTCGGATCTTGGCGGCACGATGCGGCTTGGCGCGCAGCAGTGCCCGATTCGCCAGGGCACGCTTGCCCAGCGGATCTACGGCAACACGGTCAATGAGCGGCATCGCCATCGCTACGAGGTCAACAACACGCTTCGGCCTGCGATCGAATCGGCTGGCCTGGTCGTGTCTGCAGAAACACCCCATGAGCAGCTTGCCGAAATCGTTGAGCTGCCCGAGTCTGTGCATCCCTGGTTTGTGGGCGTGCAGTTTCACCCGGAATTCACGTCGACACCCCGCCAGGGCCATCCGCTTTTCATCAGCTTTATTCAGGCAGCGATTGCCCGCTCGCGACAGCCGGCGGAGCAGGCCGCGCTTGCGAAATAA
>CAYTRY010000014.1:0-33257 GCA_964440375.1 uncultured Bordetella sp. | reverse complement strand
AAAGCTTAAAGCGTCGGTTGGTCCGCGCGGGATCTCCCTCGCCGGCAAACATCCGGGTCGGATCCTCATCAGCACGCTTAAATGGAAATACGCCTGCGGTATACGGGAAGTGCCCCGGCAGGTTCTCAAGCATTCGCCAGCGCAGGATATCGCCATGGTCATGAAAGCGTGGCAGGCCGACACGCGGCATCCGGCTCCCCGAAAGTGTCGTGACCCAGAGCTCCTGGCGGTCCACACGGTCCCGTATCCGGGTCTCAAGGATTTCCTGACGATACGACTCAGCGATCTGGGGCCACTGCGCAATTGCCGCCTGCTCGGCCTTACCCAGCAAAGCTTCTCGGGCTGCAATGAGCTCGGTTAATGCCACCGGTTTTCCGCCTGCTGCGGCCATGTCCTGGGCAGCGCGCAGCTGCTGCAGCTCGCGGGCGATGACCGCCTGCTGCTCCAGATGTTCGCGGTAGCTTCGAATCGCTGCCGAGATCTCGGCGAGGTAACGCGAGCGGGCTGCAGGAATGATGGCATCACGAGAGTGAGAAAAGCGGACGTCGGTCCGAGGAAGTTTTCCTGCAGCTTTTCTCAATCCAAGGCCGCCCAGCTCATCAGCGATCGCGTGATACAGCGCGGTAACGCCATCATCGTTAAAGCGCGAGGCCTGGGTGCCAAAGACTGGCATTTTGTCGGTGCTGGTGGTCCACTCACCACGGTTGCGCTGGACCTGCTTGCTCACATCGCGCAGCGCGTCCTCAGCGCCACGGCGGTCGAATTTGTTAATGGCGACAAAATTTGCGAAATCCAGCATGTCAATCTTCTCCAGCTGGCTTGCGGCGCCATACTCGGGTGTCATGACATAGAGGCTTCGGTCCACCAAGGGCACAACGGCCGCATCACCTTGGCCAATGCCTGAGGTTTCCACAATGATCAGATCGAATCCTGCCGCGGCACAGCACTCGATGGCCTGGGGCAGGGCACCGCTAATTTCGCTGCCGGCATCGCGGGTCGCCAAGGAGCGCATGTAAATGTTGGGATGATGAATGGCATTCATTCGAATGCGATCCCCGAGTAAAGCACCATGCGATTTGCGGCGTGTTGGGTCGATCGAAAGAATTGCGATTCGAATGTCATCGGCGTGATCAATCCGAAAACGCAGCACGAGCTCATCGGTGAGCGAGGATTTTCCAGCCCCGCCGGTGCCGGTAATTCCAATGACTGCTGGCCGCCGCTGTTTGGCCTGGGCGGACAGCTGATCGGACTCTGCCGCTGACAGCCAGCCGTTTTCAGCCATGCTGATTAGCCTGCCGAGCGCCCGGGCGTGTCCGGCGCTGAAGCGATCGGCCTGGCCTAACGCCTTAAGTAACGCTGCGCCGCCATCTGCCCGCTGGGGCAGGGAACGCTGAATCATGTCGGAGATCATGCCCTGCAGGCCAAGCCGCTGCCCGTCTTCAGGGCTGTAGATGTAGGTGACGCCGTAATCCATCAGCTCTTTAATTTCAGCAGGCACGATCACGCCGCCGCCGCCGCCAAAGACGCGCACATCTTGGGCGCCTTGTTGGCGAAGCGAATCCACCATGAATTTGAAGAATTCAACATGGCCACCCTGATAGCTGGAGACTGCTATTGCCTGCGCATCTTCCTGGACGGCGGTGTTGACAATCTCCGCGACGGACCGGTTGTGGCCCAAGTGAATGACCTCGCAGCCCTGATCCTGAAGGATGCGGCGGACGATGCTGATGGAGGCATCGTGGCCATCAAACAAGGAGGCGGCCGTGATAAACCGAGGCGGCGTCTCGCGGACAGATGACTTGGGCAGATTTTTTAGTATTGAATGGTCAGTCATGCGTTGAGCTGCAACACTTGGTTGGGTCCATCGGATCGCGTGACAGTATCAGAACTTGGGGGTGCGGCGCCCTCAGGAAAGCCCTGCGTTGGGGATTCCCCGCTTGGATCCGCCGCGGTCGATGGCGACATACGTCAGCGTCGCATCCGTGACCTTTACTGTGATGGGATTTTCGGGATTACGCTCTGCGGTGACCTCCACCTGCACGGTGATCGAGGTCTTGCCGACATTAATCTCCCGCGCCCAGAAGCTTAATAAATCCCCAATTGAGACCGGCTGCTTGAATTGAAAACTGTTGACTGCGACCGTGGCAACACGGCCCCGGGCGCGGCGGACCGCGATGATGCTGCCGGCAATATCGACCTGGGCCATGACCCAGCCGCCAAAGATATCGCCGTTGGCGTTGGCATCGGCAGGCATGGGAACAACACGAAGGGTCAGCTGACTGTCGGGATGGTGCATGGGGCGCGATAACCTCTCAGGCCAAGGCGCAACGCGGGATGCGGGGCGCCAAATAAGGCTATATTAAGCACGAAAACAGTTAGGGAGCAGCGCAGCAATGGCCGAATTACAAGAATTCGATTTCGGACTCTCCGAAGACCTTCAGGCACTCCGATCCGCCGTTCGCGATTTTGCATCGCAAGAAATCGCGCCGCTTGCGGCGGAACTGGATCGGACGGATCAGTTTCCAATGCACCTCTGGCGCAAGATGGGCGATATGGGCCTACTCGGCGTGACCGCCGCCGAACAATACGGCGGCGCCGATATGGGTTACCTGGCCCATATGGTGGTCATGGAGGAGATCTCGCGGGCATCAGCCTCGGTGGGCCTGTCGTATGGTGCCCATTCCAATCTCTGCGTGAATCAGATTATGCGCAATGGCACCGATGCCCAGCGCGGCCGCTACTTGCCGAAATTGATTTCCGGTGAATTTATCGGGGCCCTTGCCATGAGTGAGCCGGATGCTGGCTCAGATGTGGTCAGCATGAAGCTGCGGGCAGTCGCAAAAGGGGATCGGTATGTTCTGAACGGCTCGAAGATGTGGATTACCAACGGGCCCGATGCAGATGTGCTGGTGGTGTATGCCAAGACTGATCCTGATGCAGGCCCAAAGGGCATTACCGCGTTTATCGTTGAAAAGGGCATGGCCGGATTTTCGGTAGCGCAAAAGCTCGATAAGCTGGGCATGCGCGGCTCACACACGGGAGAGCTCGTCTTTAAGGACTGCGAAGTTCCGAGCACGAACATTCTCGGTGCGCTCAATGGCGGTGTTCGGGTGCTCATGAGCGGCCTGGACTATGAGCGTGCCGTGCTGGCGGCTGGGCCGCTGGGCATCATGGCGGCCTGTATGGATGCGGTGGTGCCTTACATTCATGAGCGCAAACAGTTTGGCCGGGCAATCGGCGAGTTTCAGCTGATACAGGGCAAGATCGCAGACATGTACACCACGCTACAGGCCTGCAGGGCGTATTGCTACGCGGTTGGAAAGCGGCTCGATGCCTTAGGCCCTGGTGAGCACCGCGGTGTGCGCAAAGATGCTGCAGGGGTCATTCTGTACACCGCTGAAAAGGCGACTTGGATGGCAGGCGAGGCCATTCAAATTTTGGGCGGCAATGGCTATGTGAATGAATATCCGACCGGCCGGCTCTGGCGAGACGCAAAACTCTACGAGATCGGCGCGGGCACGAGCGAGATTCGACGCATGCTGATTGGCCGTGAGTTGTTCGACGAGACTGCCTAGGTCCGCGCTGTGTCAGTGATTGACTCATCAGTAAACACGCGCTCTGAGGCGTATCAGGCCAATGCCGCAGCAATGCGAAAGCTGGTCAGCGATCTGCGTGACCGTGTGGCCCGGGCAAGCCTGGGCGGCGGCGAGCAGGCGCGGGATAAGCATCTCGCCCGCGGCAAACTCTTGCCACGTGATCGGGTGGATAGTCTGCTTGACCCCGGCAGCCCGTTTCTTGAGTTTTCACCCTTAGCCGGCTGTGGCGTGTATCAGGATCCGGATGGCACGGATGCTGCACCCGGCGCTGGCCTGATTACCGGCATTGGCAGAGTCTCTGGCCAGCTCTGCGTTGTGGTCTGTAATGACGCCACCGTAAAGGGAGGAACCTACTTTCCGTTAACCGTGAAAAAGCATCTTCGGGCCCAAGAAATTGCCGAGCAGAACAACCTGCCTTGCATTTATCTGGTGGATTCAGGCGGAGCAAACCTGCCGAATCAAGACGAAGTCTTTCCAGATCGTGAGCACTTCGGCAGGATTTTCTTTAATCAGGCCCAGATGTCTGCAAAAGGCATCACGCAGATTGCTGTCGTGATGGGCTCTTGCACGGCGGGAGGCGCGTATGTGCCTGCCATGAGCGATGAGTCGATTATCGTCAAAGAGCAGGGCACGATTTTCTTGGGCGGGCCGCCGCTGGTGAAGGCCGCCACTGGCGAAGAGGTCAGTGCCGAAGATCTCGGCGGGGCAGATGTCCACACCCGGCTGTCAGGTGTCGCAGACCACTTTGCCTTAAATGATGGCCATGCGCTGGGAATTGCACGGCGGCTCGTTGCACGGCTGAATCGGCCATCAGGCCGGCCTGCCGATCAGCCCAACTTTCAAAGCCCCCGCTATGACCCCAGCGAGCTCTATGGAGTCGTGCCGGTGGAGTCTCGCCATCCCTATGATGTGCGGGAAGTCATCGCCCGCATTGTGGATGGCAGTGCTTTTGATGAATTCAAGGCCCGCTACGGCGCAACGCTCGTCACCGGCTTTGCCAGTATTTACGGCTATACCGTGGGCATCATCGCCAACAATGGAATTCTGTTTTCTGAAAGCGCACAAAAGGGTGCGCATTTCATTGAGTTGTGCTGTCAGCGCAAGATTCCTTTGGTATTTTTACAAAACATCACTGGCTTTATGGTGGGCCGACGCTATGAAAATGAGGGCATTGCCAAGCATGGCGCCAAGCTCGTCACGGCGGTTGCCACCGCAGCGGTGCCGAAGTTCACAGTCATCATCGGCGGCTCGTTTGGTGCGGGCAATTACGGCATGTGTGGCCGGGCATTTTCCCCGCGCATGCTGTGGATGTGGCCGAACGCACGGATCTCGGTCATGGGCGGCGAGCAAGCCGCCAGCGTGCTGGCAACGGTGCGTCGCGATGGCCTAAAACTCAAGGGCCAGGAGTGGAGCGCCGCCGAGGAAGAGGCCTTCAAAAACCCGATCCGTGCGCAGTATGAGCGCGAGGGCCATCCCTATTACGCCACGGCCCGGTTATGGGATGACGGTGTGATTGATCCTGCCGATACGCGCCGCGTGCTTGGCCTGGGCCTGGCTGCAAGCCTTCATGCACCCATTCCTGAGACGCGATTTGGCGTCTTCCGAATGTAATGCTGCACGGCCTCGTCATGAACACAACACTTCATAAGATTCTGATTGCCAATCGCGGTGAGATCGCCTGCAGAATTATTCGGTCTTGTAAGCGTATGGGAATTGGCACCGTCGCGGTGTTTTCCGATGCCGATCAGCATGCAATGCATGTTGCCCTCGCGGATGAGGCGGTCCGCATTGGCGGGCCACTGCCTGCCGAGAGTTATTTGAATGGCCAAGCCTTGATCGCCGCTGCCCAGCGCACCGGCGCCCAGGCGGTCCATCCGGGCTATGGTTTTCTTTCCGAAAACAGCGGCTTTGCCCTGGCCTGCGAACAAGCGGGATTGATTTTTATCGGCCCGCCCGCAAAGGCGATTGATCTGATGGGGTCAAAATCGGCCGCCAAGCTGCTGATGGACAGCAAAGGCGTGCCGACTGTTCCGGGCTATAGCGGCGACGATCAATCAACCAGCCGACTGCGCACCGAAGCCCAGCGCGTGGGCTTTCCTGTGATGATTAAGGCAGTCTCCGGCGGCGGCGGCCGGGGCATTCGCATTGTTGAGCGTATTGAAGATTTCGATGCCGCTTTGCAGTCTTGCCAGCGCGAGGCAAAGGCAGGCTTTGCGGATGATCGGGTCTTAATTGAGCGCTACTTGCCCATGGCCCGCCACATCGAGGTTCAGGTCTTCGCGGATGCACACGGCAATGTCGTGCATTTGTTTGAGCGTGATTGTTCAACACAGCGACGCCACCAAAAACTTATTGAAGAATCGCCCGCGCCCGGGTTAACCCCCGCCCAGCGTCAATCGATTTGTGAGGCCGCGGTGCGGGCCACCAGTGGTATTGACTATCGCGGTGCCGGCACGGTTGAGTTTATTGCCGAGACAGATGCCAACGGCCGCGTCGGTGAGTTTTATTTTATGGAGATGAATACCCGGCTTCAGGTCGAACACCCGGTCACGGAAATGGTCACAGGCCTTGATCTGGTGGAGTGGCAGATCAGAATCGCCCGGGGCGAGCCCATTTCCTTGCAGCAGTCGGAGATCTCCGCCCGAGGACACGCCATTGAAGTGCGGATTTGTGCCGAGGATGCCAGCCGTGATTTTCTTCCGGCCACTGGAAGGCTGCACATGCTGCGGCTGCCGGCGGCCATTCCTGGCGAGGTTCGTGTGGAGTCAGGAGTGCAGCAGGGTGATGAGATCACCTTGTTTTACGACTCCATGCTGACAAAGTTAATTGTCTGGGCTGCCGACCGGCCCGCAGCGATTGCACGGCTGCAGATGGCGCTTCAGGAGTGTGTCTTTTCTGGGGTGGGATCGAATGTCGGCCTGCATCGAAAGATTCTGGCCCTCGATGATTTCGCCCAAGGCCGGCTCTTCACTGGATTGATGGGCCGCCATTGGCAGGCGTTACAGGCTGTGCATGTGCCGGATGCCGCAGCAATCGCGCTTGCAGTGGCTGGCGTGCTCAATGCACAGCGCGACGGCCGGGGCCTGGTTCCTGGCGCGACCAGCCCGTTAAATGCCAATGATCCCTGGGCGATGCAGGATGACTGGCGGCTTTTTTCTGCGCGTCAGAGAAGCTTTGATTTTCTCTACTCATCAAAGGCGGAGCCCGATCAGCATGTCGTTGCAACGCTGGATGTCTCAGCAGGCCAGCTGGTGGTCATGGATCAGGCGCAAGCGTTTCGCTGGAGCCGGCTGGATCAGGAGGGCGGACTCATGGTGCATCTCGGTGGCGCGACTGTGAAGGGCCGGGTACGCCTTGATGCCGAGCTTAAGCTGCATGTTCGAGCGCAGCAGGGCGAGTTCGAATTCCGGCTTGCGGATGCGTTTGCCGCTGGCGAGGACCTTGATGCTGCAGCAGCCTCGTTGCGCGCACCGATGCCCGGGCTGGTGCTCTCCGTATCGTGTGCACCCGGCGATCATGTGAAAAAGGGCGATCCTTTAATGGTCTTAACGGCAATGAAGCTTGAGCAGACCATCACAGCGCCTCGGGATGGCGTGGTCGAGGAGGTCTTCTTCTCAGCCCAGGACCAGGTCGCTGAAGGCGCCGTACTGGTGAAGTTTCAAGACGCACCAGCAGCCCACTGAGGCGGTTTGCCTTCGGCAGCGGCTGCCAGCCCGCTTAAAATACCGATGCGCTAACGTGGCGCAGTTACCCAACGAAAAGTTCTCATGGTCAATATCACCCTGCCAGATGGCTCAGTACGCAGTTTTCCCGGCGCCGTTAAGGTCGCCGATGTCGCCGCAAGTATTGGGGCCGGTCTTGCGAAGGCGGCCATTGCAGGCAAGGTGGATGGCCAGCTGGTCGACACCAGTTTTCTTCTGCAGTCTGATGCGGCGCTGGCGATCGTGACCGAGCGCGATCCGGAGGGCCTTGAAATCATTCGCCACTCCTCGGCCCACCTGCTGGCCTACGCGGCCCAAAAACTTTTTCCGGGCCTGCAGGTCACGATTGGTCCGGTGATCGAAAACGGGTTTTATTACGATTTCTCGTATTCGCGGCCGTTAACGCCAGAAGATCTTCAGGCCATTGAGAGCAAGATGCGGGAGCTTGCCGCAAAAGATGAACCCGTGGTGCGGGAGGTCTGGGATCGCGACGAGGCCATCAAGCTGTTTTTATCGATGGGCGAGAAATACAAGGCCGAAATCATTGAATCCATTCCCAAGGGCGAGCAGATTTCGCTGTATCGCGAGGGTGAATTTGTTGATCTGTGCCGGGGCCCCCACGTGCCTTCGACCGGAAAGCTGAAGGTCTTTAAGCTGATGAAAGTTGCCGGCGCCTATTGGCGGGGCGACCATCGCAACGAGATGCTGCAGCGGGTCTACGGCACGGCATTTGCAAAAAAAGAAGAGCTCGACACCTATCTGCATCAGCTTGAAGAAGCCGAAAAGCGTGACCACCGAAAGCTCGGCAAGGCGCTTGATCTCTTTCACATGCAGGATAACGCGCCCGGTATGGTGTTTTGGCATCCCAAGGGCTGGTCGATTTGGCAGCAGGTCGAGCAGTACCTGCGTCGGGTCTATCTGGAGTCGGGTTACCAGGAGGTGAAGTGTCCACAGATCTTGGATCGATCACTCTGGGAGGCTTCTGGGCATTGGGAGCACTACAAAGACAATATGTTTACCACCGCCTCGGAGAACCGGGACTATGCGGTGAAGCCCATGAACTGCCCCGGCCATATCCAGGTGTTCAATTCGGGGCTGCGCTCGTATCGGGACCTGCCGCTACGCTACGGTGAATTCGGCTCCTGCCATCGCAATGAATCCTCTGGCAGCCTGCATGGCCTGCTGCGGGTCCGGGGCTTTACACAAGACGATGGCCATATTTTCTGTACCGAGGACCAAATTCAGTCAGAGGTCGATGCCTTCACGCGCAAACTCCTTGAGGTCTATAAAGATTTCGGCTTTGAAAATGTGATCTACCGGCTCTCGACCCGGCCCGCCAATCGGGTGGGCTCTGATGAAAGCTGGGACAAGGCCGAAAAAGCGCTGGCGGAGGCCTTAAACAATGTCGGGGTGCAGTGGGAGGAGCTCAAAGGCGAGGGCGCCTTCTACGGCCCGAAGATCGAATATTCGCTCAAGGATTCTCTCGGCCGGGTCTGGCAGTGCGGAACCATCCAGGTGGACTTCAATATGCCGGTGCGGCTGGGGGCCGAATTTGTGGATGCGGATAACACCCGCAAGCCCCCCGTGATGCTGCATCGGGCCATTGTGGGCTCGCTGGAGCGGTTTATCGGCATCCTGATCGAGAACCACGCTGGGGCAATGCCCGCCTGGCTTGCCCCGGTCCAGGCTGTTGTGGCCTCTATCACCGATGGGCAGGCCGAATATGCCGCCGGTGTGGCAAAAAGCCTGCAGGCCCAGGGTTTTCGGGTCGAAGCAGATTTGCGGGGGGAGAAAATCTCCCTTAAAATCAGAGAGTTAAGTCTTCAAAAGGTGCCCTTTATTCTGGTCGTCGGCGATCAGGAGCGGGTGTCCTCCCAGGTGACCGTTCGGGCCCGCGGGGGGAAAGACCTAGGGGCCATGACCGTAGACGCCTTTGCTGATCGGCTCAACGCAGAGCTTCGATTGCGGCAATAAGGCGTCTTCGTTTTTTTAATTGTTATAGGGAAAAGAATAATCGCTACAGAACGTTCGCATCGCATCAACGGTGAAATAACAGCGCCCGAAGTTCGGCTGGTTGGAGTTAATAACGAAGCCCTTGGCATCGTCAGAGTCCCAGAGGCAATCCGCATGGCCGATGAGGCTGAGGTGGATCTGGTCGAGATAGCACCCCAGGCCGAGCCGCCAGTCTGCAAGCTCATGGACTACGGCAAGTTTAAGTACCAAGAGCAAAAACGGGCCCACGATGCACGGCTGAAGCAGAAAATCATCCAGGTCAAAGAGGTCAAATTCAGACCCGGCACGGATGAAAATGATTACCAGGTGAAGCTGCGCAATCTGCTGCGGTTTCTCGAAGAAGGCGATAAGGTGAAAATTACCTTACGCTTTCGGGGCCGCGAAATGGTCCACCAGGAGTACGGCGTTCGTCAGCTTGAGCGCCTCAGAACCGACCTTGAGCAGTTTGCCCAGGTCGAGCAGATGCCCAAACTCGAGGGCCGTCAGATGGTGATGGTGATGGCCCCGAAAAAGAAGAAGTAGTTGTACTTGAAGTTGTAGTTGCAGTTGTTGTGGAAGTGAGAAATTTGCCTCGCCAGGTTTTCAAAGTGCCTTGCAGTCATGCTGCAGCCACCTGAGCAGGTTTAAAAACGGAGCTTTACATGCCCAAAATGAAGACCAAGAAGGCTGCTGCAAAGCGCTTTCAGGCCCGTGGAAGCGGGTCGATTAAACGCGCGCACGCGACCAAGCGCCATATTCTGACCAAGCGGACGACCAAAAATAAGCGTCAGCTGCGTGGCACATTGACCGTGCATGAATCGGACATCCAGCGTGTCCGCGACATGATGCCTTACGCCTAAAGGAGAACCGTCATGCCTCGCGTTAAACGTGGAGTTACCGCCCGAGCCCGCCACAAGAAAATTTTGGCCCGTGCCAAAGGCTTTCGTGGTCGCCGCAACAATGTCTTTCGTGTCGCCAAACAGGCGGTGATGCGTGCTGGCCAGTACGCCTATCGGGATCGTCGCAATCGTAAGCGTGTATTCCGCGCGCTCTGGATTACGCGGATCAATGCAGCCTGCCGCACGCTGGATATCAACTACAGCCGATTCATGGCTGGCTTAAAGAAGGCCAACATCGACCTGGATCGCAAGGTGCTTGCTGATCTGGCCGTGATGGACAAGGCCGCCTTTGCCGCCATCGTCACCTCCGTAAAAGCCGCCCTGGCGAAGTAGCCGCGCTTTCTTCGGCAGGCTAGACCCCGTCACTGGCGATGACCGAACTCGCGCGTCTTGTTCAAGAAGCGGAACTGGCGTTTTCTCAGGCTGCTGATTCGGCGGCCCTGGAAAATGCCAAGGCCCGCTTTCTTGGAAAAAACGGTGCACTGACTGAGCAGCTCAAGGCCCTTGGTCAGGCCGATGCCGAAACCAAGAAAACGCTCGGTGCTGCGATCAATGGCGTAAAGCAGCAGATCGAATCGCTGCTCGCGGATCGCCGGGTGGCCATTGTCGAGTCTGAACTCAATCGCCGGCTGGCGGCTGAGGCGATCGATGTCTCCCAGGAGGGCCGCGGCCACGCCGTGGGTGCGATCCATCCGGTGATTCGGACCTGGCGCCGGGTCGAGGAACTCTTTCAGTCAATCGGCTTTGATGTGGCCGATGGCCCCGAGATCGAGACTGACTGGATGAATTTCACGGCCCTGAATAATCCCGAGAATCATCCGGCCCGCTCAATGCAGGATACGTTTTATCTCGAGAAAAAAGATGAGACGGGTCTGCCGCTTTTACTGCGCACCCACACCAGTCCGATGCAGGTCCGCTATGCGCGGACCCACAAGCCTCCGATCAAGGTGATCGCCCCGGGCCGCACGTATCGGGTGGATAGCGATGCGACCCACTCCCCCATGTTTCATCAGGTCGAGGGCCTTTGGATCGATGAGCATATTTCGTTTGCGGATCTCAAAGGCGTTTACACCGACTTTCTTCAGCGCTTTTATGAAACCGATCAGCTGCAGGTGCGCTTTCGTCCGTCATTTTTTCCGTTCACAGAGCCTTCGGCCGAGATCGATATGCGCTTTGAGTCTGGCCCGCTCAAGGGCCGCTGGCTAGAGATTGCGGGCTCGGGCCAGGTGCATCCAAAGGTGGTGCGCCATTTCGGACTCGATCCCGAACGGTATATCGGCTTTGCATTTGGCACCGGCCTTGAGCGCATGACCATGCTGCGTTATGGCATTGCTGACCTGCGCTTATTTTTTGATAACGATCTGCGCTTTTTGCGCCAATTTGCCTAAGGACATCTCAAGATGCGCGTTCCTGAGCAGTGGCTAAGGGCGATGGTCAATCCGCCAATCGACTCCGAGGCGCTGGCCGATGCACTCACCATGGCGGGCCTTGAGGTTGAGGATGCACTTCCCCTTGCGCCCGAATTCTCGGGCGTGGTGATTGGCCGTGTCACCGCAGTCACACCGCACCCGGATGCAGATCGGCTGCGCGTTTGCACCGTTGATATCGGACAGCCTGACATGCTGCAGATTGTCTGCGGCGCACCGAACGTGCAGGCGGGCATGGTTGCGCCGTGTGCCACTGAGGGCGCTGTACTTCCCGGCGGCTTCAAAATTAAGCGGGCGAAGATGCGCGGGGTTGAGAGCCAGGGCATGCTCTGCTCAGCGAAGGAACTCGGAATCTCGGAGGACGCCGAGGGCCTGCTGGCCTTGCCGGAATCATTTGCAACAGCACTTGGCAAGAACCTGCGCGAAGCAATGAATCTTGATGCCCGTGTGTTGGAAATCAAGCTCACGCCGAATCGTGCAGATTGCTTATCGATTGCCGGCGTGGCCCGTGAGGTGGCGGCCTTGACGTCAGCTCCCTTGACCACACCGAACTGGCCATCCGTGACCCCAGCCGTTTCTGATAAGGTTCCCGTGCGGATTGAGGCTGCAGATCTATGTGGCCGCTTCTCAGGCCGTGTCGTCAAGGGTGTCAACGCACACGCAGTCACTCCGGATTGGATGCGCAGCCGGCTCGAGCAGGCTGGCCAGCGATCCATCTCAGCGCTTGTTGATATTTCAAACTACGTCATGCTGGAGCTTGGCCGGCCGAGCCATATTTTCGATGCCGACAAGATTCACGGGCCGCTGGTGGTGCGCTGGGCCCGTCCTGGCGAGAGAATCAAGCTCTTAAATGACCAGGAGTTCACGCTGGATCCATCCGTAGGCGTGATTGCCGATGACCGTGGGCCCGAGTCGATGGCCGGCATCATGGGCGGTGATGCCACTGCCGTTTCGCTTGAAACCAAAAATGTCTATATCGAGGCTGCATTCTGGTGGCCGGATTCAATTCGCGGCCGCGCACGACGTTTTGGATTTAGCACCGAGGCGGGCCATCGTTTTGAGCGCGGCGTCGACTGGGAGACCACAGTCGCCCACGTCGATTACATCACCCATCTTATTCAAAGCATCTGCGGTGGGGCGGCTGGTCCAATGGATGATCAGACTCTGGGGGTGCCGGACCGGGTACCCGTCACGATGCGCGTTGCCCGCTGCTGCAAGGTGCTTGGCATTACAGTGACTGCGCAGGATTGTTTGGGTATTTTTTCCCGACTCGGCCTCGCTGCTGAGTATTCAAAGTCAGAGGCAGGGGAAGTCATTCGTGTCACGCCACCTTCATTCCGATTCGATCTCGAGATCGAGGAGGATCTCATCGAAGAGGTGGCCCGCATCCATGGTTTTGAACGTATTCCCGCCCATCCCCCGCGCGCAAGCGCAGCAATGTTTTCGCGGCCTGAGGCAAGCCGATCATCGATGCAGCTGCGAGATCGAATGGTGGCTGCGGACTATGTCGAGGCAATCACCTATAGTTTTATCAGTCAGGAGCAGGCCGAACCCTTTCTTGCGGGCACGCCCGCACTTCGACTACTCAACCCCATGGCCTCGCATCAGTCAGTGATGCGGCCCAGTCTATTGCCGGGATTGCTCGACGCCACTGTTGCCAACCTGAATCGCAAGGCATCGCGTGTTCGACTCTTTGAGATCGGCCGGACTTATCACGACGATCCCGCTCAGCAGGCGGGTGACTGGGCTGTGGGCGGCATCCGGCAGCCCCTGCGGCTTGCGGGGGTGGCATTTGGTTTTGCTGCCGATGAGCAGTGGGGCATGGCTGCAAGGCCGGTGGATTTTTTTGATGTGAAGGGTGATTTGCAGCGTCTTGCGGCACCTGCCTTGCTCGCCACTCGGGCGCTGAGCGTGGCGCATCCGGCCCTTCATCCTGGCCGCAGCGCTGAGGTCATGATTGGCGGCAGACCGGCGGGGTTTATCGGAGAGCTTCACCCCCGCTTGGTACAGCGCCTGGAGCTTGCCGGCGCCCCGATTCTTTTTGAGCTCGAATTGGAACCCCTTTCAAAGGCTGCCGTACCCCGTCCACAGGAGCCCTCAAAGTTCCCCCCAGTCATTCGAGATCTGGCCCTCGTCGTGGGCCTCGAAACCCCGGCCGGAGCCCTTTTAGACCGGATCAACCACCTAAAAAGCCAGTCAAAACAAGGGTCTTGGATTACTAATGTCAAGTGTTTTGATGAATATCGAGGTAAGGGATTGTCCGAAAAGGAAAAAAGCCTCGCTTTCCGCTTTATACTGCAGAGTCCTGAGGCAACACTCCAGGACGCGGAGGTCGATCAGCTTATGGCCGAAATCATCAAATTGATGCAGGCCGAATTCGCCGCTCGACTCCGTTCCTGATTCTGAAACGTGCACTTCGATTCGAAGACCTTATCGGGCCTGTCGCCCGCTGCGAACCCGACCCCCACAGCGGGAGAAGTGGTGCCCAGGCTGCTTGAGCACGCCGGCTTAAAGTCCACCGAAGACAGCCTGACCAAGGCCGAATTGGCGGATCTGCTGTTTGAAGTCGTGGGCCTGAATAAGCGCGAGGCCAAAGAGGTCGTCGATATCTTTTTTGAGGAGATCCGAGAGACTCTGGTCGCTGGCACGAGCGTCAAGCTCTCCGGATTTGGGAATTTTCAACTTCGCGATAAGCCGCAGCGGCCCGGCCGCAATCCTAAAACGGGCCAAGAGATTCCGATCGCTGCCCGGCGCGTGGTGACCTTCCATGCAAGCCAAAAACTGAAGTCGTATGTCCAGGACCCATCGAAAAAGCCACTGGATGCTTATGCCGATGATGAGCCCAGCCTTGGTTAGACACCCCCGAGCCTGAGCATCGCGCGCTAAAACATTATGGAGAGTCGCGTCGCCTCACCTCTGCTGCCGCCGATTCCGGCCAAGCGTTATTTCACCATTGGCGAGGTCAGTGAGCTCTGCGCGGTAAAGCCCCATGTGCTGCGCTACTGGGAGCAGGAATTTACCCAGCTACGGCCGATGAAACGGCGCGGAAACCGTCGCTACTACCAGCATCATGAAGTCTTGCTGATTCGGAAAATTCGCGAGCTGCTCTACGATCAGGGGTTCACCATTAGCGGTGCCCGCAATCAATTAATGGAAGGGCGTGCGAATGGTGATGCACGCCCATCAAGCAACGACACGACACCCGTAATGGATTCGTTGCCCTCCGCACCGAGTGACTTGCGCGGTGAGTTGGCTGCAGTCCTGCAGATCCTGAAGGGCAGTGGGCCTCGGCTATAATCGCAGGTTCGGTCGGGGCGTAGCGCAGCCTGGTAGCGCACTTGCATGGGGTGCAAGGGGTCGGATGTTCGAATCATCTCGCCCCGACCATTTCGAATTTTTCCCTCAGTTTTTATCATCTAAATTCCATGATGTGGTTGAAGTCGGTTCTTGCTGCGCTCAGCGCATCTGTTCTCTCCGGCTGCTCGAGCTTGGATGTTCTGAATGCGATTTCTAAATCTCCCCAAGCGGCCTCGGTGTCCTTAAGCTATGGGCCCTCGGCGCGACAGCGTGTTGAGTTTTATCCGGCCACGCAAAATGTGACTGGGACAGCTGTACCCGTGATTGTGTTTTTTTATGGCGGTGCCTGGGAAACCGGCTCACGGCTCGACTATCGATTCATCGCGAGAACCTTTAATGATTTGGGCTATCTCGTCGCGATCCCGGATTATCGACTCACACCTGAGGTGACCTACCCGGGTTTTGTTCAAGATAGCGCCGAGGCGCTCAGGCTTGTCATTGAGCAGGCCGCGCGTTTTGGCGGCGATGCGCAGCGTATCGTGCTGGCAGGCCATTCGGCTGGCGCCTACAACGCCATCAGCCTGGCGACCGATTCCCGTTGGCTATCGGACTCCGAGCGACGCCGAATTCGCGGTGTGATTGGCCTGTCTTCACCGGTTAACTTTTTGCCGATTCAAATGCCTGCGGCCCAGCGTGCTTTTAATTGGCCAAACACACCCCGCGACTCACAGCCGATTGAGCATGTATCGCCTGCATCTCCGCCGATGCTGCTGCTATCCGCTAAGCGGGACCCTCTGGTGGATCCAGAGATTAACTCTGCAACGCTCGCAGCGCGTCTGCGGGCGGCGGGAGTCTATGTCAAGATGGAAGTGTTCGAGGGCCCGTTTGGCCTGGTGAGCCACTCTAGCCTTGTGGCAAGCCTTTCCGATCGGCTATCGTTTTTAGCGCCAACAATAGAGCGCTCAAAGGTCTTTATCGAAATGGTGACCCGATAGTAGTGTTCCTGCTTCGGGCTTGATAGTGGAGGTTGTTGATGCATCCGTTTCATTTAGCGTTTCCTGTTGATGACTTGCACAAGGCCCGCGCGTTTTATGGCGGCCTGCTCGGCTGCCCAGAGGGCCGCAGTTCGGATGAATGGATCGACTTTAATCTGTATGGCCACCAGATCGTGGCCCATCTGGCAAAAGATGGCCCCGCCCAGGAGCCGAAGAATGAAGTGGACGGTAAGCAGGTGCCCGTGCGCCACTTTGGCATCGTGCTGTCGATGCCCGAGTGGCAGGCGATGGCCGATAAGTTAACGGCTGCGGGCGTTGAGTTTGTGATTGCGCCGTACATTCGATTCAAAGGCGAGGTGGGAGAGCAGGCCACCATGTTCTTTTTGGACCCTTCCGGTAACGCGATTGAATTTAAGGCAATGGCGCATCCCGATCGCCTCTTTGCCAAATAAATGTCGAGTGTCTGTCTACGTCAGACATTTTGGAGTCGAGATAGCATCGATCGGCGCCCGCACGATTGCAAGGCGTTACACTAAGGCCAGTTTGAAATTGGTCAGACGCCGTCGCGTGGTGCCTGCTTAGCGCAGGTTAAACGGGAAGCTGGTGTAAATCCGGCACTTTCCCCGAAACAGTTACGGTTGAAGTGGTTCAAGGCGGTCCAGTTCTGCTGGGCCGGCCACTGGGGTGCAGAATCCCTGGGAAGGCGTTGAATCACAGCCCCCGCGAGGGGGCAGCAGCCGAAGTCTGGATACCGGCCAGTGACGTGAATGCTTTTTGTCGCCTCGGGGATTGGGGGGCAAGAAAGGTTGATCATGTCTTTTCGGTATCTACCGGCAATCAGTGCACTTGCGCTTGGGGTCTCGGCAGCATTCGCCCAATCGAGTATCAAGGCACCCGATGCTCCGCTAGCGGTTGTCGAGACGCCCCTAAATTCATTAAATCCGGTTGTCGTGAGCGCTGCGCGGTTTGAGCAGCCCTTGAGCGATGTGATTCCCTCAGTGAGCGTCATCTCCCGTCAGGAAATCGAGCGTTCACAGGCGCTTGATCTCGCAAGCTTTCTCTCCGGAGAGCCAGGTTTCGAGATTTCAAGAAATGGTGGGCCCGGCTCGACGACCAGTCTCTTTCTCAGGGGCATGTCGAGCGTTAATTCCGCAGTGTTTATTGACGGCGTGAAGGCACAGACCGATCGAATTGGATTTTTTAACTTCGCTGATATTCCACTTAGTATGATCGACCGAATTGAAATCGTTCGAGGCAATGTTGGCTCCCTATTTGGGGAGGCAGCAATCGGTGGTGTTATCAATATATTTACTCGGCAGAACTCTGGCCCACCGAAGGGCGCGTTCTCCATCACTGCAGGTGCCCGGAATACGCGTGGACTCTCCGCAAACTATGGGGGGGATTCAGCCGGCTATCGATTTAATGTCGGCGTCTCAGCCTTTGATACGGATAATTTTTCGGCGAGAGTTGGATCTGGATTTAACCCGGACAATGACGGCTATTCGAATCGAAGTGTGAATGCTCGTATTTCTCGAGATTTGACCCAAAGTATGCAAGTCGGCATGTTTATGACTGCCATGGCGGGCCAGTCCAGTTTTGATGAATCGAGTGCGCCTACGGATACGCACTTATTGAAACGGGATAATGAGAATATCGGTGTCTATGCGGAAATGAAAACATCGGGTTTTGGGAGGACGCGGATCGAAATCTATCACTCAAGACTTGCGCTGCGCGAATTTCTAAACGGCACCCAGCGGAGTTTGTTAGACGGCGGACTGAGCAAGGGTGATCAGACCACCATGCGCCTTGAAACCCGCATGTCACCATGGAAAAGCACGGTTTTAACTGGCGGTGCTGAGATTTCTCAGGCCGAGTTTCTTGGCCGGCGCTACACAACCACGTATATTGAATCGAACAGCTCGCGGGAGACCAAGGCAATTTATGTAGGCCTTGCGGCCACCCGTGGGATTACTTCCTTTCAGCTTAATCTCCGAAACGATCATATTTCCGCCGAAGAGCGCGGGGCCCGCTCTGTTCGAGAGGGGGTTACCAGCTGGCTTACAGGCGTTGGCTTTCAGCTCTCCGACAACATTCGTGCGACGGCCTCGCGGTCGACTGCATTTCGGGCGCCAGCACCGGATGAATTTGTATCCTCGATTGGATTGCGGCCGGAGCAGCATCAAAGTAATGAGCTGGGCCTGACCTACCAGAGTTCGAATGTCTCCGCACGAATCATAAAGTTTTCGACATCGTCAAGAGATTCGATTGTCTATCGCTCCGATACCTTCAACTACGAGAATATTAATATTGAGAATCAAGGATGGGAGTCCTACCTGCGCGCCGCCTTTGGAAAAATTGAAGCAAAGGTAAGCTACACGGTACAAGACCCAAGAAATGTTACCGTTTCAAATACACGTCTTGCACGACGCGCAAATGACTACGGATCGCTGCAGCTATCGGTAGCAGAAGGCAAACTGTCGTATGGCGGCCGCTTTTTCTCTTCCGGATCTCGGAAAGACTCTGACTTCAATACTGTAATCTTGGCGCCGTACACCACACTCGATCTTTACGCTCGATACCAGCTGACCCCCGAGGTTGGTCTCGGTGCCCGGGTTGAGAATGTCGGTAATACGAGTTACCAGCTTGCAAATACCTATGCCACCCCGTCGAGAGGTGTCTTTTTTACTGCGCAGTTTCGGCCGAAGAGCTGGTAGGTCGGCGGCATCTGCTAGTGCAAATGCTGGCTGGGCTGCTCGGCCACTTCGGGCAGCTCGGCATGCACCATTTCACCATCCTCGTTCGGATATAGCGGGGCGCCGCAGTCATCACAGTATTCCATGGGCAGGCGCTGCCTGAGCATAAGGATTCGCTGCAGTCCGGTATCGCGAAGTGTGGTCTCGATTTCCTCTGCGACATCACTCATTTCATCTTCGGCACCAAGTAGCGGCCAGACCACGCCGTGGATGACTTCTTCTTCCTCGGCAACTGCGAATCCGATGCGATATTCCTCGAGCTGTCGGTTATAGCAGCCGCCAATCACCGCAACGAGTGCATTGGGTGTTACGCCTAGCGTCGTCGCCAAGAACGCCACAGAGGCGCGAATTGAAAATGGTCGGGCAGACCGATCGGCATCTCGGCAGGCCACGTAATAGGCCCGCGGCAGCATACTTTCAAACGCGCAAGCAGGCAGCAGCGGCGCTAAGGCCTCTTGGCTTGCCTGCACCCAGCGCTCTGCGACTTGTTCGCGGCTGGCATCACCCGATTGCCAGCGAAATATTGCCTCTCCGCGAGGCGCCGAGACAACGCCAATGATGTAGCGCTGATCGGCCAGAAACTGCGCTGTTTCTTTGAGTGCGGCAGGGTCGACCTTAAATAAGCCATCGCTTAGGGTCTGGGTCAGGGTCTGACGAAGCTCCGCGGTATCGCAAAAGGTTTCCGGCAGCTGATCCGGGGAAAACAAATAATTGGCCAGGGTTACATCAGCGGCAGCCGTAAACACCGATTCCATCAGGGCTTGGCGTGTTGATTTCACGATCGCAGCCGGAATCGGCCGTGTCGGCAGCGGCATGCGCGACCAGGCCAAGACGGGGGCTGCGAAAAGCAAGACATCACGGTCGCCATCCGAGGTGGCCGCCAGCGCATGCTCGACCCGGCCTTCGATGGCGTCAGCAAGCTCTTCATAGGCCCGAGACTCACGGTCAGCAAGCCGATCCAGTGCGGCATTGAGCGACCCCTCATCACCGTTTTTGAGCAGCGATTCAATCTCGCGCTCAAGCCGTGACTCCCAGAAGTGGTCCTCCGCACGGCTGCCCGACTGCGCAAGGCCCTCGGCGAATTCAATCAAGGCATCGGCCTCACGAGAGGCGCGGCCACGGCGGGAGGAGGGAGATTTTTTCATCGTCAGTTCTAAAGATGGGGCGGTAGCCGAAGTTTACTTGAGCGATCAGGCCAATTCGCCCGCTTAAACCACGTGAAAGGACCCCATGCCAAGCGGATCGCGGGATAATGGCCGCAAAAGGAGGAGCCGTGATGGCCACCGCGTCCCCGATACCAAAGATCGCGAAATTGGACCACTTCACTGCGGCCCTGGGAGACTTGCTCGATAAGACCACCGAGACGGGCTCGCCGCAGTTTCTCAATCAGGTAGGCAGCCTTCTGGCGGCACTGATTCGCGAAGACGACTGGCTGCCGTCTTCTTATGCCGTTCCCCACCCCCAGTATTACCAGCAGTACTGTCTGCACCGCGATCCGCAGAGCCGATTCTCGGTGGTGAGTTTTGTGTGGGGCCCTGGCCAGGCAACACCGGTGCATGATCACACCATCTGGGGCGTGATCGGCATGCTGCGCGGCCAGGAGCACTCGCAGCGCTATGTGATTGGCAGCGATGGGGTTCCTGCGCCAGAGGGCCCCCCTGAGGTGCTTTGCCCGGGAGACATCAGCATTGTCTCGGCCCATCATGGCGATATTCATAAGGTCATGAACGCCCATCATGATCAGGTGTCGATCAGTATTCATGTCTATGGCGGTGATATCGGCACCACAGAGCGCCATGTCTTTCCGCTCGAGGGTGGGCCCGCCAAGGATTTCATCTCGGGCTATTCAGTGCCGGTACTGCAATAAAAAACGCCAGGGAATACGGGGCTTCCCAGGCGTTTTGGTTTCAGCGCGTGTTGTGAGCGTTAGGCGGCCATCAACTCCCGCAACACATAGGGCAGGATGCCGCCGTGGCGGAAATAATCCACTTCAATTGGCGTATCGATTCTGCACAAGACGGTGACATTTTGTTTGGCGCCATCTTTTCGGGTGATGACCACGGTAAGGTCCTGCTGGGGCTGCAGGCCATCGGGGATCGCGATATCAAATGACTCTGTGCCGTCTAAGCCCAAATGCTCTGCGCTGTCAGCGCCTTTAAACTGCAGCGGCAACACACCCATGCCCACGAGATTGGAGCGGTGAATCCGCTCGTAGCTGCGCGCGATGACTGCCTTAACGCCCAGCAACTGCGTGCCCTTGGCCGCCCAATCCCGGGAGGATCCGGTGCCGTATTCTTCGCCGCCGACGACGATGGTGGCAACGCCAGCCTGCTGATATTTCATCGCCGCGTCGTAGATAAACATTTTTTCGCCACTTGGCTGAAATAGCGTTAAGCCACCTTCCTCGCGGCTGCCATCGGCCTTCGGGGGCAGCATCAGGTTTTTGATGCGTACGTTGGCAAATGTGCCCCGCATCATCACATCATGATTGCCCCGACGTGAGCCATAGGAATTAAAGTCCGCCTTGGTCACGCCATTTTCAATCAGGTATTTGCCGCCAGGCGAGGCTTCTTTGATCGAACCCGCTGGGGAAATGTGATCGGTTGTGACAGAGTCACCCAGAATCATTAGCGCCCGGGCCTTATGAATCGAGCCAGTCGCCTTCGGTGACATGGAGAAGCCATCAAAAAACGGTGGCCGGGCGATGTAGGTTGATTTTGGCCAGTCATAGACCTGGCCGGTCGTGCCCTTAATGTTGTTCCAGAGATGGTGATCTTTTGTCAGGTCACCATATAGGCGCTGGAAGGTCTGCGCATCCATCGCGACTCCCATCACTGCGGCAATCTCTTGGCTTGAGGGCCAGATGTCTTTTAGATAGACCGGCCCCGCACTGCCTTGACCGACAGGCTCGGTGCTGAGGTCCTTCAGCACTGTGCCGGCAATCGCGTAGGCCACGACAAGCGGCGGGCTGGCAAGAAAGTTTGCCCGCAGGTTGGGATGAATTCGGGCTTCAAAGTTGCGGTTTCCAGAAAGCACTGCCGCACAGACCAGATCCTCTTTCACAATCGCATCGTTGAATTCTTGACGCAGATCTCCGGCATTGCCAATGCATGTGGTGCAGCCATAGGCGGCAACCGCAAAGCCCAGCTTCTCCAGATAGGGCAGCAGGCCCGCCTTGGTTAGGTATTCGGTGACCACGCGGCTTCCGGGTGCAAGTGAGGTCTTGATGTGCGACTTCACCGTGAGGCCCTTTTCGACTGCTTTTTTCGCAAGCAGGCCCGCCGCAAGTAAGACCCCAGGATTTGAAGTGTTGGTGCACGATGTAATGGCTGCAATGAGCACGTCGCCATTACCGATCTCTGCGTCACCGGCTTTAATGCGTTTTGTTAGCGCTGCTGCAGGCTGCGCGAAGCCGTTTTCCGCAACCGGCTTGGAGAACAATTCCCCGAATGTCTTCTTCAGACTCGATAACTCAATACGATCTTGCGGCCGTTTGGGGCCAGCCAGCGAAGGCTTGATACTTGAGAGATCCAGTGAGACCGATTTCGTGTAATCGATCTGGCCAGCTTTCGGAATGCCGAAAAGCTCCTGGGCTTTAAAGTAGGCCTCAAAGACATCGACCTCATCGGGCGTGCGGCCAGTGGCCCGCATAAAGTCCACCGTCACGCTATCGACAGGGAAAAATCCCATGGTCGCGCCATATTCCGGTGCCATGTTGGCGATCGTCGCCCGGTCGGGCAGCGACAGTGAGGCGGTGCCTTCACCAAAAAACTCAACGAACTTGCCGACAACTTTTTCTTTGCGAAGCATTTCGGTGATGGTCAAGACGAGATCGGTTGCTGTGCAGCCCTCTGGCAGCTTGCCTGTCAGATTGACACCCACCACATCAGGGGTCAGGAAGTACACGGGCTGACCGAGCATGCCGGCCTCGGCCTCGATGCCACCAACGCCCCAGCCCACTACGCCAATGCCATTGATCATGGTGGTGTGGCTATCGGTGCCAACAAGGGTATCGGGGTAGACAACACCCTCTTTGGCGTGGACGCCGCGGGCAAGGTATTCAAGGTTGACCTGATGCACGATCCCAATACCGGGCGGTACCACCTTAAAGGTATCAAAGGCCTGCATGCCCCATTTCATGAACTGGTAGCGCTCTTCATTGCGCTGGAACTCAAGCTTCATATTCAGATCGAGCGCATCTTTTTTGCCGTAGTGATCAATCATCACCGAGTGGTCGACCACCAGATCAACCGGCACCAGGGGCTCAATCAGCTTGGGATTTTTTCCCATGTCGCGGGCGACATTGCGCATTGCTGCCAGATCCGCAAGAAGCGGCACACCCGTGAAATCCTGTAAGACGACACGGGCCACCACAAAAGGAATTTCATCAACACGCTGTGCGGTCGGCCCCCAATTGGCAAGCTGTTTGACATGTGATTCAGTAACTTTTTTTCCATCGCAGTTACGCAGCACCGCCTCCAGCACAATACGAATTGAAACCGGGAGTCGAGAGATTTTCGCCACACCCGCCTGCTCGAGGGCGGGCAGGCTATAAAACTTACCGGATTTGCCTGCGGCAGTTTTGAATTCGCGAAGACTGTTGTGAAGATTGTGTGGCATAGCGGGCTCCCTGAAGTCGCTTTGTTGTTTTTAACTGCGCAGAACAGTGCCGTGTCGCGCAATCACCGTATTTTAGAAAAAAGCCTGACGTGCTGCCTGCGGAATATCCCCGCCCGCCGATTGGGCGCGCCTGAGTAAGTCCCAGAAATACCGATAACTTGCCCGATCATGCAATAAGCCACGATCGGCGATTGGCCCCCAGTCTGCCGCCTGGGCCGCCAGCAGAATTCGGCTTGCATCCTCAATCTCATCATGGCTTGGGCCAAAAGCAGCCAGAATCTGTCGGACCTGGTTGGGATGAATGCTCCACATGCGTAAAAAACCGAATTCATGCCGGGCCCTTCGGGCATCATCGCCCGCCTGCGCGGCGGACTGAAAATCGGTGGTCGGGTTATGGGTCGGGATTTTTCCGCTGGCATGGCAGGCGGCGCTGATTTCCAGCTTGGCGCGGCGCATGAGGGGGTGATCAAATTGGCCCGGGCTCTTCATTGCCGAGACAGGAATCGCACCACGGTGGCTGCTGGTGAAATCCATCTGTCCAAATGAAATAAAACGCACCCGTGGGTGGGCAGCAATCTCAGAAAGCTCAAAGATCACGCCCTCATCTTCCACCAGAATCTGAAGCGCGATCTCGGCGCCAAAGCCTGTTTTTCTTGCGGCCAAGTCCAAGACCGCAAGCGCCTGCTGGAGTTGGGCCATCCCGGTGAGCTTTGGAATGGTGATGTAGGCCAGCTGTGCGGGCCTTGCCGCCAGCAAATGCCCAACGTCTAAATCAAATGCGGGGTGATCCACCGGGTGGACCCGGCAGCCAGCAGGGTGGCCTGGGGGCCGTGGCTCGGCGAGAATTCCCGCCAGCAATCGGGCGGTGGGCTCCTCTTGGCCCGAAGCCGCCCCATCTTCGAGGTCCGCAGTGACGTCAAAGGCGCCCGCCAATTCCTGCTGTAGGGCGAACGCCTTGCGAAGCTTTTTTTCATCGCCTGCGTAGTGCTCGCAGCACGATGGTGCTGCAGTGCCCTGTCCGGAGCCCTGAAACAGGACATCATCCGGATGCAGGGCCGGCATTATCGATTTAGCCTAGAAGGTGCTTTACGCCATCACGCTCTTCAAGCAGTTCGTTGAGCGTGTGGGTCATCCGTTCGCGGGAAAACCCATCGATCTCCAGCCCCTGAACGATCTGATAATCGCCGCCCGAGCAGATCACGGGATAGCCATAGATGATCTCTTGCGGAATATCGTAAGAGCCATCTGAGGCAATGCCCATCGTGACCCACTTGCCCTGGGTGCCGAGCACCCAGTCACGCATATGGTCAATGGCTGCATTGGCCGCCGAGGCGGCGGAGGACAGGCCGCGGGCATCAATGATCGCCGCGCCGCGTTTGCCGACGGTCGGAAGAAAGACATCTTTATTCCAAGCTTCGTCGTTAATCATGGATTTCACGCTCTGACCCGCGATCGTTGCAAACCGGTAATCGGGGTACATGGTGGGGCTGTGATTGCCCCAGACAATCAGCTTTTCAATCGCGCCCACCGGCTTGCCTGTCTTGGAGGCAATCTGCGAGAGGGCCCGGTTGTGGTCCAGCCGAAGCATGGCGGTGAAGTTCTTTTTCGGCAGATCCGGCGCCGACTTCATCGCGATATAGGCATTGGTGTTGGCGGGATTGCCCACGACAAGCACCCGAACGGTGCGTTTGGCCACGGCGTTGAGGGCCTTGCCCTGGGCGGTAAAGATTTGTGCATTGGCCGACAGCAGATCCTTGCGCTCCATCCCCGGGCCCCGCGGCCGGGCGCCGACCAGCAACGCGATGTCGATATCTTTGAAGGCGGTCATGGGGTCGCTGTGCGCTGTCATCCCAGCCAGGAGCGGGAAGGCGCAGTCATCGATTTCCATCATGACGCCTTTTAGGGCTTTCTGAGCTTTTTCGTCGGGAATTTCCAGCAGCTGCAAAATGACCGGCTGGTCTTTGCCAAGCAGGTCGCCATTGGCGATACGAAACAGCAGGCTGTAGCCGATCTGGCCGGCAGCGCCGGTCACAGCGATTCGCATGGGGGATTTGGTCTGGCTCACGGTCGCTCCTTGGGAAAGAGTCATGTTTTAAGGGCAGGAAAACAGGCAGAGTTTAGGGTTCACCCTAGGCGGTGTCAAAAAGGGCTCTTATAATCTCGCGGAGCACAATAAGAAAAAGTGGTTAGTCCTTCAGGGGGATCCATGAGCGAACTTTCAAAAAAGTCGCGCCCGCAGTTTCGCAATATTCACATCACGCAGATTCTTCAGTATCGGCTTCCCGCCGCGGGGGTCGTGTCGATCCTGCACCGGGTCAGCGGCGCTGCAATGTTCCTCGCCCTGCCGCTGGTGCTGCTGCTCTTTGATTGGAGCATCACGTCTGAGCTCAGCTATGCGCAGCTGATGGAGGTCCTCGATTCATTTCTGGTGAAGCTCATTCTCTGTGGTCTGGCCTGGGCCTTTTTGCACCATCTGTTTGCGGGCATACGCCACCTTTTTAGCGATCTGCATATTGGACTTGCCAAAGAGCAGTCCGCCTCCTGGGGCAGGGCAGTGCTCATTGCGACGCTGGGCTGCTCTGTGTTGGCCTGGCTAAAAATCTTTGGAGCCTTTTAAGCCATGAGCGCAACGACAAATTCTTCAAACAATATCGGGCCCAAGCGGCTCGTCGTCGGCGCCCATTACGGCCTGCGTGATTGGCTGGCCCAGCGGGTCACAGCCGCCGTGATCGGCTCGTATTCGGTTGTGCTGTTCGTGATGGCGATGCTCGCTGCAGAGCCAGGCTATGGCGGCTGGGCCGGTATTTTCGCTTCAACGGGCATGAAAGTATTTACGCTCTTGGCGCTGCTGGCGCTGATCTATCACGCCTGGGTGGGCATCCGTGATATCTGGATGGACTATGTCAAGCCAGTCGGCATCCGTCTTGGTCTACAGATCTTCACCATCCTATGGCTGGTGGGCTGTGGCGTGTGGGCGATCGAAATTCTCTGGAGGGTGTGATCGTGGCTGAAGTGATGTCAAATCAGACAAAGAATCTGCCCCGGCGCAGATTTGACGCTGTGATCGTTGGCGCAGGTGGTGCAGGCATGCGCTGCTCGCTGCAGCTTGCCGAGGCGGGGCTGAATGTGGCCGTGCTCTCCAAAGTATTTCCGACACGCTCACACACCGTAGCAGCCCAAGGCGGCATCGGCGCCTCGCTTGGCAATATGAGTGACGACAGCTGGTACTGGCATATGTTCGATACGGTCAAGGGCTCGGACTATCTCGGCGATCAGGACGCTATTGAGTTCATGTGCCGTGAGGCGCCCAAGGTCGTCTATGAGCTTGAGCACTTTGGCATGCCCTTTGATCGCAATCCGGATGGCACGATTTATCAGCGGCCTTTTGGCGGCCACACCGCAAACTTCGGCGAAAAGCCAGTCCAGCGCTCATGCTGTGCGGCTGATCGCACGGGCCACGCGCTTCTGCACACCTTGTATCAGCGCAATGTCCGCGCACGCACCCAGTTTTTTGTGGAATGGATGGCGCTGGACATCATTCGGGATGCCGATGGTGACTGCGTCGGAGTCGTGGCGCTCGAGATGGAAACCGGCGAGGTCATGATCCTTGAGGCCAAGGTCACCGTATTTGCAACGGGTGGCGCAGGCCGGATCTGGGCGGCCTCCACAAATGCCTTCATCAATACGGGTGATGGCATGGGCATGGCAGCCCGCGCAGACATTCCGCTGGAGGATATGGAGTTTTGGCAGTTCCATCCCACCGGCGTTGCAGGTGCAGGTGTGCTGATTACCGAAGGCGTTCGGGGCGAAGGCGGCATCTTGCTCAATTGCAATGGCGAGCGGTTCATGGAGCGCTATGCGCCAACCCTGAAAGACCTCGCGCCGCGTGACTTTGTCTCGCGATCAATGGATCAGGAAATCAAAGAGGGCCGGGGCTGCGGACCCAAGAAAGATCATGTGCTGCTCAAGCTTGACCACCTGGGCGCTGAGAAGATCATGAAAAAGCTGCCCTCGATTCGTGAGATCGCCATTAAGTTTGCCAACGTCGATCCGATCAAAGAGCCGATTCCGGTGGTGCCCACGATTCACTATCAGATGGGTGGCATTCCGACCAATATTTATGGCCAGGTGGTGGCGCCTAAGGGCGGCAATCCGAACACGATTATCAGCGGCCTTTATGCAATTGGAGAGTGCGCCTGTGTGTCAGTGCACGGCGCCAATCGCCTGGGCACGAATTCGCTACTCGATCTGGTGGTGTTTGGCCGCGCAGCGGGAAATCACATTGTTGGCGCGAATCTAAAAGACAAGCTTCACAAAGACCTGCCGGCTACAGGCGCCGATTTGTCGCTTTCACGGCTTGCGCGGCTTGAGGCCTCGACCTCTGGCGAACGGGTTCAGGATGTGGCGCAGAGCATTCGCGACACCATGCAGCACTATTGCGGCGTCTTTCGCACTGAGGAGCTGCTTTCTGAAGGCAAGGCGAAGATTCTCGAGATTGCCGAGCAGGCCAAGCGGGTCCATGTGGCGGACAAATCAAAGGTCTTTAACACCGCCCGTATTGAGGCCCTCGAGTTAGATAACTTGATGGAGACGGCCAAGGCCACAATCACGTCGGCAGAAGCTCGCAAGGAAAGCCGTGGGGCCCATGCCCACCGTGATTTTCCGGAGCGTGATGATGCCAACTGGATGCGCCACTCGCTCTGGTATTCCGACGGCAACCGGCTGGATTACAAGCCCGTGAATTTGAAGCCACTGACTGTTGAAACCTTTGTGCCCAAGAAAAGGACCTTCTGATCATGACCGCCCGAAGCGTTCGGTTTTCAATTTATCGCTACGATCCTGATAAGGACGCAAAGCCCTATATGCAGGATCTGACGGTGGAACTCAAAGACACCGATAAGATGCTGCTCGATGCGTTGATGCGTATCAAAAGTGATCAGGATGACTCCCTGTCGTTTCGTCGGTCCTGCCGCGAGGGCGTCTGCGGGTCGGATGCCATGAACATCAACGGCAAAAATGGACTTGCCTGCATCACGAATCTACGCGAACTCAAAGAGCCGATCGTATTGCGGCCGCTGCCCGGGCTGCCCGTGGTGCGGGATCTGATTGTCGATATGACGCAGTTCTTTAAGCAGTACCACTCGGTTAAACCGTTTTTGATCAACGACACGCCTCCCCCTGAAAAAGAGCGGCTTCAGTCGCCCGAGGAGCGCGAAGAGCTCGATGGTCTGTATGAGTGCATCCTGTGCGCCTGCTGCTCGACGAGCTGCCCGTCATTTTGGTGGAATCCTGATAAGTTTGTTGGCCCTGCGGGCCTGCTGCAGGCTTATCGGTTCATTGCAGACAGTCGGGACCAGGCCACCAGCGAGCGGCTCGATAATCTCGAAGATCCCTACCGGCTCTTTCGCTGTCACACCATCATGAACTGTGTGGATGTCTGCCCCAAGGGGCTTAACCCGACCAAGGCCATCGGCAAGATCAAAGAGCTGATGGTCCGCCGAACCGTCTGACTCTAAAAAGCACAGCGAGCCGGCCATGATGCAGCCCGATCCGTTTGCCTTGGCCAGCCCGACCGCAGATGCCGAGCATGGCCTTGCGCCCGAGGCCTGGGCCCGTCGTCTACGTTGGCGCTCACGCCGTGGATTGCTTGAAAACGACCTTCTGCTCGAGCATTTCTTTCAGCAGTGGCAAGGACAGATTACGCTAGCCGACCACGATGGCCTGGCCCGCCTGCTGGATTTAAGTGATAACGACCTGCTGGATTTATTGGTCGGACGTGAAGAGCCTCAGGGCGATCTCGATTGTCCTGAGGTGAAGTCGGTACTTGAAAAAATTAGAGCCCGTGATGCATCGGGCCGTTGATTTTGTCGTCGATACTGCGCGGTGAAAGGAACCACGATGACCACTGAACACAAAGCCACCCTCTCATTTACCGATGGCACGCCAACGGTTGAATTCCCGATTCTTAAAGGCTCAGTAGGGCCGGATGTCATCGATATTCGTAAGCTCTACGGAACCACCGGCAAGTTCACTTATGACTCGGGATTTCTTTCAACGGCCTCCTGCCAGTCGACGATTACCTTCATTGATGGGGATAAGGGGGAGCTGCTGTATCGGGGCTATCCGATTCAAGAGCTTGCGGTCCACTGCGATTTCCTTGAAGTCTGCTACTTGCTCTATTACGGCGAGCTGCCGAACGCCACACAGAAGGCGGAGTTTCAGAATTTGGTAATGCATCACACCATGGTCCACGAACAGATGCAGTTCTTTCTGCGCGGATTTCGGCGTGATGCCCATCCGATGGCCATTCTGACTGGCATGATTGGTGCGCTCTCAGCGTTTTATCCCGACAGCATGGATATCAACTCGGCCGAGCAGCAGGATATTTCCGCAATTCGGCTCATTGCCAAGATGCCGACCCTGGTCGCCTTGTCTTACAAATACAGCATTGGCCAGCCATTTATCTATCCCCAAAACGATCTGTCGTACACCGGCAACTTTATGCGCATGATGTTTGCGACACCGTGTGAGCCCTATAAGCTTAACGATGTACTGGTCCGCGCGATGGATCGTATTTTTATTCTGCATGCCGATCATGAGCAAAACGCCTCCACCTCAACCGTTCGGCTGTGCGGATCTTCGGGCACCAGTCCCTTTGCCGCAATCGCCTCCGGCGTTGCCTGCCTCTGGGGCCCGGCGCATGGCGGTGCCAACGAGGCCTGTCTGACGATGCTCGAAGAGCTCAATGCCAATGGCGGTGTAGCCAAAGTCGGCGAGTTCATGGAAAAGGTCAAGGATAAGAATTCAGGCGTGCGCCTGATGGGCTTTGGCCATCGGGTCTATAAAAACTTTGATCCCAGAGCCCGATTAATGCAGGAGACCTGCCGCGAGGTGCTCGCGGAACTCGGCCTTGAGAATGATCCGATTTTCAAGCTGGCCATGGCACTTGAGAAGATCGCCCTGGAAGACGACTACTTTGTTCAGCGCAAGCTCTATCCCAACGTGGATTTTTACTCCGGGATCGTGCAGCGGGCCCTGGGTATTCCTACGGATGCGTTTACCTGCATATTCGCGCTTGCCCGCACCATTGGCTGGATCAGCCAGTGGAAAGAGATGATCACGGATCCGGAATACAAGATTGGCCGGCCGCGGCAGTTGTTTGTCGGCCCAACACCAAGATCAGCAAAACCAGTCGCACAGCGGTAAAAAGGACAAAGGGGCGTTAGACCCCTTTTTTATTTGGAGGAGCAGGGGTAAACTTCGACCTGTCTGATCGGCCAGGGGCCAGTCCGACAAAGCGATTCGCAAGGCGGTATGGCCGCCAAAGCGAAAGGTTAGTCCTGCATCGTGACCGGCCATGGGCCGAGAAGGGTGAAGCATCATGATGAAGAGTTATCAACTCAACTCGTATTTGTTTGGCGCCAATGCGCCCTATGTCGAGGAACTCTACGAGTCCTACCTCGATAACCCCGGCTCAGTGCCCGATAAGTGGCGGGCCTATTTCGATCAGCTTCAGATTCTTCCGGCAGCCGATGGCGCCGAGACCACCTCTGATGTCGCCCATGCGCCGATTATTGAGTCGTTTGCGCAGCGGGCCAAGGCCAATGCTTTTTTGCCCCGTGTTGCCGAGCGCGACCTCTCGATTGCCCGCAAGCAGGTTCATGTCCAGTCGATCATCGCGGCCTATCGATTTCTCGGCGCCCGCTGGGCCGATCTCGATCCGTTAAAACGCCAAGAGCGGCCTGCCATCCCCGAGCTCGAGCCGGGCTTTTATGACCTGACGGAATCCGATCTCGACACGACTTTCCGGGCCGATAACCTGTATTTCGGCCAAGAGCAGATGACCCTGCGTGAAATTATCAAGGGCCTGCGGGATACCTACTGCGGCACGCTGGGCGCGGAGTACATGTACATCTCGGATCCTACCGAGAAGCGCTGGTTCCAGCAGCGCCTGGAGTCCAGCCGCTCGGCACCGCAATTCAGTACCGAAAAGAAAAAGCGCATCCTTGCAAAAGTCACGGCAGCCGAGGGGCTTGAGCGCTATCTGCACACCAAGTATGTGGGCCAAAAGCGTTTCTCTCTGGAAGGCGGAGAGTCGTTTATCGCCTCAATGGATGAAATTATTCAGCGCTGCGGCGAGCTGGGCGCCCAAGAGATCATTATCGGCATGGCCCACCGTGGCCGGCTCAATGTGTTGGTCAATACACTGGGCAAGATCCCGAAGGATCTGTTCTCCGAATTCGAAGGTCAGCATGCCGATGACCTGCCGGCAGGCGATGTGAAATATCACCAAGGCTTCTCCAGTGATATTTCTACACCGGGCGGGCCAGTGCATTTGTCACTGGCGTTTAATCCGTCGCACCTCGAGATTGTGAATCCAGTCGTGGAGGGCTCGGTGCGGGCCCGGCAAGATCGCCGCGGCGATGACAAGGGCAATCAAGTCGTGCCCATTCTCGTGCATGGCGATGCCGCTTTTGCCGGCCAGGGGGTGGTGATGGAGACCCTGAATATGGCCATGACACGCGGCTACGGCACCGGCGGAACCATTCACCTGGTGATCAATAACCAGATCGGATTTACCACCTCAGATCCGCGCGATTCGCGGTCGACAAGCTACTGCTCCGATGTGGTGAAGATGATCGATGCACCGGTGCTGCACGTCAATGGCGATGATCCCGAGGCCGTGGTCTTTGCCACGCAGATCGCAGTGGACTATCGGATGCAATTTAACAAAGACATCGTGGTGGATATTGTCTGTTTCAGAAAGCTTGGCCATAACGAGCAAGATACGCCGTCACTCACTCAGCCGCTGATGTACAAAAAGATTGCCCAGCATCCCGGCACCCGCAAGCTTTATGCAGATCGGCTCGAAACCATCGGCGTGATCCGCATTGGCGAAGGCGATGAGATGGTCAAAGGCTACCGGGCCGATATGGATGCCGGCACCAACCAGTCCTCGCCGGTGATTTCGAATTACAAGGGAAAGTTCGCAGTCGATTGGTCGGCCTTTCTGAATAAGAAGTGGACCGATGATGCCGACACGTCAGTTCCGGCCGCTGAGTTATCCCGTCTGGCCGAGCGCATCACTACCATTCCGCCGGACTTTAAAGTCCATCCGCTGGTCGAAAAAGTTCTGACCGATCGCCGTGCCATGGGCAAGGGTGAAATGAATCTGGACTGGGGAATGGGCGAGCATCTTGCGTATGCATCGCTGCTTGCCAGCGGCTATGCCGTCCGCATCACTGGCCAGGATGCCGGCCGTGGCACCTTCACCCATCGGCATTCTGTCTTGCATGATCAGAACCGCGAAAAATGGGATGCCGGCACCTACATTCCGCTGCAAAACGTTGCGGCCGGGCAGGGGCCGTTTCTGGTGATTGATTCCGTACTCTCCGAGGAGGCGGTGCTCGGATTTGAGTATGGTTATTCAACGGCAGAGCCTAACGCGCTCGTGATCTGGGAGGCCCAATTCGGCGACTTTGTAAATGGCGCCCAGGTCGTGATTGATCAGTTCATTTCATCGGGCGAGGTGAAGTGGGGCCGCCAGTCTGGACTGGTGATGTTGCTGCCCCATGGCTACGAGGGCCAGGGGCCAGAGCACTCTTCCGCCCGGCCTGAACGTTTCATGCAGCTGTGTGCCGATACCAATATGCAGCTGGTGCAGCCCACCACTGCCGCACAGATTTTCCATGTACTGCGCCGGCAAATGATTCGGCCCTTCAGAAAGCCATTGGTCGTGCTCTCACCGAAGTCTCTGCTTCGCAATAAGGAAGCGACATCGCCGTTGGAGCTTTTAACCAAGGGCGGCTTTCAGACAGTGATTGGAGAAACCGACAAAACCATCGAGGCCAAAAAAGTCACTCGGGTCCTGGCCTGTTCAGGCAAGGTCTACTACGAGCTCGTCAATGCCCGCCGTGAACGTAAGGCCTCTGAAGTGGCCATCATTCGCGTTGAGCAGCTCTATCCCTTCCCACACA
>CAYTRY010000013.1:0-41340 GCA_964440375.1 uncultured Bordetella sp. | reverse complement strand
CCGGAGCGGACTGAGGCCTACTGGACACTCGAGCAGCAGACGCTCTGTTTGCGCGGCTACGCTCAGGGCCAACGGGACTGACCGACCGCGAGGCGCGACGCCGACTGGCGAGCAGCCCTTTGGCATCGGAGCTTTTTCACGACCGGCATAATTGGCTTTTACTCATTGGCCGGGAGTTTTGCGGTCTGCTAGGTCTGGATATGCAGAAGCTGCCCGAGGGGGCGGGCGCCAGAATTCATGCTCGCGCTGTCGGCGGGCCCTTTGCCGAAAAACCCTCTTAATGTGGTACTCAAGGGCATCGCGCCTGCGCCCTCCTGCAAGGCGAGCGCCGTCTCGCGTTGCCAATTCGCCATTGCCTCACGGGAGACTGTGCTGATGCGCAGCTGGGCAGCGATCGAGGATTCCAGTACCTTCTGGGATTGGTGCAGCTGCAAACGCATCACCAGAAGGGGCATGTTGCTGAGCGCCGAGCAGACAGCCGCCCAGTCGCTGGCCTGCAAAAGCGCCTGGCTGGTCGATTCGAACTCTTTGTAGCAGGATTCCAGCTGGATCTCCAGTTCGTTGATCATCTTTGCCGACTGAGTTCTGCCGAGTTCACAGAGTGTCACCAGCAGACTGAGGTTGGATTTGGAAAGCGTTAGCGCTGCCTGTTGATTGATGTTCATATCGAGGGCTCCTAGTTTTCGAATACATAGGCGCCAGGCGCGTCCGCAAGTGGCTGCGAATCTTGGCCTGGAAGTCCGAGCACAGGCGGTGCAATCGCTACGCTGGAGTGCCGATTGAGCCAATCAATCCAGGCTGGCCACCACGATCCCGCATGCTGGGGCGCCTGCTGCAGCCATTGCTGATGGCCAATGTAGTGGCCGGCCGCCGGGCGGCACAGAATCTGATAGCTGCGATCGGTGCGCTCTGGAGAATTCACGATGCCCGCGTTGTGGCCGCCGGTGGTCAGAACAAAGGTAATTTCAGCCGGGGTCAGATAGTGCAGCTTATAGACTGAGCGCCAAGGGGCAACGTGATCTGCGGTGGTGGCCACACAGAAGATCGGAAGCTGGATATTAAAAAGCGTAATCGGCTCGCCGTGGACTCGGTAGCGGCCCTCGCTGAGCGCGTTATTGAGAAAGAGTTCGCGCAGATAGCGGCCGTGCATCCGGGCGGGCATGCGTGTGGTATCGGCGTTCCAGGCCATGAGATCGGATACCGGTGCCCGCTCACCCATCAGATATTCGTGAATCATCCGAGACCACATCAGGTCATTGGAACGCAGCATCTGGAAGGCACCGGCCATCTGGCCGGCAGAGAGATACCCGGTTTCCTCCATCTGGGCCTCTAAGAGGCTGACTTCGTTTTCGTCGATAAAGAGTGCCAGCTCACCCGATTCCCGAAAATCGGTCTGGGTCGTGAAAAGCGTGATGCTCTTTAAGCGGTCATCGTGCTCACGAGCCATTGCGGCTGCCGCAATGGCAAGTAGCGTGCCGCCTAAGCAATATCCGGTTGCATGTACTTTTTGATTAGGCAGAATTTTATTAATTATGCTTAACGCCTGAAAGACTCCGAGCTGTAGGTAATCATCAAGTTCCAGATCACGCTCCGGCAGGCCGGGATTTTTCCAGGATAGACAGAAGACGGTGTAGCCCTGATCCACCAGGTGTTTGATCAACGAGTTATGCGGCGACAGATCCAGGATGTAGTACTTCATGATCCACGCAGGAATGATCAGCACCGGCTCGGGCTTCACCAGGGATGTTGTCGGCTGATACTGGATAAGCTCGGCAAGCCGATTGCGCAAGATGACTTTGCCAGGTGTTTTTGCCAGATTGAGGCCAACTCGATAGCGGTTGGCATGGGCGGGTGGCTTATTGGTGGTGATCCGTTCAATATCTTCGAGTAGATTAATTGCTCCGAAGATCAGATTGCGCCCCCAGGTCTCCGAGGTCCGACGCAAGACCACTGGGTTTGTTAGCGGATAGTTTCCGGGCGATAGCATATCGAGCCACTGTCGTGCGATAAACGACACGATATGCTCGTGATGCCGGGAAACGCCCCGCACACCACTGGTGGCCGCGTGCCACCACTGATCGGTCAGCAGAAACGCCTGGTGAGTCATATTAAAGGGCCATCGATGCCACTCATCGGCATTGAATCGCTTATCAAAGCTTGGCGGCACGATGCACTCTTGGATGCTGATCGTCGAGGAGGCCATGGCCACCGACTGGCAGTAGCAGTTCAGTGAGAGCCAGTGATTGCAGCCTAGAATCATCAAATCAAGTCGCTTGCCTGGACTTAGCGCAAGCTGCGTTGCCCAGTCCATCCAAGCCAGACCGATTGAGGTTGGCGAGATCGATGCGGTGAGTCGGGCGATTCCGGCGTGTACTTTAGAGTCGAGCCGCGATCCAGAGGATGGACCGGCAGGCATGGCAAGGGCTGCTTGCATGGGAGGCAATCGTATTGAACACCGCTGCATCCTAAGGCCCACCGGGGCCAAGCATGCCACATGGTCTGTGTAGCCCCGATGCGGGACTTAGGCCTTCGACAGCTACCGAGACGTTCTCGAGCTCAGCCAGATCCCCAGCGCGATAAAGACAAATGAGGCTGCGTGAAAGAGCTTTGGGTACTCACCAAGAATTAGAGACGAGAGCAGGGCAGTGATTAAGGGGGTTAGGTTGGCAAAAAATCCTGCCAATGTTGGGCCAACCCGTTGCACACCCTCGCCCCAGGTCTTATATGCAAGGATGGCTGGCCCAATGGCGACAAAGACTAGAATTCCAACAAGCGGCAGGCTCCATTGAATGCGCTGCGCAGAAAATCCTACTTCTCCGAGCGCAAATAGGCCTGAGGGAATCAGACCATAGACAACCTGTGCCATCAGCAGCGCCGCCCAGTCCTGCCGCAGCCGCTCTGGTTTGACGGTGAACTTTAACTGCCAGCTGTAAATCGCCCATCCGATCGCAGCCAGCACAATGTAAAGATCGCCAGGCAAAAACCTCAGGCCGGCAAGCCGGCTTAGATCACCTTGGGATAGAACAATCGCGACACCAAAAAGCGAGCAGGCCGCTCCCAAGAGATGTAAGCCGGTGATGCGAGTCTGATAAAAAATCCGGCCCACCAGCAGCATCCAGATCGGCATGCTGGCCGCAATCAGCGTGACATTGATCGCAGTCGACGTATGCAGTGCCAGATACTGCAGCGAGTTATAGGCAAATACAGATAAAAATCCCAGCCCAGCATAGCGGCGCCAGTGGGTGAGCAGGCCACTTCCGGGCCGAAAGATCCAATAAGCCAGTGGCAGTAGAAACACCAGCACAAAAAGCCAGCGCATGAAATTAAACAGCATCGGGGGAATCATGTCGGCTGCGATTCGGCCGAGAATGGCATTGCAGGCCCACATGGTGGGCGGCACCAACAGAATAAGCCAAGGATAGGCAGCGTGCTGCTTCATTTCAGTCGCCAAGGCTTACGCCCTCTCGCCGTCGGTCAGCGCCGCCAGTCCACTGGCCTGAGAGTCGGGCGATGGCTTGAAGGCCGCTGGTTAACTCAACAAGCTCGGCTGGATGGCCATAGGCCTTGAGTTCGTTTAATAGCCGCTCAGACTGTGGATGGCCCGATTCAAGCTGCACGACCGACTGCGGCCCAGTGATCGAGAAGTTCGGCAGATCGATGGCCGCCTGAAGATCAAGGCCCCATTGTGTAAAGCCCAAAATAGTTTTCGCGGTGTAATGCAGTATCGAGGCGCCGCCCGGGCTGCCAAGAGCCGCAATCAGCGGGCCCCGAGAACCATCGGGGGTTTTTTCAAAAATCATGGTCGGACTCATCGATGACCGAGGACGCTTGCCGGCCTCCACCCGGTTGGCAATCGGCAGGCCCTCGGTGGATTGCGGCTGAAAACTGAAATCGGTGAGCTGGTTATTCAATAAAAATCCACCCCGGTCTGAACGGCCCACCATGAGCCGGGCGCCGAAGGCGCTTTCGATGGTGGTGGTCATGCTCACAACATTTCCAAAACGGTCTGCAACCGACAGATGGCTCGTGCCCGCCTCGGGCTGATCAGGCATGGGTGCCTGCGAACGTTTTGCAGGCCCTGGATTGCCGGGCATGGCAGCTTCCCTGCGCCGTGGCCCGATGAGTCGGGCCCGCTCTTGAATATAAGGCGGTATGAGTAACTGATTCCAGCTGCCTGCAGGCGCAGCAACATAGTCTGGATCTGCAATAAAGACCGCCCGATCGGCAAATGCCAGTCGTGCGGCCTCGATGTAAAGATGCATCCATTGGGCATGTGTGGAGCGGGGTCCGTGGCCCGGCGCCTTTGGGCTTTCCGGATTGATCTCGGGCGATGCAAGGGTCTGCAGAATCTGGCCAATGGTGATTGCGCCTGAGCTGGGGGGCGGGAACCCGCAGATTTCGATGCCGTGTTTGGGCCGAATGGTGGCCGCAAGCGAAAAACACAGGGCCTCGCGTTCAACGGCCCGATAGCGGCGAAGGTCTTCCTGATCCAGGGTGCCTGGAGCGGCTGGATGTTGCTGAATCGCAGCAACGATCTGATTCGCGATCGGACCCTGATAAAACTCGCGGGCGCCGTGCTGCGCGATCTCGCGATAAATTGCAGCCAAATCGGGATTACGAAGTAAAGTACCGACTGCGAGTGCGTTGCCATCATCGGAGTAAAAGAGCGCCCGGGCTCGTGGATCCTTGCGCAGTCCAGGGTCTCGCTGTAGCAGCTGGTGTAAGCGCGGGCTGATTAGAAATCCACTTTCGGCAAGGCGAATCGCGGGAACAAAAAGATCTGCCCATGCGAGCCTGCCGTGCTGCTGATGGGCAAGCTCCAAAAGACGTAATACCCCCGGCGTGCCCACCGATCGGCCGCCCATAACCGCTTCTTGAAAGCCAATCGGTTTGCCATCACGAAGCCATAAGTTTTGATCTGCGGCCCGTGGTGCGGTCTCTCGGCCATCATAGGCCTGTAGGCTGCGGCCATTAAAGTGCAGCATCAAGGCGCCGCCCCCGATGCCGCTGGATTGCGGTTCCACCAGATTGAGCACGAGTTGAATCGTGATGGCCGCGTCAACGGCACTTCCACCGGCCCGCAGAATTTCAAGCCCAGCCCGGCTTGCGTAGGGATTTGCAGCAGAAACAATGTGATGCTGAAAGACTTGCGGCGAAGGGCGACTGCCCGTAGCAGCACTGGCATGGCCTGCTTCGGGTCGATCCTGCGTTAGTCGATCGGTCTGCGCCTGGCCGATCGAAAGATGAAACGCCAGCGTAAGCGCGACCGCGCTGCTGGCCGTTTGCTGCCACCAAAAATTCAGAATCACTCGGCCAGCGCTTCCCGGGCAAGTCTAAAGCTATCAATTGCCGCGGGAACACCACAGTAGATCGCGGTCTGAAGCAGGATTTCGCGAATCTCATCACGGCTTACACCGTTTCGGATTGCACCCTTGATATGGAGCTTGAGCTCGTGCGGCCGGTTTAAGGCCGTCAGCATCGCGATATTGATCATACTGCGGGTCTTGCGCTCCAGGCCCGGCCGATTCCAGACCCGATCCCAACAGTATTCGGTGACCAGCTCCTGCATGGGGAGATTAAAGTCATCCGCCTTACTAATGGAGTCATCAACATACTGTTTGCCCAGCACCTCTCGGCGTGTGGCGAGCCCACGCTCAAACGATTCGGATTTCATGAGTGCTTCTCCCGCAGCCCGCAGGCCGTGTTTAAAGCGCGTAGTGTGGCACGCCTGGTTTGAGCACCCGCAGCACGCGGCTGAGCAGGCCGAACTGGCGGGCAATGCGGTCAAAGAGCTCATCGGCGGGCCGGGTTGCGATGGCCGCCCGCGCGTAGGCGATTTGGCCCATTTTTTCGTAGTACTGGCGTTCGACCAGCCGAGCGCGTTTCACATCCCACGCATCCACCAACAGGCAGCTGTCGCCGATATCACGGTAGTCATCCTTGGTTTTAGCTCGGGAGAACTCAAGGCAGACAATATCGGGAGGAAATTGGGTCTTGCGAAAGTTTCTCGCCATCATGTGAACCAAATAGGCCTCGAGTTCCTGGTCGAGAAAGACCTGACTCTTGCCCTCGGACTCCATGACAAGTTCCCAGCTCGCTTTCAGATATGGCTGCCAGTTCATTGTTCTTCCCTTTGCATCTTTTGAAAGCCCAACGCCGCTAAAAATAGTCGGAATTTCCTCGTCGCGCAATAGGACATGATGATTTTGATCGGCGGCCGTAATCACCAAGCAGGGCTTGGACCGGTCGATGGCCTTGATGCAGATAGACTCTGAGGTTCGTTGGAACGCTTTGGGCAGGGAGTCGATGTGCAGGCAAGAGCATGGGGAGTTGCGGCTGTTATTGGTTCAGCGGCGGGATTTGGTGCAATGGCGATTTTCGCCCGCCAGGCCTATGCCGATGGCGCGGATGTCACGGCGGTATTGTTTTTAAGGTTTTTGATTGCAGGCCTGCTGATGGCCCTGCTGATGGTGGCTGGCCGGCGGCCCTGGCCACGGCCTTTTGCAATTGGGATCCTGACACTGATGGGCGGCGGGATTTATGTGCTGCAGTCATTTTCGTTTTTTAAGGCCTTGCAGTACGCGTCGGCAGGCTTGGTCGGGCTTTTGTTGTATCTCTATCCTTTTTTGGTCACGGTATTGGGCGCCGTATTGTTCCGAGAGCCGCTGGGCGTAAAACGCTTTACCGCAGTCTGCTTGGCGCTTGCCGGCACGGCGTTAACCTTATGGGGTGGCATGAGCGGATCTGCTGCAGGCGTTGCTTTTGGTGTTATCGCTGCGCTGCTGTATTCCGCCTATATTTTAGTGGGCAGCCGGATCTTAAAAAATGAAGAGCCTTTTGGCTCCGCTGCGGTGGTGATGCTGTCTGCCGCAGCCGTATTCGGTGTGATGGTCGCGATTGGCGAGCCCGCGTTTCCGCAGTCTGCAGCAGGGTGGCGCGCCATTGTGGCCATAGCGGTTTTCTCAACGGTCATTGCAATCGTAGGATTTTTTATCGGCATGAGAATTCTTGGCGCCGCCGATGCCTCGACACTATCGACGCTGGAGCCGGTGGTGACTATCGCCTTGGCAGCGATTTTTCTGGGCGAGCGACTGCAGCCCGTGCAGCTGATCGGTGCGGCTGTGGTCCTTGGAGCAGTGGTGTGGCTTACGCGAATTCGGTCTTAGCGTTTGCGGCTTAGGCGTTGAATCAGCATCAACGTCTCATGCAATGGCAGGCCCATGATGGCAGAGAAACTTCCAGAGATTCGGGGGATGAGGCTTCCGGCAGCCCCTTGAATGCCATAGCCGCCTGCTTTATCCATTGGCTCTTTAGAGTCCACATAAGCCTGAATCCAGGCGGGCGATAGCGGTGCGAAGGTTACTTCGGATTTGACGGTGACATCGCCGGCGTTACCGCCATCGAATCGACTGATGCTGACCGCCGTAATGACCTGATGGGTCTTGTCGGAGAGGCGGGCAAGCATTTTTCTTGCCGCGCTGGGGGTCGCCGGTTTGCCCAGGCTCTCACCGTTGAGTGCGACCACGGTATCGGCGGCGATGATTAAATCCGCCGGCGCTGGGCGTTGGCGCGGGCCTAAGCGGTGGAGTCGCAAAAGCGCCTGCTGCAGCTTTGCGTGGGCGACGCGCTGCACGTAGGTGAGCGGCGCCTCGCCGGGCTGGGCCCGCTCCAGCTGCTCGGGATCATCGCCGACATCGGGAGCAATTACGATTGGGTCTAAGCCTACCGAGCGCAACAGATCGCGACGGCGTGGGCTCTGTGAGGCCAGGTAGATTGCGGGCGGTCTCAAATTTTTTGATCTCAAGGCGGGCTCGATAAACCTGTGACAATAGCGACTATGACATCAAATGCTTTGCTCTCCATTCGTGCCGAACAGACCCGGCCGTTTTATGTCATGGAGCTCTTGGCCCGGGCAGCGGCGCGGGCGGCGCAGTTCGGCCCGGCGGTCAGCATGGTGGTGGGCGAGCCGGATTTTCCGCCGCCCGCACCCGTGATTCGCGCAGCCCAGGCGGCATTATCAAAGGGCGACATTCATTACACCCATGCGCTTGGCATGCCGGAATTACGGCAGGCGATCGCTGCAGACTATGCGCGGCGCGATGGTCTTGAGATTGATCCTGAGCGTATTGCAGTGACTGCGGGCGCCTCGGGCGGCCTGCTGTTAACGATGGCAGCGATTCTCAATCCAGGCGATGAGGTCTTAATGCCTGATCCCAGTTATCCCTGCAATCGACAGTTTGTGACGGCAATGGGCGGCGTGGTGCGCACTATCGCGGTCGATGCGACGACTGCGTTTCAGCCGACCGCAGATCAGGTCCGTCAGTTCTGGGGACCTAAAACCAAGGCATTGCTGGTGGCAAGTCCTGCCAATCCCACCGGCACGATGTTAAGCCATGCATCGGCGAGTTCACTGGCGCAGGCTGTGCGTGAGCTCGGCGGTGTGATGGTGGTCGATGAAATCTATCAACGCGTGGTGTTTGAAGGCGCCCCCAAATCATTGGTCTCATTGGGCGAGGACATCATCTCTGTGAATAGCTTCTCTAAGACCTTCTCAATGACTGGCTGGCGCCTGGGCTGGCTGGTGCTGCCTCCACAGATGAGCGGTGCAGTGGAGCGGCTATCACAGAATCTTTATATCTCGGCCTCCTCACTTGCGCAGCGGGCTGCATTGGCTGCGTTTGAGCCAGAGTCACTTGCGGTGGCCGAAGACTATCGCCAGCGATTTGCTGAGCAGGGCCGATATTTACTCACCGCGCTCAAGAGGCTGGGCTTTGCCTTGCCATCTGCGCCGCAGGGCGCTTTTTATGGCTATTGCGATGTATCGGGCCTCACGGATGACAGCTATCAGTTCTGTCTCGATCTTTGTGACCATGCGGGCGTGCTGATGGCGCCAGGCCGCGATTTTGGGGAGCATCACGGTGATCGCTTTGTGCGGGTCTCCTACACCAAGCCGCTCGATCTTTTGCAGGAGGGTGTCGAGCGTGTGCAAGGCTTTTTAAAATCCGGCCGGGCTTAATTTAAGAAAAGGACAGTCAATTGCCATCTCTTTATGAACCCTTTTCCTTGGGTGATCTCGCTTTATCGAATCGCATCGTGATGGCCCCGCTAACCCGCAGTCGGGCCAATGCACAGCTTGAGCCGACCGATTTAGCGGTGACCTATTATCAGCAGCGGGCATCTGCCGGGCTCATCATCACCGAGGCCAGCCAGGTCTGCCCTGAGGGTCAGGGCTATGTCTCAACGCCAGGAATTTACTCGGCCGGACAGATTGCCGGATGGCGTCGGGTCACAGATGCGGTGCATGCGGCAGGCGGAAAGATCTGTATTCAGCTCTGGCATGTGGGCCGTATTTCACATCGTTATTTTCAGCCCAATCATGCAGCCCCAGTGGCACCATCTGCGATAGCAGCAAAGGCAAAGGTCTTTACGCCCGATGGCCTCGAGGACTGCTCCGAGCCGCGGGCTTTGACGGCCGATGAGATCACTGGCCTGGTCTCCATCTATGCGCAGGCAGCAAGAAATGCGCAGCAGGCCGGCTTTGACATGATTGAACTGCACGGTGCGAATGGCTATCTCATTGATCAGTTCCTGCGGGATCAGTCCAACCGACGGACCGATGCGTTTGGCGGCAGTATCGAGAATCGAATTCGGTTTCCGCTGGCCGTCATTGATGCCCTATGCCAGATTTATCCGCCGCACCGCGTGGGCATTCGTCTATCGCCTGCCGCCACCGTTCATGATTGCGAGGACAGCGCGCCGATGGATGTTTTTTCCACACTGGTGGGCGAACTCGGCAGCCGCCGGCTGGGCTATCTGCATTTAATTGAGGGCCAGACTCGCGGCCCACGGGACTGGCGGCCTGAGGTCGATCTGCAATGGTTAAAGGGGGTATTTCGGGAGTCGGGCGGTCTGACGGTGATGGCCAATAACGGCTACGACCGGCAGATGGCCGAACAGGCGGTGGCAAGCGGGGCCGCCGATCTCGTTGCGTTTGGTGTGCCGTTTATCGCCAACCCAGATCTGGTGCTGCGGCTTCAGCGTGGGGTTGCCCTCAATGAGGCAGACAGTTCCACCTTTTATAAAGGCGGCCCGAAGGGCTATATCGATTACCCCTTTTATTCGGCATAAGCGGGCCGCCAACACTGGTTAGAATCGGGGATCATGTCTCTCGCACCGCTTTTTGATCCGAGCATTCTGTTCTTCGTCGTGGGCATTGCGGCTGGGCTGATGAAATCCAGCCTTGAAATCCCGGTCCCGATTGCGCGATTCCTGTCGCTGTATTTGCTGATGGCCCTGGGCCTGAAGGGTGGATTCGCACTGGCGCAAAGCGGCTTCACACTCGAGGTGCTGGCCGATCTTGGAATTGCCATCGCCCTTGCAGTCATTGTTCCACTGCTTTGCTACGCCATCTTGCGTCGGGTTATTGGCGGATTTGATGCGGCGGCGATCTCGGCAACCTATGGCTCGGTCAGTGCAGTGACCTTCATCACGGCCACCCAGTTTTTGGAAAAGCAGGGCCTGGAGTACGGCGGCCATATGGCGGCCGCGATGGCACTGATGGAATCACCGGCGATTATTTTTGCGGTGTTGATGGCCAACATGCTGCGACGTCGTTCGCTTTCCGCTGCTGGCGGGGACCCGTTGTTCGGCCAGACTTATGCGTTACGGCCCGAGCAGGTGCCGAAGTCGCGACACGGCGTTGATGAAAATTCCAGCCTCGGAGCAGTGCTGAAGGAATCATTCACGGAGGGCGCACAGATTCTGCTTTTGGGCAGTATGCTGATTGGGCTGCTAACCGGGGATGCAGGCAAGCAGATCATGGAGCCTTTCACCGGACAGCTCTTCAAAGGCATGCTGGCGTTTTTTCTTTTGGATATGGGCATTGCGACCGCGAGTCGGATGGCTGATCTTGGCAATGTGCCAAAACGACTGCTGCTGTATGGCGTTCTTGCGCCGCCGTGTCACGCCTTAATCGCGATTGGCCTGTGCGCAGTCTTCAATATTCCAGCCGGTAATGCAGCACTTCTGGCGGTGCTTGCTGCGAGCGCTTCTTATATTGCGGTGCCGGCAGTGCTCAAGCACGCAATTCCCGAGGCCTCACCGGTCCTCTACTTGGGCATGTCCCTGGGGGTGACTTTCCCGCTGAACATCATCGTGGGCATCCCGCTATATGTTGGTATGGCCCGCTGGCTTTTGGGCTAGCCGGCCTGCAACAACAAGACAAAGGCCGCAGATCTGAGCTGCGGCCTTTGCTTTATTTCTGACCGATTTCGAAGTTGGCCAATTTTTCCAGGGCCCGGACCATCGCCGAGTGATCCCAGGCCTTACCACCGTGGGCGGCGCAGGCATTAAAGAGTTCCTGGGCCGTGGCGGTATTGGGCAGCGATACTCCCATGGCGCGCGCAGTTTGAAGCGCAAGGTTGAGATCTTTTTGGTGTAGCTCAATCCGAAAGCCAGGATTAAATGTCCGGTTGATCATGCGCTCACCGTGGACTTCTAAAATCCGCGAAGCCGCAAAGCCGCCCATCAGTGCCTGACGGACCTTTGCGGGATCTGCCCCCGCCTTTGCTGCAAACAGCAGGGCTTCCGATACGGCTTCGATGTTCAGTGCCACGATGATCTGATTGGCCACTTTTGCGGTCTGACCATCGCCGTTGCCGCCTACCAGTGTGATGTTTTTCCCCATCGACTCAAAGAGGGGCTTGGCACGGGCAAACGAGGCCTCGGAGCCGCCCACCATGATGGTCAGCGCTGCATTTTTTGCACCCACTTCACCGCCAGAGACAGGAGCATCAAGATACTCGCAGCCCAAGGCGTTAATTTTCTGGGCAAACTCCTTGGTGATGATTGGGGAAATCGAGCTCATGTCGATCACGAGCTTCCCCTTTGATAGGCCGCTGGCAACACCGCGATCACCAAACAGCACCTTTTCGACATCCGGGGTGTCGGGCAGCATGGTAATGATCAGATCGGCCTTCTGCGCAACTTCTTGTGCAGAGGCGCACTGTATTGCTTTGGATTGAGCGATCGCCTCGGGGACTTTACTGCGGGTGGTGACAAATACGTTGTGGCCTGCGTTGATCAGGTGGCCGCACATCGGCGCACCCATGATGCCTAAGCCAATAAATCCGACATTGAGTGTCGACATGAGGGAGTTTCCTTTCTAGTGTGTGGCGCGCCATCCGAGGCCCGCCTCGGTGGTGGTTGCAGGCTTGTATTCGCAGCCGACCCAGCCGGCGTAGCCGATCTCATCGAGCAGACGAAAGAGATACTTGTAATTGATCTCGCCTGTGCCGGGTTCATTGCGGCCCGGGTTATCCGCGATCTGGATATGCGCGATGCGACTGAGATGCTTTTTCAGCGTTGCCGCCAACTCACCCTCCATGCGCTGCATGTGATAGAGGTCGTGCTGAAGAAAGAGGTTGTCTGCGCCGACTTCGTCGTGCAGTCGCAGGGCCTGCTCGGTGCGATTCAAATAAAAACCCGGAATATCAAAGGTGTTGATGGGTTCGGTCAGCAGCTTCAGGCCTGCCTTCTTGAGTTCGGCTGCCGCAAATTTAAGGTTTGCAAGCAGTGTGTCGTGCAGCGCTTGGGGGCTGACACCAGCGGGTGCCTTGCCGGCTAAGCAGTTTAACTGGGGTACGCCCAGCTGGGTTGCGTACTCAATGGCCTTGGGCACACCCGCGCGAAACTCATCGACACGCGTGGGATCGCAGGCGATGCCGCGGTCGCCTGCGTCCCAATCTCCGGCGGGCAGGTTGTGCAGCACCAGCTTGAGATTGTGTGACTGCAGGCGTGCTTTCAGTTCCTGGACCGGATAAGGATACGGAAACAAAAATTCCACCGCTTGAAAGCCGCTGGCAGCGGCCTTCTCGAAGCGATCCAGAAACGGCACCTCATTAAAGAGCATCGTGAGGTTGGCAGCAAAACGCGGCATGAGGGATCCTTTTGGAGTCAGTAAGCGATATCGGACTTAGTCCAGCAGTCCGGCGACCTCAAGGCCCTTGCGGCCCTCGGGGTGACGGCAGTCGATTTCTTCAAACTCCATGATGTTGTCGATCTCGGTGCCCATCGCAATATTGGTCACCTTCTCGAGAATCACCTCAACCACAACCGGCACGCGATATTTCTGTGCAGTGGCCTGTGCTTCTTTTAAGGCATCCTGAATTTTTGAAGGATCGGTGACCCGCAGGGCTTTACAGCCCAGCCCCACGACAACCGCCTGGTGATCTACGCCGTAGCCTTTCAGGGTTGGATCATCGATATTTTGGTTTTCAAAGGCCAGCTGAACGTTGAAGTCCATATCAAAATTGCGCTGGGACTGTCGGATCAGGCCAAGGTAGCTGTTGTTGACCAGCACCTGAACATAAGGCAGACGGAATTGCGCGCCCACTGCCAGCTCCTCGATCAGAAACTGGAAGTCATAGTCACCGGCAAGGCCCACCACGGTACGGGTGGGGTCTGCGGCGACAACACCCAGCGCTGCCGGAATGGTCCAGCCCAGCGGGCCGGCCTGGCCGCAGTTAATCCACTGGCGCGGGCCATAGACATTCAGAAACTGCGCGCCGGCAATCTGTGAAAGGCCGATGGTGGTCACGTAGATGGTGTCGCGAGGAAATGCTTTGTTCATCTCTTCGTAGACGCGCATCGGCTTGATTGGGGTTTCGGTGTAATGGGTCTTGCGGTGCATTAGGCGCTTGCGCTCCTGGCAGCGGAATACCCAGTCACCGTAGTCCTTCAGGCCGCCTTTGGCGCGACGCTCACGGGCGACTTGAACAAACAATTCCAGGGCTGCCTTGGCATCGGAGACGATGCCGTAATCCGGCATGAATACGCGGCCGATTTGTGTCGGCTCGATATCCACGTGCACAAATTTACGACCCTTGGTGTAGACCTCGACAGAGCCTGTGTGGCGATTCGCCCAGCGATTGCCAATGCCAAGCACAAAATCCGAGGCCAGCATCGTGGCATTGCCATAGCGATGGCTGGTCTGCAGTCCGCACATGCCGGCCATCAGCGGATGGTCATCGGGAATTGAACCCCAGCCCATCAGTGTCGGAATCACGGGCACATTGATGGTCTCAGCAAATTCCACCAAAAGCTTCGCTGCATCGGCATTGATAATGCCGCCGCCAGCAACGATCACAGGCTTATCGGCCGCCAGCAGCATATCGATGGCCTTCTCGACCTGTTTGCGCGAGGCTGCGGGCTTATAGACCGGAAGCGGCTCATAGGTATCGATGTCAAATTCAATTTCGGCCATCTGCACATCGAACGGCAGATCGATCAGTACGGGGCCCGGACGGCCGGAGCGCATCAAATGGAAGGCCTGCTGAAAGACACGCGGCACCTGGGCGGGCTCGCGAACGGTCACGGCCATCTTGGTGACCGGCTTGGCGATGCTTTCGATGTCCACCGCCTGGAAGTCTTCCTTATACAGCCGCGCGCGGGGCGCCTGACCTGTGATGCAGAGAATAGGAATTGAGTCAGCGATCGCAGAATAAAGGCCGGTGATCATGTCGGTGCCAGCAGGGCCCGAGGTGCCGATACAGACACCGATGTTGCCCGCTGCGGCACGGGTGTAGCCCTCGGCCATGTGCGATGCGCCCTCAACGTGACGCGCCAGAATGTGGGCGATGGATTGGCGCTCCTTGAGCGCTGCATACATGGGGTTGATGGCGGCACCGGGAACACCGAAGGCCTGCGTGATGCCTTCTTTTTCCATCACTTGGACTGCTGCCATTACTGCGCGCATTCTTGCCATGACTGTCTCCTGCTTTTTGTGGGGATGGTTGGGGGAAGTGGCCGGAATCGAAATCCAGCGTTAACTTGAGTGGGATGGTCTCAGGGCTGGCGATCCCCGGGAAGCCTGCGCGGGGGCATTTCAGCTATTCCAAAATGGAATACCATGACGGCCATGGATCGAATTCAGTCCCTGCGGCTTTACGTCCGGCTGGTCGACCTTGGATCGTTTTCCAAGGCCGCCAGCGATCTTGGGATCGGCCAGCCCACGGCCACCAAGATGGTCGCCCAGCTGGAGCAGCGGCTGGGCAGCCGCTTGCTGCACCGCACGACACGGGGCGTCAGTCCGACCGAGGTGGGCCAGATGTTTTACGAAAAGTGCCGCCTGATCCTGCATCACGTGGATGAGGCCGATACCGTTGCGGCCCTGGTGCAGTCGCAGGTTCAGGGGCTGCTGCGAATCAATACCTCGGTGGCGTTTGGCCGGCGGGTCATGGCGCCGATGGTGATTAACTTCATGCGACAAAACCCCAAGCTGCAGATCGATCTTACTTTTGACGACCGCTATGTTGATCTGGTGGAGCAGGGCATCGATGTGGCGATTCGAATGGGAAGGCTGGGCGATTCGAGCCTGGGTGCCCGGTATCTCGGATTAAATCCCTGGATCGTTGTGGCGTCGCCCGAGTATCTCAAGGGCCGCGAGCTTCCCGCGCACCCGCGTGATCTTGTGAAGCACGACGCACTGATTTACAGCACCGCACAGGGCGATGCCCGCTGGCACTTTGCAGGCGGCGACGGCGCCAACGAAGTCGTGCAGGTCTCGGGGCCGCTGCGATCAAACAATCTCTCAACACTTTTGGTTGCGGCACGCAATCACATGGGGGTGGCGGCTCTACCTTGGTACGTCGCAGTTCAGTCGGTGAACTCCGGCGCGGTTGTACCGCTTTTAAAAACCTACACGCTGCCAGCGCAGGAGATTCATGCAGTATTTCCTTCGCCCCGGCTGGTGCCGGCGAAGGTAAAAGGCTTCATTGATTGGCTTTCTGGCCAGTTCGGCGGGGCCTGGTGGGAGACGCAGGCCTGAGCGTTATCGCCGACGTGCGATCTCTCCAGCTTTTTCAAAAGGAATTTGAATCAATCCATTGGCAACTGTGGCGCTGCCTGCGATTTTGTAGGGCAGGCTGCCAGCGCTCGCGGCAATAAGACTCTGGCGCAGCGTCTCGGGCAGGGCCTTAAATGCAACCGATACCCGCATCGGCACTGTGATTGCGGTCTGGGCGCTGAGCGTCGTTTTTGCCGATAAGGTCTCGGCCTTGCCAAGAAGCTGCCCGGCGATGCTTAAGTCGGCCTTCAGATCGGTCACTGTGATCTCAATCGGATTGGGGTTAGTGACCCGCAATGACACTGTGAATTGCACGCCCTCGCGATCGATGGAGGCCAGCCGGACCTCGGCAACTTCGACCTGGGGTGATTTGATGGCACTGGCGCATCCGGCCAGGGTGCAGGCCATGACTGCGGCTGCAATAAAATGGGTGAGTCGATTTGTAATTTGCATAACCCGTTTGCTCCCAGGAGGCCTGCATGTTGATGGTGATTTCACCAGCCAAGACGCTGGATTTTGACACGCCGCCCACCACGTCCGTGAGTTCGCAGTGCGATTTTCTAAATCAGTCAGCTGAGCTCATCAAGATTCTCAGGCCCATGGGGCTTGGCCAGGTCGCTGCGTTGATGGACCTCAGTGACAAACTGGCGGCCTTAAACGTCGCCCGCTTCGGTGCCTGGAAGCGGCCCTTCACATCGGCCAATGCCAAGCAGGCAGTGCTTGCTTTTGATGGCGATGTCTATGATGGGCTTTCCGCCAAGACCATGAATAAGACGCAGCTCGGCCGGGCCCAGAAATGCTTAAGAATTCTGTCAGGGCTCTATGGGCTGCTGAGGCCGCTGGATCTGATGCAGCCCTATCGCCTGGAAATGGGCACTGCCTTGGCCAACCCAAAGGGCAAGGATTTATACAGTTTCTGGGGTGACCGAATTGGTAAGGCCTTAAATACTGAGCTGCAGGGCCACCGCGAAAAGGTGTTGATTAATCTTGCCTCGGATGAATACTTCAAATCCGTCCAGGCCCTGAGTTTTCCAGTCGTAACGCCGGTATTTCAAGAGAAAAAGTCAGGCGCCTACAAGGTGGTGAGCTTTAACGCCAAGCGCGCCCGCGGGCTAATGGCGCGTTTTGTCATCGATGAGGCCATTGATCGGCCCGAGGGGCTGAAAGACTTCGGGCTTGAGGACTATCGTTTTGATGCAAAGGCCTCGACCGAGAGCAAGCTGATGTTTCGCAGAGGCTAGTGCTGCGGTAGAAAAATAGGCTCAGGCTCAAGAAAAATTCCGAATTTAGCCACGACGGCCTGCTGGATTTCGTGGGCGAGCGCCAAAATTTCGCGGCCCGTGCCGCCACCGTGGTTGACCAGCACCAGCGCATGGCCATCGTGCACGCCGACATCGCCCCGCCGGGCGCCTTTAAAACCGCAGCGCTCAATCAGCCAGGCTGCCGAAATTTTGCATTGATCATGATGAGATGCATCGACCGGATACTGCGGCAGATCAGGGTGGAGCAGGCTGAGGTTTTTAGCCTGCAGCTGACTCACCATGGGATTTTTAAAAAAGCTGCCGACATTTCCGATGTCATTCGGATCGGGAAGCTTTCGTCTTCGAATGGCAATCACCGCATCGGCAACCTCCCGGGCTGAGGGCGGCTGGGCCTGATGCGCAAACGCTGATTTCAGATCCGCATAGTTAATTTCGACTTGCGCATTGGCCATCGGGTGGAGCTGGAGTTCAATTTCCGTAATGAGATAGCGGGGCTGATCCCAAGGCCCCTGGATTGCTGGGTCTCGGAATATGCTGTGACGATAAGAAAAGCTACAGTCGCTGGCGCCTAAGCGGACTAATTTTTTGTCTTGAAAGTCCCATGCGGTGACTGCTGTGATGCGGTCACTGAGCTCAACACCGTAGGCGCCAATGTTTTGTACTGGGGCTGCGCCCGTGGTTCCGGGAATCAGCGCCAGATTCTCTAAGCCGGCAAATCCCTGGCCAAGGCTCCACATCACCAGCCCATGCCAGTCTTCGCCCGCGCCTGCGGTCAGGCGGCCATCTTTAGTGATCTGGCGGCCCATGATGCGCGCCAGTAAAACCGTGGCGGCTAATGGTGCATGCAGTACGACATTGCTGCCTGCGCCCAGAATGCACCGCGGGGCCTGACCGAGGGCTGCGGTGATTTCGGGAAGTGCTTGGATCGAATCAACCTGAATCACGCGGTCCGCCCGGGCCGGCAGACGCAGGGTGTTGTGTTGCGAGAGATTCATACGCCAGCAGCCGGATGAAGCATTCTCGGCAAAGCGCGGTGCTTTACGAGGGCGTATAGCCCAGTCGCACGTAAATTGGTGCGTAGGCTTCGGCCTGGGTCACCTCGACAAGGCCTTCACGGGCGAGCTCTAAGAGGGCTAAAAAGTGGACAACGACCACCGGAATGCCGCCGCCATGGGCCAATTCCTGCAAAAAGAGTTCGGTGAATTCAACAAAGGGCCGGCCCTGCAAAAACTTCAGAATCCGCGACATGTGTTCGCGCACGGAGAGCGGCTCGCGTGTGATGTGATGGTGGGCGGTCAGCTTGGCTCTGCGCAATATGTCATTCCATGCAGCCCGCAGATCTTCAGCGTTGACGTCCGGCAGCCTGGGCGCCATGGTCTGATCGACAAAGATGGTGGCGGCCAGCACATCGCGGCCAAGCTGCGGAAAGGCATCGATTTGTCGGGCCGCGATTTTCATCTGCTCGTATTCCAAAAGCCGGCGCACCAGTTCGGCCCGGGGGTCCTCGGGCTCCTGATCGCCCTCGCGAGGCCTGACCGGCAGCAGCATGCGTGACTTAATTTCGATCAGCATGGCGGCCATCAGTAGGTATTCCGCGGCAAGCTCAAGATTACGGGAGCGGATTTCTTCCACGTAATTCAGATACTGGCGGGTGACTTCGGCCATTGGAATATCCAGGATGTCGAAGTTCTGACGGCGAATGAGATACAGCAACAAATCGAGTGGGCCCTCGAAGGTCTCAAGAATGACCTCAAGCGCATCCGGTGGGATGTACAAATCCTTTGGGATTTCGGTGAGCGGCTCACCGTAAAGCCGCGCAAAGGTCTCTTGCAGTGCAGGCGCTGCAGCCGGCTCGGGGGTCTCGGCCCCCTGGTCGACGGGGTCAGTCACGGGATCCACGGTCGCGAGGGTTAATCCGGCTGATACACGTAGGGCTTTTGCTTGACCCGGATTTCTTGGGCCCGCTGAAGCTGATCCAGGTCAAGCGGATCCCGATCCCAGAGCAGGCGGCGGCCCGACTGCTGGGCATCTTCAAGATGGGGCCGCTGCTCTTTTAAAGAGCGCAGGAATTTGGTGATTTCTGATTCGTAGAGAGGCATGGGCCCGATTTTAACCGAGCGACTCGCGATTGGCCGCGATCAGGGCATCAATACGCTCCCGGTCCACCCGAGTCATCAGGTGAGAAAAGCCCTTGATGGATTGGATTGGGGGTGCGGCCAGGTCTGACCAGTTCAGCGGGCCGGCCAGCCCAAAGACCTCTTGCTCAATACGCTGGGCGGTGAGCGGCAATACGGGCTTCAGAAGAATCGTCAGCTGTGCGAAGGCCTTGAGGGCGCGGCTGCAGATCTCATGAAGTCTGGGCAGCAGGGTGGCATCTGTCATGGACTGCTTGGCAATCTCCCAGGGCTTCTCGCTATCGACATAGCCATTAACAAGATCCATGAGCGCACCCACTTCGCGCACGACCCGGGCAGTATCACGCTGCTCATAAGCCGCCGCAATCTCAGGCTGCGCGGCAATGATCGCCTGATGCAGGCCATGCGCGGGTTCGGCCAGGGATCGCGGATCAAGCTGGCCGTCGAATCGTTTGGTGATGAACCCCGCACATCGGCTGGCGATGTTGACGTACTTGCCCACCAGATCACTGTTGATTTTTGCGATGAAGTCCGCGAGGTTCAAATCCAGATCTTCCATGCTGCCATTGAGCTTTGCCGCGAAGTAATACCGCAGCCACTCTGGATTCAGTGCCTGGTCTAGGTAGCTCTGGGCAGTGATGAAGGTGCCCCGCGATTTACTCATCTTCGCGCCATCAACGGTGAGAAACCCATGGGCAAAAACATTGGTCGGCGTGCGAAAGCCGGAGAACTTCAGCATGGCCGGCCAAAACAGTGTGTGGAAGTAAAGAATATCTTTCCCGATGAAATGGTATTGCTCGACCTCGGAGTCTGGCGCGGTGAAGGATGCAAACGAGAGGCCGTGATCCGTACAGTATTTTTTTAAGCTGGCGTAGTAGCCCACCGGCGCATCTAGCCAGACATAGAAATACTTGCCGGGTGCGCCCGGAATCTCAAAGCCAAAGTACGGCGCATCGCGTGAGATATCCCAGTCGCTCAGGCCCGCGGGATCAGTAGCCGACTCGCCGAGCCACTCTTTTAGTTTGTTGGCGGCCTCTGGCTGAAGCCGTTCATCCGTAATCGCCCATTGCCGCAGAAATGCAAAGCAGCGCGGATCCGAGAGCTTGAAAAAGTGATGATCGGATTCTTTGCGAACCGGTGTACTGCCCGAAACAACCGACCGCGGGTTCTTCAGTTCGGTCGGGCTGTACGTGGCGCCACAGGCCTCGCAGGAATCGCCATACTGATCTTTGGCGCCGCATTTCGGGCAATCCCCTTTAATGAAGCGATCCGGAAGAAACATCTCTTTGGTCGGGTCATACATCTGCTCAATGCGACGGATCTCGATTAAGCCGGCATCCTTTAGCCCCCGATAGACTTGCTCGGAGAGTTCTTTGTTTTCGGGCGAGTGGGTGCTGTAGTAATGATCAAACGAGACCGCAAAGCCTGCGAAATCCCGGGTGTGCTCATGCCAGACCCGGTCAATCAGGGCCTCTGGGCTGAGGCCCTCTTTTTCGGCCCGCAGCATGATGGGCGTACCGTGGGTGTCATCGGCGCAGACATAGACCACTGCATGGCCCCGCATGCGTTGAAACCGGACCCAGATGTCAGTCTGGATGTATTCGACCAGGTGCCCAAGGTGAATGGCCCCGTTGGCGTAGGGCAGGGCAGAGGTGACCAGAATCTTGCGCTGTCGATTGGAGTCAGCAGCCGAGTGGCCAGGTCGCGAATGCTCGGTCATTGTGCGGGGAATAGGGGAAGATACGAGGGCGTGTGCGGCTCGTCTAATTAATCAACCGTGTATTCTGCCCGATCTATGGATTCTTCTTTATTGAACTCAGTAAACGCGGTCCTCTCGACCGTGTTCGACCCCCGGCTTGGCCCGGCCCCCGGCAAGGACCTCGTCAGCGCGAAAATGGTCGAGAGCGTCGAGATAAAGGATGGCGCGCTTTGCGTGGGAATCGCCCTGCCGTATGCGGCGATCGGTGAGGCATCGGTCTGGCAGGACCGTATTGGCCGGGCGCTGGCAGGCCTTGCGCCCGAGGGCAAGGTCAAGGTGTCGGTTGCGGTCAAGGTGAAGGCCCGCGCGATTCCTGCAACCATGAAGCGGCTCAATGGAATCAAAAACATCATCGCAGTCGCCTCCGGAAAAGGCGGCGTGGGCAAGAGCACCACGGCGGCCAATCTGGCACTCGCGCTGGCCGCAGAGGGCGCCCGCGTGGGCATGATGGATGCCGATATATATGGGCCATCGCAGACCATGATGCTGGGCGCTGCAGGCCAGGCGTATTCCAATGATCAAAACAAGATTGAGCCCAAGATCGCGTACGGCGTGCAAGTCATCTCGATGGGCATGCTGACCAACGACGATACCCCGATGGTCTGGCGCGGCCCGATGGCCTCCAGCGCCATGGAGCAGCTGCTGACCGAGACGGCCTGGGAGGATGTGGACTATCTGGTTGTCGATATGCCGCCAGGCACAGGAGATATTCAGCTCACGCTGTCGCAGCGGGTGCCGGTCACTGGTGCGGTGATCGTGACCACGCCGCAAGACATCGCGTTGCTGGATGCGAAAAAGGGCCTGGTCATGTTTGAGAAAGTAAAGGTGCCGATCCTGGGGATTGTGGAGAACATGGCCATGCATGCCTGCTCGAAATGTGGGCATGTTGAGCATATTTTCGGCGAGGGTGGCGGCGCCCGAATGGCCGAGCAGTACGGTGTTCAGTTCCTTGGATCCTTGCCCCTGGATATCAAAATCCGTGAGCAGGCCGACTCTGGCCGGCCCACCGTGGTGGCCGAGCCGGATGGCCCGATTGCGACGGCCTACCGGGAGATTGCCCGCACGGTCGGGGCGCGGGTGGCCATGCTCTCCGAGGATCACAGCGCCAAGTTCCCGAGTATCAAGATCGTCGGGACCTAAGCGGCTTGTGGGACAATTCGTCCCATCATGAGTATTAAAAGTGATCGCTGGATCCGCCGGATGGCGGAGTCCCACGGAATGATCGAGCCCTTCGCGCCGCAGCAGGTCCGATATGCAGGCGAAACAAAAATTGTTTCCTATGGCACATCAAGCTACGGCTACGATGTCCGCTGCGCAAACGAATTTAAGATTTTCACCAACATCAATAGCACCATCGTAGATCCTAAGAATTTCGATAGCGCCTCGTTTGTTGATTTTCGTGGCGATGTCTGTGTGATTCCGCCAAATTCATTCGCCCTGGCACGCACGGTGGAGTACTTTCGAATTCCGCGAAGCGTCTTAACGGTCTGCCTGGGAAAAAGTACGTATGCAAGATGTTTTCGCGGGGATACGCGTGTGGCCTTGGTTGACGGCAGTGCGCCGACCCTTGAAGAGATGGCCCGACGCCACGAATCGGGAGAGCGCTTCTGGGGTTACAGCATTGGTGAAAACGGAAGGCTGATCGTCTCTCAGCTCGATGCTCCGCGCTACATCGGCCGGGACAATCTGGTCGAGGTAACCCTCGATAATGGTGAGAAGATTCATGCAACGCCCGATCACTTGTTTATGACCCGGGATGGCCGATGGACTCCAGCCGCTGAGCTTGCGCCCGGCGCATCTCTCATGCCGCTTTATCGAGCGATCGCTCGTGGCTACGAGATGGTGTATCAGCCCCTAAATGGACATTTGACTCCCACGCATCGGCTTTCAGATGAATGGAATCTGCGCCACGGTCTTTATGCAGATATGCCCGGGAGTCATCGGCACCACGTGGATCATGACCGCCTGAATAACAACCCGTGGAATCTCGTGCGTATGGCGGCGAAGGACCATATAGCGCTTCATAACCGAGAGACTTATGGCGAGGATTTTGACCCCTTGGAGCACAGCTTATCGATCAAGTTGGCCCTTCAGGCGCGGATGAGTGACCCTGAGTGGAAGAACCACTACAGTGATCTTCAGCGCAAGAGAGCAAACGACTTCTGGTCCGAGGATCGTTATCGTGAGGCGCGCGATCGACTGCTGCTTGAGCGACAGAGTGTTTCGCAGGAGACGCGCACGCGGCTGAGTCAGGCCCATCGGGCTCGGTACGCCAACAGCGAGACCCGGCAACAGCATAGTGAGCTGATGCGCGCGGCATGGGCGAATGCCTCCGCTGAGCGGCGTGCCCGGCAGGCGGAGGTCGCGCGACAAATTAATTTGCGAAACGAAATTACCGAGGACCGGGTCCTTCGCGCCCTGAATCAGACGGGATCGATCCGCGCCGCAGCACGTTTATTGAATTGTGATCGCTCGGTTTTCAGACGTTTTCCTGAGTTACTGCATGAATTCCGCGGAAAGGGCCGCAGGCTTAAGGCCGAAGAGCCGCGGATGGCCTACGGGATGTTCAACCATAAAGTAGCCTCGGTACGCTCAATTGGCGGTGAGCATGATGTGTTCTGTCTGACTGTGCCAGAGGCGGGGAACTTCGCTCTTGAGGGCGGGGTATTCGTGAAGAATTGCGGCATCATCGTCAACGTAACGCCCTTGGAGCCCGAGTGGGAAGGCCATGTGACGCTGGAATTCTCCAACACCACACCACTGCCAGCGAAGATCTATGCGGGCGAGGGCTGCGCCCAGATGCTCTTTTTCGAAAGCGATGAGGTCTGCGACACTTCCTACAAAGATCGCGGCGGCAAATACCAGGGCCAGACCGGCGTCACACTGCCAAAGACTTAGGCGGGCATCTCGCCGAATTTGCCACTATTAAAGTCATGAATCGCCTGCTCGATTTCGCTACGGGTATTCATCACAAAAGGCCCGTAGCCCACCACGGGCTCATCAATCGGTTCACCGCTCAGTAGCAGTACAGATGCATCTGAAAGTGTCTCGATAAAGCAGTCGCTGCCCTGCGCGCTGAGCACGACCATTGCACCATCTTGAACCACCCGCTCGCTGTTAACCTTAATTTGGCCATTTAAGACGATCAACGCGGTGTTCCACCCCGCCGGGGCAGACACGGTGGTGCTGCCCGACGCCGTTAGTCTGAGATCCCAGACATTCATGGGCGTAAACGTCTGGGCAGGGCCCTTAGCGTTTTCATATTGGCCGGCAATCACCCGAACAGTGCCAGCACCGTTGGCCAGCGGCGCTGCTGGAATCTCCGAATTCAGGATGGCCTGATAACGTGGCGTGGTCATCTTGTGGCGGGCAGGAAGATTTACCCAGAGTTGAATCATTTGAAGCATTCCGCCCGCACGCGTAAACGCATCCGAGTGGAACTCCTCGTGCAGAATCCCGGCGCCTGCTGTCATCCATTGCACATCACCAGGCCCAATGGTGCCGCCTTGGCCTGTTGAGTCGCGATGGGAGACCTCGCCCCGATACACAATGGTGACCGTCTCAAAGCCACGATGGGGATGCTGTCCGACGCCGCGGGGTGTCGCCGCCGGCGTAAATTCAGCTGGGCCGGCAAAATCCAGTAGCAGAAAAGGGCTCAGCGTCTTGCTGTGGGTCGAGTAGGAAAACAGTGAGCGTACGGGAAAGCCATCTCCTACCCAGTGGCCGCGGGGGTTGCTGCTGACTTCAAGAATTGTCTTCATAGGGTGTTGGCGGGCTCGGCGCCCAGTTTATCGGTTGCAAAGGCAGCGCGAATCAGGGCGCGAGTGTAGTCGGTTTTTGGCTGCTCAAGCACCTGCTGCGTTAATCCCGACTCAATCACCTTGCCTTGATGCATCACCATCACCCGATGGGCCATCGCCTGAATGACCGCGAGGTCATGCGTAATGAGCAGGTAAGCCATGTGATGACGCTGCTGGAGTCTTACCAGGAGTTCCAGAACCTGCTGCTGAATCGAAACATCAAGCGCGCTGGTGGGCTCATCGAGCACAACAAGATCTGGCTCAAGAATCACTGCCCGGGCAATCGCAATGCGTTGCCGCTGCCCGCCGGAGAACTCATGCGGATAGCGGCTGACGCTGTCTTCGGGCAGACCGACCTCGCGCAGCATCTCGATGACCTGGGATTCCCGTTCGATTCGCGAACGCTGCGAAAAATGTAAACGCAGGCCTTCTTCCAGAATCTGGCCGATGGTCATGCGGGGTGATAAAGCCGAGAAGGGATCCTGAAACACAATCTGCATTCGGCTGCGCAGCCGACGCAGGTCTGAGGATTGCAGCCCGAGTAGCTGCTGGCCATCAAACTCAATCTCGCCGTCCACGCGCGCACTGCTCAGACGTAGCATGGCCAGGGCCAGGGTGGTCTTTCCGGATCCTGATTCCCCGACGATGCCCAGTGTTTCGCCGCGACGAAGGCTTAAATCGGCCCGATCGACAGCAACGAATTCACGACGTTTCCACCAGCCAAGCGGTATCGAGAACTCGCAGTGCAGCTGACGGGCAGAAACGAGCGGCGCACCCTCACTGGACTGTCCCACCATGCGCTGCGGGCGGCTCGCGAGCAGACGGCGGGTGTAGTCGTGTTCGGGCGCAGAAAAAAGTGCTGCTGTTGGCTTTTGTTCGACCAGCCGACCCTGCTGCATAACACCGACCCGCTGTGCAAACCGCTCGACCAGTGGCAGATCGTGGGTGATCAACAAAATGGCCATGCCCTCTTGCCGCTGAAGATCCAGAAGCAACTCCAAGACCTGCTCGCGAATCGTGACATCGAGCGCCGTTGTCGGCTCATCTGCGATTAACAGCTGGGGACTGCAGGCCAGGGCCATTGCAATGACGACACGCTGACGCTGGCCTCCGGAGAGCTGATGGGGGTAAGCCGCCGCGCGCCGATGTGGCTCATCGACGCCCGTGCGCTCCAGCAAGGAGATGGCCCGCGCCAGGGCCTCGCGTTTTGAAAGCCCATGATGGACTTCCAGTACTTCGGCAATCTGCTCGCCCACGGTGTACAGCGGATTAAGCGCTGACATGGGCTCCTGAAAAATCATGGCGATATCGCGGCCACGCAATGCGCGCACCTCGCGATCACTGCACGACAAGAGGTCTTGGGCGGGCGACTGCGGTGAGGCCTGCCAAAGCACCTGGCCCGAGGTCTGGGCATCTGGCAGTAGCCGGAGCATGGACAAGGCCGTCACGGTTTTGCCGCTGCCGGACTCCCCGACCAGTGCGTAACGCTCTCCGCGATAGAGATCAATACTGACCTCCTGCACCGCCTCGGCCGTCTGCGAGTCTGTCGCAAAACGTACGCTCAGATTGCGAATCGATATCAGCGGAGAGGTTTGCGGCGGCTTATCCACGGCGTGTATCCAGTGCATCTCGGAGCGCTTCTCCGATAAAAATAAGCAGCATCAGCAGCACGACCAGCACACCAAAGGTGCCCAGTGATATCCACCAGGCATCAAGGTTGGCCTTGCCCTGGGCCAGCAGTTCGCCCAGACTCGGCGTGCTGGAGGGTACGCCCAGGCCGAGAAAATCCAGACTCGTCAGCGCGAGAATCGCAGCACTCATTCGGAAAGGTAGAAATGCGATAACCGGCGTCATGCTGTTGGGCAGCACATGTCGGCCGATGATCTGCAGGTTGGATAGCCCCAGCGCACGCGCTGCGGTGACGTAATCCAGTGCCCGGTTGCGCAGAAATTCAGCGCGGACATAGTCGGCCAATCCCATCCAGCCAAACAAAGACAGAATCACTAAGAGAATCAGCAGGCCCGGCTCAAAGACGGAGGCCAGAATGATCAGCAAATAGAGCTCCGGCACCGATCCCCAGATTTCGATGAAGCGTTGAATCACCAAATCAACACGGCCAGCGAAATAGCCCTGGATCGCGCCCATCACGATGCCGAGCACCACACCAATTGCCGTCAAGGCCAAGGCGAAGAGCACAGAGGTGCGAAATCCGTACAAAAGCCGGGCAAAGACATCGCGGCCTCGGTCATCGGTTCCAAGCCAATTGACTGCTGAAGGAGGCGCTGGATTCGGGCTGGGTGCGAAATAATTCAGGCTCGTAAATGAGTAACGATTCAGCGGATAGATCGCCCAATTGGACCCCTCGCGGATGCTGCGTTCGATAAACGGGTCGAGAAAATCAGTGGGGGTCTCAAAATCGCCGCCAAAGGTTTTTTCTGGGTAGTTCTGCAGCAGCGGAAAATAAGTCTCGCCCTGATAAAGCACGATCAGCGGCCGGTCATTCGAAATCACCTCGGCAAACAAGGAAATCACAAACGCGACTGAGAAAATCCAGAGGCTCAAAACGCCGCGGCGGTTGCGCTTAAATCGCAGCCAGGCGCGCTGGCCGGGCGAGAGGCTCTTGGTGGCGCTCATGAACGGCTAGCCTCGAATTGGACCCGCGGATCCACCCAGATGTACATCAGGTCATTGAGTAGTTTTGCGAAAAGACCAATGAGGGAGAAAAAATAAAGCGTGCCCATCACCACGGGATAGTCCCGTTTCATCACCGACTCATACGACAGCAGGCCCAGACCATCGAGCGAAAACAGTGTCTCAATGAGTAGCGACCCTGTAAAAAATGCCCCAACAAAGGCCGCCGGAAATCCGGTCACAATCGGAATTAAGGCATTGCGAAAGACATGCCGCCAGAGCACCGTCTGCTCGGAGAGGCCCTTGGCGCGCGCCGTCAGAACATACTGCTTGCGGATTTCTTCGAGCATTGTGTTTTTAGTCAGCATTGTGGTGACTGCAAAACTGCCCAGGGTCATGCAGATAATCGGCAGCGTGAGATGCCAGAAATAATCCAGCACTTTGCCCATCAGGCTCAACGAGTCCCAATCATCCGAGGTCAGGCCACGCAGCGGAAAGAGCTGTAAAAAACTGCCCCCACCAAACAGCACCAGAAGCGCCACACCGAGTACAAAGCCTGGAATTGCATAACCCACGAGTATTGCGGTGCTGGTCCAGAGATCAAAGCGAGAGCCATGCCGAACCGCCTTGGCAATTCCGAGTGGAATCGAAATCAGGTAGGTCAGCAGAAAGGTCCAGATGCCCAGGCTGATGGAGACCGGAAGTTTGTCTTTCATCAACTCCCAGACACTGCGGTTATGGAAAAAGCTCTTGCCCAGATCAAAAGTCAGAAAGCCAGACAGCATGTGCATGAAGCGCTCGTGCACGGGCTTATCAAAGCCATAAAGGGCCTTGATTTCTTCAAGCTTGGCGGCATCAACACCGCGGTTACCGCGGTAGATATTGCTGGTCTGTCCGACTTCGGCCGAGGCTGCACCGGGGAGTGTGGCCGAAGCGCCGCCCAAGGCGCCGTGATCACCTTTAAGCATCTGAACCATCTGCTCGACCGGCCCACCCGGCACAAATTGAATGATCGCAAAGGTAATCAGCAGGATGCCCAGTAGCGTGGGCACCATCAGCAGCAGTCGCTTGCCGATATAACGCAGCAGACTCGAGCTCATGGGGATCGGGCTCCTTTACTTGGTGAGGCCGCTGCCCGCGGATTGTTGTCCCACCACCAGGCGGCCAACACCCAGTCCTCAGAGTGGTAGTAGTCGGGCAGCTGCTGCGGCCGTCCGAGTCCCTTGCGATACGAAATCCGATGCACATTGTTGTGCCAATGGGCGATGGCATAGTAGCCATGACGCAGTACGCGGTCTAAAGCACGCGATGCGGTGATGAGCTCCTCTCGGGTCTCGACGGCCAGGATTCGATTGATCAGGGCATCCACTGCGGGATCTTTTAGGCCGATGAAATTATCGGCCCCCAGTTCGTCAGCTGCATTGCTCATAAAGCGAAACGTGAGTTCATTGCCGGGGCTTTGGCTTGACAGGTACCAGTGCACAATCATGTCGTAGTCGTAATCATCGACCCGCTTTTTATAAAGCGAGGTATCGGTCACGCGGACCTTGGCCCGAATGCCCAGCTTTTCAAGATTGCGGGAAAAGGGCGCCAGGATGCGCTCCCAGGTTCGACTGGCCAGCAGGACCTCGAATTCAAAAGGCCGGCCAGCCGCATCGCGCAGGGCGCCATCGCGATAAGTCCAGCCGGCCTGGGCCAGCAGGGCCCGGGCCTCGCGCAAGTTATCGCGCAGCGAATTCGGAGGATTGGTATTCGGTGGCATGGGCACTTCGCCAAAGACACTGGGGTTCAGTCGATCCTTCAGTGGCTGCAGCAGCCGCAGTTCATCGGGGGAGGGCAGCCCCGTGGCCGCCATTGCAGTATTGGTGAAGTAGGAATAAGAGCGTTTGTATTGGTTATAGAAGAGCTGCCGGTTCATCCACTCATAGTCCATCGCCAGCCCAATGGCCTGGCGTACCCGAACATCTGCAAATAGCGGCCGACGAATGTTGAAGTAAAACGCTTGCATGCCTTGGGCATTGGAGTTGGGCAGTTCGGTTTTCAGCAGGCTGCCATTGGAGAACTTCTGTCCGATATAGCCACGGGCCCAATTCTTTGCGGCATTCTCATGGACAAAATCGAATTCACCGGCTTTATAGGCCTCGATACGAGCGAATTCATCCTTGTAGTAACGAAAGCTAATCAGGTCAAAATTAAATTGGCCTTTTCGACTCGGCACCTCATCGGCCCAGTAATCCTGCTGGCGGCGAAAACGAATGGTCTTGCCCAGATCAACCCGTTCGATGACATACGGGCCGCTGGCAATGGGATGCTCCAGTATCCACTGCTCAAAAGGCTTCTGTTCACCCTGCACCAGGCCCCATTTTTTTGAAAAGACCGGCACCGCACCCACAATCATGTGCAGCTCGCGGTTTTTTCGTGAGAAATTAAAACGAATGGTTCGCGTATCGATGACTTCCGCATCCCGAACATCGGCCCAATAGTTGCGCCAGATCGGATTCGCGGCCTTGCTGCGCAGGGTGTCAAACGAAAACTTCACATCTTCGGCGGTGACCGGGTCACCATTGGAGAAGCGGGCCTCGGGCCGCAGCCGAAATGTGATCGACATACGGTCTGCGGCCAGCTGCATATCTTTTGCCAGCAGGCCGTAGCTGCTCATTGGCTCATCAAGGCTGCCGATGGTCAGAGACTCAAACATCAAATCCATCACACCGCGTGCCGCAATGCCTTTTAACGTGAATGGATTTAATTTATCGAAGGTGCCCATCGCCGAAAGCCGCAGTTCTCCGCCGCGCGGTGCATCTGGCTGCACATAACGAAAGTGCCTGAAGTCGGGCCCGTAGCGGGGTGTTGCCCCCAGGGCCATTCCGTGGACAAATCCGGATTCGACCCCAGCCTTGGCCCGGCCTGAGGCCGCTGCGGCAGAAAAATCAGGGCTGATCAAGAGCAGCGCCGCAGCAAGCAGCAGCGCCCGGCCCATGGCCAGGCGGGCCAGGCCCCGGTGGCCGATGCCGGCGGGCTGGATCATCGCCAATTGGGGTGTGGGACAGAGACCGTGCATGGCTGGCAGTGTAGCCAAGGCCGGACGGTCCGGACGATTAGAATTGGCCCTAGCGCGCTAACCCTGAGATCCCGGCACAGCGCAACTCCCCCCATCGCCTCCAAAGGAGCTTTCATGGCGTTTTTACAAGGAAAGCGCATTCTGATTACGGGCCTATTGTCGAACCGATCCATTGCGTATGGCATCGCGCAGGCCTGCCATGCCCAGGGCGCGTCGCTGGCCTTCACTTACCAGAATGAACGATTCGAGCAACGCGTAAAAGAGATGGCCGCCGAATTCGGCAGCAGCCTGTGCTTTCCGCTCGATGTCGCTGAGGATGCCCAGATCGATGCCTGTTTTGATGGACTCTCTCAACACTGGCCGCATTTTGATGGGCTCGTTCACGCCATCGCTTTTGCGCCACGTGAGGCCATCGCTGGACAATTTCTTGATGGCCTCTCGCGCGAGGGCTTTCGACTCGCACATGAGATCTCTGCCTATAGTTTTCCTGCCCTTGCCAAGGCAGCTTTGCCGATGATGGAAGGCCGTGCGGGATCCATTGTGACCCTGTCGTATCTCGGCGCAGAGCGGGTGGTCTCCAACTACAACACGATGGGCCTTGCCAAGGCGAGTCTTGAGGCTGCCGTGCGCTATCTGGCTGCCGACCTTGGCCCTAAAAATATTCGCGTCAACGGCATTTCAGCCGGCCCGGTGCGGACACTGGCTGCTGCAGGCATTAAGGGCTTTAGCCGAATTCTTGATCTCGTGGAGCAGACGGCCCCACTGCGGCGTAACGTGACGATTCAAGATGTGGGCAATGTGGCTGCCTTTTTACTATCGGATCTTGCAGCCGGTGTGACCGGTGAGGTGACATTTGTTGATGGGGGATTTAATAAGGTTGCGGTGAATGTCGCGGAGTAATCCGTGACCCGTCGCATCGATGTCAGGATCCTGACACCGTTTGGCGCCGAATCCGGCATGGGCAACTGGCGCACGGCGAGCCGCTATGCCCAGATGTTGCGTGCGGGCGGCCTGAGCGCCTCTGTATTTGAGCCCACCGCGATTGCCGACGCCTGTATCGAATCCGGTCAGCGCACTGTGGCGATTGTTCTGAATGCGAATCGGTCCGCGCAGGAGGTGGCCGCCTTTGTTCGGGCGGACATTCCCGTGATGCTGGTGATGACCGGAACCGATATTTATGGCGCCCTCAGGCCAGAACAGCAGGGGTCTACCCAATATCTGCAGGCAGAGTCCGCCTTAAAAAGTGCCGCTTTAATCGTCACGCTTCAGGATGAGGCGAGTGCAGAGATACGATCGCGCTGGCCCGCACTGGCCGATCGGGTACATACACTGATGCAGACGTCGCCAGTTCGTAAACCATTTGCGCCGCAGGTGACACTGCAAAGCAAAACCGTACGATTTTTAATTGCCGCCCATCTTCGCGAAGAGAAAGATCCGCGGACCGCATTTTTTGCGTTTCATCGGGCCTTTCCAGAGGGCTGGGCCCGCCGCTGGGATGGCAGCCGTGTGCCCGTCCGATTGATTCATGTTGGCAGTCACCGGGATCGGGCGCTTGCACAAGAGATGTTGCAGCTCTCTGGGCAGTTTCCGGGCATCCTTTTAGAGGGGCCGTTGACCCACGCCCAGACCATGCGACGGATGACCCACGTGCATTGCTTGATTCAGCCTTCGGTCTCCGAGGGTGGGGCCCTGGTGGTGGCAGAGGCGGTGGGCTGCCGGCTGCCGGTGATTGCCTCCGATATTGCTGCCCATCGGGCGCAGCTCGGTAAGCAGGATCCGGGTTTATTTCCTGCAGGTGATGTGCCGGCCCTCGCATCTCGGCTGAGCGAATTTATCAGTCGGGAGGAATTTTTTACACAGCTGAGGTCGCATCAGCTGGCAGTCGCAGCGACCTTGACCTCGCCTGCGCAAGAGCGCGATGAATTGGTTAGACTCGTGCGGCGCTTGGCAGAGTTTTTACCGAAAGAGTCCTCATGAACGCCCCCCAATCCACACCCGCTCCACGACTGACCTCACTTGCCCATGGGGGCGGCTGCGGCTGCAAGATTGCGCCGGCAATTCTTTCGCAGATTCTGGCCAAAATGCCGGCGGGCGTGATGCCCAAAGAACTGCTGGTCGGCACGGAGACCAGCGATGACGCGGCGGTATGGCGGCTCAACGATCAGCAGGCCTTGGTGGCCACGACTGATTTTTTCATGCCAGTGGTGGATGACCCCAGAGATTTTGGAGCCATTGCGGCAACCAATGCGATTTCTGATATCTACGCCATGGGCGCACAGCCGATTCTCGCGCTGGCCTTGGTCGGCATGCCCGTGAGCGTGCTGCCACCTGAAACCGTCGCTGAAATCCTGCGCGGCGGACAGCAGGTCTGTCAGGCGGCAGGGATTCCAATCGCAGGCGGCCATACGATTGATTCGGTCGAGCCGATTTATGGCCTGGTGGTGCTGGGCTTAGCCCACCCGGACCATATTCGTCGCAATCGGGATGCGCGCAGTGGCGACGTATTGATTCTGGGCAAAGGCCTAGGTGTCGGCGTGTATTCCGCAGCATTTAAAAAAGAGGCGCTTTCCGCAGCTCTTTATCAGGAGATGATTGCCTCGACTACCCAACTCAATGCCGTGGGCGCAGTGCTCGGTAAGGATCCGGCGGTCCATGCGCTGACCGACATTACGGGTTTTGGGCTCGCCGGCCACGTTCTGGAAATTGCGCGCGGCTCTGGCCTTGATGCAGAGATTACGTTTTCGGCCTTGCCCGTGCTGCCCGGTGTAAAGGAACTGATTGCCTCGGGGCACTTTACCGGCGCATCGGATCGCAACTGGGAGAGTTACGGCACGGACATCAAGCTTGCCGATGGTGCTGGCGCTGAGCAGCGGATTCTGGTTACGGATCCGCAGACCAGCGGCGGCTTATTGGCCTGTGTTGCGCCTGAGTCTGCCGATCGTGTCTTGGCTACTTTTCGGCAGGCGGGATTTCAACATGCCGCCGCGATCGGGGTGATGACGGATCGTCAGTCGGAGCGTTCTCGGGTTCAGTTGGTGGGCTAAGACGGAAACACAGCGATGAAGGCTTATCACGACTTAATGCGTCATGTGCTCGAAAAGGGCGCGCCCAAGACCGATCGCACCGGCACGGGAACCCGCTCGGTTTTCGGCTGGCAGATGCGTTTTGATCTTGGCGAAGGTTTTCCTTTGGTGACCACCAAGAAGCTGCACACCAAATCCATTATTCATGAGCTGCTCTGGTTTCTGACGGGTTCATCGAATGTGCGGCCATTGCAAGAGCGCGGCGTTACTATCTGGGATGAATGGGCCCGCGAAGACGGGGATCTTGGGCCAGTCTATGGCCGGCAGTGGCGGTCCTGGCCCGCACCGTCGCTGGATCATCCGGATGCTGTGATTGACCAGATCTCGCAGCTGATGCGGGATATAAGAACTACGCCCGACTCGCGCCGGCTGATTGTCTCGGCATGGAATGTCGCGCAGATTCCGCAGATGGCGCTCGCACCCTGCCATGCCTTGTTCCAGTTTTATGTGGCAGAGGGCCGCCTGTCATGCCAGCTTTATCAGCGCAGCGCTGATATTTTTCTGGGTGTGCCGTTTAATATTGCCAGCTACGCGCTGCTGACCCACATGGTGGCGCAGCAGGCGGATCTATTACCGGGTGATTTCATCTGGACAGGAGGGGACTGCCACCTGTATTCGAATCATCTCGATCAGGCCCGCGAGCAACTTTCCCGAGAGCCCTATCCACTCCCGAAGCTTGCGATTAAGCGTCGGCCGCCATCGATCTTTGATTATCAGTTTGAGGATTTCGAGATCGTTGGCTATCAGTCGCATCCCCATATCAAAGCGCCAGTCGCCGTCTGATGGCAGCGCTGATTCTCCTAGCGGCGATTGGCCATCGGCGTGTTATTGGGCGGGACAATTCACTGCCTTGGCATCTGCCCGAGGATCTAAAGCACTTCAAAGCATTGACGACCGGCCAAGTGGTGGTCATGGGCCGCAAGACCTTCGAGTCGATCTGCGATCGGCTTGGCCGGCCGCTGCCCCATCGGCATTCGGTGGTGCTGACACGTGATCCTCAATGGCGTCCTACCTGGTCAGGTGATGCGCAGGGATCTGAAGTCTCGGTGATCCACCGGCCCGAGGCGCTGGGCTCGATCGATGCGCCATCAATTTATGTCATTGGCGGAGCAGAGATCTATGCGCTTACACTGCCCCAGGCAGCGGCCATGGAGATTACTGAAGTTGATCTTGATGTTGCAGGAGACGCCTTTTTTCCCGAGTTTGATCCGGATCAATGGCAGATGACCGCCGGACCATGGCAGCACAGTGCGTCTGCAGGCCATCGCTATCGATTCGTGCGCTACAGCAAGGGGAAACCGGGCTGATACGCGTATCCCATTTGGGCTGAAATGATCAAGCCGTAAGCAGACTCAGGCTCAGCAAGGAGAGTGTGGTGGAGACCAAAACGGCTTTCGCAATGACAGTCGATTTGATCTTGTACTGTAGGGCAATAACAAATGGCATGGCGCCGCAGGGCCCTGCCGCCACAAGAAATGCCATGGTCTGCCAATTCGATTTCATGTCTACCATTGCGCTCAACGCCAAGAAAAGTGCGGGATGAACCAAGAGTTTTGCGCTGATCGCGAGCCATGCGGGGCCTCCGATAGGACGCATGGGTTGATCGCCTAAAACTACGCCCAAAGCAAACAAGGCAGCCGGGGCGGCAGCGGCGGCCAAGAACTGTGCATAGGTGTGAACACCCGAGGGCAGGATGCTGGGAAACAAACCAGCGAATACGCCGAGAGCGGTAGCAATGACTATCGGGTTTTTTGCCAGCATCAGGATGAAACGATTTGGCTTAAAGACGCCGAGATGTTGGGACTCGTGAGCGCGCAGAAGGTCCATGAATAAAACGGTAAGACAAAATACAATCACATCCACAAAGACGATCGCAGCGATAGGCTCGACAGCGTCAAAATCGTATAAGTTACGAGCAATGGGAAGAACAAACATAAGATGGTTCACAAATGATGCGGCCATGCCGATGAGCACCGCTTCGGCCGCAGAGCACTTAAAGTATTTTGTACAGATCAGTGCAACTCCGCCATAAACCGCGAACTCGCTCAGCAGGTAAACGCTGATGGTCGGACTATCAATTTGATGAAGCGGTACCTTACTGACAAGACTGAATATCAACGCCGGCATAGCAACATAAAACACAAACCGGTTAATGGCTTGTGCATTGCTAACCTCAAAAAAGTTGATCCGCCGCAGGCCGTACCCCACGAGCAGCGCCATGAATATCGGCAGGATAGGGTCTTGTAGGCTTGATAACATGGACATTCAGGGTAAGACTAACGAGAACTATTCATTAGTCTTCCCATTTGCGGCATCACCAATCGATCCAGTAAGGATTCGTGCCTTGCCTGCCATTGGCGGGTGTCCTCTATCGTCATCGGAATTCGTTGGACCAGGGAGCGCTGGAGAAAGAGTGTGCAGAGTTCGCGCGTAGCCTCTTTGATGCGTGAGCTAAGTTCAGGCCCACTCCTCGTGATGCGATCGGTAAAGATGCTGTGTCCTCCGGTATTGAATACCGCCAACGTCTTGGTTGACTGATTCATGGCATTAAAGATTGTGATGCGATCCTCCACGGAACTTCGGTATCCGGGTAGGTTGATGGAATCTCCAAGGCTTGTGACATGCAGCGTGGGAATGCGCAAAGCCTCAAGCACTTGCTCTATCGGTCCTTGGCCCACGAAAGGCGGAGCTGAGATCAAGATGGCTGCTTGGATGCGCTTGTCTCTTAGATCGACCGGATTCCCGTCTGCCGTTGCGACCTGCGCGCCGGAGATGAGCATCGCCGTGTTCGCACCATAGGAGTGCCCCGCTACTGCGATTTTCGATGGATCGATCAGTCGGGCCTGGTCTGACTTGAGGATCTGATCCAAAGCAAAGCGCAGATCCAGCACCCGGGCCTGCGCCTCGGCCTCGCGTGCGGCCGACTGCAGGCGCTGCACCATCTCCAGCGGATTGCCGCGCCAGAGCGCATTGTCGCTGCCCACATGCTGGGGATGCAGACTTGCAATCCCTGCGTCAGCCCAGTGGCTTCCCAGATAGCTGTACCCCCTGCGCGAGCCGCCTAAACCGTGGGAGAACACGACCAACGGCGCCGGTTCCGATGGGCTAGCGCGCCCAGGCAGATAAAGCCTTGCGGGCACAGGCCTTTGCCGCTCGACATCAAATAGTTCGAGGTCCAGGATCCGATGACTCTGGGCGGGCAATGCGAGTGAACGTCCTGCTGTGCCCGTGAATGCCAATCCCGCTGCGCTGGCAGTAAGGCTAAGGGTGCTCCTCAGGAACAGGCGACGGTTCATGGCACAAATTCTGCCAATCTTGTCACCAAAAGTAAACAGTGATAACTTTTGTACCGCTATGAGACACAACCGTTAAATCAATGACCTCCAGCGCACAAGTTCTTCCTTTGCGGACCTTTCATCATGGAAATCTGCGTCAGGGTTTAATTGATGCGGCACTTCGTGCTCCTGACATCGAGGGTCTATCGCTTCGCCAGCTGGCTGCTGGCCTGGGTGTAACCGCTGCTGCCGCTTACCGCCACTTTGGCAGTCGGGATGATCTTCTGTTTGAGGTTGCAAGGATTGGATTTGGCCGCTTACGAAGGCGCTTTGAGGATGCATTTGATCTCTCTGTCTCGCCTTCGAGCCCCAAGGAGGCCCGCCAAAGACTATTTCGTCTAGCGCAGGCCTATCTTCAATTCGCCGATGATGAGCCCGCCTTATGGCGTCTGATGTTTGGTGCCCAGGCTGAGGTTTATCGAAGCACGGCCCACCCCGATAAAGAGCCCGATAGTTACGAATATCTACCCGCCGCACTTATGGGGCTCTATCAACAGGGCGTAATCAGTGCCCAACCCAATGAGCAAGCTGCGCTATTTGCTTGGAGTGCCGTCCATGGGGCGGCCACGTTACGTAGCGGCCGGGTTCCTGGCGCGCTGGTACCGATTGCCAAGCTCGCCGAGCTTGTGGCCAGGCGAGTGATTCAGGCACTTAAAGATTAATTCCGCATAAAGGAGAACTTGCAATGATTCTTCACGATCTCAATCCAGGAATGCATCCACGCCGTGTACGCATTTTCCTAGCAGAAAAGGGCATTTCGATTGATCAGCGCCAAGTGGAGCGGTGGTAACCGAGCAAGGTATGCTCTCGCCTTTCGTGCCAGCTATTTTGGAAATCCCCATGTTGCGAGTGTCACTGTTGATTGCTGGAGTTGTTTTCGTGGTGGCGGGCTGTGGCAAGCCGCCTGAATCCGCGCCTGCTCCACGGACTGTGAAAGTCTTCACAGTCGGCCAGTCCGTTGAATCCGATCCTTCGGCAGATGCGGTCACCATGCCCTCTGCGATCGCTCGTGATCCTGCTGCGCTGGCCTTTGATGCGGGCGGCCGGGTTATGTCGGTGATGGTGGCGGTGGGAGATGAAGTCCGATCAGGGCAGGCGCTGGCCCGGCTGGATCCGCGGGATCTGGCCTTAAGCGAGTCCTCTGCAAAAGTTCAGTTTGATGCCGCCCAGGCAGAGCTGGAGTTTGCTGAAAGCGATTTCCGTCGCTATGCGGATTTACATGCCAAGGGATTTATTTCAAAGGCAGAGCTCGATCGGCGTCGGGCCCAGCTACAGGTCGCCAGGGCCCGTTTTGAGTCAACCGCAGATCAGCTTGGTTTTATCACGCTGCGTGCCATTGAGCCCGGTGTGGTCCAGTCAGTATTGATTCGCTCGGGATCGGCCGTACAGCCCCGGCAGGTTGCGGTGATGTTAAAGGTGTCGGGCGTAAAGCAGGCGCGATCTTCTGGCGCACGGCCTGCGGGGATATCTATCCCGTTGTCATCGCTGATCGATGGCAAAGCGGTCTATAAGATTGTCAATCAGGCCGATGGCAGTCTTCGGCTCTCGCGTGTTGATGTAAGCCTCGGGCAGGTCTCGGAGCAGTCAGCGGAAGTCCGGCAAGGCCTGAGTCGCGGCGATCGTATTGTTGCGGCTGGCACGCACCTGCTTGCCGATGGTGAGTCCGTTCGGATTTTTAATCCTTAATTCCTAAAAGCCAGCAGCTGCATGTTTCGCGAGCACTTTAATTTATCGCGTTGGGCGATCGAGCACCCAGCGTTGGTTCGCTATCTGATGGTCGTGCTGCTTTTGATGGGCATTGGCGCTTATTTTCAGCTGGGACAGGATGAGGATCCACCGTTTACATTTCGTGCGATGGTCATTCGTGCGGCCTGGCCGGGTGCGACCGCGATGCAGGTCTCTGAGCAGGTTACCGATCGGCTGGAGCGTACGTTTCAAGAAGTGCCTTACGCTGACAAGATTCGCAGTTATTCCCGGCCCGGCGAATCGCTGATTATTTTTCAACTCAAAGACACCTCGCCACCTTCTGAGGTTAGCCAGATCTGGTACACGGTTAGAAAAAAGATCGGTGATGCCCGGGCCAGTCTGCCAGCGGGCGTGCAAGGCCCATTTTTTAATGATGAATTTGGCGATACCTTTGGTGTCATCTATGCGATGTCCGCCCCCGGATATGCAGCCCGGGATGTCCGAGATTTTGCTAATCAGGTCAGGCAAGAATTATTACGGACCGAGGATGTCGGAAAAGTTGAGATCTATGGACTCCAGGAAGAGCGGGTCTATATCGAATTGTCGCGGCGCCGGCTTGCGCAATATCAGCTCACCGTTGCCCAGGTCGCCAATCAGATTGGCGCACAAAACGCGATTGAATCGGGCGGTACGCTGTCGACCGATCAGCGCGATCTCACCCTGCGTGTAGAAGGGGCGGTGGGCTCGCTGGAGGCCTTGCGCGAGATGCCACTGCGATCGGGTGGTCAGCTCATACGGCTTGGCGACATTGCCGAGATTCGCCGCCAGACGCTGGACCCGCCACAGACAAAGGTTCGCTTTCAGGGCCAGGAAGTGGTCGCACTTGGAGTCTCAATGCGCCGGGGCGGTGACATCGTTGCCTTGGGTGAGCGGCTGAAGACCCGACTCGCACAGATTCAGAATGAATTGCCTGCAGGTGTCAGTTTGTCTCAGGTTCAGGATCAGCCGCAGGTGGTGGCCCGCTCGGTGAATGAGTTTGTAAAAACACTGACCGAGGCCATTGTGATTGTGCTCGGTGTAAGCCTTCTGGCCCTCGGCCTGCATCGGCATCCGTGGCGAATCGATCCGCGACCTGGGCTCGTCGTGGCCATCAGTATTCCGCTGGTGCTTGCCGTGACATTTTTGATTATGAAGCTCTGGGGTGTGGGCTTACATAAGATCTCGCTCGGCTCGCTGATCATCGCGCTGGGGCTTTTAGTGGATGACGCCATCATCGTGGTGGAGATGATGGTGAGAAAGCTTGAAGAGGGCGAAGACCGCATCTCAGCGGTGACCGCGGCCTACTCCTTAACTGCGATGCCAATGTTGACCGGCACGCTGATCACGGCGGCCGGTTTTCTTCCCATTGGAATTGCCAAATCTGCCGTGGGGGAATACACCTTCGCGATTTTTGCAGTGACGGCTGCAGCCTTAATCGTTTCGTGGTTTGTATCGGTGATTTTTGTGCCCTATCTGGGCTATCGGATGCTGCGGGCTCCGAAGACCAATGCCACCGTACCGCAGGAGCATTTCGATACGCCCTTTTATCGATATCTGAGGTCCGTCGTGGCCTGGTGTGTCGATTACCGTAAGACGACGATTGCCATCACCATCGTGGTGCTGTTGTTGGGCACCTTTGGCATGTCACGTGTGCAGCAGCAATTCTTTCCGGATTCCTCCAGGCCAGAAATCATGGTCGATGTCTGGCTGCCGGAGGGTGCAAGCGTCACCGCATCAGAGGAATACGCAAAGCGACTCGAACGCCGAATGCTGGAGGCCCCGGGTGTCGCTTCGGTGACGTTCTGGGTGGGAACTGGCGCGCCCCGATTCTTTTTGCCTTTGGATCAGATTCTTCCCCGCAGCAATGTCTCGCAGGCGGTTGTGGTGGCAAAGACAGCAGAGGATCGTAAACGGCTGATCGGGTTTCTGAGTCGTGAGCTGCCGCAGGCCTTTCCCGAGGCCAGAATCCGCGTGCGGCTTTTGCCCAATGGGCCGCCAGTTCCGTATCCGGTGCAGTTTCGAGTGGTGGGGCCTGAGCCCCAAATCATTAAAGCGGTGGCTGAAGACTTAAAGGCCACTATGCGACAGGATGCGCGGCTATTGGGCGTTAACGATAACTGGAATGAGCAGATTGCCGTGGTCCGTGTCGATGTTGATCCAGCCCGCGCGCAGCAGTTCCGTGTGTCAGCCCAGTCGGTGGCGCAGGTACTGGCGGCGCAATTCAGCGGCGTGCCCGTAGGCCAGTATCGCGAGGCCGATCGGCTTTTGCCGATTGTGTTGCGACTGCCACAGAATGAACGCCTGCAGACTGCACAGATTTCTGAGACTCTGATTCCTTCGGCGTCCGGATTGGCGGTGCCATTACATCAGGTCGCAACGGTGAGGCCTGTCTGGGAACCCGGCATCATCTGGCGCGAAGGCCGCGAGTATGCAGTGACCGTGCAGGCCGATGTCATCGATGGCGTGCAGGGCGCAACCATGACATCGGCGTTGCTGAAGGCTTTCGAGCCGATGAATTCGAAACTGCCGGCAGGGGTTCGAATTGAGGTGGGTGGGGCGGTAGAGGAGAGCTCAAAGGGTCAGCTCTCGATTGCTGCCGGGATGCCGATCATGCTCTTTATTATTTTCACGCTGCTTGTAATTCAGCTGCAGAGTTTTTCACGGGCAGTGCTGGTGTTTTTAACCGGCCCAATGGGAATTGCCGG
>CAYTRY010000012.1:0-41420 GCA_964440375.1 uncultured Bordetella sp. | reverse complement strand
TGGAATTTTTCACGATGAGTAAAAGCTACAACATGGCCGGCTGGCGTGTCGGGTTTATGGTTGGCAATCGGGAGCTGGTTGCCGCCTTGGCCCGCATCAAGAGTTACCACGACTACGGCACCTTCACGCCCATTCAGGTGGCTTCGGTCATCGCACTGGAAGGTCCACAGGATTGCGTCGAGGAAGTGCGGCTGAATTATCAACACCGGCGGGATGTGCTGTGTAAGGGCCTGCATGAGGCGGGCTGGATGGTGGAGGTTCCGCGGGCCTCGATGTATGTCTGGGCAGAGATTCCCGAGCCCTATAAGCACATGGGATCGTTGGAGTTTGCTAAAAAATTGCTTGCCGAGGCCAAGGTGGCGGTATCACCAGGTGTCGGCTTTGGTGAGTACGGCGATGGCCATGTTCGTTTTGCAATGATTGAAAACGAACAACGTACTCGTCAGGCCGTGCGTGGCATCAAAGAAATGTTCCGCAAAGATGGCTTGGTGAAGCCGTCAGCGTCCGCCCACGGAGAAGCGGCATGAGTGTAGGCGCTTTGCGGGTTGGGCTCGCAGGCTTAGGCACTGTTGGCGGCGGCACCTGGACTGTTCTGAACCGCAATTCCGATGAGATCCAGCGTCGGGCGGGCCGGCCGATCGAGATCACTGCTGTTGCCGACCTTGATCAGGAAAAAGCCAAGGCACTGACCTCGGGCAAGGCCCGGGTGCTCAACGATGCCATGGCACTGGCACGCGATCCCGAGATTGACGTGGTGATCGAGCTCATTGGCGGCTACGGTTTTGCCAAGGACTTTGTGTTGGAAGCGATCCGCAATGGCAAGCATGTGGTCACAGCGAATAAGGCCCTGCTGGCCACGCATGGCAACGAGATTTTTGCAGCCGCCCGGCAGCGGGGCGTGATGGTGGCCTTTGAGGCGGCCGTAGCAGGTGGCATCCCGATTATTAAGGCCCTGCGCGAGGGCCTGACCGCAAACCGCATCGAGTGGATTGCTGGAATTATCAATGGCACGACCAATTTCATTCTCTCGGAGATGCGTGATAAGGGCCTGCCTTTTGATGCTGTGCTGAAAGAAGCTCAACGGCTCGGCTATGCCGAGGCCGACCCCACCTTTGATGTGGAAGGTGTGGATGCGGCGCATAAGGCCACGATCATGTCGGCCATTGCGTTTGGCGTTCCGATGCAGTTTGATCGGGCCCACATCGAGGGCATCAGTAGCCTGCAGGCGAGAGACATCGCCTATGCTGAGCAGCTCGGCTATCGCATCAAACTGCTGGGCATCACCAAGCGTCATGCAGAAGGGTTTGAGCTGCGGGTACACCCAACACTGATTTCATCGAAAAAGCTGATTGCGAATGTGGAAGGCGCAATGAATGCCGTCTGGGTCAAGGGCGATGCAGTCGGCCACACCATGTATTACGGCAAGGGGGCGGGTGCGGAACCCACGGCGAGCGCTGTGATTGCTGATTTGGTGGATGTGGCACGCATGCTCACGGCCGACCCCGCCAGTCGCGTGCCGTATCTGGCATTTCAGCCCGATCAGATGGCGGCACTTGCTGTTGTGCCGATTGCGCAGGTGCGGTCGTGCTATTACCTGCGGCTCAGGGTCAAGGATCAGCCGGGGGTGCTCGCCGATATCACCCGTGTGCTGGCCGATGGCCAGATCTCGATTGATACATTTTTCCAGCGTGAGCCCGATGAGGGCATGGCCGAGACCGATGTGGTACTCATCACGCACCAGTGTGTGGAGCAGGATATGCGGGCTGCGATTGCCCGTATCGAGAAGCTGCCCACGGTATTGGCACAGGCGGTGATGTTGCGCATGGAGGCGTTTGTCTGAACTACGTTTCCACCCGCTCCACAGGCCCCGCCGCCCGGATGGGCCGGTTTCAAGACATTTTGCTCGAAGGGCTGGCCCAAGACGGTGGCCTGGCCATGCCGGCATCGCTGCCGCAGATCAGTCGCGAGGAGTTACTGCAGTTTTCCGTGCTCGCTTATTCGGGGCTCGCAACGGAAATCATTTCTCGATTTGCGGATGACATCGATCCAGCAGTGATTCAGCGTCTGTGTCTGCAGGCCTACACGGAGCAGAAATTCGGCAGCGCCCAGATCGCGCCGCTGACATTGCTTGGGCAGGAGCAGGGCGCACCGCTGGCGATACTGGAGCTCTCCAATGGGCCGACTTTGGCCTTCAAAGACATGGCCATGCAGATGCTGGGCCAGTTGTTTGAGTATGTGTTGACCCGACGTGGGGAGACCCTGAATATTCTGGGCGCCACCTCGGGCGATACGGGCAGCGCCGCCGAGTACGCCATGCGGGATAAGCACGCGGTGTCGGTCTTTATGCTTTCGCCTCAGGGCCGCATGAGCGCATTTCAGCGGGCCCAGATGTATTCGCTACAAGAAGCCAACATTCATAACCTGGCCGTTGAAGGCGTGTTCGATGACTGCCAAGACATGGTCAAAGCAGTCTCGGCCGATCTGGAGTTCAAGGCCAAGTGGCGCATTGGTACTGTGAATTCCATTAACTGGGCGCGCATCATGTCCCAGGTGGTGTATTACTTTAAGGGCTATCTCGGCGCCGTGAAGGCCTATGGATTGCGTATCGGTGATCCGGTGTCGTTTAGCGTGCCTTCTGGAAATTTCGGCAATGTGTTTTCGGGCTTTATCGCCAAGTCCATGGGACTGCCGATTCGCAGGCTGATTGTGGCGACCAATGAAAATGATGTGCTGGATGAATTTTTTCGCACGGGTGTGTATCGGGTGCGGGGATCCAAAGAGACTTATCAGACATCGAGTCCTTCCATGGATATCTCCAAGGCATCAAACTTTGAGCGTTTCATTTTTGCCATGACTGGCCATGATGGCGCTGCAACTGCCGCGCTTTGGCGCGAACTTTCGCAGTCCGGCCAGTTTGATCTGAAGGCATCTCAGCCCCAGGCATGGGAGCGGGTCAAGGCAAGCCAGATGGTCTCCGGAAAAAGCACCCACGAAAATCGGCTGCAGACGATTCGTGATCTGGCGTCGCGCTATCAACGGCTGATTGACCCGCATACTGCGGATGGGGTGTTTGTCGGCCGCCAGTATCTGGAGCCGGGTGTGCCCATGATTTGCTTAGAGACCGCGCTGCCAACCAAATTTGAGGAGACAATCCTAGAGGCCCTGGGCCAGCCGGCACCGCGGCCGAAGGGGCTGGAGCATCTGGAATCGTTACCGCAGCGGGTGGAGAACATCGGTGCTGATGTCGAGAACCTTAAGCGCATCATCGCGCAGCGGGCGCTGCGTTAAGCGCTGACTGTTCAGGGTCCGGCCAACGCCATCAGGTCTGCACAGTGAAATCTCTCCATGACGCCCTCGAATTGCTGCTCAAGTCAGTAGCGCCCGTGCGAGAGACAGAGTCCCTGCCGGTCGCGGATTGCGCAGGCCGGGTGTTGGCCGCCGATATCACTTCGCCCATTGATGTGCCCGCCTATGACAACAGCCAGATGGATGGCTATGCGGGTGTTGCGGTGGAGATGAATAATGCGATGGGCCCTCTGCCGGTCTCGCAGCGCATTGCGGCTGGCCATCCGGGAAGCCCATTGGCACCCGGTACAGTGGCCCGAATTTTTACTGGCGCAGCCATTCCATCAGGTGCAAATGCGGTGGTGATGCAGGAGCAGACCGCCGCCGAGGACGAGCACAGTATCCGGCTACTGCAGCCAGTAGCGCCTGGACAGAACATTCGGCCCAAGGCCGGTGATCTGCATTGTGGTCAAGTGATTCTGCAGAGCGGCCGACGCCTATCGGCGGCTGATATCGGCCTGTGCGCATCGGTCGGTCTGGCCCGGGTGTCAGTTGTGCGCAGGCTGCGGGTGGCGGTATTTTCATCGGGTGATGAGTTGCGTCAGCCCGGCGAGCCCCTGTCGTTTGGCCAAATTTACGACAGCAATCGCAGGATGATTCTGGCCTTGGTGCAGGGGGCCGGCTGCACGCCAATCGATATGGGCTGCCTGCCTGACCAGTACGCGGTGACACGCGATCGTTTACAGCAGGCCGCAAGCCAGTGTGATGCCTTATTAACCTGTGGCGGCGTCTCGGTCGGTGAAGAGGACCACATCAAGTCGGCGATCTCGGCATTGGGAACACTTGATCTGTGGAAGGTTGCCATCAAGCCCGGCAAACCATTTGCATTTGGCCGGGTGGGCGAGGCGGTCTTCATGGGCATGCCCGGAAACCCTGTTGCTGCATGGGTCACCTTTTGCTTATTGATTCGACCGGCCCTGCTGACTTTGGCGGGCGCTCGGGTGAGTCCACCGATCGGATCAAGGCGGCCGGCGGCTTTTGATTGGCCCCAACCCGATAGTCGCCTTGAATATCTGCGGGGCTGGCTGGATGCGCAGGGCGCTGCCCACATCCATCCGCGGCAGAATTCATCGGTGCTGTCATCGGTGACCGAGTCTGCGGGCTTGGTGGAAATACCGGCCTCAACCCCGGTGCGGGCGGGTGAAAGCGTTCGGTTTATTCCCTACACTGAGCTCTTCGATTAAACCGATCATTTTTTCTGGGATTGCGTGACCATGAGGATTCGTCTTCGTCTTTTTGCATCACTGCGGGAGCAGACCGGCGTTGAAGACGAGTGGATCGATCTGCCAGAGCAGACACAATCGCTTGCAGCGCTGCGCGGTCATCTGCAGCTGCGCGGCCCGGCCTGGGCGGAGGCCTTGGATCAAAAGCGTGCCGTGCGGGGCGCGATCAATCAGCGTATGGCAGGCGAGAACGACCGAATCTCAGAGGGTGATGAGGTTGCATTTTTTCCGCCGGTCACCGGGGGCTAAGGCGTCATGACTGCCGAATCCGACTGCCGCATCAGCATTCAAATTCAGCAAGAGGCCTTTGATGTCGGCCTGCAGACGCGGCTGCTGCGGGCCGGTGCGGATGGACAGCCGGATCGCCGTGTGGGTGCTGTCGCGAGTTTTATTGGCACAGTGCGCGACTTAAACGAGGGCGATGCAGTCAAAGTACTCAATCTCGAGCACTACCCGGGCATGACGGAGTCAGCGATTGCCGAAATCATCGACGACGCGCGGCAGCGCTGGCCGCTGTATGCGGTCTCAGTGATTCATCGCATCGGCCCTCTGCGGCCAGCTGATGAGATTGTCTGGGTGGGGGCGGCCAGTGCCCATCGGGAGGCGGCCCTTGCGGCCTGCGCCTTTGTGATGGACTTCTTAAAGTCCCGGGCGCCTTTCTGGAAAAAAGAAGAGCTCGATGCAGGAAGCCGCTGGGTCTCAGCCCGAGACGCCGATGAGGAAGCACTCAAGCGCTGGTAATGATCAGTGGATCTTGAGCTGCGGCTAAGCGGAAGTTTTAATGAAGTTGACCTGCTCCAATGGAATGGGCTTCTTGCGGCCCAGCCGCAGCCGACGCCATTTCTGCGCTGGGAGTTTCTGAGCGCCCTGGAGCACACCGGGTGCACGAACGCGAAGACTGGCTGGCAGCCGCTGCCCTTAACGGCCCTGGACTCAGACGGCCGCATCGTGGCCGCGGCCCCCGCCTATCTGAAGGGCCACTCCTATGGTGAGTATGTTTTTGATTGGGCATGGGCCGATGCCTACAGCCGAGCGGGACTGAATTACTACCCCAAGCTTCTTGTGGCCAGTCCGTTTTCGCCGATTGTGGGATCACGTTTATTGGCCGGCCCGGGCCAGCCAGCACTGCGGCGGCAGCTGCTTGCTGCAATTCGCAGCCATGCACAATCCATGGGCCTGTCATCTGCACATGTGCTTTTTGCGTCGGCCGAAGATCTTCAGGCGTTGCAGGAAGAGGGCTGGCTGATTCGTGAAGGCGTGCAGTTTCATTGGCATAACCCGGGCTACGCCAGTTTTGAAGATTACTTGGCTGCATTGGCGCAGCCGAAGCGAAAAAAGATTCGGGCCGAGCGTCGCAAAGTGCAGCAGCAAGGGGTCCAGACACGCATGGTTGAAGGGGCCGATCTGGCGGTCGAAGAGCTCGCGTTTTTCTATCGCTGCTATGACCAGACGTATCGCGAGCATCATTCGACCCCCTATCTCTCGATGACATTTTTTGAGCATCTCTTGGATGTGCTGCCCGAGTCGGTGGTGCTGTGCATTGCCGAACGCAATGATCGGCCGATTGCTGCATCATTTTTCATTCGCGATGCGGGGGTTCTGTATGGCCGTTATTGGGGGGCCATTGAGCGGGTGGACTGTCTGCATTTTGAGGTGGCGTATTACGCGCCGATTCAATGGGCCATTGCGCAGGGCATGCAGCGGTTTGAGGGTGGCGCGCAGGGCGAACACAAGCTGGCCCGTGGCTTTACTCCGGTCAGGACGTTTTCAGGCCATTGGCTCAGTGAGCCTGCCTTCGGTGATGCCGTTGCGAGATTTCTGCAACGTGAGTCGCGCGGGGTCGAGGCCTATGTGGATGAGCTCGAGGCCCGCAGCCCCTTTAAGGCCGGATGACTTGAATTCCGCGGGCAGCGCCCCCAACTCCTTGTCAGACGTGGCAGCAGCCACACCAGAATTGGATGAAATCTGACCATGAGAACCGACAAACTCACCACGGCCTTTCAGCAGGCCCTAGCCGATGCCCAGAGCCTTGCTGTGGGCTATGACAGTCCCACGCTTGAGCCCCTGCATGTCTTGGCCGCCTTATTGGGCCAAGAGGAGGGCGCAACGCGATCCCTATTAGCGCGTGCCGGCGCAAACCTTCAGAAACTCAGCCCGTCAGTAAATGCCGGGCTTGAGGGGCTGCCCAAGGTCTCCAAGCCCGAGGGCCAGGTCACCGTCGGGTCAGAGCTTGTAAAGCTTTTCAATTTGACGGACCGCGAGGCCCAAAGCCGGGGCGATCAGTTCATCGCCAGCGAACTTTTTTTGTTGCCGCTTGCAGATGACAAAGGCATTGCCGGCAGGCTGCTGCGCGACAGCGGCCTCACAAGAAAAAATCTTGAACTCGCAATCCAGGCAGTCCGTGGTGGCCAGTCGGTCAACTCTGCTGAGGCTGAAAGCCAGCGGGAGTCTTTGAAAAAATACTGTATCGATCTGACAGAGCGGGCCGCACGAGGAAAACTTGATCCTGTCATTGGCCGGGATGATGAAATTCGTCGCTGCATTCAGATCCTGCAGCGGCGTACCAAAAACAATCCTGTGCTGATTGGTGAGCCGGGCGTGGGCAAAACCGCAATTGTCGAGGGCCTGGCCCAACGTATTGTCAATGGCGAAGTGCCTGAAGGCCTAAAAGGAAAATCCGTGCTCACCCTGGATATGGCTGCACTGCTTGCAGGTGCAAAGTATCGCGGTGAGTTTGAAGAGCGGCTGAAAGCGGTGCTCAAAGACATCGCTCAGATGGCCGAGAGCCATCCTGGTGGACACCCGATTGTGTTCATCGATGAGATTCACACCATGGTGGGCGCCGGCAAGGCCGAGGGTGCGATGGATGCCGGCAATATGCTCAAGCCTGCGTTATCCCGTGGCGAGCTGCATTGCATTGGTGCCACCACGCTGGATGAGTATCGCAAGTACATCGAGAAAGATGCCGCCCTTGAGCGACGGTTTCAAAAGGTGCTGGTGGATGAGCCGAGCGTGGAGGCCACGATTGCGATCCTGCGGGGCCTGCAAGAGCGCTACGAGCTTCACCACGGCGTCGACATTACGGATCCGGCCATTGTCGCGGCCGCAGAGCTGTCGCATCGTTACATCACGGATCGCTTTTTGCCGGACAAGGCGATCGATTTAATTGATGAGGCAGCCTCTCGAATCAAGATGGAAATTGATTCCAAGCCAGAGTCGATGGATAAGCTGGATCGGCGTCTGATTCAGCTCAAGATTGAGCGTGAAGCCGTTCGCAAAGAAAAGGATGAGGCCTCTAAACGACGTTTCGATCTGATCGAGCAGGAGATCGCGCGCTTAGAGCGTGAGCTTGCGGATCTAGAAGAAGTCTGGAAGGCCGAAAAGGCAGCCGTGCAGGGCGCCCAGTCGATCAAAGAGGAGATTGATCAGATTCGTCATGAGATCGAGGCGTTTACACGCAAAGGCGACTGGCAGAAGGTTTCTGAATTGCAATACGGCAAATTGCCCGAGCTTGAGGCGCGGCTTAAGGCCGCTGATGCCCGGGCTGCGGGCCAGGCCGTGCGGCCACGGCTGCTGCGCACGCAGGTCGGCGCTGAAGAGATCGCCGAGGTCGTCTCGCGTGCGACCGGAATCCCGGTATCCAAGATGATGACGGGCGAGCGCGAGAAATTGCTCGCCATGGAGGGCCAGCTGCATCAACGCGTGGTCGGCCAAGAGGAGGCGGTTTCCTTGGTGGCCGATGCCATTCGACGCTCCCGGGCGGGGCTGTCGGATCCCAATCGGCCCTATGGCTCATTTCTGTTTCTTGGTCCCACTGGAGTCGGCAAGACCGAGCTCTGTAAGGCCCTGGCCCAGTTTCTGTTTGATTCTGAAGAGCAGATGGTGCGCATTGATATGAGCGAGTTCATGGAAAAGCACTCCGTATCACGCTTAATCGGCGCACCTCCGGGCTATGTGGGCTATGAAGAAGGCGGCACCCTGACTGAGGCGGTGCGACGCAAGCCTTACAGCGTGATTCTTCTTGATGAAGTGGAAAAGGCCCACCCAGATGTTTTCAATGTCTTATTGCAGGTCCTGGATGACGGCCGGCTCACAGATGGTCAGGGCCGGACGGTTGATTTTCGCAATACGGTGGTGGTGATGACATCCAACCTGGGTTCGCACGAAATTCAACGCATGGCGGGGTCTGCTGCTGCGGAGATCAAAGATGCGGTGATGGCGGAAGTGAAAGTGCATTTCCGGCCGGAGTTCATCAACCGGATTGATGAGATCGTGGTCTTTCATGCGCTCGATGCGCGGCATATCCGGGATATCGCAAAAATTCAGCTGCGTTATCTCGAGGGCCGGGTGGCTGAGCGCGAGATGCGACTGGAGGTCTCAGATGCTGCACTTGATGAAATTGCCAAGGTGGGTTTTGATCCACTCTTTGGTGCGCGGCCGCTTAAGCGTGCCATTCAGCAGCGTCTTGAAAATCCGATCGCGCGCTTAATCCTTGAAGGAAAATTTGGCCCAAAGGACGTGATTCCGGTCGACTTCAAAGACGGCGAACTCTCGTTTGATCGGGTCGTGCATTAATCGGTGACTCGAGGCGAAGCCCCGAGCCTTCAGATGACTTTGTTGATGGGAACGTAAATAAGCCGCGTTCCCGCGAGCCGATCATGCAGCGTCTGTGAGTCGCGATCAAAAATCGCCCAGAGAAAACCAACCCCAAACAGCACACTGGGAATGGCCAGCAAGGCGCGCATCACGGCTGTGCGGATGCTGAGATGGTCACCGGCTGCGGTGATCAACTTAAGTCCGAGTGTCTGCATGGGAAGTGTGCAGCGGCCATTGGCCCAGCTCCAGGCAAAGTACAGCAGCAGCGCTGCCGTGATGATGAGCTGCAGGCCAATACGTTTGATGCTGGTCAGTCCAGGGTCGGCGCGGTCACTGAAATCAACAATAAAGGAATACACAAAGACCAGAACCAGCAGCGGCCCAAATAGCAACAAGGCCTCATAGACCATGGCCATGAATCGCCTCCAGACGGAGGCTGATGCGGGAATGTCCAAGCCTTACTGAGAAAGCGGCTTGGCGGGCCGAGGGGCAAGAGCGGAGCGCGCGGTTTCTGGGGGCGCGGCGGCCGAGCCTGTGGCATCAGTGGGCGCCCCGGCCTGGGCAACTTTTTGCTGCGCGAGTTCGATTAAGCGCTGCTTTTCTTGCGGGCTAAGCTTTTGATACTCGTTCCACTTCATGACGCGGACATCTTCAGCGATCACTTCCGTAACGCCCCCGAATGCCGCACGGGCCTGCCGGCGATCTGAGGCGGGCAGCGAGGCCCACTCCAGCATGCGCTCCTGGGCGGTGGCTTGCTGTTCGGCACTTAACTGATGGAAACGATCGGCGATCTTGACCCACTTGCGGCGGCGATGCTCTTCCATTTCGGGCCAATTGGACTCTAAGGGGGCGAGGGCCTCGCGCTGCGAAGAGGTGAGCTTGCTCCAGGCCAGGCCCTGTGTGGATTGGCCACGAAACAATGCATCCGGTGTCCAAAATCGGCGAATGGCCGCGCCGGCCTGGTGGCTCAGCGAGGCCACCGTAATGCCCGAGGCGGATTCGCTCAACGTTTCTTCTTGAAAGGCAAGAAAACCAATATCCAGGTAGGCCTGAACAGGCAGGCGGTCCAGCATGACCCGCTCATCGATTGCAGCAATCCGGCCGATATTTTGCTCAACCGACTGCTCTTCTGCCAGGCCAAGGCCAATCACTACGGCCAGGATGCTGGCGGCTGCCGCACCCATGCCCCAGACCTGGCGTGGCGCGAATCGGGGGCTGGAGCTCAGCGGTAGCGGCCCATGGGCGCGACGCGACTCGGCCCGGTGCACCGCCGCATGTCGGGCCCGCGCCAGGGCATGGACGACCTTGGGCGAGAGGTCCTGGTCGCCCTGTCGAAGTGCCTGCCGAATTCGGTAAATCAGTTGGCTCATGGTGATTAATCTTTCAACTCTGGCTTTAAAAACGCGACCGATTCGCCCAGGGCCTTGACGGCCCGAAAGCAGTGGGTTTTTACACTGCCTTCGGAGCAGCCCATCGCCTGGGCGGTCTGCGCGATGTCCAGTCCCTCCCAATAACGCAGCAAGAAGGCCTGCTGTTGACGAATGGGCAGGGCGGCAATGGCGGTTTCCAAGTGCTGCCGAAGCTTTTTCCGGGCCAGGCTCTGCTCGGGGCCGTCGGCCTGCTCATCGGGCATGAGGTCGGCCTCATCGGGTTCGGACCCCGAATCGGCGTCGTCATCTCCCTTGGGCCGCAGGTCGCCAAAGAGCGAGACCCAGGCCCGGCGGACCTTCTGCCGCCGGTGGTGGTCCAGGATGGCGTTTTGAAGGATCCGCTGAAACAGCATCGGCCACTCTTCGGGGCTTCGGTTCGCGTACTTCTCCGCCAGCCGCATCATGGCCTCCTGCACCAGATCCAGGGCGACATCTTCATTGCGAACGCCGAGCATTGCGATGCGAAACGCACGGCGCTCCACCGCTGCGAGAAAGCCCTCCAGGGCCTTGGTGTCCATAGTGGGTATGTTAAATTAGCGGGCTTGACCTTGCCGGTACCGGCTCCACAAGAGTCGGCAACGGCGATCCGTCAACTCAAAGCCCTTGCTCAAGGCCTGCATCGCCGACTCCACACGGAGCGCGGGTGGTGCCGGCGGGTAAGGATCACTGGATCTTGATAGGACCAACAACCTATGGAAATTACCGGCGCAGAAATCGTCGTGCGCTGCCTGCATGAAGAGCAGGTGGATCACATCTTCGGATACCCCGGCGGGGCCGTCCTCTACATCTACGACGAAATTTACAAGCAAGACAAATTCAAGCACATCCTGGTGCGCCATGAGCAGGCGGCCGTTCATGCTGCGGATGCCTATGCCCGCGCGACCGAGAGTGTCGGCGTTGCCCTCGTTACCAGTGGACCCGGGGTCACCAATGCGGTTACCGGAATTGCCACGGCCTTTATGGATTCCATTCCCATGGTGATCCTCTCCGGCCAGGTGCCGACCCATGCGATTGGCCTGGATGCATTCCAGGAGTGCGATACCGTGGGCATCACGCGGCCGTGCGTGAAACATAATTTTCTTGTCAAGGATGTGAAAGATCTGGCCGTCACGATCAAAAAGGCCTTTCACCTCGCCCGCACGGGCCGGCCCGGCCCAGTGCTCGTCGACATCCCGAAGGACATTACCCGCAATCGTTGTAAGTTCGACTATCCCAAAGAAGTCACCATGCGGTCTTATAACCCCGTGGTGAAGGGCCATTCCGGCCAGATCAAAAAGGCGGTTCAGTTAATTTTGTCGGCCGAGCGGCCGATGATTTACACCGGCGGCGGAATTATTCTCGGCAACGCCTCGAAGGAACTCCGTGAACTGGTGGATTTACTTGGCTATCCCTGCACCAACACGCTGATGGGCTTGGGCGCCTATCCCGCCACGAACCCGAAGTTTCTCGGCATGCCGGGCATGCACGGCACCTATGAGTGCAACATGGCCATGCAGCACTGTGATGTGCTGGTGGGCATCGGCGCTCGATTTGATGATCGCGTGATCGGCAATCCCAAGCACTTCGCACAAAATCCACGCAAGATCATCCATGTCGATATTGATCCTTCTTCCATATCCAAGCGGGTGAAGGTGGATGTGCCGATTGTGGGTGATGTGGGTGAAGTGATGCGCGAGATGATTGCGCAAATCAAAGAGGCCATTGCCGCGGGCCATGGCCCCGATCGCAAAACAATTGCACCCTGGTGGGCCCAGATTGAAGAGTGGCGCAAGCGCGATTGCCTTCGCTACAAACAAAATGGCGATGTCATCAAGCCCCAGTATGTGGTGGAAAAGCTCTGGGAAGTCACCAAGGGCGAGGCCTTTGTGACCTCAGATGTCGGCCAGCACCAGATGTTCGCTGCGCAGTATTACAAGTTTGATCATCCCCGCCGCTGGATCAACTCGGGCGGCCTGGGCACGATGGGCGTGGGCCTTCCTTATGCCATGGGCGTCAAGCTGGCCCATCCGGAGGCGGAAGTCGCCTGCATCACCGGCGAAGGCTCAATACAAATGTGTATCCAAGAGCTCTCCACCTGCCAGCAATATCGTCTGCCGGTGAAGGTCGTGAACTTGAACAATCGCTATCTCGGCATGGTGCGGCAGTGGCAGGAGATTGAGTACGAGAGCCGATATGCCGAGTCGTATATGGATTCGCTGCCGGATTTTGTGAAACTTGCCGAGGCCTATGGCCATGTGGGCATGCAGATCCACAAGCCCGCCGATGTGGAGCCTGCTTTACGCGAGGCCTTTAAGATGAAAGATCGTCTGGTGTTTATGGACTTCATCACCGACCAGGAAGAAAACGTCTGGCCGATGGTGCAAGCCGGAAAAGGGCTGACCGAGATGCTGCTCGGCTCCGAGGACCTCTAGGAGCCCGATATGAGACACATCATTTCAATTCTTCTGGAAAACGAGCCCGGCGCTTTATCGCGTGTGGTCGATCTATTTGCGGCCCGGGCCTACAACATTGAGACCCTCACGGTGGCGCCCACCGAGGACCAGTCCCTCTCGCGCATGACCATCTCGACGGTCGGATCGGATGACACGATTGAGCAAATTACGAAGCATTTGAATCGTCTGGTGGAGGTGGTCAAGGTCGTCGATCTGATCGAGAACCCCTACATCGAGCGGGAGCTGATGCTGATCAAGGTTCGGGCAGTAGGCAAAGAGCGCGAAGAAATGAAGCGGATGGCCGATATTTTTCGTGGCCGCATCATCGATGTCACCGAGAAGACCTACACCGTGGAGCTTACCGGTGACAGCAGTAAGTTGGATGCCTTTATCGAGGCCCTCGAGGAAGGCAGCATCCTGGAGACCGTGAGAACCGGCTGCTCCGGCATTGCCCGTGGAGATCGGGTGCTTAAGGCTTAGCGGCCATTCTTTTATTTCGACAAGGAATACAACATGAATGTTTTTTATGACAAAGACGCCGATCTGGCGCTGATCAAAGGCAAAAAGATTGCCATCATCGGCTATGGCTCGCAGGGCCATGCCCATGCCCAGAACTTAAATGATAGCGGCTGCAATGTGGTGGTCGGCGTGCGCAAAGGCGGGCCCAGCTGGGCGAAAGTTGAAAAGGCGGGACTGAAGGCGGCAGAAATTAAAGATGCGGTCAAAGATGCCGATGTTGTCATGCTGCTGATGCCCGATGAGCATATCGCTGCAGTCTACGCGGCAGAGATTGCACCGGTAATTAAGCAAAATGCAGCGCTTGCTTTTGCCCATGGATTTAATGTGCATTACGGCCAAGTGTCGCCCCGCGCTGATTTGGATGTGATCATGATTGCGCCCAAGGCGCCCGGCCATACGGTCCGCTCCACCTATGCCCAGGGCGGCGGTGTGCCGTGTCTGATTGCCATTCATCAGGACACCACCGGCAATGCCCGGGCGATCGCGCTGTCGTACGCAAGCGCCATTGGCGGCGGCAAGGCCGGCATTATTCAAACCAACTTTCGTGAAGAGACCGAGACCGATCTCTTTGGTGAGCAGGCCGTGCTCTGCGGTGGCACTGTCGAGCTGATTAAGGCGGGCTTTGAGACCCTGGTCGAGGCAGGCTATGCGCCGGAGATGGCGTACTTTGAGTGCCTGCATGAGCTCAAACTCATCGTGGATCTGATCTACGAAGGCGGAATCGCCAACATGAACTATTCGATTTCCAATAACGCCGAGTTTGGCGAATACGTGACAGGCCCCAAGGTGGTGACCGAGCAGACCAAGCAGGCCATGCGCGAGGCCCTGACCCGAATCCAGACGGGTGAATATGCCAAAGAGTTCATTCTCGAAAATCGTGCAGGCGCACCGACACTCCTATCGCGCCGCCGTCTGACTGCGCAGCATCCGATTGAGCAAGTCGGCGAGAAGCTGCGGGCGATGATGCCGTGGATCAAGGCCAACCGGCTGGTGGATCAGTCCCGTAACTGATGGCCGCAGACGACGTTCGTCTTTATCCCCACCCGATCATTGCCCGGGAGGGCTGGCCGTTTGTGGGCCTTACCGTCGGCCTGGCCTTCGTGGCGACTTGGCTGGACTGGACCGTGATTGCGGTTTTGCTGTGGCTGGTCGCGGTCTTTGTGATCCAGTTCTTTCGCGATCCTGCGCGCACGCCGCCAGTCGGTGAGGGCCTGATTACATCGCCGGCCGACGGCCGTATCGTCGTCGTGGGGAAGGCCACCGATCCCATCACCGGCCAGGAGTCCTTAAAGATCAGCGTGTTTATGAATGTGTTTAATGTGCACTCCAACCGCGCGCCGATTCAGGGCCGCGTTATGGATGTGCAATATTTTCCAGGCGCTTTTTTTAATGCGGCAATCGATAAGGCATCTGAGCAAAACGAGCGCAGTGCCATGGTGATCGAGGATCCACAGGGCCGGCGCCTGACCTGTATTCAGATTGCTGGCTTAGTCGCGCGCAGAATTCTCTGTTACGTGAAGCCGGGAGATAGCCTTTTACGCGGCGCCCGCTATGGGTTTATCCGTTTCGGTTCGCGGGTGGATGTCTATTGCCCACCCGGCACGCAGGCGTTAGTCTCTGTGGGAGACAAGGTCTACGCCCACTCAACCGCCTTGGCCCGCTGGTAATGCCGCGATGGTCAGCGGCTGAATTGGAATCGGATCGCGAGTAAAACCATCATGAATCAACGACTGCCACGCCGCCGTACCAGCATCTACTTGCTGCCCAATCTGTTCACCACGGGCTGCCTCTTTGCGGGATTTTTTGCCATTGTTCAGGCCATGCATGGCCGGTTTACTGAGGCAGCCATTGCAATCTTTGTGGCCATGGTGCTCGACAGCCTGGATGGGCGCGTGGCCCGGCTGACCAATACCACCTCGGATTTTGGCGCCCAATACGACAGCCTCGCGGATATGGTGGCCTTCGGCGCAGCCCCCGCATTGATTATTTATATGTGGTCTTTGCAGAGCCTCGGGAAGTTCGGCTGGCTTGCTGCCTTTGTCTATGTGGCGGGTGCCGCATTGCGACTGGCCCGATTTAATACCAACATCACGATTGTCGATAAGCGATTTTTTCAGGGGCTGCCAAGTCCGGCCGCCGCCGCATTGCTCGCAGGGCTGGTCTGGGTAGCAACAGATCTTCGCGAGACCCGATGGATTGATTATTCCGCTGCGGATTTACGCTGGGTCTCCTGGACAGTCGCAGTCTATGCGGGCCTCTCCATGGTCTCGAGTGTGCCGTTTTATAGCTTCAAAGATCTGAATCTCCGGCGCAGTGTCCCGTACGTGGTGATTTTTCTGGTCGCTCTGGGCCTGGTGCTGATCTCTCAGGATCCGCCCAGCATGTTGTTTTTGCTGATGCTGGCTTATGGGCTCTCGGGCTGGCTGTTGTTTTTTTGGCGAAAGGCCCGCGGCGAGAAGGTCGAGGTATTTGCAGAGCCCGATCAAAAGGATTTATAGTCTTTCCCATGCAATCTTTGCGCTTCTTTGCTCTCGCTCACCTTCGCCCCCTAGGTCGACTGCGCCTCGGGCGCTAACTCTCGACCCCCACCGGCATGGTCTGCGCCGGAAAAATAATCGTCAGACCCCTCAAAGAAATAACTGCCCCGGCAAAGCGCGTGGAACTGCGTTGCGTTTGGGATGACTAGGACTGCAAAGGACACCGCGACATGACTGACCGATTGATTATTTTCGACACCACCTTACGCGACGGGGAGCAAAGCCCAGGCGCATCCATGACCAAGGATGAAAAGATTCGTATCGCCCGGCAGCTGGAGCGGCTGCGGGTCGACGTGATTGAGGCGGGCTTTGCCGCTTCAAGTCCTGGAGATTTCGATGCGATTCGCGCCATTGCGGAAACCATCAAGTCCAGCACGGTCTGCTCGCTGGCGCGGGTTTCAGAGAAGGATATCCGCGCAGCCGGTGAAGCGATTCGCCCCGCTGCCAAGGGCAGAATCCATACCTTCATCGCGACAAGCCCAATCCATATGGAAAAAAAGCTGCGACTGCATCCCGATCAAGTCGTGGAGGCGGCGGTGCAGGGCGTTCGGCTGGCGCGGGAATATACCGATGATGTGGAGTTCTCGGCAGAAGATGCGATCCGCAGCGACCTTGATTTTCTTGTGCGCATCTTTGGTGAAGTGATTAAGGCCGGTGCCAAGACCATCAACGTGCCGGATACGGTGGGCTACAGCGTGCCCGGCGTGATTGGTGAATGGTTTCGTCAGCTCATCGCACGGACCCCGGGCGCTGATCGTGTGGTCTGGTCGGCCCACTGCCATAACGATCTGGGTATGGCAGTTGCCAACTCTTTATCGGCGGTGCTCAATGGCGCGCGTCAGGTGGAATGCACGATCAATGGCCTTGGTGAGCGTGCCGGAAACGCCAGCCTCGAAGAGATAGTCATGGCGGTGAAGGTCCGCCAGGATGTGTTCAAGTGCGATACCCAGATTGATTCCACCCAGATTGTGGCCAGCTCCCGACTGGTGTCGCAGATTACGGGCTATCCAGTGCAGCCCAACAAGGCGGTGGTGGGCGCCAATGCGTTTGCCCATGAGTCCGGTATTCACCAAGATGGTGTTTTAAAGCACCGTGAGACCTACGAAATCATGCGGGCCCAGGATGTGGGCTGGTCGGCCAACAAGATCTCGTTGGGCAAGCTGTCGGGCCGTAATGCCTTTAAGCAGCGGCTCATCGATCTGGGCATTGAGTTTGATTCTGAGCAGGAACTCAATGAGGCCTTTAGCCGCTTTAAGGATCTGGCCGATCGAAAGTCCGAGATCTTTGACGAGGACCTGCAGGCCCTGGTCTCAGGCGAGTCGCTTGAGCATGCCCAGGAGCGTTACCGATTTTTGTCGCTTTCTCAGCGCTCGGAGACCGGGGAGCGCCCTCAGGCGCGGGTGGTTTTCTCGGTCCAGGGGGAAGAGATTGCGGCTGAAGGCCAGGGCAACGGCCCGGTCGATGCCACCGTCAACGCGATCGAGTCCCGGGTCGGCAGTGGCTCGGAGCTCCTGCTTTTTTCCGTGAACGCGATCACCACGGGCACACAGTCCCAAGGCGAAGTGACCATGCGGCTTTCCAAGGCCGGTCGCATCGTCAACGGCGTGGGGGCAGATCCGGACATCGTGGTCGCATCGGCCAAGGCCTACCTGAATGCCCTGAATAAGCTGGAGAGCCGGGCCGAGAAGCTCAATCCGCAGCTCGTCTGACAGAGCAGCCCAACGGCCGGCCCCGGGCCCCTGGCATGTGGGGTAAATTTCCTTTATAATTCAAGGGGTTGCTGAAAAGCGACCCCAGCACGGCGGGCCCTGGCAGGCCCGGCCGCAAGTCCCAAGGCATCTACAGGAGATTCACATGCCCGTCGCCACGTTAAATAAGCCTGAAATCATGGCGCAGTACCAGCGCGCCAAAAACGACACCGGAAGTCCTGAGGTGCAGGTCGCGCTCTTAACCGCTCGCATCAATGACCTCACCGACCATTTTAAAAACCACGCCAAAGACCATCACTCCCGTCGTGGCCTGCTGAAGATGGTGAGCCGGCGTCGAAAGCTTCTGGACTACCTGAAGCGCACCGATGTTCAGGGCTATCGGACCCTGATCGAGCGTCTGGGCCTGCGGAAATAAGGTTGGGACTCAACACCCTGCGATTCCACTGCCCCGTCTGATGCAAACCCCAAAGAAAATGCCTGCCCGGTTTTGCCGCGCGGGCATTTTTTGTGGCCGATTTATCCAAGTGAATGTTGACTGAGAGAGAGAAGGAAGCGTCGTGTTCAATATTGCAAAAGAAGAGTTCCAGTACGGCCAGCACAAGGTCATTTTAGAAACGGGTGAGATTGCCCGCCAGGCCTCAGGCGCGGTGATTGTCAATGTCGAAGATACGATCGTCTTGGCGACTGTCGTTGCCGCTAAGAGCGCCAAACCCGGCCAGGATTTTTTCCCCCTGACGGTGGATTACATGGAAAAGACCTACGCGGCGGGAAAAATTCCCGGCGGATTTTTCAAGCGTGAGGGCCGTCCATCCGAAAAAGAAACCCTGACCTGCCGGCTTATCGATCGGCCCCTGCGGCCGCTATTTCCCGATGGCTTTTACAACGAAGTGCAGGTGGTCTGCACCGTGCTGTCGCTTAACCCAGAGATCGACCCCGATATCCCCGCGATGATTGGCGCGTCGGCTGCAATGGCCATCTCGGGTGTGCCGTTTAATGGCCCCATCGGTGCGGCCCGTGTCGGCTACATCGATGGCCAGTACGTGCTCAATCCCACGGCCTCACAGCTGAAGGTCTCGCAGATGGACCTCGTGGTCTCGGGCACCGAGTCCGCAGTGCTGATGGTGGAGTCCGAGGCGCAGCAGCTGTCCGAGGAAGTCATGCTCGGTGGCGTTGTGTTTGGTCATGAGCAGGGCCGGCTCGCGATTGCCGCGATTAATCGCTTGGTCGAGAAGGCCGGCAAGCCCGAGTGGGACTGGAAGCCCGCCGAGAAAGACGAGGCCCTGATTTCCCGCGTCAAATCCTTAGCTGAGGCGCCGCTTCGTGAAGCCTATGGCATGCGTAACAAGCAGGAGCGCTCCCAGAAGCTGAAAACCATTTACGCAGAGATCGAGGCGAAGATCGCCGAGGAGTCGGCAGCCGCAGGAAAATCCGTGGACGGCAATCTCGTCTCGGAGACGCTATTTTCCATCGAGGCCAATGTGGTGCGTTCGCAGATTCTGAATGGCGAGCCCCGCATCGATGGCCGCGATACGCGCACAGTGCGGCCGATTTCAATTCGTACTGGCGTATTGCCCAGAACCCACGGCACCGCCCTTTTTACGCGTGGCGAAACCCAGGCCCTGGTTGTGGCCACGCTGGGCACCACACGTGACGAGCAAATTATCGATGCCTTGGCAGGTGAGTACCGCGATCGCTTCATGCTTCACTACAACATGCCGCCGTTTGCCACCGGTGAGACCGGCCGGGTCGGATCCCCCAAGCGTCGCGAGATTGGCCACGGCCGGCTTGCCAAGCGGGCCTTGGTTGCCGTACTGCCCAGCCCAGAAGAGTTCGCCTATTCCATGCGCGTGGTCTCCGAAATTACAGAGTCCAACGGCTCTTCATCGATGGCCTCAGTCTGCGGTGGATGTCTGGCGCTGATGGATGCAGGCGTGCCGCTAAAGGCCCATGTGGCGGGCATTGCAATGGGACTCATCAAAGAAGGTGGCCGATTCGCTGTGCTGACCGACATCCTGGGTGATGAGGATCACTTAGGCGATATGGATTTCAAGGTCGCCGGCACAGAGCAGGGCGTGACAGCACTGCAGATGGACATCAAGATTCAAGGCATCACCAAGGAAATCATGCAGGTTGCGCTGGCGCAGGCCCGCGATGGCCGCATGCATATTCTTGGAAAAATGAAGGCCACCCTGGATCACGCGCGTGAGGAACTCTCTGAGTTCGCGCCGCGGCTCTACACCATGAAGATCAATCCGGAGCGCATCCGTGATGTGATCGGCAAGGGCGGGGCAACGATTCGCGCCATCACCGAAGAGACCGGCACCACGATCGACATCTCGGAAGACGGCTCGATTACGATCGCCGCAACAACAGCCGATGCCGCACGGGCAGCGCAAAAGCGCATCGAAGAACTCACCGCAGAGGTCGAGGTGGGCAAGGTCTATGACGGCACCGTACTGCGCCTTCTGGAGTTCGGTGCGATTGTCTCCATCCTGCCGGGCAAAGACGGTCTGCTGCATATCTCGCAGATTGCCAATGAGCGCGTGAATCAGGTCTCCGATTACCTCAAAGAGGGCCAGTCCATTCGGGTCAAGGTCCTTGAGGCCGATGACAAGGGCCGCCTGCGGCTGTCGATGAAGGCCCTCTTGGAGGCGCCAGCAGCGGCAGAGCCAGCCCCGGGCGGAGCGACCACCCCGGCAGCCTGATGCTAAACTCTGCTGCAGTGCAGCGATCGCCCTGGGTGGTCGGCAACTGGAAGATGAACGGCGGGCTTTCGGCCAACGAGGCCCTGCTGTCAGAGCTGCTTGGCCTGCTGGAGGCCCATGCGGGCCGTCCGGTAGCGCAATGCGCAGTTGCCGTGCCCGCACCCTATCTCTTTCAGAGCATGGTGCGGCTATCTGGCCACTCGGTCGGCTGGGGCAGCCAGGACGTCTCAGCGGAGGCCTCCGGCGCATTTACTGGGGAGTTCTCGGTGGCAATGCTGCAGGATTTTGAGGCCCAGTTTTCGCTTGTCGGGCACTCAGAGCGTCGGGCCCGACATGCTGAGACCGACGCAGTGGTTGCCGCAAAGGCGGTGGCATTGGCCGATGCGGGTCTCGTGCCGCTGATCTGTGTGGGCGAGTCGATTCAGATTCGTGACAGTGGCAAGGCAGTGGCGTCTGTCTGCCTGCAGGTCCGGCAGGTCGCGCAGGCCCTGCAGTCCAAGGCGCTCTTACGCCATGCGGTGTTTGCCTATGAGCCCATTTGGGCGATTGGTACGGGCCGCAGCGCAACGCCCGAGCAGGCCCAAGAGATGCATGCGGCGATTCGGAGAACACTGTCCGAAATTGATGCGCAGGCCGCAGCGCAGATTCGGCTGCTGTATGGCGGCAGTGTGAAGGCGGCGTCGGCAGCGGCCCTGGCGGCCCAGCCGGATGTTGATGGTGCCCTGGTGGGCGGCGCCTCACTTGAGGCAAAAGAATTTTTCGATATCGCCTGTGCGATGTCGGGTCAGTAAAAGGAAACGGCTATGGGATGGTTGATGAATCTGGTGTTAACGCTGCAGGTCTTGTCGGCGATTGGCATCATTGTCTTGGTCTTACTGCAGCAGGGTAAGGGCGCGGATATGGGCGCAGCCTTCGGGTCGGGCACATCGGGCAGCTTATTTGGCGCCACAGGCTCATCGAATTTTTTAAGCCGAACAACTGCCGTACTCGCGACAGTATTTTTTATTGCGACCCTTGCGTTGTCGTATCTCGCAACGCAGGCCCGTCAGCCAGCAGGTGGGGGCAGTGTCATGCAAAACACATCCGAGGTGCCGGCAGCACCGCCGGCACCACCCGCGCCTGCAGGCACGCCTGCGGCCTCGCAGGTGCCGGGTGCGCCTGCTGATTCGGGAGCCAAAAAGTAGGGTGAAATCAAAAAAGTTGTCGCAGTCAGGTAGACTCAGTTTTAGGGAGCTTTTAAGGCCGACGTGGTGAAATTGGTAGACACGCTGTCTTGAGGGGGCAGTGGCGCAAGCTGTGCGAGTTCGAGTCTCGCCGTCGGCACCAAAAAGATAGAACAAACACTTGCCCGGGGAACACGAGGCGTGAATTTAGAAGAATACCTACCGGTATTAATGTTCATTCTGGTCGGCGGGGCCATCGGCCTGGCGTCGATGTCGGTCGGCAAAGTGCTGGGCCCGAGCCGTCCTGACGCCGAAAAACTCTCGCCGTATGAGTGCGGCTTTGAGGCCTTTGAAGATGCGCGCCTGCAGTTCGATGTGCGGTACTACCTCGTCGCCATCCTATTCATTCTGTTTGACCTCGAGATCGCCTTTCTTTTCCCTTGGGCCGTTGCGCTAAAAGACATTGGCTTTTTCGGTTTCATGTCGATGATGTTATTTCTGACCATTCTTGTGCTGGGCTTCATCTACGAGTGGATGAAGGGCGCACTGGATTGGGAATAAAGGGGCAAACCAGCAATGGCAATTGACGGCGTCTTTAAGCAGGGATTTCTCACCACATCGGCCGATACCATCATCAATTGGACGCGGACAGGTTCGCTGTGGCCCATGACCTTCGGCCTGGCCTGCTGCGCAGTGGAAATGATGCATGCGGGCGCTTCGCGTTATGACCTGGATCGTTTTGGTGTGGTCTTTCGGCCAAGCCCCCGGCAGTCCGACTTAATGATTGTTGCGGGGACACTGTGCAACAAAATGGCGCCCGCACTGCGCAAGGTCTACGACCAGATGCCCGAGCCACGCTGGGTGATCTCGATGGGCTCTTGTGCAAACGGTGGAGGCTACTACCACTACAGCTACTCTGTGGTCAGGGGCTGCGATCGGATTGTGCCGGTGGATATCTATGTGCCGGGCTGCCCGCCAACAGCTGAGGCCTTGATCTACGGCATTATTCAGCTGCAAAACAAGATTCGGCGCACCAACACGATTGCCAGGAGCTAGCCGAATGTCCGAACTCCAAACCGTGATTGAGCGCCGGCTTGGCGGCCGAATCGTCTCCTGCTGGCAGGCCTTAGACGAGACCACAGTCTCGGTGCATGCCGATCAATATCTGGACGTACTGCGCAGCCTGCGCGATGAGTCTGAGCTGCGATTTGATACGCTGGTCGATCTCTGTGGCATGGACTATCGGGATTACCGTGAGGGCGGCCATGAGGGTCCGCGGTTTGCGGTGGTGCTGCATTTGCTGTCGGTGGAGCTGAATCAACGGCTTCGCGTACGGGTCTTTTGTCCCGATGATGATTTTCCGGTGGTGGCCTCGGCCACGCCAATCTGGACGGCAGCCGGATGGTATGAGCGGGAGGCCTTTGATCTCTACGGCATTGTGTTTGAAGGCCATGATGATCTGCGCCGCATCCTGACGGATTACGGTTTTGTAGGCCATCCGTTTCGTAAAGACTTCCCGGTATCGGGCTATGTCGAGATGCGCTATGACCCGGAGCAGAAACGGGTCATCTATCAGCCGGTGACCATCGAGCCGCGCGATCAGGTGCCACGTGTTCGACGTGAGGAAAACTACGGCGGCTTTATTGCGCAATAGGGCGACAGAACTTGGCAGACATTAAGAACTACACCCTGAACTTTGGCCCCCAGCATCCGGCGGCCCATGGGGTGCTGCGTCTGGTGCTCGAGCTCGATGGCGAAGTCGTCCAGCGGGCCGACCCGCATATCGGACTGCTGCATCGGGGTACCGAAAAGCTTGCTGAGCAAAAAACCTTTTTACAGTCGGTGCCCTATATGGACCGGCTGGATTATGTCTCGATGATGGCCAACGAGCATGCCTATGTGATGGCCATTGAAAAGCTGCTCGGTGTCGAGGTGCCGCTGCGTGCCCAGTACATCCGCGTGATGTTTGATGAGATCACACGGGTTTTGAATCATCTGCTTTGGATTGGCGCCCATGGCCTGGATGTCGGCGCGATGGCGGTATTTCTATACGCCTTTCGGGAGCGCGAGGATCTGATGGACTGCTATGAGGCGGTCTCCGGCGCCCGTATGCATGCGGCCTACTATCGGCCGGGCGGTGTTTACCGTGATCTGCCGGATCAGATGCCCCAATACATCGCCAACCGTAAGCGTTCCGATGGCGCTGCCCAGCGTTTGAATGAAAATCGGCAGGGCAGTCTGCTGGACTTTATCGAAGATTTCACCCGCCGCTTCCCGGGTTGTATCGATGAATACGAGACCCTGCTGACCGATAACCGCATCTGGAAGCAGCGCCTGGTCGGCATTGGCGTGGTCACGCCCGAGCGGGCCAAGCAGATGGGATTTACCGGCCCGATGCTGCGGGGCTCTGGCATTGCCTGGGATCTGCGCAAGCATCAGCCCTATGAGGTCTATGACCGCATGGACTTCGATATTCCCGTGGGCAAGGAAGGCGATTGCTACGACCGCTATCTGGTGCGTGTCGAGGAGATGCGCCAGAGTAATCGCATCATTGCCCAGTGCGTGAAATGGCTACGCGAAAATCCCGGCAGCGTGATGACCGATAACCACAAGGTCGCGCCGCCGGCACGGCTGAATATGAAGTCAAACATGGAAGAGTTGATTCACCATTTCAAGCTCTTCACAGAAGGCTTTCATGTGCCGGAGGGTGAATGCTACGCAGCCGTTGAGCATCCCAAGGGCGAGTTTGGAATCTATTTGGTCTCTGATGGCGCCAATAAGCCGTATCGGCTGAAGATTCGCGCGCCGGGTTTTGCCCATCTTCAGGGGCTCGATGAAATGTCGCGAGGCCACATGATTGCCGATGTGGTGACCATCATCGGCACCCAAGATATTGTGTTTGGGGAAATTGATCGATGAGCGTGCAGCTGTCGTTATCCGAGCGGCCCAGCGGCCCCGTGCTGTCGGCCGAGGCCTATAAAAAAATTGACCGTGAGATTGCGAAATATCCGGCAGATCAGCGGCAGTCCGCGGTGATGTCGGCCTTGACCATTGCCCAGCGCGAGGTGGGATGGGTATCGCCCGAGGTCGAGGCCGAAGTGGCCGCCTATCTCGGCATGCCGCCGATCGCTGTGCATGAGGTTGCCACGTTTTACAACATGTACGACCTCACACCGACGGGTCGGTTCAAGCTGACGGTCTGCACCAACCTTCCCTGCGCGCTGCGCAATGCCAATCATGCGGCAGAGACGCTGAAAGCAAAGCTGGGAATCGGATTTAATGAGACCACCGCAGATGGGCTCTTTACTCTAAAAGAAGGCGAATGCATGGGCGCCTGCGGTGATGCGCCCGTGATGCTGGTCAACAATCACCGGATGTGTAGCTGGATGTCTGAGGATCGGATTGATGCCTTGCTCAATGAGCTGCGGAGCGAAGCACAAAGCAGCACATCACGACCCGAGGGAGGCCGATAGTGGGAGCACCCGAGATTCCGTTGATTGATACCTGCTTTCACGGCCGTCACATCTCGCCACAGATTTTGGCGGGCCTGACTCCCGATGGCTGGCGCTTAAAGGATTACGTTGCGCGCGGCGGCTATGAGGCCTTAAAGAAAGTCGTGCGGACCATGAAGCCTGAAGAGGTCATTGCCGAGATCAAGGCCTCGGGCCTGCGGGGCCGCGGCGGCGCTGGATTTCCTACCGGCCTGAAGTGGAGCTTTATGCCCGCCAAGCTGCCGATTCAGAAGTATCTCGTCTGCAACTCTGACGAAGGCGAGCCGGGCACATTTAAAGACCGCGACATCCTGCGCTACAACCCGCATATCGTGATCGAGGGGATGGCGATTGCGGCCTATGCCATGGGCGTGACCCGCGGTTATAACTATATTCACGGGGAGATCTGGGAGGTCTATGAGCGCTTTGAGCAGGCGCTGGATGAGGCGCGTGCTGCGGGATTGATTGGCGAAAACATTCTCAGCAGCGGATTTTCCTTTGAGCTGCAGGCCCATCATGGCTATGGCGCCTACATCTGTGGCGAAGAAACCGCACTGCTTGAATCACTGGAAGGCAAAAAGGGCCAGCCACGCTTTAAGCCACCCTTTCCCGCAAGTTTTGGCCTTTACGGTAAGCCCACCACGATTAACAACACCGAGACATTTGCGGCCGTACCTTGGATTATTCGAAACGGCGGCCAGGCCTATCTTGAAGTGGGCAAACCCAACAACGGCGGCACCAAAGTCTTCTCCATCTCGGGCGATGTCGAGCGGCCTGGCAATTACGAAATTCCCCTGGGCACGCCGTTTGCGAAGCTGCTGGAGCTGGCCGGCGGCATGCGAGACGGCAAGCGTTTAAAGGCGGTGATTCCCGGTGGCTCCTCGATGCCAGTGTTACCGGCAGAGATCATGATGGCGACCGACATGGATTACGACGCGATCGCGAAGGCCGGCTCGATGTTGGGCTCAGGCGCCGTCATCGTGATGGATGAGACGCGCTGTATGGTCCGCTGTTTGCTGCGCTTGTCGTATTTTTACTATGAAGAGTCATGTGGCCAGTGCACCCCTTGCCGCGAGGGCACTGGCTGGCTATGGCGCATGGTCAATCGGATCGAAAAGGGCCAGGGCAGCCCGGAGGACCTAGCCAAACTCGATGAGGTTGCCGGAAATATCATGGGCCGCACCATCTGTGCCCTAGGCGATGCCGCCGCGATGCCGGTGCGGGCCTTTTTGAAACATTTCCGGTCTGAATTTGAACATCACATCGTGCACAAGCGATGCCTGGTAGGAGACGCGGTCTGATGATTGAACTCGAAGTCGACGGCCAGAAAGTTGAAGTGCCTGAAGGCAGCATGGTGATGGATGCTGCCAATAAGCTGGGCTTATATGTGCCGCATTTCTGCTATCACAAGAAGCTCTCGATCGCGGCGAATTGCCGCATGTGTTTGGTTGAAGTGGAGAAGGCGCCCAAGGCTCTGCCGGCATGCGCCACGCCGGTGACCCCAGGCATGCGGGTCTTCACTGCCTCGTCAAAGGCAAAGACAGCGCAGAAAAGCGTAATGGAATTTCTGTTGATCAATCACCCGCTGGATTGCCCGATCTGCGACCAGGGTGGTGAGTGTCAGCTGCAGGACTTAGCGGTGGGCTATGGCCCGTCGGCATCACGGTATACCGAAGAGAAGCGGGTGGTATTCCATAAGCCCATGGGGCCGCTGATTTCTGCTGAAGAAATGAGCCGCTGCATCCATTGCACCCGATGCGTACGATTTGGCCAGGAGATTGCCGGCGTAATGGAGCTTGGCATGGCCGGCCGGGGTGAGCACTCCGAGATCATGTCCTTTGTGGGCAATGCCATTGAGAGTGAACTCTCCGGAAACATGATTGATGTCTGCCCCGTTGGCGCGTTGACCAGCAAACCGTTTCGTTATTCCGCCCGGACCTGGGAGCTCTCGCGTAAGCGCTCGATTAGCCCTTTAGACAGCATCGGCACCAACATCGTGGTGCAGTCAAAGAACAACCAGGTCAAGCGTGTTGTTCCAATGGATAACGAGGCCATCAACGAATGCTGGATCTCGGATCGGGACCGTTTCAGTTACGAGGGGCTCAATAGCCACGACCGTCTAACACACCCAATGATGCGTGGCGCCGACGGCCGCTGGCATGAGGCTGGCTGGGAGGAGGCCCTTGCGAAGGTTGCCCAGTCCCTGCGTGCGGCTGCCTCGCATGGGCCCCAGCATGTTCGCACGCTGATGTCACCCAACAGCACGCTCGAGGAAATGACGCTGGCGGCACAGCTCACGCGCGGCCTAAAGAGTGACGCGATTGATTTTCGCCCGCGGCTTGGCCAGGCCGGCTTTGATCAGCAATTCAGCGGTGTGCCAACGCTAGGACTCACCCTTGCGCAGGTCAGCCAGCTTGATCGGGCGTTGCTGATTGGCGCATTCCTGCGCCAAGATCAGCCGCTGCTTGCCCATCGTCTGCGTCAGGCAGTGCGCCATGGTGCCCGCATCGCAACGCTGCATGCGAGTGCTGAAGATTTATTGATGCCGATCGCGCAGCAGTGGGTGGTCTCGCCCGCTGACTGGGGTCCGTCGGTCGCTGAGATGGCCGTCGCAGCACTCAGCATGAAATCATTGCCGCTGCCCGATGCGCTGAAGTCAATTCAGCCCAGCCCCCAGAGTAAGGCCATCGTGCAGATGCTGGCGGAGTCCTCTGAGCCGAATGAAAAGGCTGCAATCTTTTTGGGCAACAGTGTGCTTGCCCATCCGAACGCTGCCGCGATCTGGGGCTTTGCGCAGATGATCGCTGATGCCTTGGGCTGCCGATTAGGATTTACTGTTGAAGGTGGCAACGGTGTTGGCGGCTACTTGGCCAAGGCCCGGCCCCTGCAAGGCGGGCTCGATGCGGCCAGCATGTTTGCCTCCGCAGCCGAGGCCTATGTGCTGGTGAATATTGATCCGCTGATGGACTGTGGCAATCCCCATCAGGCCGGTGTGGCGCTGTCGCAGGCGAAATTTGTGGTGGGACTGTCTGCATTTAAAGATGGGCTAATGGAGTATGCCGATGTAATGCTGCCGATTGCGCCCTATACCGAGACCTCGGGCACGTATATCAATTGCGAGGGCCGGGCCCAGACCACGCAGGCGGTGGTGCGGCCGCTGGGTGAGGCACGGCCGGGATGGAAGGTGCTGCGGGTGCTGGGCAATCTGCTTGAGCTCGAGGGCTTTGATGCGGAGTCTTCGGAAGACATTCGTCAGTCAGTGATTGGGCATGCCACGCTGGGTGAAATCGTGATGAATCTTGCTGCCAGTCCCATGCCCCCGCAGTCTGCCGAACCCCTTGCCGTCAAGGGCAGGGCAGGACTGGTTCGGCTTGCGGATGTGCCCATCTATCGCGCTGACAGCGTGAGCCGACATGCCGAGGCCCTTCAGCAGACCCGGGCCAGTGCTTCGCCAAAGCTGTTGATGCATCCAGCAGAGATCGATCGGCTGGGGCTTGCCGTGGGATCCAAAGTGAAGTGTCTGCAGTCCGGCCGCGCCGCTGCCGTCGTAGAGGTCGCCGCCGATACTCGGCTGGCCCGTGGTGTTGCCCGACTCTCGGCTGCCCATCCGATTAGCGGGCAGCTGGGCGAGATGATCGGCCCCATTGAGCTGGAGGCTGCCTAGATGCAGGAGCTCTTGGACGGCGTTCAACAGGTGGGGATCTCGCTACTGGGCGAGGCCTGGCCCGTGGCATGGGTGCTGATCAAGATCGTTGCCGTGGTGCTGCCCATACTGGCCTGCGTTGCTTATCTCACGCTCTGGGAGCGCAAGCTGATTGGCTGGATGCATGTGCGTCTTGGCCCCAATCGTGTCGGCCCGCTGGGACTGCTGCAGCCGATCGCCGATGCGTTAAAGCTGCTGACCAAAGAAATCATCATGCCGGCCCAGGCGAGCCGCGGACTGTATATCTTGGGCCCGATCATGACCATCATGCCGGCCATGGCCGCATGGGCCGTGATTCCATTTGGGCCCGATGTGGTGCTCTCCAATATCAACGCCGGCTTACTGCTGCTGCTGGCCATTACGTCGATTGAGGTCTACGGCGTCATTCTTGCGGGCTGGGCCTCGAATTCGAAATACGCGTTTTTGGCTGCGATGCGGGCCTCGGCACAAATGGTCTCGTATGAGCTGGCAATTGGCTTTGCCTTGGTCTCAGTGCTGATGGTCTCGGGAAGCCTAAATCTCACCGAGATTGTCGTGGGCCAGCAAAAGGGCATGTTTGCCGAGCAGCTCGGATTGAATTTCTTGTCGTGGAACTGGCTGCCGCTTTTGCCTGTGGCGGTGGTGTACTTTGTTTCCAGTGTGGCGGAAACCAATCGCCACCCTTTTGATGTTGTGGAAGGCGAATCAGAGATCGTGGCCGGCCATATGGTGGAGTACTCCGGCATGGCATTTGCCGTGTTCTTTTTGGCGGAGTACGCCAACATGATTCTGCTCTCGACGCTGGCCGCCATCATGTTCCTGGGCGGATGGGATGCGCCCATTGCCGCCTTGGATTTCATTCCCGGCTGGATCTGGCTTGGGCTGAAAGCGTTTTTAGTGGTCAGCGTATTTATCTGGATGCGGGCCTCGTTTCCCCGCTACCGCTATGACCAAATCATGCGGCTTGGCTGGAAGATTTTTATTCCAGTCACGCTGATTTGGCTTGTTATTGTCGGGGCCTGGATGCAGACGCCCTGGTCGATCTGGTGATGGGGTGAGACGCCAATGAGCACCATCGTTAATTTTCTGCGTTCGTTTCTGCTGCTGGAGATGCTGCGGGGCATGGCGTTGACGGGCCGCTATTTGTTTGCCCGCAAGATCACCATCCAGTATCCCGAGGAAAAGACCCCGATGTCGCCGCGCTTTCGTGGTCTGCATGCGCTGCGTCGCTACCCGAATGGCGAAGAACGCTGCATTGCTTGCAAACTCTGCGAGGCGGTCTGCCCAGCGCAGGCCATCACGATTGAATCAACGGTTCGCGAGGACGGCACCCGCCGCACCACACGCTACGACATTGATCTCACGAAATGTATCTTCTGCGGCTTTTGTGAAGAGAGCTGTCCGGTAGATTCAATTGTTGAGACTCAGATTCACGAATACCACGGCGAAAAACGTGGGGATCTGTATTTCACAAAAGAAATGCTGCTGGCGGTCGGGGATCGTTACGAAAACGAGATCGCTGCTGCACGGGAGGCCGACGCGCCTTACCGCTAGGATGTCTATGCTAGAACTCACGCTCTCCTTGTTTTATGCGTTTGCCGCGATTTTGGTCTTTGCGGCCCTGCGGGTGATCACTGCCCGCAATCCGGTCCATGCAGTGCTCTATCTGGTACTGAGCTTTTTTAGCGCGGCTGCCATTTGGCTGCTGCTGCGGGCGGAGTTTCTGGCGATTACCCTGGTGCTGGTCTATGTGGGCGCTGTCATGGTGCTGTTTTTATTCGTCGTCATGATGGTGGACTTTGATCTTGAGAAACTGCGTCAGGGTTTTTGGGCCAATCTGCGCGTGGCAGCGCCTGTCGGCGGCCTGATTGTGTTTGAGATGTCGGCCGTACTGATTCGAAGCTTTAATGTGCCGGAGGCGACCGTTGCGCCGTTGCCGCCGAACTTCGATAACACGAAGGCGCTCGGGCGGCTGATTTATACCGACTATGTCTACGCCTTTCAGATCGCCGCCGTGATTTTGCTGGTGGCTATTGTGGCAGCGATTGCGCTGACACTGCGTCGGCGCAAGGACTCCAAGTTTCAAAGCCCGGCCGAGCAGGTCAAGGTCAAGGCTGCCGATCGTGTGCGACTGGTGAGCGTTGCGCCGGTGATCAAGGCAAAGGCGGCCTCGCAAGAGCCCGGGGCAGCGGAGTCAGTGCCGCCGGGAAAGGGGAGCTAGGGTGCTGACACTGGCGCATTTTCTAACCCTTGGAGCGATTCTTTTTGCGATCTCGGTGATCGGTATTTTCATGAATCGTAAGAATCTGATCGTGCTGCTGATGGCCATTGAGTTGATGCTACTGGCGGTCAATATGAATTTCATCGCCTTTTCACATTATCTCGGCGATGCCGCCGGCCAGATTTTTGTGTTCTTCATTCTGACGGTTGCGGCGGCGGAGTCGGCAATCGGGCTGGCGATTCTTGTGGTGCTCTTTCGTAATCTCAATACGGTTGAGGTCGAAGAGCTTGATGAGTTGAAAGGCTAGGGCGGTATGAAGCTGCTGTATTCCCTTGTGCCGCTCGCCCCCCTGCTGGGGGCCATCGTGGCCGGGCTTTTTGGCCGGTTCGTGGGCCGGGCTGGCGCGCACTGGGTCACCATTTCGGGTGTTGCCCTGGCCTTAGTGGCCAGCCTACTGGTGCTGTCCGATGTGCTGTCGGGCAATACCTTTAATGGGCCGGTCTACACCTGGGCTGTGGTGGCAGGCCTGCGATTTGAGGTGGGCTTTCTGATTGATAGCTTATCGGCCACCATGATGGTGGTGGTCACATCGGTCTCGCTTGCCGTGCATGTCTACACCATCGGCTACATGCGGGATGACCCAGGCTATCAGCGCTTTTTTAGCTACATCTCGCTGTTTACCTTCGCGATGCTCATGCTGGTGATGAGCAATAACTTCCTGCAGCTCTTTTTTGGCTGGGAGGCGGTGGGCTTAGTCTCTTATCTCTTAATTGGATTTTGGTATACGCGGCCGACTGCGATTATTGCCAACCTGAAAGCGTTTCTCGTGAATCGGGTTGGGGATTTCGGCTTTATTCTCGGTATTGGCCTGCTGCTGTCGGCAACAGGTTCTTTGGACTACGCCGCGACCTTTGCCGCAGCGCCTGAGCTTGCTGGAAAAACGATCACCTTACTGCCCGATCAGGAGTGGCCGCTTTTGGCAGTCGCCTGCATCTGCTTATTTATCGGCGCGATGGGCAAGTCGGCACAGTTTCCGCTGCATGTCTGGCTGCCCGACTCGATGGAAGGCCCAACCCCGATTTCCGCTCTGATTCATGCGGCCACAATGGTGACCGCCGGAATTTTTATGGTGGCCCGGATGTCGCCGCTGTTTGAATTAAGTGATATCGCGCTCTCGTTTGTCTTAATCATCGGTGCGATTACGGCGCTGTTTATGGGCTTTCTGGGCATCGTGCAAAATGACATCAAGCGCGTGGTGGCGTACTCGACACTGTCGCAGCTGGGCTACATGACCGTAGCCTTGGGCGCCTCTGCCTACTCGGTGGCAATTTTCCACCTCATGACCCATGCGTTTTTTAAAGCACTTTTATTTTTAGCAGCCGGCTCGGTCATTATCGGCATGCATCATGATCAAGACATCCGCAATATGGGCGGCCTGTGGAAGAAGATGCCCATTACCTGGGCGGTGTCATTGCTGGGATCGTTGGCCTTAATTGGCGCGCCGTTTTTCTCGGGGTTTTACTCAAAAGATATGATCATTGAGGCAGTTGGCGCCTCTAATCTGGCGGCCGCATCCGCGGTCTACGGGATGCTGTTGCTGGGCGTGTTTGTGACCGCCTTTTACAGCTTTCGGATGTTCTTTTTGGTCTTTCACGGTAGCCCCCGCTGGGCCGCCGGTGGCCATGCCCACGGCGGGCATGATGATCATGACCACCACGGCGGGGCGCCACACGAATCGCCCTGGGTGGTGACATTGCCGTTGATCGCGCTGGCGGTGCCGTCGGTTGTTTTGGGCGCAATCGCAATTGGCCCGATGCTCTTTGGAGAGTATTTCAAGGGCGTGATTGCCGTGGATCCTGGCCATCCGGCCATGGCGACGCTGGCGTCTCACTTTCATGGCGCATTTGCTCTGGGCCTGCACAGCATCCAGACGCTGCCGTTTTGGCTTGCCCTTGCCGGTGTCGGCACGGCTGCTTATTTTTATTTGGTAAATCCTGCGATTCCCGCACGGCTGTCCACCCAGTTTTCTGCGATTCATCGGCTGCTGGATCAGAAGTACTTTATGGACCGTTTCAATGAGATTGTTTTTGCAGGCGGCGCACGGCTTATCGGTGGGCAGCTCTGGAAGCGGGCCGATCAGGGCCTCATCGATGGCTTTCTGGTCAATGGCAGCGCCCGGGTGGTTGCCGCGATTGCTTCGATTATGCGAATTGGTCAGACCGGCTATCTCTATCACTATGCGATTGCCATGATTCTTGGTGTTGCGCTCATGCTCTGGTGGTTTGCACCGGTCATGAATCCTGCTCCGGTGGTGAAGTGATGACGACAGGCTTTCCGATTCTCTCGCTGGCGATTTGGCTTCCACTGCTATCGGGAGCAGCGCTGATTTTCGCTGGCCGCGCGGTACCGCGTTCCGTGCTGCGGCAGGCTGCCCTTGCTGCATCCGTGCTGTGTTTTTTGGTGACCATTCCGCTGATCACCGGTTTTGATGTCAAAGCCTCGGGCATGCAGTTTGTGGAGAAGGTCCTCTGGATTGAGCGATTTGGCATTCACTATGCCCTGGGCATTGATGGCCTATCGATGTGGTTTATTCCACTGACCGCCTTGATCACCATCTTTGTCGTGATCGCAGGCTGGGAGGTGATCGAGGATCGTGTAGGCGCCTATATGGGCGCGTTTTTGCTGCTCTCCGGCCTGATGATCGGTGTCTTTTCAGCGCTTGATGGCGTGCTGTTTTACGTGTTTTTCGAGGCGACCCTGATTCCCATGTATTTGATTATCGGCATCTGGGGCGGACCAAATCGTGTGTATGCGGCCTTTAAGTTCTTTCTCTACACGCTTTTGGGATCGCTGCTGACACTGGTGGCCTTTGTCTATCTGTACATGAAGTCGGGCAGCTTCGATGTGCTCGCCTGGCATAAGCTTCCCTTGCCGCTTGAGGCCCAGATTCTGATTTTTGTTGCCTTTCTGGTGGCCTTTGCGGTCAAGGTGCCGATGTGGCCGGTGCATACCTGGCTGCCCGATGCCCACGTGGAGGCGCCAACCGGCGGGTCGGTGGTGCTGGCGGCCATTATGCTAAAGCTTGGGGCCTATGGATTTTTAAGGTTTTCATTGCCGATCGCACCCGATGCATCGCGCGAGCTCGCCATGCTGATGATTGTGCTGTCGCTGATCGCGGTGGTATATATCGGCCTGGTGGCCCTGGTGCAGGCGGATATGAAAAAGCTGGTGGCGTATTCATCGATTGCGCATATGGGGTTTGTGACACTGGGCTTTTTCATGTTCAACGCGCTTGGTGTCCAAGGCGGCATTGTGCAGATGATTTCCCACGGATTTATTTCCGGTGCGATGTTTCTGTGTATTGGCGTGCTGTATGACCGGATGCACTCCCGTCAGATCGCCGACTACGGCGGGGTCGTTAACCGCATGCCGAAGTTCTCAGCGCTTTTTGTGCTCTTTGCAATGGCCAACAGTGGCCTGCCGGCGACCAGCGGCTTTGTCGGCGAATTCATGGTGATTCTAGGTGCGGTGGATTACAACTTCTGGATCGCGCTCTTGGCGGCAACGACCCTGATTTTCGGTGCGGCGTATTCGTTGTGGATGATCAAGCGGGTCGTATTTGGCGAGATTGCCAATGACCATGTCGCCGAACTAAAGGATGTGGGCCCTCGGGAATTCTGGATGCTGATGGGTCTGGCATTTTTTGTGCTGCTGATGGGCCTGTGGCCAGCGCCGTTTGTTGAGGTCATGCAGGTCTCGGTCCAGGATCTGCTGCAGCACGTGGCCACCCCAAAACTTCCGGCCCAATAAGGACAGGAAATCGCCCCATGACCCTGGAATCGATCAAGATCGCCGCCGCGCTTCCCGAGATTTTGCTGCTGCTGCTGCTGAGCACTGCGCTGCTCGTGGATTTGTTTGCCAAGCGGCCGCAGCTGCTGGTTCATGGCCTGGCTGTTGGCGGCTTACTGCTCTTGGGCGTATGGCAGCTAATTGAGAGTGGCCACACCGAGACGGTCTACGCGATGAATAACCTCGTGGTGGCCGATTCGATGACTGCCTTTTTAAAAGGCGGGGTCTCCATCGCGGCAGCTATTAGCCTGATGTACGCCCGCCACTACATTGTGGATCGGGAAATCGCCAGCGGCGAATTTCATGTGCTGGCAATGTTTGCTGTCCTCGGCCAATACGTGATGATTTCGGCCAACAGCTTTCTCACCATTTACCTGGGCATCGAACTGCTGTCATTGTCGCTTTATGCCTTGGTGGCCTTGCGGAGAAACCATGCGGTGTCCACCGAGGCGGCCATGAAGTATTTTGTGCTGGGCGCTTTGGCCTCAGGCTTTTTGCTCTACGGCATGTCGATGATTTATGGCGCCACCGGCACACTGGATCTACCGCTGGTGGCCGATAAGCTCGCTTCAGGCCAGGCGGATCGGCTGATTATGGTCTTTGGCACGGTATTTCTTGTGGCAGGCCTCGCGTTTAAGTTGGGCGCCGTGCCGTTTCATATGTGGGTGCCGGATGTCTATCAGGGCGCGCCTACGGCTATCACGCTATTGATCAGCGGCGCGCCGAAGTTTGCGGCCTTTGCGATCACCATTCGGCTGCTGGTTTCAGGCCTGCTGGGCGTTGCTGCAGACTGGCAGCAGATGCTCTTAATTCTTGCGGTGTTGTCGTTGGCGGTTGGCAACTTGATTGCGATCATGCAGACCAATGTCAAGCGGCTCTTGGCGTATTCCACAATCGCCCATATGGGATTTATGCTTTTGGGTATTGGGTCGGGGGTTGTGGGCAGTGACACGGTCGGCGCAGTGGATGCGTACGCAGCCTCATTGTTTTATGTGGTGACTTATGTCATCACCACTCTGGGCAGTTTTGGCGTGCTGATGCTGGCCTCATCACGCGGATTTGAGTGCGAGACGCTGGATGACATTAAGGGCCTTGGCCGCCGGCATCCATGGCTGGCAGCAGTATTTCTATTGCTGGTGTTCTCATTGGCGGGAATCCCTCCAACGGTTGGTTTTTACGCAAAGCTCTCGGTGCTCGAAGCTGTCGTGCAGGCCGGCCATGTCGGCTTGGCGGTATTTGCGGTGCTGGCCTCGTTGATTGGCGCGTTTTATTACCTGCGCCTAGTTAAGGTGATGTATTTCGATGAGTCCAAGCTCGAAGCGCCGCTGGATTGTGGCCGTCTTGCCCAGTCGGTGCTGACGGTCAATGGTGCTGCGGTATTGCTGCTGGGCATCTTGCCGGGCCCGATGATGGCGGCCTGTCTGTATACGGTGCGCATGTCGCTGTCGGCATGAATACCGGTGCGGCGGCGCTCCTGCTGCTGGTGGTTGCAGCGGGGCTAGCGAATCTTGCGTTTTTTACTGAGCGGCTGTTTCTGCTGGTGGCACTGCCCAAGGCCAAGTCGCTGTGGTGGCGGCTGCTCGAGGTCCTGGTCTATTACGGAATTTTTATTGGCCTTGGCCGTGCGCTCGAGGCCTATGTCGGCCGACTGCATGCCCAGGCCTGGCAGTTCTACGCAATCACGCTACTCATCTTTTTTGTGCTGGCCTATCCCGGCTTCATCTATCGATATCTGCGCCGCACGCGGCGTGCTTCGTCAGCGGGGAGTTCCTGATGGATCGGCCTGATCCCCGGCCTGCGCGGCGGCCCGATGAGCCCCATCCTGAACTTGCCGAAGAGCGGCTAAAGGGTGAATCGGTCTATGAGGGCCGGCTGCTGCATGTACATCGGGATTGGGTCAGGGCGCCGGATGGCCATGAACAGGCGTTTGAATACACGCTACATCCCGGTGCCGCCGCGGTCATTCCGATTCTTGAAGATGGTCGTCTGGTCATGGAGCGCCAGTGGCGTTATGCCATGAATCGCAGCTTTCTTGAGTTTCCTGCAGGCAAGCTTCACACCGGCGAGGATCCACTGATCGCTATTCAGCGCGAGTTGATCGAGGAGACTGGCTATCGGGCACAGCAATGGGCCCGGCTGGGCGTCATGCATCCCGTGATTGCCTATTCCACGGAAGCCATTCATCTGTTTGCGGCGCGCGGCCTAACTGCAGGGCCGGCTGCCCGAGAAGAGGGTGAATGCATGGAGATTGTGCTACTGACGCCCGACGAATTTTTTGATGCTGCGTTTCGTGGTGAGATAACGGATAGCAAGACACTTGCGTGTGGCCTGTGGCTTGAGCGAATGCAACAACAGAAGTGGAGCGTGTCATGGATTTCGGCATAAAAGGAAAGACAGCGCTGGTGATCGGTGCCGGCAGCGGACTGGGGGCTGCATCCGCCCGAGCACTCTCTGCGGAAGGGGCCCATGTGGTCTTGGTCGGCAGAAGGCCCGAGGTGCTGGCCGCATCAGCGGCGACGATGGCTGGGCCCACCACGCAGGTGGTCTGGGATGTCTCTAACCCCGAGCAGGCTGCAGGCCGAGTTGCCGAGATTCGTGCACAGCGCGGCCCAATTGAAATACTGGTGAACAACACTGGAGGTCCGCCGCCATCTCCTGCGGCAGGCCAGCCGCTTGATCTCTGGTCAACACATTTCCGCGGCATGGTGATGAGCCTCATCGCGATTACTGATGCAGTACTGCCTGATATGCGCGCAGCCGGATGGGGCCGGATCGTGACCATCGCTTCATCGGGCGTGGTGGCGCCCATTCCGAATCTGGCCCTATCCAATTCGCTGCGGGGTGCCCTGGCGGGCTGGTCCAAGACCCTGTCCCGAGAGCTTGCGCCTACAGGCATCACGGTCAATATGGCCTTGCCGGGCCGGATCGCCACGGATCGGCTGCGCAGCCTGGATGAAGGCCGGGCCAAGCGGGAGTCTCGGCCGGTGGATGATGTTATCGGCGAGAGCCTCTCTGCCATTCCGCTGGGCCGCTATGGCGAGCCCGATGAGTTTGGTGCGGCGGTTGGGTTTTTATGTAGTCAGCAGGCCTCGTACATCACCGGATGCATGATGCGTATCGATGGTGGCATGATTGCAAGCATCGGAGGATAGGAGCCCCATCATGTTGAAATCAAATCCAAAGTTTTCCTGGGAAGACCCTTTTTTACTGTCCCGTCAGCTCTCGGAAGACGAGGTCATGATCATGGATGCGGCCCGCTCGTATTGCCAGGAGCAGCTGCAGCCCCGTGTGCTGGAGATGTTTCGCAAGGAGTCCTCGGACCCGGCTATTTTTCGTGAAATGGGCGAGATGGGCTTTCTCGGGCCTTATCTTCCCGCGGACTATGGCTGCGCCGGCGTCAACTATGTCTCCTATGGCCTGATTGCCCGCGAGATTGAGCGTATTGATAGCGGCTTTCGCTCCATGATGAGTGTGCAGAGCTCTTTGGTCATGCTGCCGATTTATGAATTCGGCACCGAGGAGCAGCGTCAGAAATATCTGCCCAAACTTGCCAAAGGAGAGTGGATCGGTTGTTTTGGTTTAACGGAGCCCGATCATGGCTCTGACCCTGCCGGCATGGTGACCCGTGCTAAAAAAGCACCTGGCGGCTATTTGCTCACCGGCTCAAAGACCTGGATTTCCAATAGCCCCATTGCAGATGTCTTCGTGGTCTGGGCCAAGGACGATGCCGATGAAATTCGTGGCTTTATTCTCGATAAGGGCATGAAGGGCCTGACCGCACCCCCCATTCATGGCAAGGTTGGGCTGCGGGCCTCCATCACCGGCATGATCATGATGGACCAGGTCTTTGTGCCCGAGGAAAACGCTTTTCCAGATGTTCGTGGATTGAAGGGGCCGTTCACCTGCCTGAATTCCGCTCGTTATGGCATCTCCTGGGGAGTGCTGGGCGCGGCTGAATCCTGCTGGCATACCGCCCGGCAATACGTGTTGGATCGCAAGCAGTTCGGCCGGCCCTTGGCTGCCAATCAGCTGATTCAGCGCAAGCTTGCAGATATGCAGACTGAAATCGCGCTGGCGACACAGGCCGTGCTGCGTCTTGGCCGGATGAAAGATGAACATACTGCAGCTGTTGAGATCACATCAATCGTGAAGCGCAATAACTGCGGCAAGGCCCTCGATATTGCCCGGACCGCCCGCGATATGCTGGGCGGCAATGGCATTAACGATGAATATGGCGTGATTCGTCATATGGTGAATCTCGAGGTGGTCAACACCTACGAAGGCACCCACGATATTCACGCACTCATCTTGGGCCGAGCGCAGACGGGCCTGCAGGCCTTTTTCTAAGCATTCGTTGCATGGACCGGATTGACGTCCTCGTCATCGGGGCCGGCGTCATCGGCTTGGCCATCGCCCGCGAGCTGGCCCAGGCGGGCCGCGAAGTTGTGATTCTGGAGGGCCAGTCGGCAATTGGCACTGGCACCAGCTCACGCAATTCGGGCGTGATTCATGCGGGGATTTATTACCCGACAGGATCCAATAAAGCCCGCTGGTGTGTCGAGGGCCGGCATCTGCTGGTTGCCTACGCCAGGCAGCACAACATCACCCATCGGCGCACTGAGAAATTGATCGTAGCGGGCGCCTCAGAGTCGGCGCGGCTCGAGAGCCTTTTTAAGACTGGCCTTGCCAATGGCGTAGACGACCTCACGATGATCAGCGGACAAAAGGCCCAGTCCATGGAGCCAGAATTGCGCTGTGATGTCGCAATCCATTCACCATCAACAGGCATTATTGATGTGCATGATCTGATGCTTGCGCTTTTGGGGGATGCACAGGCCCATGGTGCGACGCTCGCGTTGCAGAGTCGGTTTGATCGCAGCGTCTGGGCCAATGGGCGCTGGGAGTCTGAAATCCTTGGCCAAAAGGTTGCGTGCGATTGGCTCATCAATGCTGCAGGCTTGGATGCTGCTGCTGTTGCCGGCCGCATCGAGGGCCTTGGTGGGCAGCACATCCCAAAGATGTTTTTCGCTAAGGGCAGCTATGCAAGGCTGCAGGGCCGGCCGCCGTTTTCGCGGCTGATTTATCCGGTGCCGGTTCCGGGTGGCTTGGGCACACATCTGACACTCGACTGCGGCGGTCAGGCCCAGTTCGGCCCGAATGTACAGTGGCTTGATGCACCTTCTGCTCAGCAGATTGAGGCTGGATTAATTCAAGCCTTTGATTACGCGGTCAATGCAGACGCGCTCGAAGGCTTTGAGCGCGATGTGCGGAGCTGGTGGCCTGGATTGCCCAGCGGCGCACTGAGTCCGGGCTACTCAGGTGTTCGGCCAAAACTTGCCGGTCCGGGTGAGCCCGCGGCCGACTTTATGCTGCAGGGCCCATCGGATCATGGATGCGCGGGGCTCATTAACTTATTTGGTTTCGAATCGCCCGGCCTTACGTCATGCCTGGCGATTGGCCGTGCGGTCCGCGCGATCGTCTGAAGAGCTGGCTGGCCAAGACCAGGCCAAATCCAATAAATCCTGCGATATCGGTGGTGGCAGAAGGATAGGTCAGGGCCAATCCCGCACCAATCAGCAGCCAGCGCTCGATCAGCTTAGTTTGCAGAATGAACCAGTTTTGCAGGCCACCTGCGAGGGCGACGATGCCCACCGACGCGGTAAAAGTAATCCATGCAATATCGGTCCAGTTGGCCTTGGCCAACGCTTTGGTGGAGCCCATCAGCAGCAGGGCCACACCGGCAGGGTCCAGCACAAAGATAAAGGGCACCAGAATTGCCGGCGCAACATACTTCCAGCTCTGGAATGTGGTGCGATAGGGGTTGCCTTTACAGATTGCGGCTGCTGCAAAGGGAGCTAAGGCGGTCGGCGGGGAGACCTCTGAGAGCACTGCGTAGTAAAAGATAAACATATGGGCAGCGAACTCGGGCACACCGAGCTTAATTAAGGCAGGTGCTGCCACCACCGCGCAGATGATGTAGGAGGCGGTCACCGGAACTGCCAGGCCGACAATCCATACAATTAAGGCGGTAAATAAGGCAGTCAGAAAAAGTGATCCGCCTGCGTATTCAATCACGATGGCGCTAAATTTCAGGCCAAGGCCGGTGAGTACGACCACGCCCACAATGAGTCCGGCGCCCGCGCAAGTCGCAGCAATTGAGAGGACCTGGGTAAAGCCATTGGAGAGGGCCTCGGTGAGCCGCGATTCATAAAGGCCCTTCCAAAATGGAGTACGGCCGGTCAGGACCTCATAGGGGATCATTGCCGAGTCTCGTCGCAAAAAACTGGTCAGAAGCGAGGCCACAGTTGCCCAGAAGACCGACATGATGGGTGAAAAACCCATCAGCATAAAAAGCACAATCGATATCAGCGAGAAAAAGTGGAACCAATATTTTTTCGCCAGGCTCCAGGCGCTCTCGACACCCGGAAGGGTCTGGCCCGACATGTTGTACTTACGGGCATCAATTTGGACCATCACAAAGAGCCCCAGATAAAACAAAAACGTGGGGATGGTGGCCA
>CAYTRY010000011.1:45052-46996 GCA_964440375.1 uncultured Bordetella sp. | reverse complement strand
CATGCCCGACCTTCTTGCGCATTTAAACCCCGAACAGCGGGCCGCAGTCACGCTGCCAGCGGAATCGGCCCTGATTCTGGCCGGCGCCGGAAGCGGCAAGACCCGGGTGCTCACAACCCGTATTGCCTGGCTGATCTCAACAGGCCAGATCAGCCCGCAGGGCCTGTTGGCGGTGACTTTTACCAATAAAGCAGCCAAAGAAATGCTGGGCCGAATCGGCGCCATGCTGCCGGTGAATGTCCGCGGCATGTGGGTGGGCACCTTTCATGGGCTTTGCAATCGGCTGCTGCGGGCCCATCACCGCGATGCGCAGCTGCCTGCGACCTTTCAGATTCTGGATTCCCAGGATCAGCTCTCAGCGATTAAGCGTTTACTTAAATCCCTTAACTGGGACGATGAAAAATTCCCACCCCGGCAGCTGCAGTCTTTCATCAATGGCGCCAAGGAACAGGGCCTGCGGTCAGCCGACATCGAAGAGTCCGACGGCTATAACCGTAAGTTCATCGAGTTCTATCAGGCCTACGATGAACAATGCCAGCGCGAAGGCGTAGTGGATTTTGGCGAGCTTTTACTGCGCTCGGTTGAGCTATTAAAACGCAATACAGCCCTGCGGGATCATTACCGAAATCGCTTTCGTCATATCCTGATTGATGAGTTTCAAGATACCAATCCTTTGCAATATGAGTGGATTCGCCAGCTGTCAGGGCCGGGCACGGCGGTATTTGCCGTTGGCGATGATGATCAATCGATTTACGCCTTTCGCGGCGCCGATGTTGCCAATATGCAGCGCTATGAGCGCGAGTTTGGCGTACCCCACCTAATTAAGCTCGAACAAAACTATCGCTCCTGCGGTCATATCCTGGATGCCGCCAACGCGATGATTCGCAATAACACCCAGCGGCTGGGTAAAAACCTCTGGACAGATGCCGGAGAGGGCGAACAACTCCGGGTCATGGAGGCCGCAAGCGATGGCCTTGAGGCCCAGTGGCTGGTGGATGAGATCCGGTCTCTGGTATCCGAAGGGTCGCTGCGCCGGGAGATTGCGGTGCTTTATCGCAGTAACGCCCAATCGCGCGTCATTGAGCACACGCTATTTAACGCCGGAATTCCTTATCGGGTCTTCGGTGGCTTACGATTTTTCGAGCGGGCAGAGATTAAGCATGCGCTGGCTTATCTGCGGCTTATGGAAAATCCGCACGATGACACTTCGTTTTCGCGGGTTGTAAATTTTCCGGCCCGCGGTATCGGCGCCCGCAGTATTGAGTCATTGCAGAATCAGGCAGCCGCGCTGCGGGTAAGCCTATATGCCGCTGTTCCCCATCTCGACGGAAAGGCGGGCAGTGCGCTTTCTGGCTTTACGCGATTAATTGAGTCCATGCGCTTTGAAGGCCAGGGCATGAAACTCAATGATCTGGTGGACCTGGTGATCGAGAAGTCGGGCTTAATCGCCCACTATCAGGCCGAGCGTGAGGGCCGTGACCGAGTGGAAAACCTGCGTGAGCTGGTCAACGCTGCTGCGGTCTTTATCAGCGAAGAAGGCGAGAGCGTGACGGATGACGGCGAGATTCGGATGCCGCCCTTGGTTGGATTTTTATCTCACGCTTCACTTGAGGCGGGGGACCACCAGGCAGAAGAGGGCCAAGATGCTGTACAGCTCATGACTGTGCACTCTGCCAAGGGCCTTGAGTTCGATTCGGTTTTCATCACGGGCCTAGAAGAGGGGCTCTTTCCGCATGAGAACTCGGTGATGGAGCCTAATGGCTTAGAGGAAGAGCGCAGGCTGATGTATGTGGCGATTACCCGTGCCCGGCAGCGTCTGTATTTGTCGCTTGCGCAGACTCGAATGCTGCATGGCCAGACCCGCTACAACATGCGCAGCCGTTTTTTAGATGAGCTTCCTGAAAACGATGTCCGATGGCTCACTCCAAGGCTTAACGCGCAAGG
>CAYTRY010000011.1:0-44952 GCA_964440375.1 uncultured Bordetella sp. | reverse complement strand
ATGAGCTTCCTGAAAACGATGTCCGATGGCTCACTCCAAGGCTTAACGCGCAAGGTGCCATGGGCGCAGGCTTTATCAACTACGAGGGCGGATCCTCTTATGGCTATAGCGGCCGCTCGGGCAATGGATTTGCGGGCCGTGGCAGAACCAGTCAGCAATCAGGGTTTGGTTCAGCCGCCAAAGGCCCCGGCGGCAGTGGCAGGGCCGTATCGTTAGCCGGCCATGACAGCGGATTTAGGATTGGCCAAAATGTTTCGCATGCCCGGTTCGGTCAGGGCGTGATTGTGGCCCTTGAGGGTTCAGGCGAGGACGCCCGGGCGCAGATTCACTTTAAACGCGATGGCGTGAAGTGGTTAGCCCTTGCAATCGCCAAGATAGAGGCCGCCTAGGGCGTTTCCTCTTCAGGCCCAAACACGGCCTTGGTGCTGGCGTAAAACGAGCCGTGGGCCACCGCCATCAGAATCAAAGTAATTGGAAATAAAAATGCAGTCACAGTACTGGGCTTCATTTCAATAATTTCGTTCAGTAGCGCCATTGCAACGCCCACAAAAAGCGTTAGCCCAATCCAGGTAATTGCGTAGCGGGTAAAGGCAGCCTTATTTCGCCAGACTGCAAAAAAACTATAGAAAAGTGCCTTCACGGGTGTGAAGCCTGACCAGACCACCAACTGCGGCGCAAACCAAAACGCCATCATGACCGGTATGTAAAGAATAAACGCGACAATGCCGGAAGTCTGTACCGCCGGAATCTGCTCGGGTTTTGGCACCTGTCCCATGGTGATCCACTCAATTAATGCACCATCATCAATCAGATAGCTCACCAACATGATCACCGTGATCTCCAACACATACCAGGCCCCGAGCAACAGCACAGACCTGACCTGGGCGGTGCGAAAGGCGGCAATCAGCAGTGGCGGCCTTGGCGGCTCACGCCGATCAATGGCTCGGGAGATTTCAATAAACCCCATCGAAAGGCCCGGTGTTAAGAGTAAGGGCAGCACCAGCCCAAAAATGGGGATGAAAGCCGCCATCAGCATGGCGGCCCAGTAGATAAAGAGGATCAGGGTCCAGCCCAAAGGCTGCTGGTGAAATAGCCGAAAGCCTTCTGAGAGCCAGCCTGCACCCACTTTTGATTCCAGAATTCGTGGTTCGGTCAGTAGTCGCATGTGGGCTTTCAGTGGCCGGCAGCAGCGCGTCGGGTGCGCAAAAGCCGCTCGAAGTGGCTGGGGTCTTTGGGTGTGAGCATTGCAGCGTCTCTCGGTAGATGCCAATCGTATAGCCGCGAGACCCAGAAGCGATAGGCGGCTGCCCGTAGCATCATCGGCCAGGCGGTTTTTTCATCGCTAGACAGTGGGCGAACTAAGCCATAGCCATCCAATAGGGCATCAAGATGGCCAGAGAGAAAATTTCCGCTATCGGCCTGGTCATGCGCAACGCACCAATCATTGGCGGCTACTGCCAAATCAAAGACAAAGGTATCAACGCCTGCAAAATAAAAATCGATAAAGCCACCGAGTACCGGCCCAGAGGGCGTCTCTTCAAAAAGCACGTTATCCCGAAAGACATCGGCATGCACCGCTCCGCTGGGGAGGTGTTTTGCAACTGCAGTCTTCGCAAATGCTGTCTGGGCGGCAAGCTCATCGGATAGCAATTCGGCTTGATCGGCCGACAAAAACGGCAGGATCTGAGGCACGGTCTGCTGCCACCAGGAAAGCCCTCTTAGATTGGGCTGGCGGCCTGCGTAATCAGCAACAGCAAGATGTGAAGATGCCAGTGCAGCGCCAAGAATTTTGCAGTGTGTTGGCGTGGGCTTGGGCTGCCACTGGCCTTTTAAACGGGTCGCAATCGAGGCAGGCTTGGATTCACACTCATGAAGCAGTGCGCCGCTGCGATCGGCCATGGGTTTTGGGCAGGCAATACCGCGGTCGGCCAAGTGCCGCATGAGCTCAAGATAAAACGGCAGCTGCTGGGCAGAGAGCTTTTCAAAAAGCGTCAGCACATAGCGGCCTGCTGTCGTATCAACAAAATAATTTGTGTTTTCAATGCCCGAGGCGATGCCCTCGTAGGCAAGCAGCTCGCCTAGATCGAAGCGGCCAAGCAGTTGTCGGAGCGATGCCTCGGAGACGGGAGTAAAAACGGCCATGCGGTCATCGGAGGCGTTTAATTAAGCTCGAGGTATCCCACCGCTGGCCGCCCATGCGCTGCAAATCACCATAAAACTGATCAATGACTGCCGTGGTGGGCAGGACCGCACCGTGTTTTTTTGCTTCTTCTAGGCAAAGGCCCAGATCTTTACGCATCCAGTCCACGGTAAAGCCGAAATTAAATTGATCATCCACCATGGTCTGGCCACGGTTTTCCATCTGCCACGACTGGGCGGCGCCCTTGCTGATAATTTCCAGCACGAGTTTCATATCGAGCCCAGCCTTCTGGCCAAAGGCAATGCCCTCGGCCAGGCTTTGCACCACGCCTGCAACACAGATTTGATTGACCATCTTGGCAAGCTGGCCGCTGCCGTGTGGGCCCACGCGGGTGAAGGCCTTGGAAAATGCCATTGCGACAGGCTTGGCCTGCTCAAAGTGGGCAAGGTTGCCCCCGACCATGACGGTGAGCGTGCCATTGACAGCGCCCGCCTGGCCCCCTGAGACCGGTGCATCGAGAAATCCCAGGCCCTTTTCATCTGCGGCAGCGCCTAATTCACGGGCGATTTCGGCAGAGGCGGTGGTGTGATCGATAAACACAGCCCCTTTTTTCATTGTTGAGAATGCGCCCTCGGGGCCGACTGTGGCATTGCGAAGATCCTGATCATTGCCGACACAGGCAAATATGAGATCTGCATTTTCGGCAGCGCGGGCTGGGGAACTGGCAACGGCCACGTGCAATTGGCTGTGCTCTTTTGCCCAGTGGTCAGATTTGGCCTGGGTGCGATTAAAAACCGTAACGTGATGGCCGGCCTTGGCAAGATGGCCCGCCATCGGGCCACCCATCACACCAAGACCGAGGAATGCAACCCTCGATGACACCGGCATCAGTCTTCCTCGCCAGCAAAGGCCTGATCACGTTTCTTGCGAATAAAGGGCAGGGCCACAATCAGCAGCAAGAGCACCGCGATGCCCAAAAGCGTGGCCGATAGCGGCCGGTCAATAAAGACCCCCCAGTCACCGCGCGAGATGGTGAGTGCACGACGCAGATACTCTTCCATCAACTCACCCAGAATGAATCCCATCAGAAGCGGGGCGGGCTCGCAATGCCATTTCTTAAAGTAGTAGCCCATGATCGCAAACGGAATGGTCATGAGCACATCCCAGACATTGTTATTTAGGCTATAGGCGCCAATACAGCAAAAGAGCAGAATCGCGGGATACAGAAAACGATAGGGCACCTGAAGCAACTTAATCCACAGGCCAATCAGCGGCAGATTCAGAATTACCAAGAACAAATTACCCGCCCACATTGACACAATCAGGCCCCAGAAAAGCGTGGGATTACTGGTCATGACTTGTGGCCCGGGCTGGATGTTGTGAATCATCATCGCAGCGATCATGAGTGCCATCACCGGCGTAGTCGGAATGCCCAGGGTCAGCATCGGAATAAATGAAGTCTGGGCACCAGCGTTATTGGCAGCTTCTGGGCCTGCTACGCCTTCGATTGCACCTTTACCGAATTCATCAGGCCTTTTGGAGATCTTTTTCTCCATGGCGTAGGCCGAAAACGAGGCCAGGATCGATCCGCCGCCCGGCAAAATCCCCAGAAAAGAGCCCAGCGCGGTTCCGCGCACCGCTGCCTTGCCACCCCGCCGCCAGTCTTCTTTATTTGGCATGTAGTTGGTGACTTTTTTCTGTAAAAGCTCGCGTGACTCTTTTTGCTTTAGGTTGTAGATGATTTCTGCAAAGCCGAACATGCCCATGGCAATCACGGCAAACTCAATGCCATCGGTGAGCTCCGGTATGCCCAGTGTGAAGCGGGCGGTTCCCGAGTTCACATCAGTGCCGATCATTCCCAAAAGCAGGCCCAGCACCACCATGCCCAGCGCCTTGATGATCGAGCCATGGGCCAGGACCACTGCAGCAATCAGGCCCAGCACCATGAGTGAGAAATATTCGGCAGGCCCGAATTTAAATGCGACCTCTGCAAGCGGTGGCGCAAATGCGGCAATCAGAAAGGTGGCTACGGTGCCTGCAAAAAACGAGGCCAATGCGGCGGTGGCCAGTGCGATACCCGCCCTGCCACGGCGGGCCATCTGATAGCCATCCAGCGTTGTCACCACTGAGGATGACTCGCCCGGCAGATTTACCAGAATCGCGGTGGTGGAGCCCCCATATTGCGAGCCGTAGAAAATACCCGCCAGCATGATGAGTGCTGTAGAGGGGTCGGCCATCTTGTAAGTGATGGGCAGCAGCATGGCAATTGTTGCCAGCGGCCCGATGCCGGGCAGCACGCCGATCAGTGTTCCCAGTAAGACACCGATAAAGCAGTAAAACAGGTTTTCAATGGTGAAGGCGGTTGCGGCGCCTAGTGCAAGGTTGGCTAACAGGTCCATGGCGATCTCAGTAGTGTTGCGTGCTTATCGGGGGCCGGAGGTTTCAGCGCGTAAAGATCGGCGGCAGGATGGGGAACTGGAGCTCAAGGCCGTAGCCAAAGACCCCCACACCCAGCGCTAAGAGGCCGATCGCCAGTAGCGCAGTTTCTTTTGTTTTGGATTCGTCGCTGCCGGTTGCCGAGAGAAAGACCAGGGCAAGCACGGCGACGATGAAGCCGGTGTAAGGCAGCAGCAGCGCGAATAAGGCCACACTGGCAAGGATGAGGCCAATGCCACGCCAGTCGGTGGGCCCTGGGGGCTCTTGGGCATCGGCGGGGATAAAGGACATGACCAGCACAATTAGGCCCAGCACGCCCACGATGATGGAGAGCATGAGCGGGAAATAGCCCGGGCCCATTCGCGTGGCGGTGCCAAGGGAGTATTCCAGTGAGTACATGCCGAATCCCAGGCCGATGGCCAAAAACATCAGGCCGGCATTAAAGTCGCGACGGTTATAGATCTTCATTTCTCCTCCTGGCCAAATGGGATTCTTCCATAGTCGCCCAGCCCGGGTAAACCTTGGGCCCCAGCGGGCCCGCCGGCCTGGCTTTGGGCCGGGCTAGAGCGGGTAGTCGGTCTAAACTACGGGGTTCGGCAGAGCCTAAGTCATGGGCCGTGAACGCGGCGGCCCCTCCCTGAACATTTAAGTGTTGTCTGAGCCATGAACGCATCAGAAATTCGAGAGAAGTTCCTGCGGTTTTTTGAATCCAAGGGCCACACGATTGTGGCCTCAAGCCCGCTCGTGCCGGCCAACGACCCGACGCTGCTTTTTACCAATAGCGGCATGGTCCAGTTCAAGGATGTATTTTTAGGCCGCGAGCAGCGGCCCTATAAGCGGGCGACGTCGTCTCAGCGCAGTGTTCGGGCAGGTGGCAAGCACAATGATTTGGAAAACGTGGGCTATACCGCCCGCCACCACACGTTTTTCGAGATGCTGGGTAATTTCTCGTTTGGTGACTACTTTAAGCGTGATGCGATTCACTTTGCCTGGGAGCTGCTGACCCAGGTCTATCAGCTTCCTGCCGAGCGGCTCTGGGTTACGGTCTATCAGGAAGACGACGAGGCCTTTGATCTCTGGGCCAATGAGATCAAGGTGCCGAAAGAGCGGATTGTGCGGATTGGCGATAACAAGGGCGCCCGCTATGCCAGCGATAACTTCTGGCAGATGGCCGATACCGGCCCCTGCGGCCCCTGTAGCGAAATCTTTTATGACCATGGGCCCGATGTCTGGGGCGGGCCGCCGGGAAGCCCCGATGCGGATGGCGATCGTTATATCGAGATCTGGAATCTGGTGTTCATGCAGTTTGAGCGCGATGAGTCCGGCAAGATGACACCGCTGCCCAGGCCCTGTGTGGATACCGGCATGGGATTAGAGCGTATCGCCGCGGTGCTTCAGCATGTCCACAGCAACTACGAGATCGATCTTTTTCAGAATCTGATTCGTGCCACTGCCCGCGAGACGGGCTGCAAGCAGCTGGAGAACCCATCGCTGCGCGTTATTGCCGACCATATTCGGGCCTGCAGCTTTTTGATTGTGGATGGCGTGATTCCCGGCAACGAGGGCCGCGGCTATGTGCTGCGGCGGATTGTGCGCCGGGCCCTGCGCCATGGCCACAAGCTGGGCCAGTCACAGCCGTTTTTTTATAAGCTTGTGGACGATCTCGTGAGAGAGATGGGCGCTGCATATCCCGAATTAAAAAAATCAGCGGATCGTGTTGCCGCAACCCTAAAGCAAGAAGAAGAGCGTTTCGGCGAGACCCTGGAAAAAGGCATGGGCATTCTGAATGCCGCCTTGCAAGACCTGGGCAAGGGTGGGCGGCTAGATGGCCAGACCGCGTTTACGTTATACGACACCTTTGGTTTTCCCTTGGATCTCACCGCAGATGTCTGCCGTGAGCGTGGCGTCGAGGTCGACGAGCCCGGATTTGATGCGGCCATGGCCCGCCAGCGTGAGCAGGCCCGTGCGGCAGGAAAATTCAAAGCCGCTGATGTGCTCGAGTACTCCGGTGTGGCGACAAAATTTGTGGGCTATGAAGCGCTTCAGCATGCCGCAAAGGTGACTGCTCTTTATCGAGATGGCGTGAGCGTGCAATCGCTTGCCTCAGGCGATCAGGCGGTGGTGGTGCTTGATGTGACGCCGTTTTATGCCGAGTCGGGCGGCCAGGTTGGTGATGCTGGCGGCCTACGCGGAGAAAACATGGCCTTCTCTGTTGAAGATACCCAGAAGATTTCGGCCGAAGTCTTTGGCCATCATGGCGTGGTCTTGACCGGTGAAATCCGGGTGGGCGACAAACTCCACGCAGAAGTAGATATGGACCGCCGGGCCCACACGGTGCGTAACCATTCCGCGACCCATCTGCTGCATAAAGCCCTGCGAGAGGTCTTAGGCGCCCATGTGCAGCAAAAGGGATCCTTGGTGGATTCGGAAAAAACGCGATTTGATTTTTCTCACAATCAGCCGGTGACTGATGATGAGATTCGCCGGATTGAAGAGATTGTGAATGCCGAGATTCTTGCCAATCAGGCCACCAAGGCCCAGGTGATGGCTTTTGATGATGCGATTGCCCATGGCGCGATGGCCTTGTTTGGCGAGAAATACGGCGATCAGGTCCGGGTACTGGATATCGGTTCATCGTGTGAGCTCTGTGGCGGAACCCATGTCAGCCGCACGGGCGATATCGGCTTATTCAAAGTGGTCTCGGAGTCAGGTGTGGCAGCTGGCATTCGCAGAATTGAGGCCGTCACCGGTGAAAATGCGTTGGCACTTCTGCAGTCACTGGAATCGAAAATGACCCAGGCTGCTGCAGTGGTGAAGTCTTCGGTCCATGAGCTGCCAGCCCGTCTTGCCCAGATCATGGATAACGTGAAAGCGATGGAAAAAGAGATCGCAAGGCTTAAATCGAAGCTTGCCTCTTCTGCAGGCAGCGACCTCGCATCTCAGGCCCAAGACATCAATGGCGCGAAGGTCTTGGCCGTTGCAATTGACGGGGCCGATGTCGCCGCCTTGCGTGGCACGATGGATCAGCTTAAAAACACGCTGAAATCTGCGGCGATCGTTTTGGCGAGTGTGGATTCTGGCAAGGTCACCCTGATTGCTGGCGTGACTGCCGACCTGACCACGAGGGTCAAGGCGGGCGAACTCGTGAATCATGTTGCAGTGCAAGTAGGCGGCAAGGGTGGCGGCAGGCCCGATATGGCCCAGGCCGGTGGCACCGATCCTGCGGGCCTGCCCAAGGCCCTAGAGAGCGTGCCAGCCTTTGTGAAGTCCAAGCTCTAGGCGGGTGCAAACGATGAGTGGCGCAAGCACTCCGACTGAATCGAATGCAGATCGCGTGCTGGATACGCGGGGCCTGAATTGCCCGATGCCGATTCTGAAAGCGAAGAAGACCTTAAACGAAATGACTGGCGGGTCGTTATTAAAAGTTCTTGCGACGGATCCTGGTGCAGTGCGGGATTTCGAATATTTTTGCCGACACACGGGCCATCAACTTATGGAAAGCACTGAGTCCGAAGGGGAATTTCGTTTTTTAATTCGCCGAAAGGGTTAGACTTCGTGCCGTGAGGAGGAGGGATCGTCATTTGAGGGAGTGACGATCGTTTGGGCGCCAAGAAATTGGCGCCTTTTTCTTTTCTGCGACCCAGAGATTGAGCGCTTGGGGCCTAGCCGCGGGTTAAAGATGTGAGAGTTGGTTTTTGATCCGGGCGATCGCAGTTTCAAATTCCGCGAGCCGCGTTTTCTCCTGCTCAACCACAGCCGCCGGCGCCCGGGCGACAAAACTCTCGTTGGTGAGTTTGCTCTTTGCTTTGGTGATCTCGCCCTCTAGTCGCGCAACTTCTTTTGATAGCCGCGCACGCTCTGCTTCAATATCGATTTGCACAATCAGCATGAGCTTTAAGTCGCCCACAATCTGTACCGGTGAGCGCTTGGCCTCTTCACCGAGTGATTTTTCAAAACTGACCTCGCTGAGCTTGGCCAAGGCCTTCAAGCTTGCCGCGATCTGCTGGCGCTCTAAGCCATCAATGCGCAGGTCAAGCTTGGTCTGCGGATTTATGGCCTGCAGATTTTCAAGACTGATTCTCAGCGGAACTTTTTCTGCTGGTGAGAGGCCCATCTCGGCCCGCAGTGCCCGGATCGCGCCCACCATCTCTTTGAGCTGGGCGACACGGGCATCGGCCAGGCGATCGATCTTGCCCATCTCGGCTTTGGGGTAGGCGGCTGTGACAATCGAGTCGGGCTCGCCTGCCTCGAGCTTCGCTGAACGCTTTGCGGTCTTCGCAACGGTCTGCCAGAGCTCCTCGGTGATAAAGGGAATGATGGGGTGGGCAAGCCGCAGGGTCGCCTCCAGCGTGCGCAGCAGTGTGCGCCGGGCCGCTTTCTGGGCATTGGGCTTACCGACTGCCATCTGTACCTTGGCAAGTTCTAGATACCAATCACAAAACTCATTCCACACAAACTCATAGAGCTCGCGGGCCGCCAGATCAAAGCGGTAGTCGCTTAAGTGCTGCTCCACGGCAGCCTCGGTTCTTTGCAGCTGCGACACAATCCAGCGGTCCACAAAGGTGAAGTTCAGCAGGCCCTCGGGCCCGCAATCGCCCGCGCAGACATCTAAGCCGTTGTCTTGGCCTTCACAATTCATCAGCACAAAGCGGGTGGCATTCCAGAGCTTATTGCAGAAGTTGCGATAGCCCTCGCAGCGATTCAAATCGAAATTGATGTTTCGGCCTGGGGTTGCCAGGCTTGCAAATGTAAAGCGCAGGGCATCGGTGCCAAAAGCGGCAATGCCTTTTGGGTACTCGGCGCGGGTCTTTTTTTCAATCTGGGCGGCCTGCTTGGGATTCATGAGTCCGCTGGTGCGCTTTGCAATCAGCGCATCCAAATCAATGCCGTCAATCAGATCAATCGGATCCAGGGTGTTGCCCTTGGATTTACTCATCTTCTGGCCTTCGGCATCACGCACGAGTGCATGGACATAGACATGATGAAAGGGCACCTTGCCTGTGAAATGGCAGGTCATCATCACCATGCGCGCCACCCAGAAAAAGATGATGTCAAAGCCGGTGACCAAAACACTTGAAGGCAAAAACTGTTCAAGCGCTTTTCGGATCTTGGGAGTGTTGGTGGCCTGATCCCAGACCTGATCGGGCTCGGCCAGGGTTGAAAACGGCACGAGTGCAGATGAGAACCAGGTATCTAAGACATCGGCATCACGCACCAGGCTGCCACTCCAGCCTGCGGCCCGGGCCTTCGCCTGGGCCTCGGCATCGCTGCGGGCAACAAAGACCGTGCCATCGTGAATGGGCTGGCCCTGGCTGTCGGCCTTATACCAGGCGGGAATCTGATGGCCCCACCAGAGTTGCCGCGAAATGCACCAGTCTTGAATGTTATCGAGCCAATGTCGATAGGTTGATGTCCAGTTCTCAGGAACAAACTTCACTTCGCCAGAATCCACTACCTCAAGGGCCCGCTGGGCAATGCTTTTGCCTGGCGTGAAGGTGCCTTCGGGCGCGGGCTTGCTCATTGCGACAAACCACTGGTCGGTGAGCATGGGCTCAATGATGGCGTTGGTGCGGTCACCACGCGGCACCATGAGTTTGTGTTTTTTAGTCTCAACCAACAGGCCCTGGGCCTCGAGATCCGCAAGGATTTTTTTGCGGGCTTCAAAGCGGTCTAGGCCCTGATAGGCGGCGGGCGCATGCTCGTTGATGCGGGCATCCAGGGTCATGATGCTGATTTTTTCTAGGCCATGCCGCTCGCCCAAGGCATAGTCATTGAAATCATGTGCTGGCGTGATCTTTACGCAGCCTGTGCCAAAGGCTGGGTCAACATAGTCATCGGCAATGATCGGCAGCGATCTGCCGACCAAGGGCAGCTTCAGTGTTTTTCCAATCAGATGACGATAGCGCTCATCTTCGGGATTTACTGCAACGGCAACATCACCCAGCATCGTCTCAGGCCGCGTCGTGGCAACAATTAAGCCCTGACTGCCATCGGAAAGTGGATAGTGAATCGACCATAAAAATCCATCTTCCTCTTCGCTGATCACCTCTAGATCAGAGACTGCGGTGAGCAGCTTGGGATCCCAGTTGACCAGCCGCTTGCCCCGATAGATCAGGCCCTGCTCAAAAAGTGTCACAAAGACTTCTTTGACGACATCAGAGCACTGGGTATTCATGGTGAAGTACTCAAGATCCCAGTCACAGCTTGCAGCCAGCCTGCGCATCTGGCCAGTGATGGTCGAGCCCGAGTGCTCCTTCCATTCCCAGACTTTTTTAATGAAGTCTTCGCGGCCTAAGTCATGCCGTGAGATGCCTTTGGCATCAAGCTGGCGCTCCACTACGATTTGGGTGGCAATGCCGGCGTGATCGGTGCCAGGAAGCCAAAGCGTGTTATCGCCCTTCATCCGATGCCAGCGGGTGAGTGTGTCCATCAGCGTCTGGTTAAACGCATGGCCCATATGGAGGGTGCCCGTGACATTGGGCGGGGGCAGCTGAATTGAGAAGGCCGCACGCTGGGCTTGATTGCCTGCGCGATAAAGCCCGCGGGATTCCCACTCTGGGCCCCAGCGCTTTTCAATCTCTGCAGGTTCAAACGATTTGGCCAGCTCGGTCATGATGATTTTTTTGCAAGGTCGTAGTTATTGATGGCATAGCCGCGATCACGATAAAAGCTAAAGCGCTCGCGGGCCTTGGTGCGGTCGGCATCTTCGGTTGATACAACTTCAAATAGCCGGGTATAGCGCGCAAAAAAAGGCGGCGGCGCATCGTCGAGATTCAGCAAGAGGCTATGGACATCGAGCTTGATGTCCTCATCGGTGAGCAGAATCGGTGAGTCTTGGGCCTCGGGCAGGGCGACATGGGCATGCGGAATGAATTCCTCGGGCCATAGGCTCCAGAGCAGATCATCAAACTGATCCAGCCGTGGCCGTTCGCTGCAAAAGACCACCAGGGGCGATTCCACTTTCGCCTGGCCGGCGTTCAGAATCTTTCGCGTTAGCCGGCAGGCGTATTCAAGCCGATTCGGTGTATTGAAGTGAAAATCAATCGAGGTCATGGCCCGGCCGCATTGCGCCTTACTCCAGGCCGTTCTTTAGATATTCCACCAGCAGAGAAACCGGCCGGCCCGTGGCGCCCTTGGCTGCACCGGATTTCCATGCGGTGCCCGCAATATCCAGGTGGGCCCAGCGATAGGCCTTGGTAAAGCGCCATAAAAAGCAGGCGGCGGTAACGCTGCCTGCAGCCCGGCCGCCCACATTGGCCATATCGGCAAAGGGGGACTTCAAGAGCTCTTGATATTCCTCTTGCAGGGGCATCCGCCAGGCGGGATCTTGAGCATCCTGGCCGGCTTTGATTAATGCATCGGCAAGTTGATCATCGGCGGTGAAAAGCCCGGTGTTGACCGCGCCAAGCGCAATCACGCAGGCGCCAGTCAGGGTGGCGATGTCAACCACCGAAGCAGGCTTAAATTTCTCGATATAGGTTAAGGCATCGCACAGGATCAGCCGGCCTTCGGCATCGGTATTCAAAATCTCGACCGTCTGGCCTGACATCGAGGTCACGATGTCACCTGGGCGTGTCGCGGTGCCACTTGGCATATTTTCACAGGTGGGGATGACGCCAATCACATTTCGCTTTAGGCCCATCTCGGCAATTGCGCGCATCACACCGAGCACGGTGGCGGCCCCTGACATGTCGTACTTCATTTCATCCATGTCGGGGGCAGGCTTTAATGAGATACCGCCTGTATCAAAGGTGATGCCTTTGCCCACCAATATATGGGGTGCATCTTTGGTGGTGGCGCCGTGATGCTGAAGCACAATGAATTGCGGCGGCTGGGCCGAGCCCTGGGCCACGGCAAGCAAGGCACCCATGCCGAGCTTTTCCATCGCAGCCCGATCCAGAACCTCAATTTTCAGCCTGAATTCACGGGCCAGCGTGCGGGCCTGATTGGCCAAAAACGTGGGCGTGCAGATATTCGGCGGCAGATTGGCAAGATCCTTGGTGAGCTGTAGCCCGTTGGCCAAGGCCTGGGCATCCTCGATCACTTTGGGCGCCTCAGTGGGGCGCATATCGCCAGGCAGCAGCATCTCGACATGGCTGATGCCTTCGGCAGTGGGCTTTGCAGATTTGGCTTTTGCGGAGCCCTCGGCAGTGCTGTCGTCTTTTTTGGTTTTAAAGCGCTCAAAGCGATAGCCGCACTCACGCACATAGGTGACATGGGCCGTCACCCGCCAGGCGCCCGAGCGCTCACCGGATTTGGCCTTAACGGGCACATCGGTCAAAAAGGAGGCGATGCGCTTGATGCCTTTTGAGCCGCTTACGGATTTGACTGCGGCACGGATTGCATCGCCGAAGACTTTTTCGTTGAGGTCCTCGCGCCTGCCAAGGCCGACCAGCAGCGCTCTGGGTGAGGGCATGCCCGTGAGATCGCGCAGCAGCAGGTTGTTGCCAACCTTGCCATCGATATCGCCGGCTTTGATCGCCCGGGCGACCGCGCCATTGGTGACCTTATCCAGCACCTTGGCGGCGTTGGAGAGCTCCACCGCGCCAGAGCTGGTGGCAAACACGCCGACCCAGACGCAGTCGGCAGTGGCCCGATCTACCGGCTTATTGCTGGCGATGAATTGGGCGACCTCCCGGGTCTCGCCGGGGTCTTTGGCTTCTTTGATGTCTTTAGGGGCGGCGGCTGCAGTCATGACAAAATGCCCAGGTCCAGTAAAACCCTGAATTATAAAGAAAATGCTCTTTCAAAAATCCCTGCTTAGAGAGCTCAGATCGACCTCTGGCGGGGTTTTGGCGGTGTTGTTGACCACACTGGTCACCATGATTTTGATTCGGGCACTCGGCCGGGCGGCCTCGGGCCGGGTCGATGGCGAGCTGGTCGTACCGCTGATTGTTTTTAATACCCTAAACCTGATGAGCACGGTGCTCATGCTGACCGTTTATATCTCGGTCTTTATGGTGCTGTCGCGCTGGTGGCGTGACTCTGAAATGGTGATCTGGCTTTCATCGGGAAAAAGCCTGGTGGATTTTCTTAAGCCGGTCTGGAAATTCATGTGGCCGATGATTCTGCTGGTGGCCATGATGTCGACCGTAGTGGCGCCCTGGTCAAAGCAGCAGATTGCGGCATTTGAAGATGAGATTCAAAACCGCAGCGATGCCCAGCGGGTAAGCCCCGGACAATTTCGGGAGTCGTATTCGGGCCAGCGGGTTTTTTTCCTTGAGAATCCCGATGACGATGGTGGCCGCACGGGCTCGGTGTTTATTCGTTCAATTGATGCCAATGGCCGGCAGTCGGTTTTGGTGTCATCGACTGGAAAATTTGAAAAAGACCTGGAGGGCCAGCAATGGATCGTGCTGGAGCGGGGCTATCGGACTGATCTGATGCCCGGCTACTGGGAGACTCAGACCACCGGCTTTGAGGTCTATCGGTTTCGGATCGACCATTCCGCGCGGGGCGTGAAATCAGAAGAGACGATTCGCTCCACACCCACCATGGCGCTTTTCGAGCGCAGAGAGCCTGTCGCCCAAGGCGAGCTTGCACTTCGCGTGGGCCTGCCGCTTTTAACGCTTGGCCTGGGCATTCTGGCCATTCCTCTGGCCGTGACCCAAGCGCGATCGGGCCGCGCGGTGAATCTTTTGTTGGCACTTCTAATTTATTTGATTGCCAGCAATCTTTTCAGCGCCCTGACCGCCACCGTGACACAGGGCCGCTTTAGCCTTGAGATGGCCTGGTGGCCGCTGCCGACCGTGCTGCTGGCGATTGCGGCCGCCATGATGTGGTGGCGGATGCGATGAGCGAATTCATTTTCCGTCGTTATATCGGCAACAGCATCGTGCAGGCCACAGCCTTTGTGCTGGCAGGATTTTTGTCGATGTTTTTATTTTTTGATCTCTTGGCCGAAGTCAATGAGGTCGGTATCGCAGGCTATCGGTTTGAACATGCGCTGCTCTATGTGGTGCTGGGTTTGCCAAGCCGTGTGGTCGAGCTTGCACCGATTGCGGCATTGATTGGAACACTCTGGGCGTTATCGCAGAGCGCGGCCCATTCCGAATTTACGGTCTTTCGAGTCTCGGGCCTGCTACCGAGTGTGGCGATCAAATCCATTTTGTATATTGGATTTCCGATGATTTTATTGACCGCGGCATTTTCGGAATTGGTAGCGCCGTCGGTAGAGAATTTTCGGGGTGGGATTCGTGATGCAGGCACCGGCCTTGGCCAGATGCGCTCAGGCCTGTGGCTGCGCGATTCGGTGCAGGCCGGGCCGCCAGAGAGCGGGACATTTCGTTTTGTAAACGCAGCTCGGCTGACTCAGGAGCAGGGCCTTGAGCGGGTAACGATTTATGAATTCGACAGCCAGCAGCGCCTGGCGATGATGATTGAAGCCAAGAGCGGCCGTTATCTGGGCGAATCCAGTAAGGGCTTTGACTGGGATCTGCGGGGTGTGCGGGTTGTGGAGTTTTCCAAGGATGGCAGTGTTGCCCAGCGCGAGCGGGATCAGCTGGTGATGAATTGGTCCTTATCCATTGAGATGCTGGGCGCTTTGGTCACCAACCCAGATCGCATGTCATCGCTTGAGTTGTATCGCTATATCCAGTACCTGAAACAAAATAAGCAGCAGTCAGAGCGCTATGAGATTGCGTTTTGGAAGCGGCTGGTTTATCCCTGGGTCATCTGGGTCATGATGCTGCTGGCCTTACCCGCCGCGTTTTTGCAGGCCCGATCGGGCGCAGTGGGCACGCGGGTCTTTGCAGGGATTCTGATTGGTGTGGCCTTTCACCTACTGAATAGCCTTTTCTCTCACCTCGGGGTCTTAACCACGTGGCCGGCGCCACTCATGGCGTTATTTCCAAGCCTCATGGCCTTAGGCCTTGCGGGCTTCTTTCTATATTGGGTGCAGTATCGTTAGGGTTTTTCACGGAGGCGTTTTATTTTGAGTCACCAGTGTTCATTGCTGCCCTCGGGCCGAAAGTTTTCTGTCGACGAGGGCGAACCGATTCTGCAGGCTGCGCTGCGCGCAGGCATCGTGGTGCCCTATGGCTGTAAGGACGGCGCCTGCGGGTCCTGTAAGGCACAGCTCATGGAAGGCAGTGTTGATTACGGTGACTATCAGAAAAAAGCGCTCTCGGACACAGAGCGCGCGCAGGGCGGGGTGCTGCTGTGCTGTGCCACGGCATTGTCCGACGTCACCGTAAAAGCAAGAATCGTTGCAGCCGAGGGCATGATCCCGGTGCGCAAAATGCCCTGCCGTGTGCAGAGCATCGCCCGCGTGGCCCAGGATGTGGCGGTGGTGAAGCTTCAGCTGCCGGCGACTGAGAAGTTTGATTACCTTGCCGGCCAGTACATCGACATTCTTTTAAAAGATGGCAAGCGGCGCAGCTATTCGATGGCAAGTGCGCCCCATCAAGACAACATCATTGAGCTGCATATTCGGCATACGCCGGGCGGCGCTTTTACCGATGCGCTCTTTGGATCAGGCACGCCATCGGCCAATGCCGTGAAAGAGAAAGACATTCTGCGATTCGAGGGCCCACAAGGCACCTTCTTTTTGCGTGAAGACAGCGCCAAGCCAATTATTTTCCTTGCGAGCGGCACCGGCTTTGCGCCGATTAAGGCGGTGGTGGAGTACATGGCCATGAAGAATATTCGACGGCCCATGGTGCTGTATTGGGGCGGCCGCCGCCCCCATGATTTGTATCAGTCCGATCTCGCAGAGCAGTGGGTGAAAAGCCTGCCAGATTTTCGATATATCCCGGTCGTGAGTGATGCACTTGCGGAAGATCAGTGGTCGGGCCGTACCGGCTTTGTTCATCGGGCGGTGATGGAGGACTATCCCGACCTCTCGGGCCATCAGGTCTATGCCTGCGGAGCGCCGATTGTGGTGCAGTCGGCGCAAAAGGATTTTGTCCGCGAGTGCAGACTGCCAGAGGAGGAGTTTTTTGCAGATGCCTTTACCACTGCGGCGGATCTGGCCAAGCAGGCGGTTTGAGGCTGAAAAAACCTTTTACTTATACCTCTTTAAGCGTTTTATATGTTGATCCACGGTCTCTTTCACAAAGCGGCCTGCTGCTAAATCGGCCTTGGATTCCGCCAAAGCCGTATTGATTTCCGAATGGGAATCGGCAGGCCGTGACCGTTGTTTCAGAAACCCGGCCAATGCTCGGCCGGTATGGGTTTTGAGTTTTGCGATCTGCGCGGGCGCGCCCTGGCCGACAATCTTGCCGCCACCCGCTCCGCCTTCGGGCCCCAGGTCAATGATCCAGTCGGCCTGCGCCCAGATGTCGAGTTGGTGCTCGATCACCACCACCGTGTTGCCGGCATCGACCAGCCGGTGGAGCACATGAATCAATTTTTCAATATCGGCCATATGCAGGCCCACGGTCGGCTCATCCAGCACATACAGCGTGTGGCTTGAGGTCTTGCCCGTGTTGGCAGAGGCCTTCACCAATTCGGTGACGAGTTTGATCCGCTGCGCTTCACCCCCCGAAAGCGTAGGGCTCGGCTGGCCAAGTGTGAGATAGCCCAGGCCCACATCTTGCAAGAGCTTTAACGGCCGCTGCACGAGGGGATGGTTTTCAAAAAAACTCACTGCGGCATCGACATTCATCGCCAAAAGTTCTGCCACATTGGCGCCGCGCCATAAGACCGAACGCGTCTCGATATTAAAGCGGGTTCCGCCGCAGCTGTCGCAGAGCACGCGGACATCGGGCAGAAAATTCATTTCGACTTTCTGCCAGCCCTGGCCCTCACAGAGGCTGCAGCGGCCATCTCCGGTATTAAATGAAAAGCGATTGGCCTTCCATCCGCGCATGCGGGCCTCTTCACTTTCGGTAAGCAGCTTACGAATGGTGTCCCAAAAGCCGATGTAAGTTGCCGGTGTGGATCGGGGGGTCTTGCCGATTGGCGTCTGATCCACTTCCAATACCCGGTCAATCGACTCCCAGCCTGAGATGAAATCACAGCCCCGCCATTGCACATCACCTTTCTTATTGCCTGGCTTTGATCCCCTTACGCGCTCGGCCCGGCAGGCTGCGCTGAGATTAGCCAGCAACACATCTCTGGCGAGACTTGATTTTCCTGAGCCCGAGACACCCGTGACGACGGTGAGCCGCTGCAGCGGGATTTCGGCATTGACCGACTGCAGATTGTGAAGCCGCGCTTTGTGCACCGAGATAAACGTTTTGCTCTTTACTCGCAAAGGGCTTGCGGGATGGATCAAAGGCTCGCGAAGGTAGCGGCCAGTAATGGATTCTGATGATCGCTCCAGATCGGTTTGTTTTCCCTGGGCAATGAGTGCCCCGCCGCGAGCGCCCGCGCCGGGACCAATATCAATCACATGATCAGCAAGCCGAATGGTGTCTTCGTCATGCTCGACCACAACCAGCGTGTTGCCCTTTTCTTTTAGCTGCGTCAGTAGCCGCAGCAGTGCCCGGTTATCTCGCGGATGCAGGCCGATGGTGGGCTCATCCAGGATGTAGCAGACACCCTGTAGATTGGAGCCGAGCTGGGCAGCAAGCCGGATGCGTTGGGCCTCGCCGCCAGACAGTGTTGGGGCGGCCCGATCAAGTGCCAGATAGCCAAGGCCGACTTCAGTTAGAAAGGCCAGCCGTGACTCAATCTCAGAGATCAAGTCTTTGGCAATTGCATACTCTCTTGGCCCCAGGTGATCATCAAGATTGCGAAGCCATTTTGGCAGTTCGCTAATCGGCTGAGCAGAGATCGCTGCAATGCTTTGCTTGGCAATCCGGACGGCGAGCGCTGTCGAATTTAACCGGGCGCCACTACAGCGCGGGCAGGCCATGTCATCTGAGCCTTCTGTATCTTCTTGCCAGACTTCTTCTTCGCCGGTCTGCTCGCTGTCGAACTCAGCCAATTGAAGTCCAGTGCCAAAGCAGTCCTCGCACCAGCCGTGCTTGGAGTTATAGGAAAAGAGTCTTGGGTCGAGCTCTGAAAAGCCTGTCCCGCAGGATGGACAGGCCCTGCGCGTGGAGAGCACGGTGATCTCGGAGGTGGGCTGATCCAGAGGCGCCATCACATGGACCACGCCCTGGCCGTAATTTAATGTTTCTTCAAGCAGTGCTTTTAGTACATCCTCATTGGCGGGCTGCACCTGTGTGTCGCCAATCGGCAGCTCAATTGTGTGTTCCTTAAACCGGTCCAGCTTTGGGAAGGGCTGGGTGCTGACAAACTCACCGTCAACGCGCAGATGTTGGTGGCCCTTAGAGGCGGCCCACTTAGCAAGATCTTGATAGATTCCCTTGCGGTTTATCACCAGCGGGGCCATCAGCCCAATGCGCTGGCCGCGATGGCGTGACATCAGGGTCGACAGAATTGATTCCACACTCTGGGGCCGAATTGCGGTGTCGCAGTCTGGGCAGTGCTGCGTGCCTGCCTTCACAAACAGTAAGCGCAGGAAGTGATGAATTTCGGTAAGCGTGCCGACGGTACTTTTTCTTCCGCCTCGGCTTGTGCGCTGCTCAATTGCGACAGTCGGAGGAATTCCGAAGACTGCATCCATGTCGGGCCGCGAAGCGGGCTGCACAAATTGGCGTGCATAGGCATTCAGTGACTCAAGATAGCGGCGCTGGCCTTCTGCGAAAAGAATATCGAATGCCAGTGTCGACTTGCCGCTACCGGATACACCGGTGATGACAGTCATCTCCTCACGCGGGATATTGACGTGAATATTTTTTAGGTTGTGCTCTCGCGCGCCATGAATCTCGATGGCGGCATTGATCCTTTGGGTGCGGGCCTTCGGCTCTTGCACCGACCAGGTCCTGGTGAAGGCCGCATGGGCCTGAATGAGTGCGCGGCCTGTGTGCGACTCTGTGCAGGCCTTGACAGCGTCAACCGTTCCCTGGACTACGATTTGGCCACCATCGGCGCCGGCCTCTGGGCCGAGATCAATGATCCAATCCGCTGCCCCGATGACATCCAGGTTGTGCTCAACGATCAGCAGGCTATGGCCTGCGGACTTAAGCGCCAAGAGGGCCTTTAAGAGTTTGGCAATGTCATCAAAATGCAGGCCCGTTGTGGGCTCATCGAAAATGAGCAGCGCACCCTGAATGGATTTGTTGGCGGCCTCAGCCAGATGGCCAGCGATTTTTAGCCGCTGGGCCTCACCGCCTGAGAGTGTCGGCACGGGCTGGCCACACTTTAGGTAGCTTAAGCCCACATCGACCAAGGGCTGAAGACGGCTGGCGATCTCGGCATCGCCAGCGAAAAACTCTAACGCCTGGCTAACGGTGAGCTCTAAAACATCAGCGATCGATTTTCCTTGGAATTCGATTTCAAGAATTTCTTTACGAAAGCGTTTGCCATCGCAGTCTGGGCAGCGCAGATAGACATCAGAGAGAAACTGCATCTCCACATGCTCAAAGCCATTACCACCGCAGCTCGGGCAGCGGCCATCGCCCGCATTAAAGCTAAAGGTCCCGGGTGTGTAGTTGCGCTGCCTGGCCTGGGGAAGATCGGCAAACCGATTACGAATCGCATCAAAAGCACCGACATAGACCACCGGATTTGAGCGTGTGGTCTTGCCAATCGGAGACTGATCCACCAGCACGACATCATGTATTTTTTCAGCGCCCAGTAGCTTATCGAAGGCACCAGGGGTTTCTGTCGGCTTTCCCTTTGCTTTGCAGAGCGCTGGATAAAGCACATCTTGCACCAGTGTTGATTTTCCACTGCCGGATACGCCGGTGATGCAGACGAGTTTTCTGAGTGGAATCTTCACATCAATTGAGCGAAGATTATTCGCCCGAACGCCCTTTATGAGCAGATGCGCTTCGGTCTCGGCAGGCTGTTTTTTTCCGGCCGTCTGCGCCAAGGCAGATGGCTGTGATAACGCAGGGCGGCTCACCGTGAGCTCGCCATTGAGGTAGCGTGCGGTCAGCGTATCAGCAGCAATCAGCTTGGCGTAGGCGCCATTAAAAAGAATTGAGCCACCATGCTCGCCCGGCCCCGGTCCGATATCAATAATGCGATCGGCTGCCTGCATCACCAAGGGGTCATGCTCCACTACCACCAGGGTATTTCCCGCATCACGAAGCTTATGCATGACTTCGATAATGCGGTGCAGATCCCGCGGATGCAGGCCAATCGAGGGCTCATCCAGCACAAACAGTGTGTTGACCAGCGATGTACCCAAGGCGGTAGTGAGATTGATTCGCTGCACTTCGCCGCCGGATAGAGTCCGTGATTGACGATCCAGAGTCAGATAGCCTAAGCCCACATCAACCAGGAACTGCAGCCGCGAGAGGATCTCCTTGGTGACGACATCGCTTGCGGCCTGCTCAGCCCCCGCCCGTGATGCGCTCTGGCCACTTTCCTTATTTTTTACAGACTGTACCCATCGCAGCGCATCTGCAACAGGCAGCAGCATCACGTCATGAATGGTTCTGCCTTCGATAGTCCAGAGCAGGGCTTCGGGCTTTAGGCGTGCACCATGGCAGGACTGGCATTCGGTATAGCTGCGATAACGCGACAGCAGCACCCGGACATGCATCTTGTAGGCTTTGCCTTCGAGATACTCAAAGAAGCGGTGAATGCCGTACCACTGACGATTCCAGTCGCCTGACCAATCGTCATCCCCTTCAAAGACCCAGGCGCGCTGCCCAGGAGAGAGTTTTTTAAAAGGTATGTCGATCGGTACGCCGCGTTTTTGGGCGAATTTCACCAGTTCTTTTTGGCAGTCCAGATAGGAATTGGTCTGCCAGGGTTTTACGGCGCCCTCGGCGATACTTTTTTGCTCATCGGGAATCACAAGCCCGGGATCAATGCCGATGACACGGCCAAAGCCTCGGCAGGTCTCGCAGGCACCAATCGGTGAGTTAAACGAAAACAGTGCCGGCCTGGGCTCGGTGTAGTGAATCTTGCAGCTGGCACAAGAGAGGCTGCTGCTGAAGTCGTGCTGCTGCTCACCAATGCTGACCCGGCACCGGCCATGTCCATGCCGAAGCGCCGCCTCCAATGAATCGATAACGCGATCTCTTGCGGTATCGGCGCGCAACATCAGTCGGTCTTGAATGACATATAAGGACTCGCCGACGCGCGATTGGATCTTGGTAAATCCTTGTGCCGATAGCCAGGCCTGAATCTGCTCATCGGGAAGTGATTCAGGCGCATGAATCGGAAAGCTAATTTCAATCTTGGTGTCTACGGGGCTTGCCATAATCAGCAGGCTGATGCCCTGGGCGGTTTGGCGCTTGACGGGTTTGCCGCAGGCTTTGCAGCGTAGCTCCGATAGCCGCGCAAACATGAGCTTGAAGTGGTCGGTGAGCTCGGTCATGGTGCCCACTGTGGAGCGAGAAGTGCGGACCGGATTGGTCTGATCAATCGCGATGGCAGGCGGCACCCCATCAATCCGATCGACCTGTGGCTTATCCATGCGGTCCAGAAACTGCCGGGCATAGGCCGAGAAGGTCTCGACATAACGCCGCTGGCCTTCTGCATAAAGGGTATCGAATACCAGCGAGCTTTTGCCGGAGCCTGACACCCCGGTCACCACAATCATCTCCCCGGCGGGGAGGTCAAGATCGATGTTTTTGAGGTTGTTTTGACGGGCGCCGCGTATGCGAATCATCAGTGCTGATGTCCGCGGGGATTATGCGAATGATCATGTCCATGATCGTGGTCATGATCGTGGCTATGTCCATGGTGTTGGTGATCGTGATCATGGTGGTGCCCGTGGTCGTGGCCGCAGTCAGGACCATGGACATGGCCCTTGGGGGCCTGTTCCTCAGCCAAAAGGGCGGCGCAGCGTTCACCGATATTGGCATCAGCCTCAGGGGCGAATTGGTCCATGCTGGTCAGGATACGAAAGCCCATGGCCTTTAAAGCGGCTGCCGCATCATCGGCGGCCTGCTGAGTGCGCGGGAATTTCACGAAATTATTTCCCACTTCGACCGCAATCTGATGGCTACTGAGATAGCGCACCACCCGCAGCAGTATTGCGGGAGATGACGACGTTACGACATGGAGTTTGACGCGGGCTGCGGCCGCGGCCAGGGGAGAAGCAGTGGTCATGGGGATACCTTGAGCATGATTTTGCCGACGTGGGTGGAAGATTCCATTAGAGCATGGGCCTGATCGACTTCAGCAAATGGAAATACAGTGTGGATCTGTGGCATGAGACGCCCTTCGGAGAGCTCGGGCCAGACAGCGTGCTGAAGGGCGCTCACAAGCCGTGATTTTTGTTCATCGGATCGGGCCCGCAGGGTGGATCCGGTAAATGTCAGGCGACGAATCATGAGCGTTGACCAGTCCACCTCGGTTTTACTTCCCATTAGAAAAGCAATCTGTACGAGCCGGCCTTCAAGCGCAAGGCTACGCAGATTTTTCTCCATATAGGGCCCGCCCACCATATCTAAAATCAGATTCACGCCTTGGCCGGCAGTCTTTTCTTTAATCACTGAGGCCCAGTCCTCATTGCGATAATTAATCACGCAATCCGCGCCAAGGGCGGCGCATGCCCTGGCTTTGTCGTCCGAGCCTACGGTGGTGTAGACCATGGCACCCGTCCATTTTGCGATTTGAATGGCAGTCACGCCGATGCCGCTTGATCCGCCGTGAATCAACACGGACTCGCCGCGCGCAAGCCCCCCACGCTCAATCAGATTGGCCCAGACGGTGAGGTAGGTTTCTGGCAAGGCGGCTGCCTGCAGCAAAGAAAACCCTCGAGGAACCGGCATGCAATGCCCGGCGTGGGTCACCACCTCCTCCGCATAACCACCGCCGGGAGTCAGCGCGCAGACCTCTTGGCCGACTTTCCACTGGTTGACGTTCGTACCGATTGCGCGGATGGTGCCGCTGACTTCAAGGCCCATATAGGGCGATGCACCTGCAGGCGGCGGGTAAGCACCTCTGCGTTGCAAAAGATCGGGGCGGTTTACGCCCGCGTAGGCCACCTTGATGACAACCTGGTCAGGGCCGGGTGTGGGGGTATCGACCTCGATGATGCGAACCGCCGGAAGGGCGGTTTTATCTGCTGGGTTGGGGGGGGTGTGGGCAATGACGCGCATATTTATTTCCAGGAATCTTTTAGTGTCACTGTGCGATTAAAAATCGGCGCACCGGGCTTGCTGTCTTTCATATCCGCTACAAAGTAGCCATGCCGCTCAAACTGAAAGCGATCCTCGGGCTTTGCGTCTTTTAAGCTGGGCTCAAGCGCTGCCTGAACCTCGGAAAACGAGTTGGGGTTTAGATCATCCAAAAAATTACGCTCTAGCCCTGGTGCATCACCCTCGCGGCGCGCTCCTGGCGTAGGGTGGGCAAAGAGCCGATCAAACATTCGCAGGCTACCGAGAACGGCATGGGGTTTTGAGACCCAGTGGATATTGCCTTTGACTTTGTATTGATCCGCGCCTGGGGTGCCGCTTTTGCTGTCGCCAAAAATACGGGCCCGCACTTCAGTGATACGGCCATTGGCATCTTTTTCAAAGCCGGTGCATTCAATCACGTAGGCGTAGCGCAGCCGAACCTGCGCGCCTGGGGCGAGTCTGAAAAATCCCTTCTCCGGGTTTTCTTGAAAATCATCCCGCTCAATCCAGAGCTCACGGGAAAAAGGAATGGCCCGCTTGCCGGTCTGCGGCTGCTGGGGATGATTTGGTGCAAAGCATTCTTCTTCGTGGCCTTCGGGCACATTTTCAAGAATGAGTCGGAGTGGATCGATCACTGCAATACGGCGCAATGCCGTGTCGTTTAGATGATCACGCATGCACTCTTCCAATACGCTGTAATCAATCCAGCCATCGGATTTGGAGACCCCAATCATTTCGGCAAAGCGCCTAAAGCCCTCGGGCGTATAGCCGCGGCGGCGGGCGGCCATCAGTGTCGGCATGCGGGGATCATCCCAGCCGTTTACAGCCTTGGCCTCAATCAGATCGACGAGTTTGCGCTTTGAGAGCACAACATATGTGAGATTGAGTCTTGCAAATTCATATTGATGCGGAAGGGCATTGGGATTGAGTTTTCCGCACTCAGCAACTTTTTGCAGCAGCCAGTCGTAAAGCGGCCGGTGGTCTTCGAATTCCAGAGTACATATTGAGTGCGTGATGCCCTCGATTGCATCAGAAAGCGGATGGGCATAGTCATACATGGGATAGATGCGCCAGCTACTGCCTGTGCGGTGATGCTCCGCATGTCGAATGCGGTAGAGCACCGGATCCCGAAGATTCATATTCGGTGAGGCCATATCGATCTTTGCGCGAAGCACATGGCTGCCATCGGCATGCTGGCCGGCCCGCATCTCACGAAATAGCGAAAGGTTTTCCGACGCAGGACGATTGCGATAAACAGAGTTTTTGCCCGGCTCGGTCAGCGTGCCGCGATTGGCCCGCATTTCTTCTGCAGACTGAGAATCCACATAGGCATAGCCGCCTTCAATTAAGGCCTCGGCAAAGCCGTAGAGCTTTTCGAAATAATCGCTGGCAAAGTAATGGTGCGATCCCCAATCAAAGCCCAGCCATTTAACGGCCGCCTCAATTGCATCGACATACTCCTGCTCTTCGCGGGTCGGATTGGTGTCATCGAGCCGCAGATGGCAGCGGCCTGCATAGTCGCGGGCCAGACCAAAATTCAGGCAAATCGATTTGGCATGACCAAAATGCAGATAGCCATTGGGCTCGGGTGGAAACCGGGTCACCACCGACTGCACCCGCCCTGCGGCCAGATCCGCATCCACGATATGACGGATGAAATTCACGGGGGCGGAGGGAGGGTTAGTCATGGGGAAGGGCTGCCTTGGGAAACCCCGATTTTAGCTACACTGGGGGGCCTCCTTTTGGCCCTCTGAGACGCGTTCTGGACCCCATTCGTCCCTGGATTTTCTTTCGTGAGTACCGATTCCCAAGCCCCTGAGCTGCCCAAGCGGCTGCTGCTGATTGATGGCTCGAGCTTTTTATATCGGGCTTTTCATGCATTGCCGGATCTGCGGACCCGTTCGGGCCTTCCGACTGGCGCATTAACGGGCATGGTCAATATGCTGCGGCGGGTACAGACCGAGTGGCCTGCCCGCTATATCGCCTGCGTGTTTGATCCCAAAGGCCCCACATTTCGTGATGCGATCTATGCGGATTACAAGGCCAATCGGTCCGCCATGCCCGAGGACCTATCTGCCCAAGTCCAGCCAATTTTTAAAGCGGTTCGAGCACTTGGCTGGCCACTGCTTCAGGTGGATGGCGTTGAGGCAGATGATGTCATCGGCACGCTTGCAAAAGAGGCGGGCGGCCGCGGGCTTTCCACCATCATCGTAACGGGCGATAAAGATCTCGCTCAGCTGGTTAACGACCAGGTGATCCTCGTTGACACCATGAGCCGTGACGGCGGCCCGGCGAAGGTCTCGGATCGGCAGGCGGTTATTGAGAAGTTCGGTGTGCCGCCTGAATTAATCGTGGATTACTTGTCGTTGGTTGGAGATACTTCCGATAACGTGCCCGGTGTCCATAAAGTGGGCCCGAAGACTGCGGCGAAGTGGCTTACCCAGTATGGGTCACTGGATGCCGTGATGGCCAGCGCCCAAGAAGTCTCAGGCGCTGTCGGTGAGCATCTTCGCCAGGCGCTTGACTGGCTGCCGACTGCAAGAAAATTGGTCACGGTAAAAACAGACTGCGATCTTGCTGGTGTCGTGGGCAGTTTTGATCAGGATTTGGCATGGCGGCCTTTGGACCTTTCAGCACTTGCTGAAATTAGAGAGACCTATCAGTTGGATCGTAGCCTTCGTGGCATTGGTGAAGCAGGCCAGGCGGCTGCTCCTACCGGGCAGACTGCGGGCGGCGCGGCAGCTGCGGGTGTAATTGCAGCGGGCGCAACGCTAGCGCCCAGTGATTTATTCAATGTCCAGGGTGAGTATCAGACCATCTTTGATTGGCAAGCGTTTGAGCTTTTTTATGCCCAGCTGCAGGCTCAGCCGCTGGTGGCATTTGATTCTGAAACCACATCCATTGATCCGCGGGCTGCGCAGATTGTGGGCCTGTCCTTTGCCTGGGAGGTCGGAAAAGCTTTTTACATACCGCTGGGGCATCGGTATGCGGGTGCGCCTGAGCAGCTTTCTTTGGAAGAAGTCATCCAAAGGCTAAAGCCCTGGTTTGAGGATTCCGCGCGGTGCAAGGTCGGCCAGAATCTTAAATATGATGCCCATGTGCTTGCAGGCGCTGGCGTATTCTTGCGCGGCATTGTGCATGACACATTGCTTGAGTCTTATGTGCTCGAGGCCCACCGATCACATGATTTGGATTCGCTATCGCAGCGGCACCTGGGTCGCAAGGGCTTAAGTTACGACGATGTCACCGGCAAGGGCGCTTCGCGTATCGGCTTTGAAGAGGTTGCAATTGAAACCGCTGCCCGATACTCAGGCGAAGATTCGGATTTCACATTTCATTTGCATCAGACGCTCTGGCCACAGATTGAGTCGGATGAAAAGCTGCACCGTGTGTACAGCAGCATTGAAATTCCGGTGGCCCAGGTACTCTGGCAGATGGAGCACAATGGCATTGAAATCGATAGCCGATTACTGCTTGAGCAAGGCAGTGAACTGGCAAAAAAGATTTCCGCCCTTGAGGCCCAGGCCCATGAGCTCGCGGGCCAGCCGTTTAATCTGGGATCGCCTAAACAGTTAGGTGAAATTCTCTTTGATAAGTTGGGCTATACGCCCGTGAAAAAAACCGCCACTGGCGCAGCCTCTACCGATGAGGATGTTTTAGAAAAGCTTGCCGAAGACTATCCATTGCCCAGAGTACTGCTGGAGTGGCGCAGTTTTTCGAAACTGAAGTCCACCTACACCGACAAGCTTCCGAGGATGGTGGATCCTAAAACACGACGCGTCCATACTACTTTTTCACAGGCGGTTGCGGTCACGGGCCGGCTTGCCTCGAGCGATCCGAATTTACAGAACATTCCGGTGCGCACTCCCGAGGGCCGACGGATTCGGCAGGCCTTTGTGGCGCCCAAAGGCTTTAAGCTGATGTCAGCGGATTATTCCCAGATTGAGTTGCGCATCATGGCCCATCTATCGGAAGACCAGGGCCTGCTGTCGGCATTTAAAGCCGGGGAAGATGTGCATCGGGCCACCGCGAGCGAGGTCTTCGGTGTTGCCTTAGATCAGGTAAGTAGCGAGCAGCGCCGCTATGCCAAGGTGATCAATTTCGGATTGATTTACGGGATGAGTGCTTATGGCTTAGCGCGCAACCTTGCTATTGATCAGGGTGTTGCCAAAAATTACATCGCTCAATATTTTGCAAAGTATCCCGGCGTGAAGCGTTATATGGATACGATTCGTGAAACCGCGAAATCCCGGGGCTATGTGGAGACCGTCTTTGGCCGCAGACTCTGGCTTCCGGAAATCAGCTCCCCTAGCGGGCCGCGTCGCCAGGCGGCTGAGCGGGCGGCCATTAATGCCCCGATGCAGGGCACTGCTGCCGATTTGATTAAATTGGCCATGATCCAGGTGCAGCAAAGCCTAGAGGAGAAGGGGCTAAGATCCCGTCTGGTCCTGCAGGTTCACGACGAGCTGGTGCTTGAAGTCCCCGAGGCTGAAGTCGAGGTGCTTCGCGCGTTGCTGCCCCAGAAGATGGAAAATGTTGCCCAGTTAAGCGTCCCCCTGATTGTCGATGTCGGGGTGGGGGATAACTGGGATGAGGCGCACTAATTCAAGATAAGGAGTCGATCATGAGCAATGCAATTCAAGACGAAGTGAATTCGTTATCTCCCGCTTCGGTAGAGGGCGCAAGCCGCCGGGGATTTCTTAAAGCCTCAATCGCCACTGGTTTTGCAGCCTCGGTTGCGCCTACTGGTGACTTGCTTGCTCAGGTGATTACCACCGACAGCCAGGGCCTTACTGCCGGAATGATTGAAATCCCAACCAAGGACCGACGAATTCCCGCTTATCGGGCGATGCCTGCGGGTAAGACCCGGCTCGCAACGGTGATTGTGATTCACGAGATCTGGAGTGTGCACGAGCACATTCAGGATGTCTGTCGCAGGCTTGCCAAGCGCGGATACTTGGCCATTGCCCCCGATTTTTTTGTTCGTCATGGCGATGTCATGCAGTACAAAACCGTCCCTGAAATTTTCACCAATGTCGTGAGCAAGGTGACCGATACGCAGGTCTTAAGTGATCTCGATGCGTCTTTAGACTGGGCTGCCGCCAATGGTGGTGATGCAGCGAAATTTGGGGTTACTGGTTTTTGCTGGGGTGGGCGCATCGTATGGATGGCCTCCGCGGTCAACCCACGCTTTAAGTCCGGCGTGGCCTGGTATGGGCGACTCATGACAATGGTGAACGCGGCAACACCCACCCACCCACACGATATTGCTGAAAAACTGAGATGGCCGGTGCTGGGGCTTTATGGCGGCAAGGACGACGGCATTCCCATGGATACGGTGGAGGAGATGAAGACACGACTATCCTTTGGCGGTAAACCATCGCAGGCCTCGGAGTTTGTGGTGTATCCCGATGCGCCGCACGCCTTTCATGCCGACTATCGCCCGACCTATCGCAAGGAGGCCGCCGAGGACGCATTTCAGCGGGCCCTCGCCTGGTTTAAGAAGCACGGTGTTGCCTAGCCAATAATGCTCTTAATCTATACCGTAGCGGCAGCTACCGCTGCTACGATCATTTCGATTTTGCTTGCAGCGGCGGTCTCATTGGGGCCGCTGACACGCTTTGTTGATCGGCTCGTGAGTTTTTCGGCTGGCATGCTCCTGGGCACTGCGCTCTTACATTTACTGCCCGAGAGCGTTCATCTTGGCGGCGAGATTCATGGCGTGAGTCTTGCCATGCTTCTGGGCCTGGTGGGATTTTTTGTGCTGGAGCGCTTGGCGATTCTTCGACATAACCATCATCATGAGCATGATGGCCATGACCACCCGCATGGCCACGATGCCGCCTCCGCCGGCCGTGGCGGCTGGGCCTTGCTGGGGGGTAGCTTTATTCATCTGTTGGCCGATGGTGTGCTCATTGCCGCAGCTTTTCAGGCGGGAACGCTACTCGGTTTATTGACAGCCCTTGCGATTGCCACCCATGAAATTCCACAGCAAATCAGCAATTTTGTGGTGCTGCTCAATAGCGGCTTTAGCCGAGCGAAGGCACTGCTGTTTAATCTTCTAACAGGCTGTGGCGCATTGCTTGGCGCCGTTGTGGCGTTTTTCTATCTCGCCCAGTCTGCCGCCTGGGTGCCATATCTGCTGGTTGTGGCGGCCGCTAACTTTATTTACATCGCTCTGTCGGATTTGATTCCCCAGCTGCATGCGCAGGCCCATGATCACCACGGCGGGCTGGGTGCGGCCGCATGGCAGCAGCCGGCATTGATGCTTATTGGTATCGCTGTGGCGGGACTTGCAGCCAATGTGCTGCATGCGCATTGAGGCTTTGCTAACGACTCCAGAATACTTTAGTCGGCGGTTGCGTATCACAAGCCGGAATTGTCACTACCCCTCGGATAAGTCTTGGCGAAAAGTCACCCGATCCGAAACCAAGTCTTAGAGAGTATGTTGGGAGCCTGGGGGGTCAAATGTTTTTGACTAGCTTTCAAATCCAAAAGGTGACCGATCAAAGGCTAGGGCAGCCTAGCCAATCGGTGGGGCTTGATTGCGGCGGGAAATCTGGCAAGAAATAGAGTGTTGTCTCAGATCCCGGCATTTCAATGGGCCATTTGCGGATCAGTACTCTCGCGATTAACTATGCGCTTATAAACAAAAAACCCGCCGAGGTTTCCCAGGGCGGGCTGTTGAGGGACCCCATCGCTTCGGGGTACCCGGCTATTTGATCTTTGCTTCTTTGTACATCACATGCTTTCGGGCCTTGGGATCAAACTTCTTGATCTCCATTTTCTCCGGCATGGTTTTCTTGTTTTTCGTCGTGGTGTAGAAGTGGCCAGTGCCCGCAGTGGACTCCAGCTTGATCTTTTCGCGGCCGCCTTTTGCCATGGTCGTTCCTGGTGAAGAGGTTGTCGGTTAATTCAGAGGGCGTTCTTGGCCCGGAGATCGGCCAGTACTGCGTCGATCCCGTTCTTGGTAATGGTGCGAACCGCGGCCGGGGTTACGCGCAGGCGAACCCAACGGTTTTCGCTCTCAACCCAAAAGCGCTTGTACTGCACGTTCGGCATAAAGCGACGCTTGGTTTTGTTATTTGCGTGGGAGACATTGTTCCCCACCATGGGGCCTTTCCCCGTTACTTGGCAGACGCGTGCCATGATGTTTCCTTTACAAAATTCGGCTTGCCTGAATTTCGGCAAAGACCGAGATTCTATGAGAAAACAAGGACTTAGGTCAAACCGTACGGCCCTAAGTCAGCAGGCCGTGGCCCCTGATTAGTAGGCCTCCCCAGCCTGCAGGGTCCGATCGCCCGCGACGATGAGGTGGTCCAGAAGCCGAATATCCAGGACTTCCAGGCTGCGCCTGAGCTGAGTGGTCAATAATTGATCATCCCGACTGGGCTCGGCGGTACCCGAGGGGTGATTGTGGGCTGCCACGACCGCTGCCGCATTGAGCTGAAGGGCCCTTCGGGCGACCTCTCGAGGGTAGACACTGGTCTGGGTGAGTGAGCCTGTGAAAAGCTGCTCAAAGCGGATCAGCCGGTGACGGGTGTCGAGGAACATCACAGCAAAGACTTCCTGGTGCAGCCCACCCAAGTGGTCGACTAAAAAGCGACGGGTATTTTCCGAATTCACGACCAGCGGACGATCCTGAAGCGCCTCGGCCGAGGACCGCTTTGCCAGCTCCCGAACCGCCTGAAATAGCGCGAACTTTGCGCGCCCAACGCCCGGTGTTCGTTGAAGCTGCTCCCAGGGTGCCGATAGGGTGGCCGAAAGACTCCCAAATTCCTTGAGAAGCTCCTGGGCAAGTATGGCGACAGGCTTACCCGGCTGCCCGGTGCACAACAGCAGGGCCAGTAATTCCGCATCTTCAAGGCTCTGGGCGCCGCGGGAAATTAGTTTTTCTCTGGGTTGCTGCATGGGCTGCGCCTAAAATGCAGGACTATTGCTTTCTTTGACCGATGCCGCTATCCGCCATGTCGACTAATTCCGATGCCAATCGGGCCTGCGAGGGAATCCAAGAGGGGTCCCATGTCACGCTGCACTTTCGCCTCTCGCTTTCCGATGGTCAGGTGGTCTTTAATACTTTTGACGACAAGCCAGCAACGATTCAAATTGGTGAGGGTCAATTTGCCCCCGCGCTCGAGCGTTGTTTGATTGCGCTGCGTGAGGGCGACGAGCGGACCTATCAGCTTGGGCCAGATGATGGCTTTGGCCCGCGGCATCCTGACCTTGTTCAGAAGGTGAGTAAATCGCTCCTTGATCGCTATGCGGATGCGTCCGACCCAATTGAACCGGGAGATGTCGTCGAGTTTCCGACCCCGGATGGAAGTGGGGGCAGGGTGGCGGGCGTCTTTAAAGGCTGGGATGGGGGATCGGCGCTATTCGATTTCAACCACCCGCTCGCGGGCCAGCCGCTTCAGTTGGATGTCCGCATCATTGGCCTGCTGTAGGGGGACGGCATCGCGGCGCCAGCCAGATCCTCTACACTTATTTCTCATTTAGACATCACCACAATCGCCGTGAGCCAGCCCCAGACCCCGATTCGATTTGAGCAGCTTCAGGAAGTGCTATTGGCCGAGCCCCGAGGATTTTGTGCCGGGGTAGAGCGTGCCATCGAGATCGTTGAGCGCGCACTCGAGCGATTTGGCGCTCCAATCTATGTGCGCCATGAGATCGTGCACAACGATCACGTAGTTTCTGATCTTCGCAACAAGGGTGCAATTTTTGTCGAGGATCTTGATGAGGTTCCGATGGGTGCCCGGGTCATTATGAGTGCCCATGGTGTTTCGCGAAAAGTTCGTGATCATGCCAGTGGCCGAAATCTCGAAGTGTTTGATGCCACCTGTCCACTTGTAACCAAGGTCCATGTCGAGGTCCGCAAGCTCCGTGCTGAGGGGTATGAGATCGTGATGATTGGCCATGCGGGCCATCCCGAGGTGGAGGGCACGATGGGTCAAATCGACGAGGGCATGTACTTGGTCGAGGATCTCGCTGGCGTCGCGTCACTGCAGGTGAAAACACCTGATCGGCTTGCTTATGTCAGCCAGACGACACTCTCTGTCGATGACACGGTAATTATTGTTGAGGCCCTGCAAAAAAAATTTCCAGCAATTCTTGGGCCGAAAAAAAGCGACATTTGTTATGCCACTCAGAATCGCCAGGATGCAGTCAAGGTCATGGCCAAAGATGTGGATGTTGTTTTGGTCGTCGGCAGCCCCACCAGCTCGAATAGCAATCGCCTGCGCGAAGTTGCCGAGCGTTTTGGTGTGCCCGCCTATCTGGTGGGCAGCGCAGAGGAGCTCAATCCCGATTGGCTCAAGGGGGCTGTGCGTGTCGGGATCACAGCAGGGGCCTCAGCACCGGAGAGTCTTGTGCAGGGCCTGCTCAGCCAGGTGAAGTCGCTCGGGGCCGGCTCGGTCCGAAAGCTTCCAGGGGTTGAGGAATCCGTTCGATTCCCGCTGCCGAAGGGTTTGAATTAAACTTCCGGCCTGCGTTTCGCGCGGCTTTGTTTCATAAGCGCTGACGCTGTCAAGCAGGGCCGATGTAGCTCAGTTGGTAGAGCAGCGCATTCGTAATGCGAAGGTCGGGGGTTCGACTCCTCTCATCGGCACCATCGATTCCAAATGGATGTTGCACGGGTTGCCGGAGGACCTTTAATAGTCTATATTTAGTCTCTCTCGGAGATTCCTTGTGCGCTTTTCTTCCCAGGTCAAACCAATCAGTTACTTAAAAGCGAATGCAGCCGAAGTTCTTGCAGAACTGGGCGAGAAGCGCGAACCACTCGTTATTACGCAGAATGGCGAGGCGAAGGCGGTACTGCAGGATGTCGCCAGTTTTGAAGCCACACAAGAGACGCTTGCCCTGCTAAAGCTGATTGCGCTCGGTAATGGTGAGGTTCAAAGCAATCAAGTTAGACCCGCCCATGACGTGTTGACACGGCTGAGGTCTCGAGCCCCCAGATCCTAATGCCGGTGAAGTACGCAGTGCTGCTCACGCGCGGTGCGGAGCAAGATCTTGAAGCCATCGTTGACTATATTTCCGAAGCCGATGGTCTGGTTCGCTCCGGCCATGTGATCGATCAGTTTAGCGCCTGCTTTGAGCGGCTCTCCAGCATGCCGGAAAGAGGTGGCCATCCAAAAGAGTTGCTTTCACTTGGAAATAAAGAATATCGCCAGGTATTTTTCAAACCCTACCGGATTATTTATCGAATTAGAGGAAAAACCGTGTTGGTTTATGTGATTGCTGATAGCCGAAGAGATCTGCAGTCCCTGTTGTCACGCCGGCTCTTAAGCGCATAGGATTGCCGTCTCTACTCTTGTGATGTGCTGAGAATTTGAGCAAAAAGTGGCCCGAGAAAAATCATCCCAGCAGCCGATCAACTGTACACGCTGCAAACACTATTACGTCACCTGGGATGAGTCTTTCCCACAGGGCTGCCGTCTCTATGGGGTGAAATCTCGGCAGGCACCGAGCATTGCGGTTCGTGACGCCACCGGTGCGGCCTGCCAATTTTGGGAGTCAAAGCCCCCAACACCCTCCGCAGGCTGATGGCCCGTGCCGGGGGCTTCGGGCGATAATGTCGGCATCAAAGAGGGGTCCAACCATGACACTGCTCGCCGCCGGTCTGATTCTTTTTGTTGTAGTCCATTCCCTGCGTATTTTTGCGGATGATTGGCGCGCTCAGATGGTCGCGCGGCTGGGCCCGATGGCCTGGAAGGGGCTGATCTCGGTGGCCTCTTTGGTGGGCATCATCATGATGTCCAAGGGTTACGCCGCGGCGCGCGCTGCCCCAATCGTGCTCTGGCAATCACCGATGTGGCTCTCACATCTGGTCTCTTTACTGACACTTGCGGCCTTCATTTTGTTTGTTGCTGCCTACATCCCAAAAAATAAAATTAAGTCACGACTCGGGCATCCTATGGTGATCTCGGTAAAAATTTGGGCCTTCGGCCACCTGCTTGCCAACGGCAGCCTAGCGGATCTTGTGCTGTTCGGCGGACTCTTAGCCTGGGCAGTGATGAGTTTTCGGGCCGCACGTCAGCGTGATCGTCGAGAAGGCATGGTGCGGCCAGCGGGCGCGGTGGGCCAGACGCTGGTGGCGATTGGACTGGGTGGTGTGATCTGGACCTGGTTTGCGTTTTACGGACATGCCTGGCTCATCGGCGTGCAGCCTTTCTCCCGCGGATGAGCTCTGCGATCCAACGAGCCATGCGTCAATAAAACTACTTCAGAACATTTTTATGAAAAAAATTATCAGCACTGAGCAGGCCCCCAAGGCGATCGGCACTTACTCCCAGGCGGTTGCGGTGGGCAATACGGTCTGGCTTTCCGGCCAGATTCCGCTGGATCCTGTCACCATGCAGATTGTTGGCGACAGCAGTGCCCAAGGAATGGAGCAGCAGATACATCAAGTCTTTAAAAATCTCTCTGCGGTTGCGCAGGCTGCAGGCGGTAGCCTCTCCGATATTGTGAAGCTCAATTGTTTTCTGACTGACTTATCGCACTTTGCCAAGGTCAACGAGATCATGGCGAATTATTTTCAAGAGCCTTATCCCGCCCGCGCTGCTGTGGGCGTGGCAAGTCTGCCACGCGGCGCCGGCTTTGAGGCCGAGGCCGTGATGGTGCTGGGTGCCCGATAGCCTATTTCCAGAAAGCCTAAAAAAACTCGGCCTTCATCGCTGGATCGACCTCGCGCTGCATTTTCCGCTTCGGTATGAAAATGAATCGCAGGTCTGGTCTATTGATCAGGTCAGCCCCGGGCAGTTTGCTCAAATTCAGGTGCAGGTGGTCTCCGCACGCATCGTGTTTAGGCCTCGTCGAACGCTGCTGGTAGAGGTCAGTGATGAAACCGGCCGTGCCATTTTGCGTTTCTTGCACTTCAAAGATGCACAGAAAAACGCTTATGTCCCCGGCCACAAAATCCGCGTGCTGGGTGAGTCGCGGCGATCGCTCGCGGGCCTTGAATTCATTCATCCGCGAACCCGATTGGGCTGGCTATCGCCCGAACAAATTGGTCAGCAGCCGCTCCTGCCGGTTTATCCCACGACAGCGGGTGTTTCTCAGTTAACACTTCGACGCGCGATTGCGCGCGCCCTCAATGCCGCGCACCTCGCAGAGTGGCTGCCCAATCAGGTTTTGACGGCCTATCGCCTCATGCCGCTTGATCAGGCAATACGACTGATTCACCAGCCGCCCGCTGACGCGGAATCAACCGGCGTGATGCGCGAGCTCATGGAGCGAGAGGGCCCTGCCTGGGATCGGATTCGTTTCGATGAGCTTTTGGCGCAGCAAGTCGCGATGCGTCGGGCACGAAGTCTGCGCGGGGTGGAGCGGGCAGCCTCTCTTACCTCTGATCGCCTGGTCGACCAGATCATTGCCGGCCTTCAGTTCGACCTCACCGCCGCCCAGAAACGCGCCTGGACTGAGATCGCCCGCGATCTGGAGGCGACGGTTCCCATGCAACGTCTGCTGCAAGGCGATGTGGGAAGCGGAAAGACCGTGATTGCAGCCCTTGCGGCTGCGCGGTCGGTGGGCTCGGGTTTGCAGGTGGCTGTAATGGCGCCCACAGAAATTCTTGCTGAGCAGCTTTACGAAAAATTCCGTGAGTGGTTTGGGCCCTTTAGTGTGGAGGTCGGTTTATTAAAAAGCGGGCTTGGCACCAAGCAGCGGCGAGAGTTGCTGGCGGCGATCTCTGTCGGTGCGCTTCCGATCGCTGTGGGCACGCATGCTCTGATCCAAAAAGGCGTCACGTTTTCTAATCTTGGCCTGGTGGTGGTGGACGAACAGCATCGATTCGGGGTGGGGCAGCGGCTCGCCCTGCGCAGTCCCGTCGATGGCCGTATGCCGCATTTACTCTCGATGTCGGCTACTCCGATTCCCCGAAGTCTGGCCATGACGTATCTTGCTGATTTGGATGTATCTGTATTGGATGAACGGCCTCCGAATCGGCAGCCCATCACTACAAAGCTGATGGCCTCAGCACGGCGTGATGAGCTCGTTGAAAAGCTGACGGACTTTATTGCCCAAGGCGGCCAGGCCTACTGGGTCTGCCCTGTGATTGAGAGTGACGCCGAAGAGCCGCTTCAGGCGATCGAAACCGCCGCGGACTGGCTTGCGCCGATATTTAAAGACCAGCTCGTTGTGCTGCATGGTCGAATGAGCACAGAGGAAAAGCGACTTGCGATGCAGGATTTCAGTCAGGGCAGGCGCCGCCTGATGCTTTCGACGACCGTGATTGAGGTTGGGGTTGATGTGCCGCGGGCGTCTTTGATGGTGATTGAGCACTCTGAGCGCTTTGGTCTTGCCCAGTTGCATCAGCTGCGTGGTCGAATTGGCCGTGGGGCAGCCCAGAGTACTTGTATTTTGTTGTTTGACGAACCGCTTTCCGATGTTGCAAAGGAGCGGCTAAAGACGCTGTATGAAACCGATGATGGCTTTGAGGTCGCCCGCCGTGATCTGGCGATCCGTGGACCGGGAGAGGTGCTCGGGTTGCGTCAGTCAGGCCTTCCCACTCTGCGTTACAGTGATTTGCAGTTGCATGCGGTGTGGGTCGAACGGGCCATTCAATTTGGGGCAAAATGGGCCGATCGGCCGGCAGCATCTGCACAGCCGGCGTCCGCTGAGGTTTCGACACAGGCGGTCGATGCGTTGGTGGACCGATGGGCCTATGACAAGAAAGATTTGCTTGCGAGTGGATAAATATGACGCTGACTGAACTGCGCTACATCATCGCAGTTGCCCGAGAAAAGCATTTTGGTCGGGCAGCCGAGGCCTGCTTTGTGAGTCAGCCGACGCTTTCGGTCAGCATCAAAAAGCTAGAGTCCGAATTGGGAGTGATTATTTTTGAGCGTGGTGGCAGTGAAATTACGCTGACTCCGATTGGCGAGAATATTGTCCAGCAGGCACAGCGCGTGCTGGATGCCGCCAACCAGATTAAAGAAATCGCTGACCAGGGCAGGGATCCTCTGCGGGGCGCGCTTCGGCTTGGCGTGATTTACACCATAGGGCCTTATCTGCTACCTCGAATTATCAAATCGATGATCGAGCGCTACCCCGACATGCCGCTTATCTTGCAGGAGAACTTTACGGTGCGATTGGTGGAGATGATGCGCACGGGTGAGATCGATGTGGCAATTTTGGCGGATCCTTTTGACACCACTGGCCTAGATACCCTGCCGCTTTACGATGAGGATTTCGTTGTCGCGGTACCCAAGAAGCATCACTGGACAAAAAAGCAGCAGATCGCATCGGTCGATCTCAAGCAGGAGACCATGCTGCTGCTCGGTGTGGGGCATTGCTTTCGCGATCAGGTGCTCGAGGTCTGCCCTGAGGCCGCCCGATTTGCCGCGAATTCCGCCGGTATTCAAAAGACATTTGAGGGCAGTTCTCTGGAGACGATTCGACACATGGTGGCAGAGGGCCTTGGAATTACGGTGCTACCCCGCATGTCGGTATCACTGGACGACGATCCTTTATTGAAATTCATCACCTTTGCGCCACCGGTGCCCAATCGAAGAATTGTTTTGGCCTGGCGCAAATCTTTCAGCCGGGATCGGGCGGTAGATGCATTGCATGAGGTGATTCATTCTGTGGAGCTGCCAGGTTGCAAAAAACTGTGAACTATCTTTCGCTTGAGCAGTCGGTGGGAAAGACACCCTTGGTGCGGCTCGATCGCATCGCCGGCGGGTCCAACCAGCGCCGCGGTAATGTGATTCTTGGAAAGCTGGAAGGGAATAATCCCGCCGGCTCGGTCAAGGATCGGCCCGCGGTCTCGATGATCGCCCGGGCCGAGGCGCGCGGGGAGATTCATCCTGGCGATACGCTCATTGAGGCCACCAGCGGCAATACGGGGATTGCCCTTGCCATGGCCGCCGCGATGCGCGGCTATCGCATGGTCCTCATCATGCCGGATAACTTATCGCTGGAGCGCCGCCAGACCATGAAGGCTTTTGGCGCAGAACTCATCTTGGTGACGCAGGCCCAGGGAATGGAGGGTGCGCGGGATTTGGCCGACGAGATGGAGCGCGATGGCAAAGGCCGGGTGCTGAATCAGTTTGCGAATGATGACAACTGGATGGCCCACTATGAAACAACGGGCCCAGAGATCTGGGCCGATACCCACGGCCAGGTGACGCATTTTGTTTCTGCGATGGGAACCACCGGAACCATCACGGGTGTTTCCCGTTATTTAAAGGAGAAAAATCCGGGTGTTGTCATTGTCGGTGCACAGCCGGCCGATGGCTCCTCGATTCCAGGAATTCGTAAATGGGCCCCAGCCTATGTGCCCCCGATTCGACAAAAAGCGCAGATTGATCAGATTGAAGAAGTGACCCAGGCCGAGGCCGAGGAGATGGCCCGCAGGCTGGCCCGCGAAGAGGGACTTTTCTGTGGCATTTCTGCCGCGGGTGCAGCGATCATCGCATTGCGTGTTGCCGAGCAGGTAAAAGGGGCCACGATTGTGTTTATTGTGTGCGACCGTGGTGATCGTTATCTTTCCACTGGCGTATTTCCCGGTTAGTAGTGGCTGCCGCAAGACCTTTTGTTGCACGATCATTGATGAATCCAACTCGGCGATTAGGCCTTCAGGCCAACCTGATTTTTGTCTTGGGCCTATTGTTGGCGCTGATGCTGCCGGCCGTAAAGGCGCAGAGCCCAGCCCCGGCTACTGAGTCGGTTCCAGTTCGGCCATCACCTTCCGCCGGCGCGACGGAGTTCGCCACTGCAACTGCTTTTCTTGTCGCGCCGCGGCTTTTGGTCTCCGCCCAGCACGGATTGATTAATCGTGATCGGGTCTTTGTCGGCGCGGGGCGCGGCGGTAAGTTTGTGCGAGCAAAGGTTGTCGCCACCGACGATCGGCTTGACTTAGCGCTGCTTGAAGCCGATGTGGCCGGGGAGCCTCTCGCAATCGCCGCATGGGACTCGGTGCCCATCGGTATTGAGGTCGCCGCCCTGGGATTTCCGCGTTCGGCGGGTGCGCCTGGCGATCAGAGAATTACCACAGGAATTCTCAACGGCGAGCATCAGCAGCGAGGCCGAAGCGATTGGTTTCAATTAAGCGCAGAAATTCACCGCGGCAATTCAGGCGGTCCGGTGATCGCTGCAGATGGCACCGTGGTCGGTGTGATTAGCCATAAGCTTGATGCCTTGAGGACTGCCGAGAAAACCAATGAACTTCCACAGAATGTGAACTTTGCTTTAAAGAGTCAGCACCTGATTGATTTTTTGCGGGCCCAATCGGTGCCAATTACGGTGGTGCCGCTTAACCGTTCGCGACAGCAGCGGCCGTTTGAGCTCTTTCAGCGGCACTCTCCGAGCGTACTGATGGTCATCAGTACGCGGCCAAAGTCGCAGGCGGAGCCCAAAGGCCAAGGCGAGACAAGAAATTAAGCGTTGTTTCGCCCAGCTGAAGATGCCGGGAGAGTCTTGGCGGGCGATGCATGTGGTGGCGCCTCCGACACGAATCGAACGTGCGACCCTCCCCTTAGGAGGGGGATGCTCTATCCACTGAGCTACGGAGGCCCGAATGACAACGCTTGCTATCGTAAACTATTTGCATGACGGCCTACTACACGCATCCAACTTTTCTGGCGCATGAAATGGGCCCAGGGCATCCAGAGTGTCCGCAGCGGCTTGCGGCAATTCATGATCACTTAACGCGCAAAGGCTTGATGGCGTTGCTCGATGTTTGTGAGCCTGCCGAAGCCCCCGATGCGGCGATTCTGCGGGCCCACAGTGTGGAGCACCTCGATCGGGTGGTGGCGGCCTCGCCGACCGATCGGCCCTATCACGGACTTGATCCGGATACCACCATGAATCATCACACGCTGAGAGCAAGTTATTTGGCCGCTGGCGCTGTGGTGGAGGCAGTTGATACGGTGCTAACAGAGCGGCAGCGCAATGCTTTTTGTGCAGTCCGCCCGCCCGGCCACCATGCTGAGCGCAGTGCGCCGATGGGGTTTTGTTTTTTTAACAATATTGCAATTGCAGCCCATCATGCGTTGGCAGAGTATGGACTGAAGCGAATTTTGATCGTCGATTTTGATGTCCATCACGGCAATGGCACAGAGGAGATCTTTGCCGATGATGACCGGGTGCTCATGGTTTCAACCTTTGAGCATGCGCTGTATCCCTTTAGTGGCGATATTCCGCTGGGCACCAATATGGTGAATGTTCCGCTTGCCGCTTACAGCGACGGCCAGGCGATGCAGCGGGCGGTGACTGACCATTGGCTTCCTGCCATTGAGCGCTTTCGGCCCGAGCTGGTATTGATTTCTGCGGGATTTGATGCCCACCGGGAAGATGAGTTGAGTCATCTCATGTGGAGTGATCTCGATTACGCATGGATCTCACAGCAGCTTGTTCAGGTCGCTGCCCAGCACTGCAATGGCCGCATCGTTTCATCATTGGAAGGGGGGTATGCAATCCAGGCCCTTGCCCGAAGCGTGGGACATCATGTCGATGCCTTATTGGGAGGATAACTATCGGCTGAGCGTGGCGCCGATGATGGATTGGACGGATCGGCACTGCAGATTCTTTCATCGCCTGATCGCACCCAAGGCGCGGCTCTATACCGAGATGATTACCACTGGAGCAATCCTGCATGGCGATCTGCACCGTCTTTTGGATTTCAGCGAGGAGGAGCATCCGGTTGCGATCCAGCTGGGTGGCAGTGAGCCTGATGCGCTCGCGGCATCTGCCCGGCAGGCAGCCCAATGGGGCTACGATGAAATCAATTTAAATTGCGGCTGCCCCAGTGAGCGCGTTCAGCGGGGTGCCTTTGGGGCCTGCCTGATGCGAGAGCCGGATTTAGTGGCTGACTGCATCAAGGCGATGCAGGATGCAGTCTCACTTCCCGTGACAGTAAAGCATCGTGTTGGTGTGGATGATCAAGAGGACTACGGTTTTGTGCGGGATTTTGTTGGCAAGCTTTTTCAAGTAGGCTGCCGTGTCTTTTTCGTGCATGCGCGAAGCGCAATCCTGAAGGGCTTAAGTCCGAAAGAGAATCGTGAGATTCCGCCGCTGCGTATGGCAGTGGTACGGCGGTTAAAGCAGGATTTTCCTGAGGCGGTCTTTATTGCGAATGGCGGCATTCAGACCGTGGACCAGGCCCGTGAATTAATGACGCCATCAGCCCAAGGGCCTGCCGTTGATGGTGTGATGATTGGCCGTGCGGCCTATCACGATCCTTGGCTTTTGCATGCGCTTCAGGCCGCATTGATTCTGCCCGCCAGCCCAATGCCGCCAAATCGCGAAGCAATTCTGCCGCCGCTACAGTCTTATTTCGAAGCCCAGCGTGCAAAGGGGGTCTCGGCCCGCTTTATGACTCGGCATTGGCATGGTCTTTTTCATGGGCAGCCCGGCGCCCGGCGGTGGCGTCGGGAGATCTGCGAGGGAACACTCGGCCCGCAGGCACTGTTTGATCAGTTGGTTGCGGAATTCCATCCGCAGTAGCGGCGATGGCTAAGTCAACGTTGAACTTGCCGATTCGGCTGCAATTTTCTTTTGGTCTCTGATCTGGGCGCGGGCCCCAGCAAGAATCACAATTGCCAGCGCTGTCGACAGCGCAAGACTATTCCACGCCAAAAGCCTTTCGCTGGGTGTGAGTCCAGCGACTCTGACAAGCGCCTCGCCAACATAAATCCAAATCACAAGCGACATCCATTTGTAGGTGTAGATGCGGCCCGCATGAAGGCCGCGAAGCGCGAGCGCAAGCGGCAGTACCTTTAACGCAAGCCAGGATCCGCCGGGCCGCAGCGGATCGAGAACGAGTTCCCATGCAAGGCCAAAGACCATGAGTGCTGCGGCTATTAGTGTCGCCAGAATCGGCCACGGCGCTGGGACTGCGGGAATTATGGACGCCGCCGGTGTGATTGAAAGATCTTTTGGCATTGAACTTACGGTGTCTTTTTTAAGCGCGCAGTTGTTTTGCGATGGTCGCAATGCGCTGGCCAAGCGCCCTTGCGATTCGAATTTCATCATCGGAGACGGGCCTTGAGCCCTCTGGCCCGGCGACATGTGAAGCGCCATAAGGCGTGCCGCCACTGGTGGTCGCGAGCAGCGCTTTTTCCGAATACGGAATGCCCACAATCACCATGCCCTGGTGAATCAGCGGCAGCATCATGGACAGCAGTGTCGTTTCTTGGCCGCCGTGCTGGCTGCCGGTACTCGTAAACACGCCGGCGGGCTTGCCAATTAGGGATCCCGAGAGCCATTGGCCAAGCGATTGATCAATAAAGTATTTCATTGGTGCGGCCATATTGCCGAAGCGGGTTGGCGAGCCCAGCACCAGGCCATCGCATTCATCGAGGTCCTTGGGCTCCGCATAAGGCGGCCCATCGTTGGGGATTGCGGGCTCGGTGGCCTCGCAGACCGCTGACACCGGGGGTACTGTGCGAAGGCGGGCATTGCAGCCGGCAACGCTGAGGACGCCATCACAGACTGCATCGGCAAGCCTGCGGGTGCCGCCGTTACGGCTGTAGTACAGCACAAGAATATCCAATCGTTTTCTCCGGGGAATCTATCAGTAGGCATTTATCATAGGCGTATGGGACAGCATCTCAAACTTAACCTCTCGATGTTGTTCCGGGCGATGGCCACCCGGGAGCGTGAGCTTCGGCTGGGACAGAGCGCCGCAAGCTTAAGCTTTATCTCGTTGCTTGCCATGGTGCCGGCGTTGACGGTGGTGTTTGCAACACTGGCTTCGTTTCCCCTATTTGGCCGGATCGCGGAGGCGGTGCAGCTGCTGGTGATCGAGCAGCTGCTGCCCGAGGGCTTTGCGAGCACTATTTTTCGTTATCTCAATCAGTTTGTTGCCAAGGCGAGGACCCTATCGCTGGTGGGCATCGCAATTCTTTTGGCGGCTGCCACCGTCTTGATGTTGACTCTGGATCGAACACTCAATCTGATCTGGCGGGTCCGTCGGCCTCGGCCGCTTCTGCATCGGCTCTCGGTGTATTGGCTGGCGCTGGTTTTGGGCCCGCTTCTGGTGGGCGCGGGCGCGGCACTGGCCATTCTGATCGCGGGCGGTCGCCGCGCAATTAATGATGAAATTTTCGGAATCGGCTGGTGGGACCTGGTGAATCTGGGGCTGGTGGTCGCGGCGTTTGCGGTCTGCTATCGATGGGTGCCCAATGTCACAGTCCGTTGGCGGGATGCGGTGATTGGTGGGGCGGTTGGTGCTGTCATATCCGAGCTCTCTCGGCTGATTTTTGTGAGCTATTTTGGGTCGGTGCCGACTTATCGGCAGATTTATGGTCCGCTGGCGGCAATCCCAGCGCTCTTGATTTGGACCTATCTGACTTGGTGGGCCTTTCTCGCTGGCGCGCTTTTGGCCTCGATTCTTCCCGAGTGGCGCGCCGCGAATGCTAGGATTTCCGGAATTCAGCAGATGCGGAGCGTTGATTCATGAAAGTCAGCAAGATTCTGGAGCTCAAGGGCACGACCCTGTTTACGATGAGCCCGCAAGATTCTCTGGCCAATGCCGTCATGGTGATGGCCGAGCATGACATCGGCTCGATTGTGGTCATGGCACAGGGCAGGCTGGCGGGCATGCTGACTTTTCGTGAAGTGATCCGGATTCTTGCAAAGCGACAGTCGGAGAATCGAATCGGCCCAACACCACCCATCTCGTCATTCACGATTGCTGAAGTTATGAACCCGCAGCCCACCGTCGTGCATCCCGATATGGATGTCGATACCTTACGAAAGCTAATGGTGGACTCCCACGAGCGTTACCTGCCGGTCATGGAAGGTGAATTGCTGATGGGGGTGATCTCGTTTCATGATGTCGCGAAAGCAGTCTTAGATAAACAGAGTTTTGAGAACAAAATGCTGAAGGCCTATATCCGTGATTGGCCCCAAGAGGACAAGGCGGAATAGGTCAGACGATGCGCATTCTTGTCTCCAACGACGACGGTTATTTTTCCCCTGGAATTGCGGCATTGGCCCAGGCCATGCGGTCCTTTGGCGAGGTCACGGTGGTGGCACCCGAGGCGGATCGCAGTGGTGCATCCAATTCGCTAACACTGGATCGGCCGTTGTATGTCAGGCGGTCTTCGCAGGGGTTTTACTATGTGAATGGCACGCCGACTGATTGTGTGCACGTTGCCGTGACAGGATTTTTGGATCATCGGCCGGATCTTGTCGTGTCGGGAATCAATAACTCGGCCAACCTGGCCGAGGACACGCTGTACTCAGGCACGGTTGCCGCTGCCATGGAGGGCTACCTGCTCGGCCTTCCGGCAATTGCTTTTTCTTTGGCCAGCCGAAGCTTTGAGCATTTAGAGACCGCGGTCGCTGTTGCTCAGCAGGTGGTAGGCCGCTTAATTGATCAGCCATTCGCGA
>CAYTRY010000010.1:0-52749 GCA_964440375.1 uncultured Bordetella sp. | reverse complement strand
CGAGATTGCGCGGCTTATCCACATCATGGCCCCGTGCACACGCCACGTGGTAGGCCAGAAACTGCAGGGGAATCACATGCAGGATAGGGGATAGGGGCCCCGCATGATCCCCAAGTGTGATCACATGAACACCGTCTGAGGCCTCAATCCCGGAGCCCTTATCGGCAATGATGTAAAGCTCGCCCCCGCGGGCACGGACTTCTTGCAAGTTGCTTTTCAGTTTCTCGCTGAGCTGATCATTGGGAGCGACCGCAATCACCGGCATTGATGCATCCACCAGGGCAAGCGGCCCATGCTTGAGCTCTCCTGCCGCATAGGCTTCTGCGTGGATGTAGCTGATCTCTTTGAGCTTAAGGGCGCCTTCCATCGCAATGGGATAGTGGATGCCCCGGCCAAGAAATAGCGCATTCTGTTTATCAACAAAGTGATTGGCCCAAGATTGAAACTGCGCCTCGGCAGACAGAATCTGGACCATCGCGGCAGGCAGGTGCCGCAGCGAGACCAGGGCCTCCTGCTCTTGTTCGCGGCTTAAATGGCCCCGGGCTTTGGCCAGAAGCAGGGTGACGAGAAAAAGGCTGGCCAATTGTGTGGTGAACGCCTTGGTCGAGGCCACGCCAATCTCGGGCCCCGCCCGGGTGAGCAGGCGCAGCCTGCAAGCGCGCATCAGGGATGATTCGGGCACATTGCAGATGGCAAGGCTGGTGGCAGCACCACTGCGGCTTGCAAACTGAAGTGCGGCCAAAGTATCGGCAGTCTCACCCGATTGCGAGATGGCGATTACCAGGGTATTGGGCAGCATGACCGAATCCCGGTAGCGATATTCACTGGCGATTTCGAGTGCAACCGGGATTCGTGCAATCGATTCAATCCAGTAGCGGGCAACCATTCCCGCATGAAAGCTTGTGCCGCAGGCCAGGATCAGGACCTGCTGAATATGGCCGATGGTGCTCTCGCCGTCGGGGCCCAGTAGTCCGGGCGATAAGGCATGGGCGCCCATTACCTCTTCAAGGGTGGCCGCGACTGCGCCAGGCTGCTCGAGAATTTCCTTGTGCATGTAATGGGCATGCGGGCCCAATTCAACATCATCGGCCGAGAGGCTGCTCATGACCGCGTTGCGATGAATCTTCTTGCCCTGAGCATCTTGGAGTTCTGCTGAATTGGCAGTGAGCCGGACCAGATCACCGTCTTCTAGATAAACAATATTTCTTGTGACCTGCAGTAAGGCCGAAGTGTCCGAGGCTAAAAACATTCCGTGCTGATTGTCGGTAAGCCCAAGCAAAAGCGGCGCACCCTGCCGCGTGCCGACGAGCTCCTGCGGATCTTGACTGCTCATGACTGCGATTGCATAGGCACCTTTAAGCTGCTGGCGGGCCGCATGTACCGCCTGCCGAAGGCTTTCGCTGCGCTGACGATGAAGATGAATCAGATGCGCAATGACTTCGGTGTCAGTCTCGGAGTGAAAGACATAGCCCTGGCTGGAGAGCGATTCGCGCAGCACATCATGGTTTTCAATAATGCCGTTATGGACAACGCAGATGGCCAGACCATCACGCTCAGAGAGATGGGGGTGGGCATTGCTGGCGGTCACACCCCCATGCGTTGCCCAGCGGGTATGGGCAATGCCCAGGGTTGCCGTCTGACCTGAAGACTTCTGCTCCAGCTCCGCAACCCGGCCCACGGCCCGAATACGGCGAATTTCATTTTCGTTCGCAATCGCCAGTCCGGCGGAGTCGTAGCCGCGATACTCGAGTTTCTTGAGGCCCTCGATCAGAATTGGGACAATATTTTTCCCTGAATTCGGAGCGACAACCGCCCCGACAATGCCACACATATCAGTGTTCCTTTTTCTGGGGCCGTCGGTAATTTTTGATGGTGACCTGCTGGGCCCTTGAGATCGTCAGTGCATCTTCAGGTGCATCCTGGGTCAGCGTTGTACCCGCACCAAGGGTAGCGCCCCTGCCAACAGTCACGGGTGCCACCAGCTGAGTGTCGGAGCCAATAAAGACATCATCTTCAATGATGGTGCGGTGTTTTTCTGCGCCATCGTAGTTGCAGGTGATGGTACCCGCCCCGACATTGACCCGGCTGCCAATGTTGGCATCACCAAGATAGGAAAGATGGTTGGCCTTAGATCGCGGACCCAGCACGCTATTTTTTACTTCAACAAAATTTCCGATATGCACACCCTCGGCAAGTTCAGTGCCGGGCCGCAGCCGAGCGTAGGGCCCGATCACCGATTTTGGACCGATGGCGGCACCATCAATATGACTGAAGGCTTCGATGACAGCCCCCTGGCCAATCTGAGCATTGCGAATCACGCAATGCGGGCCAATGACAGCCCCTGCTGCAATCTGAACAGTGCCTTCAAAAACACAGCCAATGCTGATGCTGACATCTGATGCGCATTCAAGCCGGCCGAGCACATCAATTCTTTCGGGGTCTTGCAGCCGAACGCCTGCAGACATGAGCTGCCGGCCAATGCCGCGCTGATAGGCGCGTTCGATCTGGGCCCGGTCCTCCTGGCTATTGACGCCAAGAATTTCTTCGATATGGTCTGACCGCAGGGCGTGTACCGCCTTGCCCTCGGCCACTGATTTGGCAATGATGTCGGTGAGATAAAACTCATTTTGCGCATTACGGTTATCGATCGCCGACACCCAGGCGGCAAGATGCTCTGCCGGCGCCGCCATAAACCCGGTATTGATCTCACCAATCGCACGAATCGCAGCATCGGCATCTTTTTCTTCAACAATCCTTTGGAGTTGTTGATGCTCATCACGAACAATTCGACCGTAGCCAGTCGGAGAGTCGAGCACGGCGGTCAGCACCGCTAGACCGCGATTTTTCTCCGCGGTCTCTACCAGCTGGCGAAGGGTCTGGCTGCGGATTAAGGGAACATCACCATACAGAATTAGCGCAGCTGACTGGAGATCGAGTTTTGGCAGTGCCTGGGCCACCGCATGGCCAGTGCCCTGCGGCGGATCCTGGATGACCCAGTCAATGGGGGCAGCTTTGGAGATTTCGGGAAGCGCCTGTATCGCAGCCCTGACCTGGTCTGCGCCGTGTCCGATGACGACAATAATTTTCTTCGGGTTTAACGCCTGCGCAGTCTTCAGCACATGGCCCAGCATCGGCATGCCCCCAATGGGATGGAGCACCTTGGGCAGCCCGGAGCGCATCCGGGTTCCTTTGCCAGCAGCCAGAATGACGACATTCATACGTGCCGGGCTTCCCCGCCATGGCCGTGGGCCCGGTTCGGCGAAATCGCGGAGCCGATCAGCATGCCGAGTGCGCTGGCAATCAGTCCGATCAGCTGAGGCTCGACAGGCTCTTCAATTCCAAGAATCTCTAACACCAGCCAGACACTGAGGCCCGCAGTAATGGCAAGTCCTGCCCCGAGATTGCTGGCTTTTTTCCAAAACAGGCCTGCTGCCAGCGGCACGAAGGCGCCGGCAAGTGTGATGCGGTAGGCATTTTCGACCATGCCATGAATGCTCTCATCGGTCATGATCGAATAAAACGTCACGATGATCGTGAAGACCAATACGGTGATGCGCAAAGACCAGAGAAACTGCTGATCATTCATCCGTGGTGCGAAGCCCTTTAAAACATTCTCGGCAAAAGTTACGGATGGTGCCAAGAGCGTGCCAGAGGCGGTACTCATGATGACCGAGATCAGCGCCCCAAAGAAAATCACCTGCAGCCAGAAAGGCATATGGCCCATGATCAGCGAGGGCAGAATCATCTGCGAGTCTTCTTCGAGAAATTTTTTCACCATCTCTGGATCGATGATGGTGGCGGTATACGCCAAAAACAGCGGCACTGCGGCAAAAAAGAAGTAACTTAAGCCGCCAAAGGTCGTGCCCCATACGGCTACAGTCTCATTTTTCGATGAATTCACGCGCTGGAAAACATCTTGCTGAGGGATTGATCCGAGGGCCATCGTGACCAATGCCGCGACCCAGCCAAGAATTTCAATTGCATCCATGCTCGGTAGCCACTCAAATTTCCCCTCTGCGGCGGCTTTGGCAAAGACCTGGCCGATGCCACCGGCCTGGTCAGCCGCATTTTGGGTGACCAGAAGCAGTCCAATGACGATCACAATCATCTGCACAAACGTCGTGAGTGCGACCGACCACATGCCACCGAAGATGGTGTAGATCAGCACCACAGCCGCGCCGATCAGCATGCCCTGGGTCTGAGAGATCGCATCTTCCGACAGCACATTAAAGACCAGCCCGAGGGCCGTAATTTGCGCTGATACCCACCCCAGATAAGAGATGACGATGCAGATGGACAAAATCAGTTCGGTCTGACGGTTATAGCGAATACGAAAATAGTCGCCCAGGGTCAGCAGATTCATTTTGTACAGGGGCCGAGCGAACACCAGGCCAAACAGCACCAGGCATAACGATGCGCCCAGCGGATCTGAAATCAGGCCGCGGGCACCCTCTTCAAGAAAGGTGGCGGAAATTCCCAGCACAGTCTCTGCGCCAAACCAGGTCGCAAACACCATGGCCAGCACGATGGCCATTGGCAGATTACGGCCGGCGGTCACGTAGTCGCGTGCGTTATGGACTTTCGTAGCGCCGTATAAACCGATCGCAATCGATATCAGCAGATAAGCGATAACCAGACCGAGCAGCATGGAGACCTCCTTTCGGCAGCAAGCGGGAACGCGGGCAAGCCCCGATTATAGGAGGGGGTGTCGGGCCTTTTGGTTTAGAAAAAGAGCGGGGTTCCACCAAGTCCGAGCCCCAATACAGCAAGCACGGCAAGCAGTAATCCGGCCAAGATCCAAATCGCCCGGCGCAGCCGCTGCTGCTCAGCGGCGAGCTCGCGTAATCGGATCTGGATTTCGCCATGGCTGCCCTGCGCCGCCTGAGCAAGGGCCTGATGGACAAGCCGTGGCAGCTGCGGCAGGGTCTGGGCCCAGCGCTCCGATTCTTTCTGTAGATTTTTTCTCAGCGCCCGAAAGCCAATCTGCTCCTGCATCCAGCGCTCCAGAAATGGCATCGCAGTCTTCCAGAGATCGAGATCGGGGTCCAGCTGCCGGCCCAGGCCCTCCACATTAAGCAGCGTTTTCTGCAGCAGGGTCAGCTGCGGCTGGATCACCACATTAAAGCGGCGTGAGACCTGAAAAAGTCGAACCAGCACCTGGCCCAGGGAGATTTCCTTTAATGGCCGGTCAAAAAAGGGCTCACAGACGCCACGGATTGCAATTTCAAGTGCATCCACCCGGCTTTCGGCAGGCACCCAGCCGGATTCGACATGCAGTTCGGCGACGCGCCGGTAATCACGGCGAAAAAAGGCGAGAAAATTTTGCGCCAGATAGTTTTTATCGACCTCGGACAGCGTGCCCACGATGCCAAAGTCCAGCGCAATATATTTTCCAAAGTGCGGGCCCCGATCGGCCACCAGAATATTTCCCGGATGCATATCGGCATGAAAGTAGCCATCACGAAACACCTGGGTGAAAAAAATCTCTACCCCATGCCGTGAGAGCTGCTTTAAATCGATGCCCTTGGCCCTAAGTTCATCAAAGCGGTTAATCGGAATGCCATAGATGCGCTCCATGACAATCACATCCGGCCGGCATAGATCCCAAATCATTTCAGGAATTTTGAGTAGCCCCGAGTCAGCGAAATTGCGGCGCAGCTGGCTTGCATTGGCCGCCTCGCGAACAAGATCAAGCTCATCGTGCAAATAGCCATCGAATTCCTCGACATTTTCAACGGGCTTAAGCCGACGGCCATCGCTAGAAAATCGCGCGACAAATCGCGCAATCAGTTTTAGCCAGGCCAAGTCCTGCTCAATAATTTTCAGCATGCCAGGCCGCAATACCTTAACGGCGACTTCGCGGCCATCGATAAGCCGGCCGAGGTGGACCTGCGCAATCGAGGCGCTGGCGATCGGGGTGCGGTCAAATTCGGAGAACAAGGCAGAGATGGATTTTCCGAATGCCCGCTCAATCGTAGCAACCGCAAGATTTGAGTCGAAAGGCGGCACCTGATCCTGAAGCTTGGCCAGCTCATCTGCGATGTCTTCGGCAAGGACATCACGTCGGGTCGAGAGCACCTGGCCGAACTTTACAAAGATCGGTCCGAGCTCCTCTAGCGCTAGCCGCAGTCGAACACCGCGTGGTGTGGTGATGGTGCGGCCGATGCGCGAGAGCTTTAGGATGGTCGTGAGTAGTCGAGAGTCAAAGGTTCGGGCAGCCCCATCAAGCGCGAGCTGATCGAGGCCGTGGCGGAGAAAAACCCGAACAATTGCAAGAAGTCGAAATAACGAGCGCATCAGCAGGGTCTAGCAGTTCGGATCAAACGCCCGATCACCGTCTGGATTCGGGACACAGTCGGGCCGGATGTTTTTGAAATCGTGGCGGCGGGGATCCAGCAGGTGCGAGGGCGCCACATTGCCCAAGGCCTGAAACATGGTGGCGGTGCGGCCTGGAGTCTGACGATCCCATTCCTGCAGCATGCGTTTGATTTGTTGGCGCTGAAGGTTTTCTTGCGAGCCGCATAAATCACAGGGGATGATCGGAAATTCCTGCAACTCAGCCCAGCGCTGTAAATCAGATTCTTCGCAATACGCCAGCGGCCGAATTACGATGTGCCGTCCATCATCTGAAACCAGCTTCGGCGGCATTGACTTCAGACTTCCGCCAAAAAAAAGATTTAGAAAAAAGGTCTGCAAAATATCATCGCGATGGTGGCCTAAGGCAATCTTGGTTGCGCCGAGCTCCGAGGCCAGGCGGTAGATGATTCCGCGCCGCAGGCGTGAGCACAGTGAGCACATGGTTTTGCCCTCTGGGATCACGCGTTTCACAATCGAATAAGTATCCTGGGTCTCGATGTGAAATTTCACACCGCGCTGGCGCAGGTAGTTGGGCAGCGTGTCTTTGGGAAAGCCGGGATGGCCCTGGTCCAGATTGACCGCAATCAATTCAAAAGTGATCGGCGCGCGAGACTGCAGACTTAAAAGAATATCCAATAGGCCATAGCTGTCTTTGCCGCCGGACATGCAGACCATGACCCGATCACCCGCCTCAATCATGTTGAAATCGATAATCGCCTGGCCAGTGAGGCGATGCAGGCGTTTTGAGAGTTTGTTGGCCTCAAAGGCTGCTTTGTCGTGGTGTCCCATATCGGCTAGCCCCAGCGAAAGACTTCGATGCCGACCGTTCTGCAATCCGGATACACATCGGGCTTTTGGCTTTCCGCCCTTACTGCGCGTACGCCCGGGTTCTTCAGACAGAGTTCGCAGATCTGATCGAGCAGGGTCTCTTGAAGATTGAAGTGCCGTGATTGGGCGAGGGTTTTCACGCCGAGCCGAACGAAGTCATAGTCAATGACATCTTTTACCTCGTCGTGGGCCGAAGTGCTGGCGCTTATTGGAACAAAGAGGTCAATGCTAATCAGCACCCGCTGAGGGGCCTTTTTTTCAAAGTCATGAAAGCCAATTGATGCATCGATCGCAAGATCTTGCAAAAAAATTCTTCGGCAGTCTGAGAGTCGGGAGTCAAGCAGCATCATGATCGAATCATCATCATGACATCCCGCGGCAGTGGACTCAGATGCTGACCGCCATCGACCAGCAGCATCGTGCCGGTCACTGCCCGCGCCCGGGCCAGCCAGACCACCGCATCGGCAATCTCTTCGGGCCGGCTGGAGGCACCCAGCGGTGTCATGGTGTGGGCTTTTTGAAACTCGGCCTCAGTCTGGTCAGCAGAAGCCAACGTAATTCCGGGTGCAATCGCCACAACCCGCAGCACGGGTGCCAAGGCGGCCGCGCAGAGCCGTGTGGCTTCTAGCAGTGCGGCCTTCGACACGGTGTAAGAAAAAAAATCAGGATTCGGATTCACGAGTTTTTGATCAAGAAGATGGATGACAACACCTGCCGGGTCTTGTCCGTGTTGATGGTTTGGCGCAAGAAATTCATGCAGGTGGCGGGTCAGCAACACCGGCGCGATGAGATTTGTCTGGGTATGGGACTCCAGAAGGGCCGCACTTACAGTCTCGGGCCGATCAAACTCAAACTGCGAGGCGTTATTGATAATGCAGGACAGCCGTGGGAAGCGCCCGATAACGCGATTAAAGAGCTGCCCGATGGCCTGGGCTGATTCGAGATCGGATTGAAAACAGGCGGCCGCCCGGTCCTGCTGTGTCAGCGCCTGCGCCAGATCCTCGGCAGCGGATTGGGAGTGTCGGTAATGAATGGCGACATCCCAGCCGCAGGCCGACATTGCTTGCGCGATGGTTTTGCCCAATCGGACCGCGGCGCCCGTGATCAGGCAGGCAGGCCGCGCGGTGGAGGCTGACGAATTGCTGGGCTGAGCGGCTTGCATGGCCTGAAGTTTAGCTTTGATACCCTCAAGGCCATGGATGAGCTGTCGTTGCGGATTCGCACCCAGATTGAGCAGGCAGGCGGCTGGATTGGATTTGATGAATTCATGCATCTGGCCCTGTACACCCCCGGGCTTGGCTACTACTGCGGCGGAGGTGCGCCTTTTCCATCAGAAAAATCGTCTGTCAATGGAGATTTCATCACCGCCCCGATGCTTGGCCCCTGGCTGGCCAAGGCCATCTGGTCCTGGGCTCAGCCGCTTCGGCAGGCGTTGTGCCAGTCAGGTGGCAAGGTTTCTGCCCTGCGTATTCGCGAGTTCGGCGGCGGGCGGGGCGATTTGGCAGCGGGCCTTCGAGAGGCTGCCCAGGCAGGTGAGCTTGCGCTTGAGCTCATCGAGCCGAGTGCCGATTTAGAGCACCAACAGCAGCAACGGATGACAGGGGACCAACAGGTTCAATGGCTAAAAAGTCCCACGGCCGGGTTCTCGGGGCTGATTTTGGCCAACGAAGTCTTAGACGCCATGCCCGTGAAATGTTTTGAGTGGGCAGGCGGGGAGCAGGTCTTGGAGTGGGGTGTCAGTCTTGGTGCGGGCGCATCGGCTGCCTCAGCACAAGGATCGGGTTTTTGCTGGTCCAGTCGTCCTGCTGGGACGCGGCTTCAGCAGGCCGTGATGCAGCGGCAGTCATTGGCCGAGCAGCGGGGCCTGCCCTGGGATCGGGGCTATCGTGGTGAGTGGGCGCCCTGGACTGGCCCGTGGCTGCACTCCTTGTTCGACTCACTCGACTGCGGCGCAGTCTTACTGCTGGATTATGGATTCGGACGCGCCGAACTGGATCAGCCAGGCCGATCTGACGGCACGCTATGCGCCCACTGGCATCATCAGAGAATTGATGCCCGTGAGGCGCTCCTAACGCGCATTGGCCAGCAGGATCTCACAGCCCACGTGGATTTCACGCAAGTCACAGCCGAGGCCCAGGCCGCTGGCTTTCAAGTCGAAGGCTTTGTCAGTCAGGGCCGCTTTTTATTGAATTGCGAAATTCTGCAGATCCTGGAGCCCATGCTGCAAACCGTGACGCAGTCGGCCCAGCGGGTCCAGTTGCTACAACAGCTTCAGATGCTGGTCTCGGAGTCAGAGATGGGCGAGGTATTTAAAGTCTTATTGCTAACAAAAGGACTTCAAGACAAAGTCCGCGCACCCTTAATCACGCCCGCTTTTGCCGAGGGCAATCGGCTGGCCAGCGTTCTGGCTGCTTAAATACGCGGGCCTACGGGATTGATCGTAAATCGGGGTGCGAACGTAATACAGCGAGTCTTGCCTTGCGGGCGGCATCCGTAACGGAATCGCCCGTTTGCTGTGCCTGGCGAACTGCGAGTGCAATTTGTTGGTGGGCTGTCTCTTGGCAAAGATGCTTTGCATAGGCTTTAAGACGACCGATCTGTTGCTCTGAAAGAACGCCCATGATGCGAATGCAGTCTAAGAGCTGGTGAAACCGTTCGGGCCGTCGTTGCACATCGGCACGGCTAAGCCACTCTAAAAGCGCGGCAAGCGCATCTGAGTCTTTTGGGGAAACAATCGAGCCGAGGTGCTCGGGCTGCATGAGCTGTCGCTGTAAAAGCTCGGCCAGCTCGAGGCAGGCCCGCGGCGCCTTAAAGAGTCCAGGCGGTAGTGGATCCTGGCCCGCATTCAACATCAGCAGCCCAAAGCGGCACTCTAAGGCTGCCGATTCTTTTGCTGCCTGATCGATCTGCTGCTGTGTGGCCAGGGTAGGGGCGGCAATCCCCTCTGCAAGGGCCATCCATGCGCCTGTTGAGACCAGGACATCGAGCATTCGTGAGGGCTGTGATTCCATGAGGCCCTTTGCGATTTCCTGCCAGACACGCTCAGGGACAAGGGCCTGGGCCTCATGCTGCGAAACAATCTCCTGGCAGAGCGCCAAGGTAGATTCTGAAATCGAGAAGTGAGGCCAGCGTGCTGCAAATCGGGCCAGGCGTAAGAGCCGAACGGGATCTTCAGAAAATGCTGGCCCAACATGGCGCAAGCAGTGGGCCTGCAGGTCGTGCAGGCCGCCACAGGGATCAATGAGGTTGCCCTCACGACTCAGGGCGATAGCATTAATCGTCAAGTCGCGTCGCATCAGGTCTTGGGCAAGGGTTACAGAGGGATCTGCCTGAAAGCTAAATCCTTTATAGCCGCTTGCCGTCTTGCGTTCAGTGCGGGCCAGCGCATATTCCTCGTGCGTGACCGGATGCAGAAATACAGGAAAGTCTTGCCCTACCGGAGTAAATCCCGCGCTGTGCATTGCTTCAGGGGTGCCGCCCACCACAACATAGTCTCGGTCGCTATCCGGCAGCCCCAGCAGTGCATCACGTACCGCACCACCTACGCAAAAAATTTCAATCGATGCTGGCAGTTTCGCGCAAATGGGATCTGCCTGATGCAGGGCGTCCACCAGGGGCTTGAGGCGATCTTGGACATCCTTGCGCAGTCTGGTTTCCTCTCAGGTTTTTGCGCGTCGATCTGCCAATCGGGCGCGCGGCGTCTCCTTGCCCAGATAAGTCGGCACCACCGAGTGTATGGATTGCGGGCTGGGGATACCGAGCTCTGCCGCCATTGGGCCATTGGCCACATTGGGCACGCTGGCCGATGCCAGGTTATCGCGTGACATCAGAGGCTTGCCTGGCAGGTTTTCCATAATCCATGCCTGCACCCATGCAGCACCATCAGGAAGCGGAATAATCGGCCGCGGGCATCCGGCGTATACGCCTGCCCAGTGCACAAGTTCATACAGGGTTAAAACTTCAGGCCCAACACACTCATAGTGCTTTCCTGCCGTCGCGGGATGGTCCAAGCAGTTGGCAATCGCCACAGCCAGGTCTGTTACCGCAATCGGCTGGAAGCGGGCATGCGGTGTCGCCAGGGGAATGATCGGCAAGACCTTCTGCATTCGGCCAAAGAGATTCATAAATTGATCTTCAGCACCGAACACCACCGAGGGCCGCAGAATTGTGAGCTCAAGTGACTGATTTGCGCGCAGGGCTGCCTCGCCTGCCGCCTTTGATCGCAGATACATCGAGGGCGCCTGATCGGAGGCGCCCAGGGCACTGATATGAATAAGTCGAGAGATTTTTCTTCGATTCATGCACCGCGCGATCCGGGCTGGAAGCTTGACATGGGCCGCATCGAAATCGGGCCCCCAGGGCCTGCCGGTCTTGCTGTGGAGCACGCCGACAAGATTGATAACCGCATCTGCATTTTCCAAGGCCTCATACAGTGAGGCCTCCTCATTGGGGTTGGCCTCAACGATCTCAATGCGAGGAAGTGGCCAGAGCGCACGGGCCCGCTCACGCTTACGCGTGATGATGCGTACAGATTTATTGCGCGAGATGAGCGTGGCTGCAAGGGCCCGGCCGATGAAGCCGGCGCCACCAACAATCACAACATCAGCGTGTAAAAGCGACATGAGAGGACCTTCAGTGAAAAGGAGGCGTGGCGGCTAGGATGACTCTGCCGGTGCCACATCCCCGAGCAGTCGCCGAAGCGAGGGAACCGCTCCGCCATTATGAACTGCGTGATACAGCACTGCATTGGCCAGCACCCGTTTTACGTAGTCACGGGTCTCGGGAAAGGGGATCGATTCTGCAAAGGCGGCCCCGTCGATGCGCCGCGGCAGGGCGGCCCGCCAATTAACGGCCCGCGAAGGCCCTGCATTGTAGGCCGCTGAGGCCAGTAAGGCCGAGCCGCCAAAGCGGTCTTGTAACTGGCGCATATAGGTAGTCCCCAGTTTCACATTCAGCTCCACATCCGCCAGCATCAGAGGCCGGGCGTTACCGAGCCCGACTTCTTTGGCCAGCATTTTTCCGGTGGCCGGCATGATCTGCATCAGTCCTGTAGCGCCGACCGATGACTTAATGTCGGGAATGAATCGGGACTCCTGCCGAATGAGGCCCAGCACCCACCAGGGATCCAGCGATCGTTGTTGGGCGGCAGAAAGCACCTTGTCTTTAAACGGTGTTGGATAGCGCAGTGAAAAATCATGTTCTTGCTGGGTCCGATCGGCCGCAGCAATCATGCGATCGTAAAAGCCCGCCTTGCGGGCATGCTCTGCTGCACGAATGAGTTCCGCATCGCTTCGATGTCGCATGGCAGCGCCCCACTCCAGCACCGCCTCGGCCCTGAGGCCAGCACGAACCAGCGCATAGCTGCGCTGAATCCCAGAATCGCGATCCAGTTTTTTCTGATCCTCTGGGCCGAGTGTGATGTCGGGCCGGGCGGGGAGCCGGACCGAGGCGCCAAGCATCTCTTGGGCAAGCAGTCCATAGAATCCGAAGTCATCACGCAAGTCGCGCAATATTTCTTCGGCCTCCTGCCGCTGCTGGGTCTGCAGTAGTGCCATGGCCCGCCAGTATTGCCATGTCGCTTCGCTGCGCATCGGCAGCCGCATTGCGCTGGTGATTTCCAGCAGCTTTGGCCATGCGGAGCGTCGGATTGCTTCGCGGGCAGCAGCAGCCAGTGCATCATCGGGCTGATCGCGCAGGCTTGCCCAGCCTTCGAGCATCATTGGCCAGGCATTGGCATGGCTTCTGCGCCAGATGGCAGCCCCAACTGCAAACGCACCGTAGTCAGCCTGCTCATGGCTGAGGTCTTTTTTATGTTTGAGAAATAGCGGCAGTGATGCCAGGCTGTCAACACGAGAGACTTTCAGTATGTGGCCGAGCGTTGTCTCGGTTTTTAACGGATCAGCGCCCCGGACACTGGTCTCGTGCGATTTCGCATGGGCGCGCAAAACTTCCATCATGCGGTTGTGGCTCGCATCGCTGCCACTCTGTGCTGCCCAGCGGGCACGCTGCCGCAGATAGCCGAGTGCGACCTGTTCACCTCTCGCAAGATCGGCGATCAGAGCGAGGCAGGCATCGAGAACTTCTTGGCCGACAGCAAGCGATGCGAATTCAGCCTTGCTGGAAGAAGGCTCAGAGGTCAGCAAACCGAGTTTTGCCCGGGCGCATTGAATGTTTGGGCTCGTGACCTGGGCTGGCAGGGTCTCCAGGGCAGTGGCGACATCCGGCCAGAGATTTTTAGTCACCAGGGCCGCGATCCAGTCGCGCTGTGCATGCTCACGCAGCGGATGCTGAGGGTGGCGTGCCAGAAACCCTTGAACATTAGAGCGAATGGTTTTTGCATCTGAGCTTGGAATGCCGATTAAGAGCTTTAGACGCCAGTAGTCTGGCCAGGCGGCGAGCATATGGCCCTGGCTTTTTGCCATCAGCCGATCGAGTTCAGCCAGCTTGCCTTTTGAAAAAGCTTCTTTTGCCGCAACAATGACCGCCGCAGGAGACTCGGCGGTCGCTGCGGGTTTTGCCCAAAGTGTGGATGGCGCTGCGACACTCGCGAGGATCATCGCTGCGCAACAAAACAAAGGGCTTCCCCTAGGCGATCGGATGGGTTTGGCGTAATTCACAGAGAGTAAATTTAACCCTGAAATGTCGAGAATCCTACTCATGCAGAAAGACCCGCTTCGCCGTCGGCTTTTAGAGCAGCGCGCGGCCCTTGCTCAGGAGGATCGGCGCGTTGCCGAAAAGGCGATCGCAGATGCCCTCTCCGCCAAGGCAGTAACGCAGGGCTGGTCGCGAATCGCGGTGTTTTTACCCTGGCGGGGTGAGCCGGATCTGATGTCGATGTGGAGGGCCTGGCATGCCCGCGGCATGCAGCTGGCGCTGCCAGTGGTGATGCGTCGGGACGCGCCGCTCATCATGCAGCTCTGGCAGCCTGGGGCATCGATGATCAGAGATGTGATGGGCCTGCAGGTGCCCGATGGCACCCAGATTCTGGACTGTGACACTTGGCTCGTGCCCTGTGTGGGGATTGATCGCATCGGTGGCCGGCTGGGGGCGGGTGCTGGCCTCTACGATCGCACCATCGCAGCCACGCCGACGCCCTGGCCGCGTTTGGTGGGGATTTGCTTTGACCATGCCCTGCACGATGAGGTGTTTTCCGAGCCCCATGACCTGCGGCTTGATGCCTGCGTGACCGAGTCAGGCTGGCGCGACTTTAAGAACCGATAAGCTTTAAATTCCGAAGAATCGCAAGTGTCGGTTCGGCCCGGTTCATGGTGTAGAAATGAAGCCCAGGCACCCCAGCGGTCAGCAGCTGATCGCAGAGATCAGTGATGACCGACTCACCAAACGCTGCGATAGAGGCCGCGTCATCGCCAAATCCGGCCAGCCGTTGACGAATCCAGCGCGGGATTTCTGCGCCACAGGCATCTGAGAATCTCGCAAGCTGGGAGAAGTTGGTGATGGGCATGATGCCTGGAATGATGGGCACATCAACACCGAGCTCATAAACATCATCGACAAATCGGAAGTAAGCATCCGAGTTGAAGAAATATTGGGTGATCGCACCATCGGCGCCCGCCCGGACCTTTTCCACAAAGAATCGTAAGTCGTCTTCAGCGCTTTTCGCCTGCGGGTGAATCTCAGGATAGGCCGCGACTTCCACATGAAATGATGACTGGGTCTGCGACCGAATGAAGTGGACCAGATCGCTGGCATGCTGAAACTCGCCGCCCTGGCCGTAGCCCGAGGGCAGGTCTCCGCGCAGGGCCACGAGGCGCGAAATCTTCATCTCGGCGTACAGATCAAGAAGTTCGCGCATCTGTGCAGCGCTGGCGCCAATGCACGAGATGTGCGGCGCTACGGAAGGGAAGAGCCCCAGCATCTGGCGAACGGTTTCGAGTGAACCCTCGCGGGTTGACCCCCCTGCGCCGTAGGTCACCGATACATAGTCGGGACGCACGGCGCGAAGGTCTTCCGCGGTCGATGCGAGCCGCTGCCGAGCCTCGAGCGTTTTCGGTGGAAAAAACTCAAGGCTCAGGCCTGGCCTTTCTGCCATTGCCTGAGCTCCGATTAGTAGCGGTAGGTTTCGGGCTTAAACGGCCCCTCGACGGGCACGCCGATGTAGCGGGCCTGATCGTCGGAGAGCGTTGTCAGCTGTGCACCGAGTTTTTTCAGCTGAAGTCGCGCTACCTTCTCATCGAGATGTTTGGGCAGCACATAGACCTTGCCGTTTTCGTAATAGTCCTTGTGTGTAAAGAGCTCGATCTGCGCGATGACCTGATTGGCAAATGAGGAGCTCATGACATAGCTCGGGTGGCCGGTGCCACAGCCCAGGTTCACCAGCCGGCCTTTGGCCAGCAGAATCAAACGCTTGCCATCGGGGAAGATCACGTGATCGACTTGGGGCTTGATTTCTTCCCAGCCACAGCGCGAGAGCGCTGCGACATCAATCTCGTTATCAAAATGGCCGATGTTGCAGACGATGGATTGATCTTTCATTTTTGCCATGTGATCGTAGGTGATCACATTTTTATTTCCGGTGGCCGTTACAAAAATGTCAGCCTTGTCGGCGGCGTATTCCATCGTGACGACACGATAGCCTTCCATTGCAGCCTGCAGTGCGCAGATGGGATCGACTTCAGTGATCCAGACCTGTGCTGAGAGTGCCCGCAGGGCCTGGGCTGAGCCCTTGCCCACATCGCCATAGCCGCAGACCACCGCGACCTTGCCGGCGATCATGACATCGGTGGCCCGCTTAATGGCATCGACAAGTGACTCGCGGCAGCCATAGAGATTGTCGAATTTGCTCTTGGTAACGGAGTCATTCACGTTAATCGCCCGAAACGCCAGGGTGCCCTTTGCTGACATTTCTTTTAAGCGATGCACGCCGGTGGTGGTCTCTTCCGTGACACCGATGACCGCGCGCAAATTACGCTCATAGAATTTTGGGTCGATCGCAAGCTGCCGCTTGATCGAGTTGAAAAGGCAGATTTCTTCTTCGCTCTTGGGATTGGTCAGCAGCGAGGGATCCTTGGCGGCATCGGTGCCAAGATGCAGCAGCAGGGTTGCATCGCCACCGTCGTCCAGAATCATGTTGGTGGCCTCGCCATTGGCCCACTGAAAAATCTGGTGGGTGTAGTCCCAGTATTCATCCAGTGATTCACCTTTGTAGGCATAGACGGGAACGCCTGCCGCTGCGATCGCCGCTGCAGCATGGTCCTGTGTCGAATAAATATTGCAGGAGGCCCAGCGTACTTCTGCACCGAGGTCTACCAGGGTCTCAATCAGCACCGCGGTCTGGATCGTCATATGTAGCGATCCGGAGATGCGGGCGCCCTTCAGGGGCTTTTTGGCGGCGTATTCATCACGAATCGCCATCAGGCCGGGCATTTCTGTTTCGGCGATTCTGATTTCTTTGCGGCCCCAGTCGGCCAGTGAGAGATCGGCCACCTTGTAGTCGGGCTGGCCACTGGAAGTAACAGGTTTTAATACAGCGCTCATCTCGCGCTCCTTTCATGGGTGTGAAGGGGTTCGCGAGCGCCGTTGTCCAGAGACTCAGCCCAAGCCTGGGAGGGCCGAAGATGGCCCCCTCGCAACGCTCCTTGAGCAGGGAGCCGAAGTGTAAATCAAAGCTTCGGCTCCGTCATCTGTTTAGAGGCCGCAGGCCGCCTTTAATGCAGCCGCCTTATCGGTGCGCTCCCAGCTGAACTCAGCCTGCTCACGACCAAAGTGGCCGTAGGCGGCCGACTTTTCATAAATGGGACGCAACAGATCGAGCATCTGGACGATTCCCTTGGGCCGCAAGTCGAAGACCTGTTCGACCGCCTGGGCGATTTTTTCATCCGAGACCACGCCGGTGCCCTCTGTTGTGACCATGACCGAAGTCGGCCGGGCAACGCCAATTGCATAGCTGACCTGAATCAGGGCCTTTTTCGCGAGCCCAGCGGCAACAATGTTTTTGGCGACGTAACGGCCAGCGTAGGCGGCCGAGCGATCCACCTTGGAGGGGTCCTTACCGGAGAAAGCACCGCCGCCGTGGGGGGCCGCGCCGCCATAGGTGTCGACAATAATTTTTCTGCCGGTCAGGCCGCAATCGCCCTGGGGCCCACCAATGACAAAGCGGCCGGTGGGATTGACGAGGTATTTGATTTCACCTTTGATCAATTCTTTGGGCAAGACAGGCTTGATGATTTCCTCGATGACGGCCTCGCGCAGTTTTTCCAGGCTGATCTCAGGCGCATGCTGGGTCGACAGCACGACGGTATCGATGCTCTCGGGCCTGCCATCGACATAGCGCAGCGTGATCTGACTTTTTGCATCCGGACGCAGCCAAGGCAGGCGGCCATCTCGGCGCAGCATCGACTGCCGTTCAACGAGCCGGTGGGCGTAGTAAATTGGGGCCGGCATCAAGACTGGCGTCTCATCGCAGGCATAGCCAAACATCAGGCCCTGATCGCCTGCGCCCTGATCGAGGTTGTTGTCATGGGCCTTGTCAACGCCTTGAGCGATATCGGGGCTCTGCTTATCGTAGGCCACCAGCACAGCACAGCCTTTGTAATCGATGCCGAAGTCGGTGTTGTCGTAGCCAATGCGCTTTAAGGTATTGCGCGCAACCTGGATGTAGTCGACATTGGCCTGGGTGGTGATTTCGCCAGCCAGCACGACCAGACCGGTATTGCAAAGGGTTTCCGCGGCAACACGGGAGCGCGGATCCTGGGCCAAGATGGCATCCAAGATGGCATCTGAAATCTGATCGGCAACCTTATCGGGATGGCCCTCAGAGACCGACTCCGAGGTGAAATAAAAACTTTTGGACACGATACCTCCTGGGTGATGACTCTCTAACCGCGGCGCTTCAGCGTTTTGAACCCGGCTGCAGTGAGAATCACGGGAGGCAGACGCTTTAGCGGTATTTAACGGACAACACGTACACTTCGCATTGCCCCTCGCCCCGCAAGTTGTGAATTAAATCGGCGATTCGGAGACTATAAATCAGATGATCTTGCTGTTCAAAATTCTGGCCCGCCTGCCGCTGCCAGTTCTGCGACTTCTGGGCCTGATTTTGGGCTGGCTGATGTGGGCGGCCTCACCGCGTTATCGCAAAATGTCCGGCCAGTTCTGGGCGCTTGCCGCGGGCAGTGGACGGCTCTCGGGCAGCGCAGATCAGCTCTCGGCGCTCAAGCGCCAGTCAATCGGCCATGCGGGCCTGCTGGCGACTGAGCTGCCGGCAATTTGGTGTGATCCGCGTCGGGCCCGCCAGGTGCAGGCGGTGGGCCTTGATGCCGTGCTGCACGCCCTTGATGCAGGACACGGCGCGATTCTGTTGACTCCCCATCTCGGAGCCTTCGAGCTCTCGCCGCGGGCTTTTGCCCTGCACCGGCCCATCACTGTGCTGTATCGACCCGCTCGACAGCGGCTGCTGCGCGGTCTGATGGAGGCCCTGCGGCCGGCCCACAATTTGCTGACGGCGCCTGCAGATGCCTCGGGTGTTCGAATGCTGCTGAGTGCCTTACGTCGGGGCCAAGCGATTGGCATGCTGCCCGACCAGGTGCCCGCCCAAGGCGAGGGCCTGTGGGCGTCATTTTTTGGCCGGCCTGCGTACACCATGGTCTTACCGATTCGGCTCGCTCAGACCACGGGCGCCCCTATTTTCTGGGTGATGACGGTGCGCACCCAATCGGGCTGGACGATGACATTCGAGCCCTGGACCCCTGAATTTTCTCTGCAGTCCGCGCCGGTTGAGCGTGCAGTGGCCGCAATGAATCAGGCCCTTGAGTCTCAAATTGCACGGGCCCCGGAGCAGTATCTGTGGGCCTATAACCGCTACAAAATTCCCTATGGGGCCGCTTTGCCGCAAGAGGCCCTGCCCGAATGAACGCCTGGCTGACTTGGCTGGGCCTGTGGGCCTGTCGACTGCTGGCCTTTAGCCCCCGCCCGTTTCGCTATTTGCTTGCGCGAGTGACAGCCGCAGCCGCATACGGGCTTGGTGGCAGCCGACGTCAGGTCGCGCTGAAAAATCTGCAGCTTTGTTTTCCGCAGTGGACACAGGCGCAGCGCGATGCGATCGCGAGACGGCATTTCGAATTATTCGTTGTGGCATTTATTGATTGTTTTCGCGCCTGGTTCGGCTCCTCCGCTACCGTAAAACGGCTGGTCAGGGTCTCAGGCGCCGAACATCTCGAGGCAGCAAGTGCGGGGCCGGTGATTCTTTTGGCGCCGCATTTTCTTGGCCTGGAGGCAGGCGGGCTGCGGCTACAGATGGAACATCGTTTGGTATGTATGTATTCCAATCAGTCCAACCCAATTGTGAATGCATGGGTTTTGAGGGGCCGCAATCGCTTTAACGCGCCGTTGATACTGTCGCGGCAGGAAGGCATTGCAGCGTTGGTGCGATGGATGCGTCGGGGAGTCACGGCGCACTTTTCTCCCGATCTGGATTTCGGGCCTCGTGATGCCATCTTTGCACCATTTTTTGGCAATCCCGCGGCCACCGTGACAAGTGTGGTGCGTTTATCCAGAGCGCTTGGCGCAACCGTAGTGCCATTGGTAACGCGGATGATCCGACCCGGCGAATACGAGGCTCGGTTTTATCCCGGCTGGCAGCACCCCAATAATGATCAAGCCCAGACGCTTGCCCAGGGCGTTGAGCAGATGAATCAGTTTATTGAGGCCCGCGTGCTTGAGGCGCCCGAGCAGTATCTGTGGACCCATCGTCGCTTTAAGAGTCGGCCTCCGGGCGAGCCGCCGGTCTATGGATAATTCAATGTCATGAAACTGACCTTCACCAAAATGCAGGGTGCTGGCAATGATTTCGTGGTCATTGATGCGACTTCCATTGCGCTGAACCTTTCGGCTGCACAGTGGCAGCGAATTGCGGATCGGCGTTTTGGCATCGGAGCCGATCAGATTCTGCTGGTGCAGCCTGCCGATGGGCCGGATGTCGATTTTGTTTATCGGATTTTCAATGCCGACGGCCAAGAAGTTGAACAGTGTGGCAATGGCGCCCGATGTTTTGCGCGCTTCGTGCGAGATCGGGGCCTCACATCAAAGTCCACGATTCGTGTCCGTACCAAGTCGGGCGTGATTTCGCCAACGGTTCATGCCGATGGGTCGGTCACGGTGGATATGGGCCCACCAGGTTTTGATCCGCAGGAAATCGGATTCGATATCTCAGGGCTCGCCCATCAGCGTGAGGGCCAGGCCGATCTTTGGCAGATGCAGCCGCCCAATGCCGATCCCTTCTGGATCACGATTGTTTCAATGGGCAACCCGCATGCGGTGCAGTGGGTCAGGCAGCTTGATGCGTATCCGGTTGCGCAAATCGGCGCCTGGTGTGAGTCCCACCCCCGATTTCGTTATCGGGTCAATGCTGGCTTTGTTGAGCAACATTCTGCGCAGCAGATTGCGATCCGTGTGTTCGAGCGTGGCGCAGGCGAGACGCTGGCCTGCGGCACCGGGGCCTGCGCGGCCGTGGTCGCAGGAGTTGCGCGGGGCCTGCTTGCCCCCTCGGTGCCGATCGAGGTTCAGGCCCGGGGCGGCAGACTTAAAATTAGCTGGTCGGGCCAGGCCGCTGATCATGTCATGATGACTGGGCCCGCAGAGCCTGTTTTTGATGGAGTAATGCAACTGTGAATCCCAAAGAACCCACGCTGGGCGATCCCGCCGCATTGACCGCGGAGCAGGTTATTCAATATCTGAAGTCGCATCCTGATTTTTTTGATCAGGCCCCTCAGCTGCTTTCAGAGATCAATGTGCCCCATCCGCAGTCGGGCCAGGCGATCTCGCTCATTGAGCGTCAGGCTTCGGTGCTTCGTGACCGCATTAAGTCAATGGAGTTAAAGCTTGCGGATCTGCTGCGGCATGGGCAGGAAAATGATGCAATCTCCGCATCAATGCAGCGCTGGATTCGTGGACTTTTTCTGCATCCCGATCCGGCGAGCCTGCCACGTCTTCTGGCCGACTCAATTGGAAAGATTTTTTCGGTGCCGCTGGTGGGCATTGGCCTCTGGCGGCCGGCGGCCCTGCTTGCCGGCCAAGATTGGGTCGTGAGTCCAACTGCCGACTACGTCGAGCAGATGGACGGACTTCGGGTTCCGGTCTGCGGCCCAACGGGCCTGTCGGCCGCCGTCCGGCTTCTGCCCGAGGCGGGCCGTGATGCACAGTCGATTGCAGTGCTGCCGCTGCGCGTGGGCGCTGCGCCCCAGGCCTTTGGCGTGTTGGTTTTCGGCTCTCCGGACCCCAGACGATTCGCCCCCGATCTTGGCGTTGCCTTTCTTGAGCGCATCAGTGAGATCGCCAGCGCTGCGCTCTCGAAGTGCGTTGAACATAATGGCCAAGGCCAGTGAGCTGATCGAAACTTTTTTGCAGTCCTTAGCGCACGGCCGTCGCTACTCGGCCCTGACCGTGCAAGGTTATCGACGTGATCTCGATCGGCTACTGACTGCCTTTGCGGATCGCCAGCTGGCTGAGATAAAACCCACCGAAGTGCGTACAGAGGTCGCCCGATGGCGTGCAGAGGGCCTTTCTGCGAAAAGTATCGCGCGGCGACTCTCCGCCTGGAGAACTTTCTTTGATTGGCTGGCGCAGCAGCAGCCGATGCCAATGAATCCTGCCAAGTCGGTCCGGCCGCCTCGGGCCGCCAAGCGCCTTCCCAAGGCCCTTTCTGTGGACTGGGCGGTGCAATTTGTTGAAGGAAAGTCAGCTGATCGCAGTACTGATGCTGCTTCGGGGGATGGGCCTGTCGGTGATCGTTTTATGCAGCTGCGTGACCGGGCGCTTACCGAGTTGATGTATTCCAGCGGCCTGCGTTTATCGGAGCTGGTGGGATTGAATTGCCAGCCCGAGGCATCGGTGGCGGCAGGCCGCAATGGCTGGGTTGCACTGGATTGCGCTGAGGCATTCGTCGTGGGCAAGGGCGGCCGATCCCGCCGTGTCCCGATCGGCGGCCCGGCGCTTGCAGCCCTGCGTGATTGGCTTGCCTTTCGCCAGTCACAGGGCGAAGTGCTCGATCACGCCCCCCTATTCATTAACCGATCGGGCAGCCGGCTCTCGGGCCGAACGGTGCAGCGTCGCTTCGGCCAGCGGGCAAAGGCCCTGGGCATGCCCACCGCAGTCCATCCCCATATGCTGCGTCATTCATTCGCAAGCCATGTGCTGCAATCCAGCGGCGATCTGCGTGCCGTGCAAGAGTTATTGGGCCATGCCCAGATTGCGACCACACAGGTTTACACCCATTTAGATTTTCAACGGCTGGCGCAGGTTTATGATGCCGCCCATCCCCGGGCTCGGCGAAAATCGTCAGCCCCATCGAAGACTTAATTTTTGGATCGCGTATGTCCGCACCCGTTGCAGTTCAGGCCCCACTGGCGATGATTCCCGTCACGATCCTCACCGGATTTCTCGGCGCAGGAAAGACCACGCTTTTAAAGCGCATCCTCAACGAGGCCCACGGCCAGCGAATTGCAGTGATTGAAAATGAATTCGGCCAGGAGAGCATCGATAACGAGCTGCTGTTTGGTGATACCAAGGAGCGGATTGTTGAGATGAATAACGGCTGCATTTGCTGCACGGTCCGCGGTGATTTGATTGAGATGTTGGGCCGGCTCGCCCAGCGCCGCGCAGCCGGTGAGATTCAGTTCGATCGCGTGGTGATTGAGACCACCGGCCTTGCAGAGCCCGGACCAGTTGCACAAACATTTTTCGTAGACGACGACATTGCCGAGCGCTACATGCTGGATGCGGTGGTGACCCTGGTCGATGCGGTGCATGGGCCCGATCAACTGAGTCAGCATGCCGAGGCCCAGGCGCAAGTGGGCTTTGCAGATCGGATTTTGATTTCAAAGACAGACCTTGTGGAGACGGCGGCCGTTGAGGCGCTGCGCAGCCGGCTGACGAAAATGAATGCGCGTGCCAGCATCCGACAGGCCCACTTCGGCGAGGTCCCCATCTCAGAAATTTTTGACATCCGAGGATTCAATCTCAATGCAGTGCTCGAGATCGATCCGGAATTTCTAAATACCGAGGCGGGCCACAGCCACATCGATGATGTGCACTCGTTTGTTTTTAAGTCAGACCGGCCATTCGACTCGGGCCGGTTTGAGGGCTTTATGGGCGCAGTCTCCCAGGCCTATGGTCCGCAGCTGCTGCGCTATAAAGGCGTGCTGCACATTAAGGGCAGTGACCACCAAATGGTTTTTCAAGGCGTCCATATGCTGATGGGCGGTGACGTGGGGCGTCCCTGGCAGGCTGGGGAGAAGCGCCAGTCCAAGATGGTGTTTATCGGCAGGAAACTGCCGCGGGATACAATCATTAAAGGCTTAGAGCAGTGCCTGGTTTAGGCCGCAAAAGATCGTTGTGCAGTTTGGGACTGATGTGGAGTTTGGGGAAGGAAGTCTGAGGGTATGGCCACTGTTACAAGCAAAGTAATTGCCTCTGAGAAAGAGCTGCTCGCGCAGTCTGCAGATGACTATATGAGTCCGGCGCAGCTGGATTTTTTTCGTCGCAAGCTAAAAGCGCTGGAGTCAGAATTACGGGCCAATGCCGGTGAGACCACAGAGCATTTACGCGAGACCGTGCTGGTGCCAGATCCTGCTGATCGCGCAACCATTGAGGAAGAGCATGCCCTGGAGCTGCGTACCCGTGATCGTGAGCGTAAGCTGATTAAAAAAGTCCAGCAGGCCCTGATGCGAATTGAGTCGGGTGAGTATGGCTACTGCGAGGAAACGGGCGAGCCCATTGGTTTAAAGCGACTGCTGGCGCGGCCCACTGCGACCCTCTCTATCGAGGCCCAACAGCGCCGAGAACTTCGCCAGCGCCAATTCGGCGATTAGGCTTAAGAGTCGTCTGAGTCCTCTTCGGTAAATTCGGCCAGCGCGGCCGCGCTCATTAGGAGCACCACCACAACGCAGTAAATCGTTTCCGCAAGCGCCCAGCGCACCACCAGCGGCGCGGTCCAGCCCACGCCTTTGAGCATCCGGCTGATGACCAAAACAGCAAACGCCGCCATCCACAGGCCCCAGGCGGGCTCGGGCAGCAGGCCGAAAAAGACCATCGGTGAGGCACCAATGAGCAGGCATACAACGCGCGCGCTGCCTTTGGCCGGACCCAGGCCGCTCATGGGGTGGGTGCGGGCAGCCAGCACCGCACAGCGCGCCCACGTGGTGCTGCAAATCAGAATGATGGCGCTCCAGGCATGGTCAATTTCCGAGACCGCTTCGAGCTTGATCAAGAGCAGTAGGGCCAGTGCAAGGCCAGATGGGCCGGCCAATGGGGGCTGCTGCAGTCCTGCGGCGGGCCGAGGCATTGCGGCGGCAAGGCCGACACACAGGCTCACCAGCAGCGCGATCCGCGAGGGCAGCAGCATGCTGGCGACCAGAAAGACGATGGCCGTGATCAGCCCAACCAGTAGGCCGCCAAACCCAAGCGCAACCCGGGTCATGGAGGGGTCGGGCATTGCAGACGATGCGGAGGTGCGCAGCGGCCAGGGCCCAAAGCGCATGATCGCAGTAAATAGTTTTTTCAAGTCTCTGCAGCCTGCTTACAATGCGTTGAAGTGTAGATCATTCTTTTAACCCACCGGATATGAAACAAGCTGCTTCATCGACAACCAGTGCGCCCGATGCGGACGTGAAAGCCGCAGTACTTGCCGAGGCCCTGCCCTACATTCGCCGCTTTCATGGCAAGACGGTGGTGATCAAGTATGGCGGTAACGCCATGACCGACGACCATCTCAAGCAGAGCTTTGCACGTGACATTATTTTGCTGCGCCTGGTCGGCATCCTGCCAGTAGTCGTGCACGGCGGCGGACCCCAGATTGAATCCTTGCTCTCGAAGGTCGGCAAAAAGGGTGAATTCATCCAGGGCATGCGGGTTACGGATAACGAAACGATGGACATTGTTGAGATGGTGCTGGCGGGCCAGGTCAATAAAGAAATCGTTGAACTGATTAATCACGCAGGCGGTAAGGCCGTGGGCCTTACGGGCCAAGATGGCGGCCTGATTCGCGCCCGAAAAATGATGGTGAAGGCGGATCCCGGCTCCCAGGAGGTTTTGGATCTTGGCCATGTGGGCGAGATTGAGTCGGTGGATCCCGCCATTATTCATTCATTGCTGGCCAGCGGATTTGTTCCGGTGATTGCGCCCATTGGCTCAGGCCGCGAGGGCGAGACTTACAACATCAATGCGGATCTTGTAGCGGGCAAAATTGCTGAGATCTTAAAGGCCGAAAAATTAATTCTGATGACCAATACGCCTGGCGTCTTGGATAAGGATGGCCATCTGCTGACGGGGCTCAGTGCCCGAGAAATTGATGCTTTGTTTGCTGACGGCACGATCTCGGGAGGCATGCTGCCCAAGATCTCTTCTGCCCTGGAGGCTGCCCGAAGCGGTGTGCATTCAGTTCACATCGTGGATGGCCGCGTACCGCATTGCCTGCTGTTGGAGATTCTGACCAACGAGGGCGTTGGCACCATGATTCGTTCCCACTGAGGCCTGTGTGGCACGGCCGCTATGGCTGATCGATCTCGATAACACCCTGTACGACGCCTCCTGGCGGGTCATGGGTGAGATCAACCGCAGAATGACGGCCTTTATGGCCGATCGACTCCGCCTGTCTGAACAGCAGGCCAGCCATCTACGAGAGCGCTACTGGCGCCGTTATGGGGCAACACTGCTGGGATTGATTCGTCATCACGACATCAATCCCCATGAATTTCTCTCTCAGACCCATCCCCATCACGACCTGCATCATTTTGTTTGCGCGTCTCGGGGGGTCCGTTATCGGGTCAGCAGGCTCGCAGGCGAGCGCTGGCTGCTGACCAACGCCTCGCGTCGCTATGCGCTGAAACTGCTGCAGCTGCTCGGGTTGAAGCGGTGCTTTGACCGTGTCATTGCCATCGAGGACATGAAGATTTTGGGCCGCCTTCGGCCCAAGCCCTCGATGCTGCTGATGCGCCGACTGCTCCGACAGTCGGGCCGGCCGGCAGGCCATGTTCGTCTTGTCGATGATCATGATGAAAATCTTCAGGCAGCCCACCGACTTGGAATGCGCACAGCGAGAGTACTGGTCTCAAAAACCGTCCGGATGCAGGCGCGGGACTCGGGCCGACCCTTAGCGGCCCGGCGTCCAAGTTATGTCCGGCTTCAAGTACACTGTCTCCGATCCCTGATCAGAGCCCCGCACTTTCGTTAACGCATCGCCAAGCTTATGCAGCCGGCAACCCAACAGCCCGAATCATCAACAGCAGCGGTACGGAAACGTCCGAAGCCGGGGGAGCGGCGCCTTCAGATTCTGCAGACCATCGCATCAATGCTGCAAGAAGGCGCGGCAGAAAAAGTAACGACCGCAGCGCTTGCAGCCAAACTTTCCCTGTCCGAGGCGGCCCTGTATCGGCACTTTGCCAGCAAGGCCCAGATGTTCGAAGGCCTATTGGATTTCATCGAAGAAACCATCTTTTCGCTGATCAATCAGATTGAGTCTCGGCCTGGGGCGCCAGCGGCGCGGGCCAGAGAAATTGTCTTGATGCTGTTGGGATTTGCGGAAAAAAATCCAGGCATGACCCGCGTGCTGATCGGGGATGCCATCGTGAATGAGGACAGCCGTTTACAAGCCCGCGTGAATCAGCTCTTAGAGCGTGTCGAGGCTTCGATTCGGCAGTGCCTGCGACTACAGCGTGCAGAGTCCGAGGCAGCGCAGCTGGCCCCCGATTTGGCGCTGCAGTCGGCAATGGCAATGGCCTTTGTGCAGGGCCGCTGGCTGCAGTTTGCAAAGACTGGATTTCGCAAGCGGCCGTCGGATTCGGCCGATGCTGCCGTGAAATTTATTTTTCCTTAATCGCCGCCTGCAGCCGCTTTGGTCCGTCCGGATTGGCAGACAGGGCACGCGGGATTTCTGGAGATGCGGACCTGCTGCCAGCTGGCGGTTTTCATGTCCACGAGCGTGAGCGTCTGGGCGGCCGATGGCAGAGAAGAGCCCGGATGCTGGTCCCGCACAATTAATTTAATGGCTTCGGCGGCCTGAAGACACCCCATGGCGCCTACCAGTGGCGAGAGCACACCATAGGCGCCGCAGGCATGCGCGACAGGCTCGGTCTGGGGGTCAAATACGCAGGCATAGCAGGCCTGCTCAGACTGCCTGGGATCGACGCACATCAGCTGGCCCGACCATTCAATTGCGGCTGCACTGACGAGCGGCTTTCGGTGGGCAACGCAGCGGGCATTAATGAGCTGTCGAATCGACCACTGATCTGTGCAATCCAGCACCACATCGGCAAGCGGAATTGCTGCATCGAGTAGCGATGCATCGACAAATCGGGGTTCGGCAATCACTTCAGTTTCAGGGCTGGTGCGCCCCAGAGCGGCGGCTCCCGCAGTCACTTTGAATTGGCCGATATCGGCAGGCCCAAACAGGGTCTGCCGCGCAAGGTTGGTGGCATCCACCTTGTCACCATCAAACCAGTGCAGTCTGCCGATTCCGCTTGCCGAGAGATACAAGGCCGCGGGGCAGCCCAGGCCACCTGCGCCAATCAGAAGAACGCGCGCTGCCCGAAGCGCAGCGACACCTTCGTCATCGATGCCATCAAGTAGTGCATGGCGGCTATGACGAAGGGCTGCCTGATCAGCCACTCTCGGGCCGGGCCGATGTCGCTACTGGTCTGCCCTTGAGATGATTCACGGCCTGCTGAAGCTGATAGTCATCGGGGCTGCCGAATTCAATCGGCTTGGCATCACGTGCAGCCTGATCGGCACCGTTGCGCTGTTCGGGTTTTTGTGCGGCGGGCTTTTGCTTGTCGTTATCGCCGCCTTTGCTTGGCGCCTCGCGGCCGGACAGATGACGATTCAGATCCGCCTCGCGGATGCGCAGCCGATCCACAATCGCACCATCTGCAGTCTCTTCGACCCAGAAATCAGGGCTGATGCCTTTGGCCTGAATGGATTGGCCCTTGGGCGTGTAGTAGCGGGCTGTTGTCAGTTTGATCGCGGTGTTACTGGTCAGCGGCAAAATGGTCTGCACAGAGCCCTTACCGAAGGTCTGGGTGCCGAGAATTTTTGCGCGCTGATGGTCTTGAAGTGCGCCGGCCACAATTTCGGAGGCCGAGGCCGAGCCGCTATTGACCAAGACGACCATCGGAACGGTTTTAGATTGCGGCGATAGTTTTGCCAGCGGGTCTTCTCGGCTTGAGCGCTGATAGTCGCCTGCAGCGGCAAAGTATTTACGCTTGGAATCGTCCTGGCGGCCATCCGTCGATACCACTAAAACTTTTTCAGGAAGAAACGCGGCCGAGACTCCAATGGCACCATTCAACAAGCCGCCGGGATCATTACGAAGATCCAGCACCAGGGCCTTCATGGGGCCCTGCTGGGCCAATTGATTGAAGTGTTTCACCAGGTTTTCAACAGTGTGTTCCTGGAATTGGGTGATACGGATGTAGCCGTATCCTGGCTCAAGCATCTTGGAGCGCACGCTCTGAATCTGAATCACATCACGAACAATCGTAAAGACCAGCGGCCGATTCTCGCCCTTGCGATTGATGGTCAGCGTGACGGAGGTCTTTGGCTTACCGCGCATCAGCTTGACGGCATCATTGAGCGGCAGTCCTTTGGTGGCCTTCTCATCAATGCGAATAATTAAATCACCCGCCTTCACCCCAGCACGCTCTGCTGGCGTGCCCTCAATCGGAGAGATCACCCGGACAAAGCCATCCTCGGTGCCAACTTCGAGACCTAAGCCGCCAAATTCACCCTGGGTGCCCACCTGTAACTCTTTAAACGCATCTGCATCCAGATAGGCAGAGTGGGGATCGAGGCCCGTGAGCATGCCGCTGATGGCCTGGGTAATCAGTTTTTTATCTTCAACTGATTCAACATAATTTGCTTTGATGGCGCCATAGACATCCGCGAACTGTCGGAGCTCGTCAATGGGCAGTGATGCACGCGGCTCGCGCTGGGCGACCGCCTGAAATCCCATGCTGAACAGCACGCCACTGATCAGCCCTGCAAAGACCCACCCAACAATTTGAAGCTTTCTGGACATAACGGCTCTCTGGCCCGTATCGGGCAAAAATGACGGCAGCATTAGGCTACCGCAAGGCTGAAAAGTTTAGGCGGTTTTTGCCTTGCCTTGATTGGCCACCGCCGTCAGGGCCGCCTCGATGGCCGCCGGATCCGCCAGGTAGCGCCGGCCAATGAAGTTCAGCTGCGCATCCAGCTCGACCACCAGGGGCTGGGCTGTGGGAATGTTCAGCGCCAATACATCGGCTTCTGACATCTGCTCCAGGTATTTCAGGAGGGCCCGAATCGAGTTGCCATGGGCGGCAATGATCACCCGCTCGCCGGCGCGTACGCGCGGCGCAATTGCTGACTCCCAGACGGGAATAACGCGGTCGATGGTGTCTTTGAGGCACTCGGTAGCGGGCAGCAGGGTCGGATCAATGGCCGCATACCGCGGATCGCGTCCTGGCCAGAATTCATGGCTCGGCTGCAGGGCATCAGGCCTGACATCGTAGGCCCGCCGCCACTGCAAGACCTGCGCCTCCCCGTAGCGGGCCGCCGTCTCGGCTTTATTCAGGCCGGTGAGCGCACCGTAGTGGCGCTCATTTAAGCGCCACTCGTTGTGCACCGGAATCCACATCTGATCCAGCGCGTCCAGCGTGATCCAGAGGGTTCGAATGGCACGTTTGAGTACCGAGGTGTAGGCGCGATCGAAGTAAAACCCCTTGGATTTTAGGAGTTCACCCGCCTGACGGGCCTCGCTTCGGCCCTGCTCGGTGAGGTCAACATCGACCCAGCCGGTAAAGCGGTTTTCAAGATTCCATTGGCTTTGGCCATGCCGCAGCAATACGATCGAAAAAGTCTTGCCCATGGGCCGCATTCTATAATTTCCGCCTATCACGTCCGAATTGCGGACAAGGAGCAGCCGTGCAGTTTTTTATTGACAACATTATTTTGATCATCGCGGCCTTTCTCAGCGGCGCGCTGCTGGTCTGGCCAATGGCAACCCGTGGATCGGGGGCGCGCATCGTGAATACGCTGGGCGCCACGCAGATGCTCAATTCACAAAATGCCCTGCTCATTGATATTCGTGAGGCAGCAGAGATTGCAAAAGGCACGGCCCCCCAGGCCCTGCACATTCCGCTCAGCGGCCTGGCTGCACAAATCGATGACATCAAAAAACGCATTCAGCAGGGCAAGGGCCAGGCGCCCGTGATTCTGATGTGTCAGAGCGGCTGGCGTGGATCCAAGGCGGGCCGTCAGCTGAGAAAGGCCGGTGTCGAGGCGGTCTTCAATTTAGAGGGCGGCTTTGATGCCTGGCAGCAGGCCGGCCTGCCCGTAACCAAGCGGAGCTAAGCAAGATGGCCAAGGTCGTCATGTACAGCACGGCAGTCTGCCCCTACTGCCAGCGCGCCGAGATGCTGCTGAAACAGCGGGGCGTATCCGAGATTGAAAAGATTCGGATTGATCTTGATTCCACCCAGCGCGATCAGATGATTGCGAAGACCGGCCGAAGGACTGTGCCGCAGATTTTTATTGGTGACCGGCATGTTGGCGGTTTTGATGATCTCGCGGCGCTTGACCGCGAGGGCGGGCTTACGCCCCTATTAGCGGATTAGTCCGCAGAAAGAGTCTTGGATGACCCAGCCCAACAGTGCGGCCGAGCAGGCCGCAGCCGGCCCGCAGTTTAATCTTCAGCGCATTTATCTCAAGGATGTCTCGCTCGAGATCCCTGATGCACCGGCGGTCTTTATTGATCAGGCAGAACCCCGGCTTGAATTTCAAATTGACACTCAGGAAAAAACCCTTCAGTCCGGACTGTTTGAAATCGGTGTCCGATGCACCGTGACCTGCCGTCTCGGCGATAAGGTGGGGTTTCTTGTTGAGGCGACCCAGGCCGGTATTTTTGAAATTCTCGGCGTTGCCGATGATCAGCTCGCGCTATTGAAAGGCATCTCCTGCCCGAGCATTCTGTATCCCTACCTCCGCTCCAATATTGCCGACGTAATTCAGCGTGCAAGCTTTCCGCCGGTCCATTTGGCGGAGCTGAATTGGGAAGCCTTCTATCAGCAGCGGCGCGCCCAATCAGCAGCCCAGCCGCAAGCTTCGGATAGCGGCCTGATTCTGCCGACGCAGTAGGCATGCCCGGGCCCGAGCTCACGTTGCCGACGCTGGTGATCGGTGCGGGCGCCTGGGGCACCGCGGTTGCGATTCAATTCGCTGCGCGTGCGCAGCAGGGCTGCGTCAGTCTCTGGGCCCGTGATGCGCAATTGATCAAGGCCCTTGAGCAGGATCATGAAAATCGCAGATATCTGCCCGGCATTCGTCTGCCGAGTCAGCTGGGCCTATCGGCGGATCTCGAGCAGGCAGTTCGCGCGTGGCGGCTGCAGGCCCAGGCCCATCGGAAGGACCATCCGCAGCAATCGCTTCATGGACTGGTGATTCTTGCAACACCAGTGTCGGGCCTAAAAGAGGCTGCGACACGTGTGATGCAGCAGCTCGGCCCCCCCGAGGCCGGCGAGGCAATGGTCTGGCTTGCAAAGGGGCTCGCTTTGCGCGACGCCACGCAGGCGCAGGCGGCTGCCTTGAGCTGGCCGCACGAGATTGTTCAGGCCGGCTGCCCAGGCTGGCCAGCCGCAGCACTCTCCGGGCCCAGCTTTGCCCAGGAGGTTGCACGGGGCCTGCCCGCCGCGCTCTCGGTGGCGAGTCAGCAGCTGGAGTGGGCCCGCGCCATTGCCCAGTCTTGTCATGGCGGCGGCCTGCGGCTGTATCCCACCGATGACTTAATTGGTGTTGAGCTTGGCGGCGCCATGAAAAATGTCTTGGCGATTGCCGCAGGCGTCTGCGATGGGTTGGCGTTGGGGGCCAATGCCCGTGCTGCGTTGCTCACGCGCGGACTTGCCGAGATGTCGCGACTGGGCCTTGCCATCGGCGCGCGGCCCCAGACTTTTATGGGCCTGGCATGCCTGGGCGATCTTTTGTTAACCGCGACGGGCGATTTATCCCGCAATCGTCGTGTTGGTCTTGCGCTTGCGCGCGGCGAATCAATTACGCAGATCGTGCAGCAGCTCGGGCATGTCGCTGAGGGCGTGAGCTCTGCGCCGGCCTTGCTGGCGTTAGCCGAGCGGTCAGGTGTTGAGGTGCCGATTACTGCAGGCGTCTGCAAACTGATTGCGGGCCATTGGACTGCCCAGCAGGCCATCGCCGCCTTACTGGATCGGAATATGCGCGATGAATTCGAGGGTTAAGTCTGTCACGGTGTTCTGCGGGGCCCGAAGCGGCACGGATGCCCGCTGGGAGCAGCTCGCCCGCGAGGTGGGCGCCGGCCTTGCGCAGCGAGGAATCGGCCTGGTATTTGGCGGCGGACGTAATGGCTTGATGGGAGCAGTTGCGCAGGCAGCCATCGATGGAGGTGCAAAAACAACCGGTGTGATTCCCGAGAGCCTGCTGTCGATTGAGCCTGCGAAAGATCGCCTCACCGAACTCTTTATTGTGGATTCGATGCATACGCGCAAGTTCATGATGTCGGAGCGTGCCGATGCGTTTCTGGTGCTGCCGGGTGGCATTGGTACGCTCGAAGAATTTTTCGAGACCTGGACCTGGCGACAGCTCGGGCTGCATGCAAAGCCCATCGTGCTGCTTAACGCGTTTGATTACTACACGCCGCTACTGGAGTTCTTAGCAGCAGGGGCCCAGGCAGGATTCATTCGTGCTGAACATCGTGATCACATCCGCGTGGCCAACACTGTTGCGGAGGCACTCAATCTGCTGAACGAACCGAATTAAATTGCGCCATCAAAATTAAGCTGCCGCCAGGCCTCATAGACGCCGATTGCGACCGCATTAGAAAGGTTTAGGCTTCGGTTATCCGGCCGCATTGGAATTCTCAGCCGCTGCGCAGACGAAAATTCCTGGAGCAGCTCGCCAAGGCCTTTGGTTTCGGATCCGAAGACAAGCCAGTCGTTTTCAAAAAACCGATGATCGAAAAGTGATTGCTGGCCCTTTGTTGTAATTGCAAACATTCGATCCAGCGCCGGTGATGTTGTTTCAAGAAAATGCTGCCAAGAGGAATGGACATGAAACGATGTCCGTTCGCGATAGTCCAGGCCCGCACGACGCATTTTGCTGTCATCGATTGGAAATCCGAGCGGCTCCACCAAATGCAGCCGAACGCCAGTGTTTGCGCAGAGGCGGATGATGTTCCCTGTATTTGGCGGTATCTCTGGTGCCACCAGCACAATGTTGAGCATGGCTTAGCCTTTAGGGCCTCAGTCCGAGGCCGGGTGGGCCAACCCGCGCAATTACGGCGGCACCGATCACCTGGCCGCCGCAGCAATGGATTGCGCGAATGGCTTCGCGTAGGGTGCTGCCACTGGTCATGATGTCATCAAGGAGTATCACACGCTGATGGGCGACGGCATGATTGGCCCGAAAACTCTCGGATAAATTTTCGCGACGGCTGGCCCGGCTGAGCGCTGCCTGTCGCGGGGTGTTTCTGATTTTTTCAAGCCAACGTTCGCGCATCGAGATTCCCCAGTGTCGGGCCGCCATGCGGGCAATGATGGAGGATTGGTTGTAGCCACGTCGGGCAAGCCGGCGTCGGGACAGTGGAATCGGAACCGCCACAGGCGCAGGCCCCATCCAGGGCCGAGGCAATGCGCCAAGCTGCTGGCCAAGCAAGGCCGCAATCGGCCAGACACCGTGATATTTCGATTGATAGATTAATTCGGTGAGCGGTCCGCCATAGACCTCACGCCAGAGAATCGGTATTCGGCTGCCTTCAATGCTCAGGGTGCTGACACCCCAGGGGGTTCGGGCAATACGATGTGTGCAGCTCTTGCAGAGCTCTTCACCTTGGGCATACGTTGCGCAGAGCCGGCATGGCGCGTGCAGTGCGCGACGTAAAAGCTGCCGTAGGCCTGAAAAACAAGGGGTTTCAAACACTGCTTGACTATACTGAGCCGGTGCAAAAAGATCCCCTCATCCGGCCGGTCGATCCCCGCAGCGTGCGGCTGCAGCTGCAGCGGCGATCGGCCGTTGAGGTGGCGCGACATCCGTTTTGGCAGCAGGCGCAGGCTCGACTTTTAGACCGCTTTTCATATATCCGCCCGCCGTCCGGCACCCGCTTTGACCACAGCATTGAAATGCTGGGGCAGCCGGTGCATCTAGAGGAAGGCTCCCAGCAGCTGATCTGGTCGGTGGGCCTGCTCGCCTATTTGTCCGATCTTCGGGCCACACTCGGCTTTTGGTCTAGCCGACTGGCGCCTTCGGGCCTTCTGATGTTTGTGACTTTTGGTCCGGACACGTTGCGGGGTCTGGCGACCGCCCTCGGCGATACAGCGCAGTCTCAGCATGTGCCGGCCTACCCCGACATGCACGATATTGGAGATGCCTTGGTTGGCCTGGGCATGGGTGACCCGGTCATGGATGCGGAATGGCTGGAATTTACCTATTCCACAGCCGAGTCGGCCCTGGCCGACATCCGTGCGCTCGGTGGTAACCCACTGATGGGCAGGCCCGCTGGCCTGTCGGGCAGCGCCTGGCGTGGCCGGGTCCTGCAGGCCCTGGAGGCCTTAAGGCATGCAGGGCTCATTCGGTTAAGAGTCGAGTGCATCTTCGGCCATGCCTGGGCCAGGGATTTGCAATCGCTTCGAAAGCCAGACGATCCGGGCCAAGCGAGGCCGATTGTCTGGGCGCCCAAAAATCACAGAGATCCTTAGCCCGTCTATAATCCATCGGACTCAGTCATCAGGCTTAAGCAGTTGGGGGAGAGGCATGGAGGCTTTGTCGAAGTCTTGGGTGTTGCGGCGCAATTGCGCCCTTTCACCACGACAGTTGGCCGTGGCGTTTTGCTTAATCGGCGCCACGTCAATGCTGATCGCGATCGCCTGGGCAGTCACGGGCGCCTGGATCGTTCTCCCCTTTGCAGCCATTGAGTTGCTGGTGCTCGCAGTTGCATTTTTGGCCTATGCCCGACATGCGCGAGACCAGGAGCGGATCACGCTTGCGCAAGACTGTGTGCAGGTTGAGGTGCTGCTCGGGGAGTCGCTTCGGCGAGTGGAGTTGCCCCGGGCATGGCTGCGCTGCAGGATGGAAGAGTCGTCAAAGGGAATGGTCCGACTGGACAGCCCGAGTGGCGGGGTCGAGATTGGGCGGTTTGTGAGCCCGGCCGATAGGAAGCAGTTTTTTGAAGAGTTTCGATTGGCACTGGCGGTTTAAAGCAATCCCAGTGCATTGCAAGAAGAATAGTTGAGACGGGGAGAAGCGGCACATGGATGGACGTTACAACCTACAGACACCAGTAACAGGAATCGCATCGGATCTCTACACGATGCACACCGTTCTGCTGTGGATCTGTCTTGTTATTTTTGTGGCGGTATTTGCCGTCATGTTTTATTCGATCTACGCCCACCGCAAATCCAAGGGCTACAAAGCCGCAGATTTTCATGAGAGCACGGCCGTTGAAATTGCCTGGACAATCGTTCCGTTCTTGATCGTGGTGGTGATCGGCATCTATGCCACGCCCGTGGTGATTGCCCAGAAAAACACAGCCGATGCGGACATCACGATTAAAGCCACTGGCATGCAGTGGAAATGGGGCTACGACTATCTCAAAGGCGAGGGCCAAGGCATCTCGTTTGTGTCGGGACTGTCCACCCCACGTGATCAGATTCTCGGCCTGGCCCCCAAGGGCGAGCACTATCTGTCAGAGGTTGATAACCCAATGGTGGTTCCCGTGGGCAAAAAGATTCGTATGGTGATCACCGCCAACGATGTGATTCATGCCTGGATGGTGCCGGCCTTTGGCGTAAAGCAGGATGCGATCCCGGGCTTTGTCCGCGACACCTGGTTTAAGGCAGAAAAAGAAGGCACCTATCGCGGCCATTGCGCTGAGCTCTGCGGCAAAGACCACGCCTTTATGCCGATTGTGGTGAAGGTCGTCTCGGCCGAGGAATATGCCAAGTGGATTGCCGCCCAGCCCAAGCCCGCCCCCGTAAAGACTGCTGCCGTAGCAGCGCCCATTCAAAAATAAACCGCAGACCGCCCGATCAAGGAGAACTCAATGAGCGCAGTACTTGGACCTCAGCATGGAATTGCTGGTCACGACGATCATGCCCATGATCATCCGCACGGCTGGCGGCGCTGGCTGTTTGCAACGAACCACAAAGACATCGGCACGATGTACCTCTGGTTCAGTTTTGCAATGCTGTTTGTCGGCGGTTTTCTGGCCCTCGGCATCCGCGCCGAACTCTTCAAGCCCGGCCTGCAGATTCTGAATCCAGAGCTCTTTAACCAGTTCACCACGATGCATGGCCTGATCATGGTGTTCGGCGCCATCATGCCGGCCTTTGTTGGCTTTGCGAACTGGATGATTCCGCTGCAGATTGGCGCAAGCGATATGGCCTTTGCGCGGATGAATAATCTGAGCTTCTGGCTGCTGATCCCGGCTGCCTTGCTGCTGGTGAGCTCATTTTTTGTGCCGGGTGGTGCAACCGCAGCCGGCTGGACTCTGTATGCGCCGCTTTCTACCCAGATGGGTGTTGGCATGGACATGGCGATTTTTGCCGTCCACATTCTGGGCGCAAGCTCCATCATGGGTTCGATCAACATCATCACGACGATCCTGAACATGCGCGCACCTGGCATGACCCTCATGAAGATGCCGATGTTTGTGTGGACCTGGCTGATCACGGCCTATTTGCTGATTGCGGTGATGCCAGTGCTGGCAGGCGCCATCACCATGATGCTGACCGATCGCCACTTTGGTACCAGCTTCTTTAATGCGGCAGGCGGCGGTGATCCCGTGATGTACCAGCATATCTTCTGGTTCTTTGGCCACCCCGAGGTCTACATCATGATTCTTCCGGCCTTCGGAATCGTGTCGGAAATCATCCCGACATTCTCCCGCAAGCGCCTGTTTGGCTATAGCTCCATGGTCTATGCGACTGCATCGATTGCGATTCTGTCGTTTGTGGTCTGGGCCCACCATATGTTCACCACTGGCATGCCGGTGGCAGGCCAGCTTTTCTTTATGTACGCCACCATGCTGATTGCAGTGCCAACGGGCGTGAAGATTTTCAATTGGCTGGCCACCATGTGGCGCGGGTCCATGACCTTTGAGACCCCAATGCTTTTTGCGATTGGCTTTATCTTCGTGTTCACCATGGGCGGCCTGACAGGCATCATCCTTTCTGTGGCACCGCTTGATATTCAGCTGCACGACACCTATTACGTCGTGGCCCACTTCCACTATGTGCTGGTGGCCGGATCGCTCTTCGCACTCTTTGCAGGCTTGTATTACTGGCTGCCGAAATGGACAGGCCACATGTATGACGAGACCCTGGGCAAATGGCACTTCTGGATGTCGATGGTCTTTTTCAATGTCACCTTCTTCCCCATGCACTTCCTGGGCCTTGCCGGTATGCCGCGTCGCTATGCGGACTACAACATGCAGTTCGCCGACTTCAACGCCTTGGCCTCGGTAGGCGCATTTGGCTTTGGACTGACCCAGCTGCTGCTGCTCTACATCATCATCAAGTGCATTAAGGGCGGCCCAAAGTCAGCGGACAACACCTGGGAGAGCGATCAGGGTGGCCTGGAGTGGACGGTGCCGTCGCCGGCGCCCTTCCACACCTTTGAGACACCTCCGGCATTCAAAGGCCAGAGCCACTAGGGCTGTGCTGAAAGTGGCCCAAGAGCAGCGCTCAAATCTGCGGCTTGCCCTGATCCTTGCATCAGTGGCGGCCACGTTTTTTGCAGGCATCGTGGCGAAGTATTTCCTCTTTCCAGTATGAGTCAGATGCCTGAATCCAGCCCAACGCCGGATGCGCCCGCCAAGCCCACTGTGGAAAACAGCCGCATGATGGGCAAGCTCTTGATGGTGGCAATTCTGATGTTTGGTTTTGGGTTTGCGTTGGTGCCGTTTTACGAAAAGATCTGTGAAATTACGGGCATCAATGTCTTAGCCAGAAAAGACAAGCTAAATTACGCCGAGGCCCGGGAGTTCGCCCGCAACACTCAGGTGGATACCAGCCGCAGCATTACGATTGAGTTTGATGCCAACGTTCAGGGCTCAATGTTGTTTAAGCCGAAGGTGGCCTACATGAAGGTCCATCCGGGTGAGCTGGCCACCGTCACCTACGAAATCATCAACGTGACCAGCCATGATCTCGTGGGTCAGGCGATTCCCAGTTATGCCCCCCGACACTCGGCAAGCCACTTTAAAAAGCTCGAGTGTTTCTGTTTTGAGCAGCAGGCCCTGAAAGGCAGCCAGAAACGTGAATTCCCGGTGGTCTTCGTGATTGATCCGAAGCTGCCGACTGACATTGGCACGATCACCCTGAGCTACACGTTTTTTGAAGTCGCAGGTTTGAAGTCCGCCACAGGACCGGGTCCGACAGTGGCGCAGCCCAGCAAGACCGGGGGCTGAGCGGTTGAATGATGTAAAGCAGCAGGCGCCTGCCCGCAGCAGTTTTCTGCAGACGCTTGGCGCAGTGTTGTGGTCGTTTTTCGGGGTCCGAAAGGGCCGCGATCACGAGCGCGATATGGCCAGTCTAAATCCGGTGCATGTCATCATCACCGGCGTGTTGGCGGGGGCGTTGTTTGTGGTGTCGTTGGTCGTGCTGGTCCAGTTTATTTTGGGCTGATCGGTCCGCACCGCAGGATGTTCGAAAATTGGAATGCGTTTGTTTAGTGACAGATTCGTTTAAAGAAAGAACTTGAAAGGGAGATCGATGAGTTCAACAAGCCACGCACCTTACTATTTTGTGCCCGCGCCCAGTAAGTGGCCGGCCGTCGGGTCGATCGCCATGATTCTGACCCTGTTCGGCGCAGTCGGCACGATTAATGGCCAGGCCTACGGCCCCTGGACACTGCTGGCCGGCTTTGTGGTCTTGATCTACATGTTCTTTGGCTGGTTTGGCACTGTCATTGCGGAGTCCGAGTCGGGCCAGTACAACAGCCGGGTAGATGCGAGCTTCCGCTGGAGCATGAGCTGGTTCATCTTCTCTGAAGTGATGTTCTTCGCAGCATTTTTTGGCGCCCTGTTTTATGCCCGGGTCATCTCAATGCCTTGGCTTGGCGATCTGGACCACAAGTCATTTCTCTGGCCAGACTTTCTTGCCCAGTGGGGCAAGGGTAGCGGCCCAGCCGGACTGATTGAAGAATATAAAACCATGGGGCCGTTTTGGATCCCCACGATTAACACCGCGTTGTTGCTGACCTCGGGCGTGACGCTGACCATCGCCCACCACGCGCTGCGTGAGAATCATCGCGGCAAGCTGAATTTCTGGCTGGCTGCCACCATTTTGCTGGGATTTATCTTCGTGGGCTTTCAGGCCTATGAGTACATCCATGCCTATCGTGACCTGAATCTGAAGCTGACTTCCGGCATCTTTGGTTCAACATTCTTTCTGCTGACCGGCTTTCATGGATTCCATGTCTGCGTTGGCGCCATCATGCTGACTGTCATACTCGCCCGATGTGTGCGGGGCCACTTCAGACCGAATCACCACTTCGCTTTTGAGGCGGCCGCCTGGTACTGGCACTTCGTTGATGTGGTCTGGCTCGGGCTTTATATCCTGGTGTACTGGCTGTAACTCAGTAACGCAGGCCCGTCGACTCGATCCAGCCGAGTTGATGGGCGGCGATTAAAAAAAGAAACAGCGCCACCGAAAAGCCCACGCGAAGCGCGAGGGCCCGCACAGTCTTATTGCTCGTGCCTTTATCGCGCATCAAGTAAAACAATGCGGATCCAAGGCTGATGAGAATGAGAGCAAAAACAAGGGCAATAAAGATTCGCATGGACCCCCTATTGTGCAGGAGTCTGCGTCGGTGATTGGCCGGCCAGTCCGGGCCTGGGCGGCAGTCATCGTGTTTCTCGGGCTTGCCGCCACAGCAATTCAGCTCGGCCTCTGGCAGCTGAGCCGGGCCGATGAAAAGCAGGCCATGATCGATCTTCGCATCGGCCGCCAGACGCCAGTGGCATTGGGCGGACCAGAGTCGCCATGGAAAAATGGAATTGCCGCGCAGGATCTTGATCAGCAGCGTGTGGTGCTGACCGGAAAGTGGCTGCATGCGTCGTCCGTTGCTTTGGATAACCGGGCCTGGGAGGGCCGCGCAGGGGCCCATGTGCTGACGCCCATCGTGTTGCCGGATTCCAGTCGGGTCTGGGTCAATCGCGGCTGGATGCCAAAGCCGCCAGGCGTGAATCAGGTGGTGATTCCCGCGGCGGCCGACGGGACGCGTCTTGAGGGCCTAGCGCTTGCTTCCGTCATGAAGCGGATTGAGCTGGGCAAGCAGGCCCCCGGCCAGGGTGCAGATAATGTGTGGCAAAACTTTGGCTGGCAGGCGTCTCAGCAGCGCATCGGCGATGATCGGGTCTGGCCGGTGATTGTCTGGCAGATCACCGAGACTTCTGATGGGCTTTTGCGTCGGCTGCCCGAGGTCGGGGATGATGTCTCTAAGCATCTTGGCTACGCCATGCAATGGTTTTTGATTTGTCTTGCCTGTCTGTTTTTTGCGTTTCGACTTCGGCCCCGCCGGCCGAAGACCACCACCAGCAGCCTGAACTAGAAATGATTCAATGAGACCGCAGCATCGTCGAAACCTCTGGCCACTTTGGGGCGTGTTGGCAGTGACACTGGCGCCCGTGATTGCTTCCTACATCACGTATTACGGCATTAAGCCCGAGGGCCGAACCAACTACGGAGACTTTGTTGAGCCTCAGGTGACGGTAGTGTCGCTGCCGGTGCGGCCCGTAATTAGCCCGAAATCGGAGAGTGCCTTTATTGCGGTTCAGGCCGAGCCCCGGACCCGCCGGCCGCTTGCAACACTCGGGGACTGGTCAGGCCGATGGCTAATGGTCAGGATCGGGCCATCGGATTGCACGCAGGCCTGCCAGCAGGAGCTCTGGCTGATGCGTCAGCTGCGACTTACTACTGGCCGTGAGCGGGATCGTGTCGAGCGTGTATGGATTCTGACTGATAATGGCGCCCCAGATGCTGCACTGATGGCCGAACATGAGGGCCTCTGGGTGGTTCGGCTCGGCACAATGGCGGACCAAGACGTCTTGATTACCAACTGGTTGTCAGTCGCCGCCCAGTCGGTCTCCCGAAACGCTGGCGCGAGTAATATCTGGATGATTGATCCACTGGGAAATCTGATGATGCGCTTTCCCGATAACCCCGATCCCAGCAGCATGAAAAAAGATCTGAATCGTTTACTAAAGGCGTCTCGCATCGGCTAATGCCGGCCACATTGTTTGATGAGTGATTTCACCCTGCCCCAATCGTCTCTGCTGAAGCAATATCTGGCGCTGACCAAGCCCCGGGTAGTAATGTTGATCAGCTTCTGTGCGGTAATTGGTATGGCGCTGTCCACGCCGGGCTGGGTGCCACTTGGAATTCTGATCAATGCCACGCTCGGCATCACACTGGTGGCAGGCGCAGCCGCTGCAATCAATTGTTTAGTCGAGCAGCATATTGATGCCAAGATGGCCCGTACGGCCTGGCGCCCACTGCCATCGGGCACGCTCACACCTTTTCAGACCCTTGTTTTTTCTGGGATCCTCGGTGGCATTGGCACTTTTTTGCTGTATGCATTTGTCAATCCACTTACCACCTGGCTGACACTCGCTACTTTTGTGGGCTACGCGATTATTTATACAGTCATTCTTAAGCCGCTTACCCCACAAAACATTGTGATCGGGGGCGCATCGGGCGCGATGCCGCCGGTGTTGGGCTGGGCTGCGGTAACGGGCCAGGCACCGATTGAGGCCTGGGTCTTGTTTCTCATTATTTTTGTTTGGACACCGCCGCATTTCTGGGCGCTCGCTTTGTATCGCACAGATGACTATGCACGTTCAGGCCTGCCCATGCTGCCGGTGACCCATGGAGCCCGATTCACACAGCTTCACATTCTGCTGTACACGCTGCTGCTGGTGGCGACGACAGCACTGCCCACACTGATCGGCATGAGTGGTCTGATTTATCTCGGATCGGCCTTGCTGCTGGGCGCTTATTTTCTTTGGCTGGCTTGGAAACTTTATCAGCAATACTCCGAGCCGCTTGCCCGCAAGACTTTTAAATACTCGATCAACTATCTGGCGCTGCTTTTCGCCGCCCTGTTACTGGATCACTACTGGCTGTAGTCGCCCGCAGCAGCCCTGAAATAACAGCGCCACGCTGCTTACCGGACGCAACGAAATCCAATATAGACCACGCGTGTGTCTCTTGGTTTTGTTGCAACGTCTGATTCGCGCTGACGCTCTGGGCCGTACCACCAGGAACTGCTGCGCGTAACCCTTTCGTTGCCCGAGCCCGTATCGACCCATTCCCAGACATTGCCGCCCATTTCATAAAGGCCATTGACGCCCGCAGGTGTTGTCACGACCTGCACATGCCCGACGCCACGGGTTAGAGCGCCTGCAGGGGCTAAGCCACGGTAATTGCCGCAGCCCGATAGGCAGTGGCTTGCCGAGGCCGAATCGCCGTTGGGATAGGGGTAGCGTCGCCCCGAGATAAAACCAGCAGGCGGAGCTGGCCGCTGCTCAAGATAGGCGGCCTGTGTCCATTCGCGATCATTCGGAAGCCGTTTGCCGAAAAATTTGCAGATGGATTGGGCCTCATCGAACGTAAGATGAACGGCAGGCTCCCGGTCAAGCGCAGGAACCCCGAACGGCGTCCGCCAGGTCCAGCCTGATTTTTTTGTCCAGCCCGCCTCATAGACTTCACCCCCACCCTCGCGCTCGGCCCGGCTAATAAATCCTGTGGCCTGCGCCATCTGCTTGACTTGACCAATCGTCATTTCGTGAAGATCCCACTGCAGTCCGTGCACGGTTGCAGTTGCGCCGATTACGTTTTGTGCCTGAGCCTTTTCATGCGGAGAAAGACCGATAGACAAATAAATTGGCAGGGCGATTAGAGCCCAAAGCAGTTGGTTTGAGCGCCGCGCTGACATTGCAATGGTCGGCTACAGATGAAAGACTGAAAATTAAGAAAGCGTTGCGCGAAGTTTTTTTAGGGCCGCCGCCTCGATTTGCCGAACCCGCTCTGCAGAAATTCCAAAGCGTGCAGCCAGTTCATGAAGCGTTGCGGCTCCGCCCTCTTCATCTTCTTTAAGCCAGCGCGCGATCACAATTTCTCGGCTGCGCTCATCGAGCTGATGCAGCGCCCGCAGTAGGCCCTGGGATTGCAGGGCGGCGGACTGTTCCGCCTCAACGACCTGTGCCGGATCAGCATCGGGGGCTGCGAGGTAGGCAATCGGGGCAAATGTATCCTCGGAAGAATCGCTATTGGCTTCGATCGCGATATCCCCTCCTGAGAGCCGCTGGTCCATCTCCAGGACGTCGCTTGGCGCAACACTGAGCTCCCGGGCGATCTGCTTGGCCTGATCCACAGAGACGCCTTCTTGAACACCGAGGGCCTGCTTCATCGATCTCAGGTTGAAGAACAGCTTGCGCTGGGCCTTAGTCGTCGCGACTTTAACGAGCTGCCAATTTCGCAGGATGTATTCGTGGATTTCCGCCTTGATCCACAGCAGGGCAAAGGACACCAGTCGCACGCCGCGGGTGGGATCAAAGCGCTTGACGGCCTTCATCAGGCCGATGTTCCCCTCTTGGATGAGGTCCGCCTGGGGGAGGCCATAGCCTTTGAACTGCCGAGAGATCGAGACCACAAGCCTTAAGTGAGTTAATACTAACTCTCGCGCCGCATCAAGGTCGTTGGATACTCGAAACCTCAGGGCGAGCTCCTCTTCTCGCTCTGCGGAGAGTAGTGGGAACTGCTGGACAGCCCGAACATAGGCATCCAGGTTGCCTGCTGGCGATAAAGAAAAGGCGGTCAGGGCATGGTCCGCCGAGAGAGCCTGGGCGCTCATTGGGAAAGCCTCCGAAAGCGTTTACTGGTCAATAGGACTGAATCTTAGCACTCGAGGTTCCTGAGTGCTAAACCCCCCAGTTGCATTCCTGCGACGCTCGGGGCCACCGGCCGAGCAAAGTCCTCCTGCTTGACGGGTTTTGCCCTACTATCCCGTCTCTTCAATTTTCGGTCGCGGGGGTCTGGGCCATGAAGTTTCGCTTTCCGGTCGTAATCATTGACGAAGACTTCCGCTCGGAAAATGCCTCCGGCCTGGGGATCCGCGCGCTTGCAGATGCCTTGGAAAAAGAGGGTGTCGAGGTCCTGGGTGTGACCAGTTATGGCGACCTCTCGCAGTTCGCCCAGCAGCAAAGCCGTGCCTCCGCCTTTATTTTGTCGATTGACGATGAAGAGTTTGGCGCCGGCTCCCCGGAAGAAACCGATGCTGCGCTGAAAAATATTCGGGCGTTTGTGAGCGAAATTCGCTTTAGAAATGCCGAAATTCCGATTTATATCTATGGAGAGACTCGGACATCACGCCATATCCCGAATGATGTGTTGCGGGAACTCCATGGTTTTATTCATATGTTTGAAGATACGCCGGAGTTCGTTGCTCGGCATATCCTGCGCGAGGTGAAGTCCTATATGGATTCGCTGGCCCCGCCATTTTTTCGGGCCTTGTTGGAATATGCCCAGGATGGGTCTTATTCCTGGCATTGCCCGGGCCACTCGGGCGGTGTGGCGTTTCTGAAGTCACCCGTGGGGCAAATGTTTCATCAATTTTTTGGCGAGAACATGCTCAGGGCGGATGTCTGTAATGCCGTCGATGAACTGGGGCAGCTCTTGGATCATACGGGCCCAGTGGCCGCCTCCGAGCGCAACGCCGCCCGTATCTTTAATGCCGACCATTGTTTTTTTGTCACTAACGGCACCTCAACCTCGAACAAAATTGTCTGGCATGCCTCGGTCGCGCCTGGCGATATTGTTGTGGTGGATCGCAACTGCCACAAGAGTGTCCTGCATGCGATCACGATGACCGGGGCCATCCCCGTGTTCTTAATGCCGACTCGTAATCACCTCGGCATTATTGGCCCGATTCCACTCGAGGAATTCAAGCCAGAAAATATTCGGAAAAAAATTGAGGCCAATCCCTTTGCGCGTGAGGCGTTAAAAAGTGGAAACGGCAGTGTTCACCCCCGAATTTTGACCATCACGCAAAGTACCTATGACGGTGTGTTGTACAACGTGGAAATGATCAAAGAGGTGATCGGCAGCACGATTGATACCCTGCATTTTGATGAAGCCTGGATTCCGCATGCCTGTTTTCATGACTTCTATAAAGACATGCATGCCATCGGAAAAGACCGTCCCCGACCCAAAGATCCGCTGGTGTTTTCAACACAATCGACCCACAAGCTTTTAGCGGGTTTATCGCAGGCTTCGCAGGTGCTGGTGCAGGAAAGTGAGACCCGCAAGCTCGATCGGGACCTCTTTAATGAGGCCTATCTGATGCACACCTCGACCAGCCCACAGTACGCCATCATCGCTTCGCTCGATGTGGCCGCTGCCATGATGGAGCCGCCAGGCGGAACCGCCCTGGTCGAGGAGTCAATTGTCGAGGCCTTGGATTTCCGGCGGGCCATGCGCAAGGTGGATGAAGAGTTTGGCCTGGATTGGTGGTTCAAGGTCTGGGGCCCGGAGGATGTCACCTCGGATAGCTGGGGCATGGCCAATCGCTCCGAGTGGGAGCTCGATCCCAATGATGACTGGCACGGCTTTGATGGCCTGGTGCCGGGATTCAATATGCTGGATCCCATCAAATCCACGGTGATCACCCCGGGACTGAATATCAAAGGCGAGTTCGATGCCCGCGGTATTCCGGCTTCGATTGTGACCAAGTATTTAGCCGAGCATGGCGTGATTGTGGAGAAGACTGGCCTGTATTCGTTTTTCATTATGTTTACGATCGGTATCACCAAGGGCCGCTGGAACACGCTGCTGACTGCCTTGCAGCAATTCAAAGACGACTACGATAAAAATCAGCCAATGTGGCGCGTACTGCCAGAGTTCTGTGCCAAGCAGCCACAATATGAACGTGTCGGCCTGGCAGATCTCTGCCAGCAGCTGCACGATATGTACAAAGCCAACGACATTGCCCGGCTTACCACCGAGATGTATCTCTCGAATATGAATCCCGCAATGAAGCCGGCGGAGGCCTTTGGCTATTTGGCCCACCGCAAGACCCAACGGGTGCCCATCGATCAGCTCGAGGGCCGAATCACGACCAGCCTACTGACGCCTTATCCGCCGGGCATTCCGCTGCTGATTCCGGGCGAGCGGTTTAATAAAACCATCATTCAGTATTTGCAGTTCGCACGTCGTTTTAATGCTGAATTTCCAGGCTTTGAGGCTGACATCCATGGGCTCGTTGAGCAAAACGTGGATGGCAAGCTCGAGTATTTCGTGGACTGCGTGCCGACCTAATTCACAAGCCGAAGACTTAAAGATTGCCAACCAGCGCCGCCGCAAAGGCCTGCGCGTCAAACGGCTGCAGGTCCTCAATACCTTCGCCTACGCCGATGTAGCGCACCGGAATGGGCCGTGCTTTTGCAATCGCCAGCAGCACTCCACCTTTGGCCGTGCCATCGAGTTTTGTCACAACCAGCCCACTTAAGCCTAAGGCATCATCAAAGGCCTTGACCTGGGCGATCGCGTTTTGGCCTGTGCCGCCATCAATCACAAGCCAGATCTCATGGGGCGCCTCGGGCAATGCCTTGGCCATCACGCGCTTGACCTTCTTGAGTTCCTCCATAAGGTGCAGCTGCGTGGGCAGTCGGCCGGCAGTATCGACAATTACGACATCGACGCGGCGTGCAACTCCAGCACTGACCGCATCGAAGGCCACCGCAGAGGGATCGCCCTGGGCCTGCGAAATCACATCCACCTGATTACGCTGGCCCCAGACCATGAGCTGTTCACGGGCTGCGGCCCGAAACGTATCCCCCGCCCCGAGCAACACCGTTTTCCCGGCGCTTTTCCAGGCATGGGCGAGCTTGCCAATGGATGTGGTTTTTCCCGCCCCATTCACCCCTGCCACCATCACGACACTCGGGACTGCGGACGGCGTTGCGCCATGAAAGCCATCTGCCGTCAATGGGGAAAGGGCCCGCTCGATGCAGTCGGCCACTGCCTGACGCAGCGCCTGTGGCGGGCTGTCATCGTTTAGGCCGCGGGCCTTTATTTCCTGCCGGACATCGCGCATTAAGTCAGCGCTGGCCTGGCTGCCCACATCAGCCGTGAGTAGCGCAGTCTCAACATCGTCGAACCATGATTCATCAAGTCGGCGGCCTGTAAAGATCGCCCCCAGCTGATCACGGGTCTTGGCCAGCCCATCTTTGAGCCGGTTGAGTTTCAGCCGATCGAGGGCCCGGCCAAGCCCGAGGAAACCTATCATCTTATTTATGGTCTGCGCTTTATTTGAGAAAAGATTCTATAGTCTGAGGCTCGAGATGCTAATCAGATCAATTTTTTCCATCGCCTTTTGTGCGCTGGGCCTCGCGGCCACGGTTGCCTACGGCCAGCCCTTAAAACCAAGCCTTGACCGCACTCTGGCTAATGGAATGCGGGTACTGGTGTATGAGAATCCGCGCGCACCAACGGCCCTTCACATGGTCTGGGTGAAGGCTGGCTCCATCGATGAAGTCAGTGGCCGATCGGGCCTTGCCCATGTCCTGGAGCACATGATGTTTAAGGGCACGCAGAATTTGGGCCCCGGGGAGTTTAGCCGGCGCGTTGCCGCACTCGGCGGTCGGGAAAATGCATTCACCTCAAAAGACTACACGGGTTATTTTCAGCAAGTTCATAAGGATTCCCTACGCGAAGTGATGCGCCTGGAGGCAGACCGCCAGCGATTTTTGAAACTCAGCGATCAGGAGTTTAAAAAAGAGATCCAAGTCGTTATGGAGGAGCGCCGTCTGCGTACGGACGACAACCCGTCGAGCCTTGCCTTCGAAACCCTTGCCTCTGTTGCGTTTCAGGCCAGCCCCGTTCGCAATCCCATCATTGGCTGGATGAATGACCTTCAGAACCTTACCCTGTCGGATGTTCAGCAGTGGTATCGCGATTGGTATGCGCCAAACAATATGATTCTGGTGGTCGCAGGCGATGTGAAAGCAAATCAAGTGCTGCAATGGGCCCAAGAGTTCTACGGCCCCCTTAGATCGCGGGCCTTGCCCGCGCGTAAGCCGCAGGAAGAGCCGGTCCAAAATGGGTTGCGGCGCGCCCGATTGAAAGCCCCAGCCGAGAACCCGTTTCTGATGATGGCCTATAAGGCCCCGACATTTCGTGAGGCGCTCGGACCCATTTCTGTCTCCGCCCGCCCGGCGCGAGACCTTGTTGCGCTTGATGTGCTGTCAGCACTTCTGGACGATCCGGGTACCGGACGGCTCGTGCAACGTCTGGTGCGACAAGACAGGATCGCCCTGTCATTTAATTCCGGCACAGAAGGTATCGCGCGTGGCCCCGGTTTATTTTTTATGGAGGCGGTCGCCGCGCCCGGATCGCCACTTTTAATGCTTGAACAAAAAATAAAAGATGAGATCGCACTGATTGCCAAAGAGGGCGTCCGAGAGCAGGAGCTCATCCGGCTAAAGCGCCAGGCGAAGGCCAGCCAGGTGTTTCGTCAGGACTCCATGTTTTCCATTGCCATGGAGGCCGCCCGGCTCTTGTTGGCAGGCCGCGACCTTGCGGATGCCGAACGCTGGTTACAGGTCTTAGACGATATTCGGTCGGAAGATATTCAGCGGGTTGCCCAGCAATATTTTTCCGATGATCAGCTCACGGTCCTTGAGTTTGAGCCACTGCCGCTACCGACTGCAGCGTCAAAGCCTCGGCCTACATCTGGAACTCGGCACTAAGCGCAAAGTGATGAAACAAATTCTCCTGGCATTGATCGCTGTCGCCGCTTTTGTCCAAGCCCCGGGCCTGCATGCCCGCAGCCAGGACCTTCGGCAGTGGACCACTCCCGCCGGCGTACGCGTACTTTTTCTTTCTGCACCCGAAATTCCCATGGTTGATCTCGCCATTGATGTGGATGCGGGCAGCCGCTGGGAACCTGCGGCGCGAGCCGGCCTTGCCGCAATGGTGGGAGCAATGCTGCCGCGCGGGATTCGGGCCAACGGGCCGATGCCTGCAATGACTGAAACGCAAATCAGCGAGGCGTTTGCCGAGCTGGCCGTTCAGCGCGGCGGCAGCGTCACGCTGGATCGGGCCAGCATCACACTCAGAACCTTATCGGATGCAGATGTGCGCGAGCGCGCTGCCCGGCTTTTGTCTCGAATGATGTTTGAGCCCGCTTTTGATCCAGCGATTTTGCAGCGGGAAAAATCAAGAACAGCGGCGGGCCTACGTGAGTCGATGACTCAGCCCCAATCCATTGCGACGAAAGCACTCTGGCGCGCGCTTTATCCTGCCCATCCCTATGGCCAGCAGGCAGCTCCCGAGACCATTGATGCAATTGCGATTGATGACCTTATCCGATTTCATCAGCAGCATTGGCAGGCCAATCGCATGCGGGTCACCATTGTGGGCGCACTGACCGAGGCCCAGGCCCGGGCATTTGTCGAGCAGCTCTTTTCCGCCGCCCCGGTAAAACCAGCGGCAGGTGCGCAGATGCATATGGCCTCACGTCAGCATCCTGCTGCTTTGAATCTCCGGCCTGCAGCGGTGCGCCAGTCCATTGCCCATCCGGCCAGCCAGAGCCATCTCTGGCTTGGGCTTCCCGGCATTGCCCGTGACGATCCAGATTTTTTTGCGCTGACTGTTGGCAATTACATTCTTGGCGGGGGCGGATTTGTATCGCGGCTTACTGAAGAGATTCGCGAAAAACGGGGCCTTTCATATAGCGTCTTTAGCGCCTTTCAGCCGCTCGCCCAGCCTGGCCCATTTATGATGAGCCTGCAGACCCAGAAGGCAAAAGCACCTGAGGCCCTTGAGGTGATGGAAAAAACCTTAAAGCGTTTTCTCCAAGAAGGCCCAACTGAGAAGGAGCTGAAGGCCGCCAAGCAGAATTTGATCGGAGGCTTTGCCTTAAGGCTTGATACAAACCGCAAGCTTTTGGATAACTTAGCTCAGATTAATTTCTACGATATGCCGCTGGATTACCTGGACACTTGGACATTGAAAGTCTCGCGTGTCACGCGGGAAGATATCCGTCGTGCGATGGGCCGTGTGATCACGCCAGAGCAGATGTCGGTCATCGTGGTTGCTGGGCCCGAGGGCTTTACGCCTTAGCCCACTGCATGGGCCAGCTGCGAATCATTGCGGGCAAGTGGAAGCGTCGCCCAATTCCAGTTCAAGACCTCAAGGGCCTGCGCCCAACGCCCGATCGCGTTCGGGAGACCTTATTTAATTGGCTGGGCCAGCGGCTGGATGGCTGGCGCTGTCTGGATCTGTTCGCGGGCTCAGGCGCACTGGGCCTGGAGGCAGCCTCACGGGGTGCGGACCGGGTCATCTTTGTGGAGTCTGATGCGCTTGCGGCCCAGGCAATTGCGCAGTGGATTGACCGTGTTGGCGGTGCCCCGGAATGCCAAATCATCAGAGCCAAGGCCCAGGACTGGTGTCTGGCCGCGGCGCCCGGGGCCTTTGATTTGATTTTCATGGATCCGCCGTTTGGTGTGGGAATGGTCGGGCCCATGATCCCGGTGGCCGCTCGGCTGCTGGCGCCCACTGGTCTGATATATATCGAGTCTGAGGCCCCGCTGGATGCCAATGAGATGGCGGCCCATGGCCTGTCGGAGTTTCGCGCAGACAAGGCGGGCGCGGTTCATTATCATCTGCTCCAATTCAGTGCATCACAGGGAGCGCAAGATGCTAATCGGAGTCTATCCGGGCACATTTGATCCTCTGACCCGCGGCCATGAGGATCTTGTCCGTCGGGCCAGTAAGCTGGTGGAGCAGCTGGTGGTCGGCGTTGCCGACAGCCGCGCGAAGCGGCCGTTTTTCTCTCTGCAAGAGCGCCTGGATATCGCCACGGAGGTCTTGGGCCACTATCCCAATGTGAAGGTCGCCAGCTTCTCGGGCCTTTTGAAAGATTTTGTTCGTGAACATAACGCCAAGATTATTGTTCGGGGCCTGCGGGCAGTGTCCGACTTCGAATATGAGTTTCAGATGGCAGGCATGAATCGATACCTGCTGCCTGATGTTGAGACTTTATTTCTCACACCCTCAGATCAGTATCAATTTATTTCTGGCACGATCGTGCGGGAAATCGCTCTGTTAGGCGGGGATGTGAGCAAGTTTGTTTTTCCCTCGGTGGAAAAGTGGCTTCGCGAGCGGCTGAAGAAAAAAGCAGATCAATAGCCGGCTATGGCCCTTCTGATCACCGATCAGTGCATTAACTGCGATGTCTGTGAGCCGGCCTGTCCGAATCAGGCGATTTCAATGGGCTCCGAGATTTACGAGATCGCGCCAGCGCTGTGCACGGAGTGCGTCGGACACTTTGATGAACCGCAATGCAAGGTGGTCTGTCCTGTAGATTGCATCATCGTGAATCCTGATTGTGTTGAGACCCCACAGCAGCTGCAGGCCAAGGTGGAGGGCCTGCGGGCAGCCGAGTCCGCAAAAGGCGATAATCAGCCCTCTTTTTAGGGAATGCTATGGCACTTCAATGCGGCATCGTTGGCCTGCCCAATGTAGGCAAATCTACGCTGTTTAATGCGCTCACCAAGGCAGGAATTGCTGCTGAGAACTATCCGTTCTGCACCATTGAGCCTAATGTGGGCATTGTCGAAGTGCCTGATACTCGGCTTGCTCAGCTGGCCGAGATTGTGCACCCCGAGCGGATCTTGGCGGCCACCGTCGAGTTTGTTGACATCGCTGGGCTGGTTGCGGGAGCCAGCAAAGGCGAGGGATTGGGCAATCAGTTTCTGGCCAATATCCGTGAGACCGATGCCATCCTGCATGTTGTGCGCTGCTTTGAAGACGACAATGTTGTGCATGTCAGCGGCCGAATCGATCCGCTGGCAGATATTGAGACCATTGAGACCGAGCTGGCCCTTGCTGACCTTTCCAATGTTGAAAAGCAGATTGCCAAGGTTGCCAAGCTCGCAAAATCCGGCGGCGATAAGGAGGCCCAGCGCCTGCTGACCGTACTCGAAAAGTGCCAGGCCCAGCTGGATCAGGCCAAGCCGATTCGCGGCATGGATCTCTACGACGAAGAAAAAGAGTTGATTCGACCCTTTTGTTTTATCACCGCAAAGCCAGCGATGTTTGCGGCAAATGTCAGCGAGAGTGGGTTCACTGGCAATCCGTATCTAGAAAAGCTGCAGGCTTATGCGGCAAGCCAGAAGGCCCCGGTGGTTGCGATTTGTGCTGCGATTGAGGCCGAGATCGCCGATATGCCTGATGAAGATAAGGCGGTCTTTTTAAGCGATATGGGAATGCAGGAGCCCGGGCTAAATCGATTGATTCGGGCGGGATTTAGCCTTCTCGGCCTGCAGACATATTTCACGGCGGGACCTAAGGAGGTCCGGGCCTGGACCGTTCGGGTGGGTGCAACCGCCCCCCAGGCCGCTGGCGTGATCCATACGGATTTTGAGCGCGGCTTCATACGCGCCGAGGTCATTGCATTTCATGACTATGTTGCGCTAAAGGGCGAGCAGGGTGCCAAGGAAGCAGGCAAGATGCGGCTTGAGGGCAAGGACTATATTGTCAAAGACGGAGATGTCAT
>CAYTRY010000009.1:20136-52968 GCA_964440375.1 uncultured Bordetella sp. | reverse complement strand
AAACTCTGGCTGCGATTCGGACCGAAATCGATAAACGCGAGAAGGCGATCGCGGCAAAGGCCCGCAAATAAAAGCGCATCGCAGATGGATTCAGTGCACCCCGTTTATATTCTGATTGGCAGCATGGTCGGAATCAGCGTTCTGGTGCTGATTGGTCTAAAGATCTACATGAATCGGGCCATGCGCAATCAAGAGCAGGAACACAACGGAGATATGCCTTGATCGCGACAGTCAGCCCCACGTCAACACTCCCCAGGCTTTCGAATACCGCGGCATTTGGGTTTCTCGCTCGCGGCTTTCACGATATGAAGGCGAGTGGGTTTAAAGGCTCCATCTATGGGATGATTTTTGCGGTGATGGGCTATGCCATCCAGATCGTCTATGAAAATCTTTGGCAGATGACCATGGGGCTGACGGCCGGATTTTTTCTGATCGGGCCTTTTCTTTGCTGCGGCATTTACGATCTGTCACGCCAGCTCGAGCGTGGTTATCAACCCAACTTTTCCGCAAGCACGCTCTCTTGGGCCCGCAACTGGAAGGCGATTGCGTTTTTCGCGGCGATTCTGACTTTTTTTATGATCGTCTGGGCCCGCGTGTCGGTCGTGCTCTTTGCGCTTTTTGGTAGCCACAGCTACCCTGATCTGCACGATATGTTTGCGAAAATTTTATCGGCTGAGAACCTTGAGTTTTTAATGGTCTGGGTGGGGGCGGGTGCCATCTTTGCAGCCCTTGTTTTTGCGATCTCGGTGGTCTCGGTGCCGATGATGTTAGACCGTGGCTCCGACACGATGGAGTCTATCGTTGCCAGTGCGCAGGCGCTGTGGACTAACGGGCCGGCGATGCTGCTTTGGGCCCTCTGTATTGTGGTGTTAATTGGCGTAAGCCTTGCGGTCTTTTTGCCGCTTTTACTGATCACTGCACCTCTGGTGGGCCATGGCACATGGCATGCCTACAAATCGCTTGTCGTGACCCGTTAGGCGGCGCTCTTCGTTTGGCTTAATCCGTCGATGCGCTTTTCTAGTCGGTCAAGCGCATCGCGAAAATTTCGAAGCATCTGATCATGCTCCGCAATCTGCTGGCGGCTCACTAACACGCCCGCCTCATGGACTGCGAACTCGGCTGCCTGCCGCGCGAGCTGGCCTGCAGGCGACTGATTCCAAAAATGCTCCCAGGGACTGAGTCGATCCTTCATCAGCTTTACCAGTGGCGCGAGACGCTCCACCACCATGGCATCGCCCTCAATGCGTGGGCCGCGAGAAATCTCAGCACTAAATCGTAAGGTCACGTCGGGATCACGGCGCGAGCTTCCCGCCCCCGCCGAATTCGCCTGCATCGCTTGATGACGCAGTCCAATTTCTCTCAGTAGGCCATCCGCCTCGATTTCCCAATCGAGGCTGCCGACAACCGGAAGAACGACCTGTAAACGCTTGCCGGATAAGCCCTTTAAAGCAAGATGCAGGGGCTCATCCTTCGCGATGGCCCAGTTCAGGGCGCTTAAAACATCAATGGCCAAGCTGGGCGATTCCCGCCAGCATCCAGCCGGTGTCCCCACCCTTTGCACGGTGCAGGGTCCAGACCTCATCAAAGTCGGATGCAGCCGCATCAGCCGCCTCACGGATTAGACCGCTGAATCGAATCCGAACTTCATCAACAGGTTTACCGAAGTCATCCTGACCGTCTTGCATACCAAGCCATTCAGCCTGAAGACTCACGACCTGGGTCACATTGGCCGCGCCCTTGCGGTCCGCAATCTGATGCGAGAGCTCGCGGGTCATCTCGGGCGTGCAGAATTCGGACAAGGCATGGATGTTTCCAGAATCCCAAATGCTCTGAAGCCGTGTGAACTGCTCGCGGGCGACTTTGAGAAACTGATCGACCTCTTCGGCGCTGATGTTCGCGCCTAAGGCGGGCTCTTCGATCACTGCAGGCTGAGCGGCCGGCATGCTGCCTGCGCCGCCTGCGGATTGCGGCGCCCAGCCTTGCTGGCCTGGGGAGCCTTGCGTACCCGAGCCCGATGCACCATAGCCGGAGCGGGCCATGGCGGGCTCGCCGAACGCACCTGCCTGCGCGGTGCGACGACGCAGCGAAATCCAACGAAAGAGTGCGAACGCCAGCACAACAGCCAGCACAACCAGCATCAGGCTCATGAGTTCTTCGCCAAAGCCCAGATACGAAGCAAGCGCAGCAAGGCCAAGGCCCGCGGCGATGCCAGCGATCGGTCCGAGCCAGCTATTTTTGGCTGGCTGCTGTGCGGCGGGCGCGGGCGACGCTGGCTTAGCAGCTTGCTGGCCTTGCGGGGCTGCCTGAGGCGCTGGGGTTGCGGGCTTAGCGGGCACCGCCTGTGGTTTCGCGGATGGCGAGGGCGCAACACGTCCGACGTTGCCGCCGCTGCCCAAGCGCTTGGCCTGGGCCTCAACGATCGGCGCAGTCAACACAGCCACACAGGTCACGAGAGCGAGAAACTTTGTCTTATTCACTGAATTGCACTCCTATCGAAACAACAATCAAATTTTTTACAAACGGCTTCTAAAGCTTTACAGCCTGATGCAGGGCTACGACTCGGGCCGACATTGTCTGAAAGCGCACGATGTCAAAGCCCGCACTACTGAGCATCTCGGCGAGTTCTTTCGGGCCGGGATGCATGCGAATCGACTCTGCCAGGTACCGGTAGCTTGCCTCATCCCGGGCAATTTTTCCGCCTAGCCAGGGTAAGACCTTAAACGAATAAAGATCATAGATTTTTTCTAAAGGCGCTGCTACTTTGGAAAACTCTAAGACAAGACATTTGCCGCCAGGTTTCAGCACCCGCGCCATCTCTTTTAAGGCGGCCTGCTTATCTGTCATGTTGCGCAGCCCAAAGGCAACGGTCACCAAATCGAAACTCGCATCAGGAAATGGCAGATGCTCGGCATCACAGACCACTGACTCGACCGGACAACCTTGGTCAATTAAACGATTGCGGCCACGCGTGAGCATCTGGCCATTGATATCGCTCATCACGACACGGCCCTGGGGGCCGACACGTTTGGCAAACGCCAAAGCCAAATCGCCAGTGCCACTGGCGACGTCCAGCACGTGCTGGCCAGGCCGGACATTGGCCTGCGAGATTGCCACAGCCTTCCAGACCCGATGCAGGCCCATCGACATCAGGTCGTTCATGAGGTCGTAGCGGGCAGCTACCGAATCAAATACCCGTGCGACCCGTTGGGCCTTTTCGCCCGCCGGGACCTGCTCAAAACCGAAGTGAGTGGTGTTTTGGTCCATCCGACGATTCTAGTGGCTGCCACAGCCCCCGGAGCCACATCCGGGCTTTCCACAGCCGCCCCCGGCATCCGCAGCAAGCGCTGCAAAATCCGGCTCTCGAGAGGCGCCTGCATGCTTTAGCCGGGCCAGATAATCTGCCCAGAGGGCCTCCTGGTTTTCTCCAAGCCAGGCAATGTAATCCCAGCTGAAAATTCCGGACTCGTGGCCATCGCTGAATTTAGGCTTCACTGCATAGTGGCCAACTGGCTCGAGCGACTCGATGATGACGTGCATTTTGCCCACCTGCAGGGTCTCCTGGCCGGGCCCATGGCCCATCACTTCGGCCGACGGCGAATAAACGCGCATCAGCTCAAAAGGAATGCGGTAGGTCTTGCCGGCCTCGTAGCCGACCTCCAGCAGCTTGGACTTCACGTGGACGGTTAGGCTTGAGGGCAGGGCTGTCGATGCAGTTTCTTGGCGCATGGTCGTGTCACTAAATTGTCAAAAATCAGGTTTAGGATCGGGTTATCCGGACAGAAAGGATCGCAGAAAATCAAGCCAAACACACTGCCAATCTCTACGGATTTCTCCCTGCCCCGCCTGCCCCATGACCTCGACCATCCTTATCGTTGAAGACGAGCCCGCAATCGCGGAGCTCTTGGCGATCAATCTGGAATTCGCGGGCCATCGGGCGGTACGCGCCGCTGACGCCGAGGAGGCGATTCGGCTGATTCAGCACGAACTCCCCGATCTGATTTTATTGGACTGGATGCTGCCCGGTATTGCGGGAGTCCGGCTTGCGGAAAAACTTCGGGCGGATGAGCGGACCCGGGAGATTCCAATCATCATGCTCACCGCCCGCAGCGATGAGGGCGATAAGGTGCACGGCTTAGAGACGGGCGCTGATGACTACATCACCAAGCCCTTTTCTCCAAAGGAATTGATGGCCCGAATCAAGGCGGTGTTGCGCCGCAGAGCGCCGCAGCTTACCGATGACATTATCAGTAGCGGCGGACTGAAGCTCGATCCCGCAACGCATCGGCTCTGGGCAGTGCAAAACACTGCCGATGTGGCCCTTGATCTCGGGCCCACTGAATTTCGGCTGCTGCATTTTTTTATGACACACCCCGAGCGTGTACACAGCCGCAGCTATCTGCTGGATCAGGTCTGGGGTGACCATGTCTATGTCGAGGAACGAACGGTCGATGTTCATATTCGACGGCTGCGCAAGGCCCTAGAGCCGACGGGCCACGACGCACTGATCGAAACCGTCCGAGGAAGCGGCTATCGGTTTAGCGCGCGATAATCAGCCCTATGGCTGGTTTCTGGATCCGCATTGTGCTGTCCATGCTCGCGATTGCGGGCGTGGGCTGGCTATTTGCCGCAATCGGTGAGGCCCGCTCCGGCTGGGTTGCAGCAGTCCTGCTGCTCGGAGGATGGGTGGTGTACCACCTGTTTTACTTGCAAAAGGCCATGGCCTGGCTCGAGGACTTCCAATTGGATCGGGTGCCCCATGGATCGGGTGCCTGGGAGTCGCTTTACGCAAAAATCTATCGGCTGGCGAAATCCAGCGAACGGCAACGGCAGCAGCTCACTGAAACGCTGAAGGATTTTCGCAGCGCGACTGAGGCGATGCCCGATGGTGTGGTCACCTTAGATGAAGACAACCAAATTCTTTATGCCAACGAGCAGGCAGAAGACCAGCTGGGCATCAGTACCGAAAAAGATGCGGGCCGCAACCTGATCAATATTGTTCGCCACCCAGAGTTTGTCAGCTACCTAAATAGCGGATCATGGGACAAATCAGTTGTGATTCGCGGTATTCGAAGTTCGAATCGGGTGCTCCAGGTCCAGCTGATTCCTTACGGTACGCGCCAGCGTCTGCTCATGACCCGCGACATCACGCAGATTGATCGGCTGGAGACCACCCGACGGGACTTTGTCGCCAATGTGTCGCATGAACTCAAAACGCCGCTGACGGTGCTCAATGGTTTTTTAGAGACTCTGCGCGATCTTCCTTTGCAGGAGGAGCAAAAAAGCCAATACCTGGGGCTGATGCAGATTCAGGCACAGCGCATGCAAAATATTGTCGAAGATTTGCTGGTGCTCTCTAAACTCGAGTCGACGGCCTCGGTCACCCAAGAGGATCCGATCGCAATGCCAGCGCTCATTGAGCGGCTCGGTAATGATGCAAAAAGCCTTAGCCGAGACCAGCACCAGATTCATTGCCACTGCAATGCGAATTCAATCCTGATTGGCGCAGAAGATGAGCTCAGCAGCGCCTTTGCAAACCTGGTCAGCAATGCCGTGCGCTATACGCCGGCCGGCGGATCGATCACGATTCAGTGGGCTCTAGAGCCGGATGGATCGGGAAGCTTCTCGGTGGCCGATACTGGCCCTGGTATTGAATCTCAGCACCTGCCTCGGCTGACTGAGCGGTTTTACCGAGTCGATCGAAGCCGATCGCGCGAAACGGGCGGCACCGGCCTGGGCCTGGCCATTGTCAAGCATGTGGCAACCCGGCATCAGGCCCAGCTTCTGATTGACTCCGAGGTCGGCAAAGGCAGCCGGTTCACGCTGCTTTTTCCTGAAAAACGACTCAGACCAGGACCCGCTCAATCCCGCCCTGATTAGCGCTCGCAACATAATGCGATAGCCACTCCTGGCCCAGAACATGACGGGCGATTTCGACCACGATGTAATCGGCCTGAACCGATACGTCTTCGGAATAACGCGACAAGCCCTGCAGGCAAGATGGGCAGGCCGTCAGAATCTTGACCTCAGCGGCCGATGAGGCCTCACGCAGGTCCTGGGCGCCTTTACGCATTTCCTCTTCTTTTCGAAAACGGACTTGGGTTGAAATGTCCGGCCGAGTCACTGCCAGGGTGCCCGACTCACCACAGCAGCGCTCGTTTTTCTCGACCTTGCCATTAAGATCACTGTTCATCAATGTGTTGACGACCTTAAGCGGCTGGTGCTGCTTCATCGGGCTGTGGCATGGATCGTGGTACATGTAACGCACGCCCGTCGCCTGATCAAGGCGCACGCCTTTTTCCATCAAAAATTCGTGGATGTCGACAATACGGCAGCCCGGAAAAATCTTCTCGAATTCATAGCCTGCGAGCTGGTCATAGCAGGTGCCGCACGACACCACCACGGTCTTAATGTCGAGATAGTTCAGGGTATTGGCGACACGATGAAAGAGCACCCGGTTATCGGTGATGATCTTTTCGGCCTTATCAAACTGCCCAGCGCCCCGCTGCGGATAGCCACAGCAGAGATAGCCCGGGGGCAAAACCGTCTGCACGCCCACATGCCAGAGCATGGCCTGGGTGGCCAGGCCCACCTGTGAAAAAAGCCGCTCAGAGCCACAGCCCGGAAAATAAAACACCGCCTCACTTTCGCTGGTGGTCGCATTCGGATTGCGGATGATGGGCACAAATGCTGAGTCCTCAATATCCAGTAGCGCGCGGGCGGTCTTTTTCGGCAGATTGCCCGGCATTTTTTTATTCACAAAGTGGATGACCTGCTCGCGAATTGCGGGCTTTCCAACGGTTGCCGGCGGCCTTGCGGTCTGCGTCTTGGCAAGGCGCTTTAAAAGATCGTGGGCGATCCTCTGGGCCTTGTAGCCCCAGTCCATCATCATCTTTCTGAGAATCGTAATGGTCTGCGGGTTGGTCGCATTGAGAAATAACATGGATGCGGCTGCGCCGGGATTGAATTTTTTCTTGCCCATCTTGCGCAAGAGATTGCGCATATTCATCGAGACCTCGCCAAAATCGATATCGACTGGGCAGGGAGTTAGGCACTTATGGCAGACCGTGCAGTGGTCAGCGACATCTGAGAATTCTTCCCAATGTTTAATCGAGATGCCTCGGCGTGTCTGCTCTTCATAGAGAAACGCCTCAATTAAAAGCGAGGTCGCCAGAATTTTATTGCGGGGCGAATACAGCAGATTAGCGCGTGGCACATGGGTCGCGCAGACCGGCTTGCACTTGCCACAGCGCAGACAGTTGGCAAATGAATCGGCAATCGAGCCAATATCTGACTGCTGCATGATCAGACTCTCAGCACCCATCAGGCCAAACGAAGGCGTATACGCATTTTCAAGATTGCCGCCGCGCAGCAGTTTTCCAGCATTGAAGTGCTGATCCGGATCGACCTTATTTTTATAGGCATGAAATGCATCAAGTTCGGTCTCGGAGAGAAACTCCATCTTGGTAATTCCGATGCCATGCTCACCCGAGATCACGCCATCTAAGGACTTTGCAATCTCCATAATGCGCGCCACGGCCCGGTGGGCCTCCTGCAGCATGTCGTAGTCATCTGAATTCACGGGGATGTTGGTGTGCACATTGCCATCACCCGCATGCATATGAAGCGCGACAAAGACACGCGATCTGAGCACCTCTTGATGAGTCGCATCAATCTTTTCAACAATCGCTGCAAAGGCGCCGCCGCCGAAAATGCCCCGCAGTGGCTCTTTTAGCTCGCGTTTCCAAGAAATCCGCACGAGATGGTCCTGGATGAGCTCAACGATCCGCATGCCGGGCTGACGAGCCATTCGCTCAGCGATCAGTGCCTCGTTGATATCGATTCCGAGCCCGCGCAATTTTTCACTAAGCCCTGCGACCTCATCGTAAAGATGGGAGAGCAGAAATGACCAGCGCTGGGTAATGCGATCCAGAAGGCTTGCGGCAAGCGCCAGACGGCGCTCCAGATCTTCGTGAAGGGTCTGCTCCGGCGTGAGATCCGTCTGGTGCAGATGGGCGGCCGGCCACTGACTTGCGAGAAGCGCCCGGCAGGCAGCAATAAACTTTAACTTGTTGCCGATCGAGAGTTCGATATTGATGTGCTCAATGGCATTGGTGTATTCGCCCATCCGATCCAGCGGAATCACAACATCTTCATTGATCTTAAATGCGTTGGTATGCCGTGCGATGGCGGCTGTTCTTGCCCGCTCGGCCCAAAAGGCTTTGCGGGCCTCGGGAGAAACCGCAACAAAGCCCTCTCCGGCATGGCCGTTGGCCAGCCGAATCACCTCTGAGGCTGCGCGGGCAACCGCCTGATCATCGTCACCCACGATATCGCCAATCAGCACCATCTTTGGCAGCGACCCGCGCTTACTCTTGGTGCTGTAGCCCACCGCACGAAGATAGCGCTCATCAAGATGCTCAAGGCCCGCTAGCAAAGCGCCGCCCGGCTTGCGGTCAAGGTGATCCTTAATTTCAACAATCGAAGGTACCGCCTGCTGGGCATTGCCAAAAAACTCCAGGCAGACAGTACGAATGTGATTGGGCATGCGGTGTAACACCCAGCGGCTGCTGGTGATCAAGCCATCACAGCCTTCCTTCTGAATGCCTGGAAGGCCGCCTAAGACCTTATCGGTGACATCCTTGCCCAGGCCGATTCGACGAAAGCGCCAGCCCTCAAGCTTTAAAAGTTCTTTACGAAAGGGCTCGCCCCGCATCACGCCGACTGCGCCTGAGGCTGCAGTCGCAGCCTCGTATTGCTCAGGCCGATACCAGGCAAGCTCGAACTCGGCCCACTCAGTATCGTGAATCTTGCCTAGATTATGGTGAAGACGGGATACCTCAAGCCAGTTGCCTTGCGGATCCACCATACGCCACCAGGCCAGGTTATCAATGGCCGTTCCCCAGAGCACTGCTTTTTTCCCGCCCGCATTCATGGCAATGTTGCCGCCAATGCATGAGGCATCCGCTGAGGTTGGATCTACTGCGAATACGAGCCCAGCGGCATCCGCCGCATCCGAGACCCGACGGGTCACTACGCCGGCTCCGCTAAAAATTGTCGCGACCGGCTCCGCCCGGCCCGGCAGGCGCAGCTGCTCGACAGCGCCGAGGGTTTCCAGTTTTTCAGTATTGATCACCGCCGAGCGCGGCGTCAGCGGCACCGCGCCACCGGTGTATCCAGTGCCACCCCCACGCGGGATGATGGTCAGGCCCGCCTCAATGCATCCCCTTACCAATGCAGGAATCTCTTGCTCTGCATCGGGTGTGAGCACAACAAAGGGATACTCCACGCGCCAATCGGTCGCGTCAGTCACATGAGAGACCCGCGATAGCCCATCAAACTTGATGTTATCCGCTGCGGTCACGCGGCCAAGAATTTTTCTAACCTGCCGACGCAGCTTTGCAGTCTCATCAAATCCAGAATTAAACAGAGTGACCGCCTGGCGGGCGAGCTCAAGGAGCCGGGCGACTTTCTGATCCCGGGAGCCGGTCGACAGCGGCGATGACAGCAACGCGGGATCTAAAGCATCCTGCTGACGGCGCCGATCAATCTCGGCAAGCCGATGATGCAGCGCCCCGATTAACTGCTGACGACGCTTTGGGTTATCCAGCAAATCGTCTTGCAGGTAGGGGTTGCGACTGACTGCCCAGATATCGCCCAAGACTTCATAAAGCATGCGGGCTGAACGCCCGGTCTTGCGCTCGCCCCGCAATTCTGAAATCAGTGCCCAGCCCTCTGTGCCCAGCACCCGAATCACAATCTCGCGATCCGAAAATGAGGTGTAGTTATAAGGGATCTCGCGCAGGCGTGCCGGATTTCGGCCTGGATCGGCCTGATCCAGGCGGGCCAGCAGCATCGGGTTTAACGGGGCATTCATGAGGGAGAAAAGTGTATCGGAATGGATCGTTTTCAGGCCCCATTGTCGCCCGAATCAACATCACCTACGGCGCGTGAACGCGGCCTCGGTGTAGGGCTTTGCGCAAATTGGGTTATAAAACGGGCATGGGATCGGATTACCTGAGAAGAATACTGACTGCCCGGGTCTACGATGTCGCCCAGGAAACGCCGCTTGAGGCCGCCAAGGGCCTCAGTCAGCGGCTTGCCAATCGCATCCTGCTCAAACGCGAGGACATGCAGCCGGTGTTCTCGTTCAAATTGCGCGGGGCCTACAACAAAATGGCGCACCTCAGCGCTGATCAGCTGGCCAAGGGGGTGATCGCCGCATCGGCCGGCAATCATGCCCAGGGGGTCGCACTGTCGGCGCGTCGGATGGGCTGCCGGGCTGTGATCGTCATGCCGGTCACAACGCCAGCGGTAAAAATCGATGCGGTTCGGGCCCTCGGCGGTGAGGTGGTGTTGCAAGGTGACTCCTACTCCGATGCCTATGCGCATGCGCTGACGCTGCAGCAGTCACAGGGGCTGACCTTTGTTCATCCCTTTGATGATCCGGATGTGATTGCAGGCCAGGGCACGATTGCCATGGAGCTGCTTGCTCAGTACCAGGATCCGATTGATGCGGTCTTTGTTGCCATTGGCGGCGGTGGATTGATTGCGGGCATCGCCGCCTACCTCAAACAGGTCCGGCCAGAGATCCGCGTGATTGGTGTTCAAATGACCGACTCAGATGCGATGTCCCAGTCGCTCAAAGCGGGCCAGCGTGTCGTGCTCTCCGAGGTGGGCCTCTTTTCTGATGGCACCGCAGTCAAGCAGGTCGGCGAAGAAACCTTTCGGCTCTGCCAGAAATATGTCGATGAGATTGTGCTGGTCGATACCGATGCAGTCTGCGCCGCGATTAAAGATGTTTTCGAAGACAGCCGCGCAATTCTTGAGCCCGCAGGGGCGTTATCAATTGCCGGCATGAAATCGTGGGTCGGCCAGCAGGCCTGCCAAGACAAGACCCTGGTGGCGATTGCCTGCGGGGCCAATATGAACTTTGATCGGCTGCGCTTTGTCAGCGAGCGGGCTGAAATCGGTGAGCAGCGTGAGGCTGTTTTTGCCGTCACGATTCCAGAGGAGCGCGGCAGCTTTAAACGGTTCTGTGCCAGTGTCGGCAATCGCAATGTGACAGAGTTTAACTATCGAATCGCTGATGCCCGTGCCGCCCATATTTATGTGGGAATTCAAATCCGAAATCGCGGCGAGGCCCATCAGATCGCAGCCGATTTTGAATCGGCAGGTTTTAGAACCCTTGACCTTACGGATGATGAACTCGGAAAGCTTCATCTGCGCCATATGGTGGGCGGCCGCTCGGCCTTAGCGAAAAAAGAGCGTCTGTTTCGATTTGAATTTCCAGAGCGGCCCGGTGCGCTGATGCGGTTTTTATCCTCCATGCATCCCGATTGGAATATCTCGCTTTTTCATTACCGAAATCATGGCGCTGACTATGGCCGCATCTTGGTCGGCATTCAGGTTCCGGATGATAGCGATCGCGCCCTCGAGGCGTTTTTAAGCCAGCTGGGCTATCCCCACTGGGAAGAGACCCAGCACCCGGGCTATCAACTCTTCCTGTCTGCATCCGGCCTGTAAAAAATCCTTACAGAAAAAATTTTTTACAGCTGGAAAACCCGAGGAAATCTTTTAACGTGGCGGTCTTTTCACCGTCATGATGCAAGTCGCCATTATCGAAGACAGCCCCGAGCAGGGCCGGCACCTGAGCCGACTGTTTGAGTCGTTTGGAACGGCCGCCGAGGTCTTTGCCTCGGGCCGGCAATTCCTGCATCGAATCCGCACCACAACCTTTGATCTGGCGACTTTGGATTTACAGCTTCCCGATATCAGCGGCCTGGAGATTCTGAGACAGCTTCAGACCGAGCGGCAGCTGTTTCATCGCGGACCCCCGGTGATGATTGTCTCGGGCCATCATGATCTCGCCACGATGAAGACCGCATTTTCAAGCGGTGCGGATGATTTCATCAGCAAGCCCTTTCGGCCAGACGAGCTGATCATTCGCGCCGAAGCGATTGCGCGTCGGCACCAGCCCAATCTTTTTCAGGATCAGCCGATCGCTGTGCAGGGCGTGGAATTGAATCTGGCGACCCTGCAGGCCTTTTGCGGCGGACAGGAGGTCACGCTTTCTGCAAAGGAATTTCGCCTGGCCTGGCTGCTTTTTCATCGGCGCGGCCAAACCGTGCCCCGCTCGCAGATCATGAAACTCATCTGGGGCCGCTCTGACTGGCCGAGTTCCCGGACCGTCGACACCCATATCGGCCGGATTCGCCAGAAACTCGGCCTTGAATCCCACCCGGGGCTGCGGCTGCGGCCTGTTTATGGCGTGGGTTACCGGCTGGATGTTTTCCCGTAAAATCAAGGCCTTAGTCACTTTTTATCGCATGCTTGATGCAGCTCATCACGCTTGGACTGAATCATCAGTCCGCCCCACTGCAGCTTCGGGAACGCCTGGCGTTTCCCGGTGATGCCCTGCGTGATGGTTTAAACGAGCTGCGCGCCAGCCTCAAGGGCTTCGCCCCAGAGCAGGCGCTGCTCTCGACCTGCAATCGCACCGAGATGTACCTGGCGGTAGAGAACTCAACGCAGGCCGAGGGCCAGGCGATGGACTGGCTGGCCTGGAAATCTGGCACCCGCGCCTCTGACTTAAGCCCCCATGTCTACCAGCTGCCCGATGATCGGGCGGTACGGCATGCATTTCGGGTGGCCTGCGGACTTGATTCGATGGTGCTCGGAGAGCCGCAGATTCTCGGCCAGATGAAACTTGCGGCCCGTGAGGCCCAGGAGGCGGGCTGCCTGGGCACCCACCTGCATCACTTATTTCAGCAGGCCTTCTCGGTTGCCAAAGAAGTTCGGACCACCACAGAAATTGGCCTGCATTCGGTTTCGATGGCCGCGGCCTCAATCAAACTTGCCCAACGGATTTTTGGGGATCTCTCCAGCACGCGGGTGCTGTTTATCGGTGCCGGGGAGATGATTCAACTCTGCGCCACCCATTTTGCGGCCCAGCATCCTCGGCAGATCGTGGTGGCCAATCGCACACTGGATCGCGGTGAGCTTCTTGCAAAGGATTTCGGCGGCGAGGCGATCACACTGTCGGAGCTGCCGCTGCGCATGCATGAATTCGATATTGTGGTGAGCTGCACGGCCAGCACGCTGCCGATTATTGGTCTGGGCATGATCGAGCGTGCGATCCGTCAGCGTAAACATCGGCCCATGTTTCTGGTTGATCTTGCGGTGCCGCGCGATATCGAACGCGAGGTCGCCGATCTACCCGATGCGTTTCTGTACACCGTTGATGATTTAGGCGAGCTGATCAAAGAAGGGGCCCAGGCCCGGCAGGATGCAGTGCTGCAGGCCGAGGCCATCATTGATCATGGTGTTCAGAATTTCATTCAATGGCGTGATTCACGCCAGCATGTGCCCGTGATCAAAGCGCTTGCCGAGCATGCGCAGGCCATTCAAGCAGGTGAGCTTGCGCTGGCCAAGAAACGGCTGGCCAAAGGCGAGGACATCGAGACGGTGCTGCAGTCTCTTGCCCATGGCCTGTCTCAGAAATATTTACACGGCGCCTACAGCCAGCTACACCAACTCGGCAACGACAGCCCTGAGAGCCGGGAGGCCAAGGCCGATCTTATTCGCGAGCTGTTTGGACTTAAGCCCGACCGGCACCACTAGATGAAGCCCAGCCTGCTGGCCAAACTCCAGCAGCTGGCCGAACGCCTTGAGGCGGTCGACCGTCTGCTGTCAGCCCCCGACGCCACCGATCGCATGGATGAGTTCCGAAAACTCTCCAAAGAACGTTCGGATCTCGCGCCTGTGGTGGCGGGCTTTCACGACTATCAACGACTAGAAGCAGACTTGTCCGCCGCCCAGGACTGGATGAATGATCCTGAACTCAAGGAATTTGCCCAAGAGGAGATTCTTCGGCTGAAGACGGCAGTCGAAGAAAAAGATGCGGCCCTGCAATTGCTGCTGCTGCCGAAAGATCCAAATGATGAGCGCAATGTCATTCTTGAAATCCGGGCAGGCACCGGCGGTGATGAGTCGGCGCTTTTTTCAGCGGATTTGCTGCGCATGTATATGCGGTTTGCGGAGCGTAATCGCTGGCAGGCCGAGATTTTGTCTGCCAATGCCTCCGACCTTGGGGGCTATAAGGAAGTGATCGTGCGCATCGCTGGCAATGGCGCGTACTCCAAACTGAAATTTGAGTCGGGTGGCCATCGGGTCCAGCGGGTCCCGCAGACGGAGACCCAGGGCCGGATTCATACCTCGGCCTGCACGGTAGCGGTGCTGCCTGAGGCCGACGAAGTCGCTGAAGTCATCTTTTCCCCCGATGAATTGCGAATCGATGTTTTTCGGGCCTCCGGCGCAGGCGGCCAGCATGTCAATAAAACAGAATCGGCAGTTCGTATCACCCACCTGCCCACAGGCCTTGTGGCGGAGTGCCAGGACGATCGCAGTCAGCATAAAAATAAGGAACGTGCCTTAAAGGTTCTCGCGGCCCGTGTTCGTGATCAGCAGATGCGCGAACTGCACGCTAAAGAAGCCAGTGCCCGAAAGCTGATGATCGGATCAGGCGATCGATCTGAGAGGATTCGAACCTACAACTTTCCGCAAGGCCGAATCACTGACCACCGCATCAACCTCACGCTTTACAAGATCGATGCCATGATGGATGGCGATCTGGCTGAACTCACGCAGACCCTGATGTCGGAGCACCAGGCCGAGCAGCTCTCGGCAATGGCGGATGCTTGACGATTTACTGAATGCCTCAGGCCTGCCGCGCCGAGAGGCGATGGCCCTGCTTGAGGCCGCAAGTGGGCAGCGCCGCGAGGCCCTGATTGCACACGGATCGGATCCCGCACCTCGCGAGGTTCAAGCGCTTTTTGAACGCATGGTGGCCCAGCGCAGGCTTGGGATGCCGATTGCCTACCTGACAGGATTTCGCGAATTTTATGGCCGGTCCTTTTGGGTCAGCCCCGCAACGCTAATTCCCCGAATTGAGACCGAGCTTCTGATTGACACGGTGATTGACTTAACTCAAGCGGCTGGAAGGCCGCTTCGGCTTGCGGATCTGGGCACTGGCAGCGGCTGCATCGGCATCACATTGGCTTTAGAAATTCGGTCAGCAGAAATCACGGCGACTGACCGGTCAGCGGCGGCCTTACAGGTAGCCCGCAACAATGCGGCCCACCTGGGGGCGGCGCCACAGACCCACTTTCTTGAAGGTAGCTGGTTTGATGCCTTGCCGCGAGATCGCGTGAAATACCATGGCTTGGTCAGTAATCCACCCTATGTTGGCGCTGGGGATCCGCATCTATCGCAGGGGGACCTTCGCTTTGAGCCAAAATCCGCGCTAAGCCCAGCCGCTACTGGAGATGGCACCGCGGCCCATTCCGATGGGCTCGGCGACATCGCCCGCCTTGCCACCGGCGCCCCAGAGTGGCTTGAACCCGGCGGATTTTTGCTGGTCGAACACGGGTCAGAGCAGCAGGCGGCTGTCATCGCATTGTTTCACCAAGCAGGCCTCACGAACGTCCGGGGCCTTGCCGATGATCAGTCGCTGCCGCGGGCGGTGATTGGGTTTCGGGCCAGCTAAAGTAAACTTTCAGCTTCTTTGGAGGCAGGACATGGACGCAAAAGAATTCATTCAAAAAACCGTTACGGAACACCCGGTGGTGCTTTTTATGAAAGGCACCGCACAGTTTCCTCAGTGCGGCTTTTCCGGCCGTGCCATTCAGCTGCTCAAGGCCTGCGATGTAAAAAATGTCGTGACTGTCAATGTGCTGGATGACGACGGTATCCGACAGGGCATTAAAGACTTCTCGAACTGGCCGACCATTCCGCAGCTGTATGTGGGCGGTGAGTTTGTCGGGGGCTCGGACATCATGGGTGAGATGTACGAAAGCGGAGAGCTGAAAAAAGTGCTGGAGTCGGCTGGCGCAACCGGCTAATTCGGGGCTTGCGCAGGCATTTTGTCTGCGTATGAATGGGTGCCGACTATCTGACTCGAACAGATGACCTATCGCTTACAAGGCGATTGCTCTACCAACTGAGCTAAGTCGGCGAAAAACTTATTTTACGCGAGTCAGTTTCGGGCGGCCGCCTGCAGGTGGCCGCGGCGGATCCTCAGTGGTCGGCATGCCTAAAGCAGGCTGCGCTTCGGACTCCTGCACCGCCTGTAGGTGCGGCTCAACCTCCGCCAATGGTTTACTGACCTCAAAGGCCATGCCGTTGCCGGTTTCCTTGGCGTAAATCGCGACAACATTTTCTATTGGCACCATGATCTCGTGGACCCGGCCAGAGAATCGGGCCTGAAAGCTGATGACATCGTTTGCAATCATCAGCTGATCGGTCGCAAGGCTGCTGACATTGAGCACGATTTCGCCATTGCGCACATGTTCCTTGGGCACCTGGACCTGCCCATTGACCGATACCGCCAGATAGGGCGTTAGCCCATTATCCGAGCACCACTCATGGATTGCTCGGATCAGGTAAGGCTTAGTGGACGATGGGGTTGATTCGGTCATGCCCAACAATTAACGGCGCATGATTTTTTCAGGCGGCGTTAAGGCCTCAAAGAATGCGGGCCGCGAAAAAATACGCTCTGCATACTTCTGGACTGGTGCTGCGGTTTTGGGCAGCTCAATGCCGTAGTACTCCAGCCGCCACAACAACGGCGCCAGGGCAACATCAATCATCGAGAAGTCCTCGCCCAGCATGAATTTATTTTTAGTCACAACAGGTGCCAGCTGGGCAAGGCGGTCCCTCACCAAGACGCGGGCCTTATCAATTTTTTTGGCGTCTTGTTTTTCCAAGGCCTCGACGTGTACGAAGAGTTCCCGCTCAAAATTAAACAGTAAAAGCCGTGCACGGCCGCGCTGTACGGGATCCGCCGGCATCAGTTGCGGATGGGGAAACCGCTCATCAATGTATTCGTTGATGATGTTGGATTCATACAAAATCAGATCACGCTCAACCAGAATCGGGACCTGGCCATAGGGATTCATGACCGAAATGTCTTCAGGCTTATTAAAAAGATCAACATCCCGAATCTCAAAATCCATGCCCTTTTCAAACAACACAAAACGGCAACGATGACTAAACGGGCAGGTGGTTCCGGAGTAGAGGACCATCATGGTGGAGCATTCCTTAAAGAAGAAGGGCGGGAAAGGCCCCCGCCCTTGTGCAAAACAAACGAAAACCAGTCCTACTTGATGTTCTTCCAGTAGACCTTATTTAAGCGCCAGGCCAGCACGAAGAATATGGCCAGGAATGCCATGACCACCATGCCGATGGTCTTGCGTGAGAATTGGGCAGGCTCGGCAACATAGTTCAAAAATGCGGCCAGATCGCCCACCATCGAATCAAACTCAGCGGGTGATTTGGACTTCTGTGCATCCCAAAGCACATGCGGCATGCCGACGCCAACATAAGTCTTATTGTTCCAGCCGGTCGGACGGCTGGCATCTTCGTAGTAGGTTCTCAGAAATGTGTAGATCCAATCGGTGCCCGTGCCTGAATGGGACGAACGCGAGCGGGCCGTGACAGAAAGGTCTGGGGGTGCAGCACCAAACCAGTCTTTCGCCTCGGCGCGATTCAAGGAAGTCCGGATATAGTCGCCCGGCTTTGCCCCGGGCGGCATCACGGCCTTGATCTGCTCTTCGGTCATGCCGATGTCGGCAAGCCGGCTGTAGCGCATCGCCGATAGTCCATGGCAGCCCAGGCAATACGACATAAAGGTCTTGGCGCCATTTTGCATTGCTGCGCGATCAGAGAGCTTCTGCGCCGGGATTGCATCTAAGGCGACCGGGCCGCCTGCGGCGAACGCCGCGGGGGCGACGGCGAAGGCCAGCGATGCAGCGATTGCCGCCAGAAAGGATTTAAAAAGTTTTTTCATGGTGAGGTCCTTGGCGCGGCGCATTAATGAGGCTTGAACGTCACGCGTTCGGGAACAGGCTTGAAATCTCCGATCCGTGACCAGATCGGCATGAGCGCAAAAAACGCGAAATAAAACACTGTGCCCACCAGCGAATAGGCCTGGCCAAACGGGAAGGGGGGCAGCACGCCGAGATAGCCCAGGATGAAAAAGTTCACCAGGAACACCATGTAAAGCGCCTTATGCCAGTTCGGACGATAACGAATCGACTTCACGGGGCTGTGGTCTAGCCAGGGCAAGAAAAACAAAATAATGACAGCACCGCCCATGATCACCACGCCCCAGAACTTGGCATCAAATACACGGAAGGTGATGGCCAGCACCAGCAGGGCTGCGATTGCGCCGCCTTTAATCATCATCGGCCAGCGGGCACGCAAGACCGCAAGGGCACCAAGCCCGGCGGAGGCCACCATGACCCAGGTAAACAGATCCGTGACCGCGCGCAGCATGGAATAAAACGGCGTGAAGTACCAGACGGGCGCGATGTGCGGCGGTGTCACCAGAGGATCAGCAGGGATGAAATTATTAAATTCCAAGAAATAGCCGCCGAGCTCGGGAGCAAAAAATACGACCGCGCAAAAGAGAATCAAAAAGCCCGCGATCCCCAGGATGTCGTGTACCGAGTAGTAAGGATGAAAGGGAATGCCATCCAGCGGGATGCCCTCTGCATTTTTGTTTTTCTTAATTTCCACGCCATCAGGATTATTGGAGCCGACTTCGTGCAGGGCGATGATGTGGGCCGCAACCAATCCGACCAGCACGAGCGGAATCGCAATGACGTGAAAGGCAAAGAAACGATTCAGTGTGGCATCGCCCACCACAAAGTCGCCGCGGATCCAGACCGAAAGATCTGGGCCAATCAGCGGCACCGCAGAAAAGAGATTCACAATCACCTGGGCGCCCCAGTAGGACATCTGACCCCAGGGGAGCAGGTAGCCAAAAAAGGCTTCGGCCATCAGACACAGGAAGATTGCGCAGCCGAATATCCAGATGAGTTCACGGGGGCTGCGATATGAGCCATAGATCAGTCCGCGCCACATGTGAAGATAGACCACCACGAAAAACGCCGAAGCTCCTGTGGAGTGCATGTAACGGATGAGCCAGCCAAATGGAACCTCGCGCATGATGTATTCCACGCTGGCAAAGGCCACCGGCACGCCTGCGGCGTTTAATGATGCATCCGGCTTGTAATGCATGGTGAGAAAAATGCCGGTGATGATCTGCAGGGCCAGCACCACCATGGCCAGCGAACCAAAGAAATAAAAGAAATTAAAGTTCTTCGGAGCGTAGTACTCCGAGAGGTGTTCTTTATAAAGCTTGGTCAGAGGGAATCGGGTATCGATCCATCCGAGTAGGCCGGTGGTGGTGACATTCTTTTCAGAGGCCATGCAATTCTCCGCGAGCTCAGGTCTAACTTATCGACTTAAAAATTTAACAGCGCCAGACAAAACGAATCAGGCCTCGCCCTTTTCATCCTTGCCGACAACAATCCGCGTGTCCGATAGATACATGTGACGGGGGATTTCCAGGTTATCGGGCGCGGGCTTATTGGCATACACACGGCCCGCATGATCAAAATTTGAACCATGGCAGGGGCAGAAGTAGCCGCCTTGCCAGTCAGCGCCAAGGCCCGGCTGGTTGCCCGTGTCGAATTTGCTGACCGGCGAGCAGCCGAGGTGGGTGCAGATGCCAACGGTCACGAGAAATTCCGGCTTAATCGAACGATGACGATTCTTGGCGTAGGTCGGCGTCGGAAAGGCGGTCCGATCCGATTTCGGATCGGCAAGCTGGCCCTCGATTTTTTCTAGGGAGGCCAGCATCTCGGGCGTGCGGCGGACAATCCAGACGGGTTTGCCGCGCCACTCCACGGTCTTTAAGCCGCCAGGGGGAATATCGCCAATATCGACTTCAACCGGAGCGCCGGCAGAGCGGGCTTTTTCGGCTGGCGCCATCGAGGTCAGCAGGGGTACGGCGGTTGCGGCGGCAGCGACGCCCCCGGCCGCGCCGCAGGCAATCAGCCAGGTTCGGCGTTCAGATTTGGCGCTGGCGGAAGGCTGTGCGGGAAAACTAAGGTCTTGCGAGGTTTGAGACATAAAACCGCTCTTTCGACGTTCAAAGTTAGGGCAAACAAGTATTTTAAGCCAGCCAAAAGTCCAGTTCCAGCAATAATGGCAGCATGGTCCGACGTATTTGGCTCATTTTCGCCCAGGCCACCACGCTGGCCCTTGCTGCCCTGTTTGTGGTCCTGACCTTTAAGCCGCATTGGGTTGCCAATCTGGGCTCAGGCTCAGAGCCCGCCGGCTCGGGGGAGCTCGGCCTGCGCGAGGGAGGCGCTCCGATTGCGGCCCACGGCTATCGTGAGGCGGCCGCCCGGGCCATGCCGGCCGTGGTCTACATCTACACCACCCAGAAGGTCGCGGTCCCCAACCACCCCCTTCTGAATGACCCGACATTTCGCAAGTTCTTTCGCGACCAGCCTGAGCGCGAGCCCACCGCGGGCCTGGGTTCGGGGGTCATCGTGTCCGAAAAAGGCTATGTCCTGACCAACCATCACGTGGTCTCGGGTGCCGAACAGATCGAAGTGGGCCTGGCCGATGGCCGAAGGGCGGGCGCAATCCTGGTGGGCACCGATCCCGATACCGACCTCGCGGTGCTGAAAATCTCGCTCAACCGGCTGCCGGTGATTGCCTTTGGCCGGCCCACCGAGGCCCGGGTCGGCGACACCGTGCTGGCAATCGGCAATCCATTCGGTGTGGGCCAGACCGTGACCCAGGGCATCATCAGCGCAATGGGCCGCAGCCGTCTTGGCATCAACACTTATGAAAATTTTATTCAAACCGATGCGGCAATTAATCCGGGCAACTCGGGCGGCGCATTAATTGATACGCAGGGCCAGCTGCTTGGCATCAACACCGCGATCTACACCCGCTCGGGCGGCAACCAGGGCATCGGCTTTGCAATTCCGGCCGATACCGCACGAATGGTGATGGAGGCACTGGTCACCAAAGGCAAGGTGAGCCGTGGCTATATTGGCGTGGAGCCGCGTGATGCAGTCGAGGGCGAGGGGAGCCTGATTGCGGGTGTATTAAGAAGCGGGCCTGCTGATGAGGCCGGCATTCGCCCGGGCGATGTGGTGATCGCGGTAAACGATCGGCCGATTCGCAATATGACCGAGCTCATGGCCATGGTCGCCGCAATCGCCCCCGGCAGCAGGGCAAAGTTCAAAGTAAGACGGCAGGATCAGGTCTTTGAGGCAAGCGTCAGTATCGCCGAGCGGCCCGCCATTGCAGCGAAACGCTAAGTGGTTTCGGTGACTTTTTCGCGCGGTGTGATGTAGCGCGACATAAAGATGCCGAATTCATACAGCAGGATCATGGGCACGGCCAGCATGAACTGACTGATGACATCTGGCGGTGTGACAATTGCCGCAATCACAAACGCAATCACGATGAAGTATGGACGAAACTCTCTGAGCTTTTCGATCGAGACGATTCCCAGCCGCACCAGCACCATCTCGACAACGGGTGTTTCAAAAGAAAGCCCAAACACGATAAAGAGCGTCAGCACAAAGCTTAAGTACTTATCAATATCGGTGGCCATCTGAACGCCGCTGGGCGTGTAGGCAGCAACAAACTTAAATACCGCCGGAAACACAAAGAAATAGGCAAAGGCCATGCCCAGCAGAAACAATAAAAAACTGCTCAAAATAATGGGTGCTGCAAGTTTCTTCTCGTGCTCATATAGGCCTGGAGCAATAAAGGCCCAGACCTGATACAGCACATACGGCAGGGCAATCACAAAGGCCACCATCATGGTGACTTTCATCGGCACGAAAAACGGTGCGGTGACATCTGTGGCGATCATCGAGGTGCCGGCAGGCAATGCATCTACCAATGGATCGGCAAGCAGCGAGTAAATATCCGGAGCCCAATAGACAAGTGCCAGAAAACAAATAATCACTGAGGCGGCCGCCCGCATCAGCCGGTCGCGCAGCTCAACCAGGTGGGTAACAAAGCCCTCTTCTTTCTGGCCGGCGTCGTCTTTTTGTTGTGAATCAGTCATAAGTCAGGAGTTAATCACGGGGCCGCTTCACATGGAAACGCTTGCGCAGTCGGCCGCGGACGCGTTCACGAATGCGACGCTGCTCTTGCTGCTCTGACCAGGAGGGCTCAGGCGCGTGAATATGAGTGCCGAATTGACGTGTCAGCGGCGATGACGCGGCTGCCGGCTCACCAAAACCCTCCCAGGCATCGGCGGTCTGCGACAGATCAGAAGTCACCGCACCCACCTCAGACTCCACACGCTGGACTCCGCTTTGAATCTGTTGGCCAACGTCTTGGACCTGCTGCTGCACTTTTCTTAGTTCATCGAGATCCATTTGCCGCTGAATATCAGTCTTCACATCACTGACATAGCGCTGCGCCCGGCCAATCAGCGCCCCGAGCGTTCGCGTGGCCACCGGTAACCGCTTGGGCCCCACCACCACCAAGGCAACGAGGCCGATCACAACAAGTTCGGAGAATCCGATATCAAACATAGCCTGCGGGGATCAGAGGCGCGAAAGCACTGCAGCCTCAAGAAATGAAAGGTCCGACAGCATGCTGCGGACCCGATGCCATTAGCTGGGGGTTTTGTCCTTGGCCTGCACGTCGATGGTCGGGGCCTCGGTCTTTTGTGCGGGCTGGGCTGCGCCTGCATCGGCCGCGTTGCCGCCATCTTTCATGCCCTCTTTAAAGCCCTTGACCGCACCACCGAGATCCGAACCCAGATTGCGCAGCTTCTTGGTGCCAAACACCAAGAGAATAATCAACAGAACAATGAGCCAATGCCAAACACTAAAGGAACCCATCACGGTCTCCGAAAAATGGTTGCGGCCTCAGGCTGTAGGCCTGCCGCCTAGAATATGGAGGTGCAGATGATACACCTCCTGTCCACCCGCGGGACCCGTATTAATCAGTGTTTTAAAGCCCTCGGAGGCCCCATTTTCCGCGGCCAACTTGGGCGCAAGCACTAGCATTTTCCCCAAGAGCTCCTGGTGCGAGGCATCCACATGCTGCAGCGATTCAATATGGAGTTTTGGAATCACCAGCAGGTGAATTGGCGCCCGAGGGTTGATGTCATGAAAGGCGATGAAATCGCCGTCTTCATAGATTTTCTTTGAAGGAATCTGGCCATGAGCGATTTTGCAAAAAATACAGTCGGCTGAGGTTGTCATAAGTGTCGGGCTTTAAGTTTTTTGTTCGGCACGGCGTGCCGCCTTCTCATCCAGGCCAGAGATGCCCTCGCGGCGGGCCAACTCCACCAAGACCTGCTCGGGCCTCAGGCCCGACTGCTCCAGCACGACAAGGCAGTGAAACCAGAGATCGGCCATCTCACTTAAGGTCCGAAGCGCAACGCCATCTTTTGCGGCCATGATGACCTCGGCGGCCTCTTCGCCCACCTTTTTCAAGGCGGCATCCGGGGCGCCGGCCAGCAAGCGCGCAACATAGGAACTCTGGGGATCGAGGCCTCGGCGGCTGGCAATGACATCGGCCAAACGCGACAACACGGCCGCTGGGTCACGGATATCGGTATCCGGGGACAGCATTTTTGGATCGGGCAATGATGTGGTCATAACAAATTGATTTTGACCAAAGTCTACGCCGAACCGCCTTCGTGTGGATCCTTGGCCGGCAAAGCGTAAAGCGTTTTTGGGTCTTTCAGCACCGGGTCAACCGCCTGCCAGCGTAACGAGAGCACCGCGGCGGCACCCGGTGATGCCTTGGCGTTGTCATCTGACTGAAGCTGAAAATACATGCAAGACTCTCGGCCTGTATGGCAGGCAATGCCGCCGACCTGCTCGACCAAGAGCAGGATCACATCCGCATCGCAGTCCAGCCGAATTTCTTGAATCCGCTGAAGATGGCCTGACTCCTCGCCCTTGCGCCATAGCCGCTGACGAGAGCGTGAAAAATAAACCGCACGTCGGCTGGTTGCGGTCTCCAGCAAGGCCTCACGATTCATCCATGCCACCATCAACACACGCTTGGTGAGCGCATCCTGCGCCACCGCTGTGACAAGGCCGTTGGCATCCCACTTCACTGAGTCAAGCCAATCTTGATTCATTGCACAGCCATCCTGGGCGATGTGACGCTGCGCACACAGACGCCGCGGCCTGAGAGATAGGCTTTCGCCTCGCCAATCGTGTGCTCACCGAAATGAAATATCGAGGCAGCCAGCACTGCATCGGCTGCGCCTTGGGTTACGCCCTCATAGAGATGCTCAAGGCATCCCACACCACCACTGGCAATCACTGGGATCGACACCGACTCAGAGACCGCACGCGTCAGCTCCAAATCAAAGCCCTGGCCGGTGCCATCACGATCCATGCTGGTGAGCAGAATCTCGCCCGCGCCTAAGGCCATCACGCGGCTGGCCCACTGGACCGCATCCAGGCCCGTGGCATTGCGGCCGCCATGGGTGAAGACTTCCCAGTGGTCACCGACACGCTTGGCATCAATGGCTACGACGATGCACTGGGCACCAAACTTATCCGAGCAGTCGCGAATCAGGCCCGGCTGCTGAATCGCAGCGGTATTGATACTGATTTTGTCGGCGCCTGCATTTAAAAGCCTGCGGACATCCTCGACGGTGCGAACGCCACCGCCCACTGTCAGCGGAATGAACACCTGATCCGCAACCGCCTCGATCATGGGCAGAATGAGATCACGATCATCGCTGGAAGCGGTGATATCAAGAAAGGTGACTTCATCGGCGCCCTGCTGATCATAGCGGCGGGCAATTTCAACGGGATCTCCGGCATCACGCAGCGACACAAAGTTTACGCCTTTGACAACCCGGCCTGCATTGACATCCAGGCAGGGAATGATGCGCTTAGCGAGCATTAGATTTATTTTTTAGCGAAATCATCGGCGCGCTTTTGCGCCTTTTTGAAATCGATATGGCCTTCGTAGAGTGACCGGCCGAGGATCGCCGCAGTGATGCCCTCTGGCTCAAGCTTACATAGTGCATCAATGTCTTTCATGCTTGCGATTCCACCGCTGGCAATAATCGGCACGCTCACGCTCTCGGCAAGCTTAAGCGTTGCCTCGATATTGACGCCGGTGAGCATGCCATCGCGGCCGATATCGGTGTACAGAATCGATTCAACGCCGTAGTCCTCGAATTTCTTGGCCAGATCGATGACCTCGTGGCCCGAGAGCTTGCTCCAGCCATCGGTGGCGACTTTGCCATCCTTGGCATCAATCGACACGATGATGTGGCCAGGAAACGCAACACAGGCATCCTGCAGCAGGCCAGGATTTTTCACGGCAGCCGTGCCGATCACCATATAGGCCGCGCCATCATCAAGAAAACGCTCAATGGTATCGAGATCACGAATGCCGCCGCCAATCTGAACCGGAATCTCTCCGCCCAGGGCCTTCATGATGGCCTTAAAGGCCGGCTCATTTTTCGGCCGGCCCGCGACCGCGCCATTCAGGTCCACCACATGCAGCCGGCGGGCGCCCTGATTTTTCCAATGGGTGGCCATCTCGCCGGGCTGGTCCGAAAACACTGTTGCCGCCTTCAGGTCGCCTTGCTTGAGGCGGACGCACTGACCATCTTTTAAATCAATCGCGGGAATTAACAGCATGGCTAAGGTCTAAGGATTCCAGGTCACAAAATTCGACAGCAGTTTTAGGCCGGAGTTCGCGCTTTTTTCGGGGTGAAATTGAGTAGCAATGATGTTATCCCTGGCCACCGCACAGGTAAAGCGCGTTCCGTAATCGCTTTGGCCCAGCACCAGTGGCGCCTCTTTTGGCTCGGCATGAAAGCTGTGGACAAAGTAAAACCAGCTGCCAGTCTGAACGCCGCCTAAAACCGGATGCTCACCACACCATTGGACCTGATTCCAGCCCATATGCGGCACCTTCAGGGGCCGGCCTATGTGATCCCGTGCACCGCGATCGGCGGAAAATAAGACCACCTCGCCAGGCAAGACCCCAAGGCCCTCGGTGTTGCCCTCCTCGCTGCGATCAAACAGCATCTGTTCGCCCACGCAGATGCCGAAAAAGGGCTTGGTTCGGCAGGCCGCAAGGACTGCATCCCGCAGGCCCGAACGGCGCAGGCTTGCCATGCAATCGTGCATCGCGCCCTGCCCAGGAAAAACCACCCGATCCGCCTGATCAATCTGCCGAGCCGAGTCGACGATCTGAACATCGGCCTGAGGCGCAACCGCGCGAAACGCCCGAAGCACGCTGCGCAGATTTCCTGATCCGTAATCAACAATGGCAATCAACTGATCACGTCTTTGCTTGTGGGATCGGCCGCTTCGCCGATCGGTTGCTTAGAGGCTTCCCTTGGTCGACGGAATGACATCCTGCGACAGGCGAGGATCCGCCGTCACCGCCATACGCAACGCCCGGGCGAAGGCCTTAAAAATCGTTTCGCATTGATGGTGGGCGTTCTCGCCTTTCAGGTTATCGATATGCAGTGTGATCTGGGCGTGATTCACAAAGCCCTGAAAAAACTCATGAATGAGGTCCAAATCGAATTGGCCCACCATGCTGCGCTTCCATTTCACACCAAACTCAAGCCCGGGGCGGCCCGACAGATCCACGACCACGCGCGATAACGCCTCATCGAGCGGCACATAGGCATGGCCATAGCGGCAAATCCCGCGCTTATCGCCGACGGCCTTTGCAAATGCCTGGCCCAAGGTGATGCCAATATCTTCAACGGTATGGTGGGCATCAATCTGAAGGTCGCCCTTCGCATGGATCACCAGATCAATGAGCCCGTGCCGCGCAATTTGATCCAGCATATGGTCCAGAAACGGCAGGCCTGAATCCAGGCTGCGCTGGCCCGAGCCATCGAGATTCAGGCTTACCTGAATCTGTGTCTCAGCGGTGTCGCGACGGACTTCGGCAACTCTCATAACAGCTCCTTTGTTGCAATGATACATTTCTGCGCATGAGTAAATTTTGGAGTTCATTGGTTCGGGAGTTATCGCCCTATACCCCGGGCGAACAGGCGAATATTCCCGGGCTGATCAAGTTAAACACCAACGAGAACCCCTATCCGCCTTCCTCGAAGGCCTTGGCGGCGATTCAGGCGGCAGCAGACGAGCGCCTGCGGCTTTATCCCGATCCCGAGTCGGGCGCCTTGCGGCAGGCCATCGGGGAGGCCTGCGGTGTTCCCACAGACCATGTATTTGTCGGCAATGGCTCAGACGAAGTGCTGGCATTTGTATTTCAGGGACTGCTAGATGGCAAAGGCAAGGGTCCGGGTGAAGCGCCGCCGCTGGTGTTTCCGGAAATTACGTACAGCTTTTATCCCACCTACTGCCGGCTTTATGGGATTCGCTACGAATGCCTGCGCCTGGAAGATGATTTCTCGTTAGATCTTCAGAAAATTCCAGCCAAGGCCCATGCAGTCATCTTTCCCAACCCCAATGCGCCAACAGGGCGGGCCCTCGCACGGCGCGACATTGTGGCCTTTGCCGCCGCGCGGCCTGATCGGCTTGTGGTGGTGGATGAGGCATATGTTGATTTTGGTGCTGAATCCTGCGTGCCGCTCACGCTGCAGCACCCGAATCTGCTGGTGACGCAATCGTTGTCGAAATCCCGGGCGCTCGCCGGACTCCGGGTGGGCTTTGCAATTGGGCAGCCCGCATTGCTGGATGCGCTAAATCGGATCAAGAACAGCTTTAACTCCTACCCGATGGATCGGCTCGCCGCAGCCGGTGCGGCAGCGGCCATGCTGGATACGGCCTGGTTTGAGGAAAATCGTGCACGAATCGTACGATCGCGGCAGGCCATGGCCCGGGGCCTATCGGACTTAGGCTTTGAGGTGATTCCATCGCATGCGAATTTTGTCTTCACCCGACATCCCCATTTTGCGGGTGCGATGCTTGCCAAGGCCTTGCGTGATCAACATATTCTGGTGCGGCACTTTGCAATGCCAAGCATCGATCACTATCTGCGAATTACTGTCGGGACTGAAGACGAAATTCGGCGGCTCTTAGAGGCCCTCGCCGGGATTATTTCTTCCGCGAATCGGTCAGCCTGAGCTCCGCGGCCCGGGCATGGGCGGGCAGCTGTTCTCCAACGGCAAGGGTTGCAGCGATCGTTCCGAGCTGTTGGGCGCCTTGGGCGCTGATTTCCACCATGCTGGTACGTTTTTGAAAGTCATACACACCGAGCGGAGACGAAAAGCGGGCAGTACGCATCGTGGGCAATACGTGATTCGGCCCCGCGCAGTAGTCTCCCAGGGACTCCGACGCGTAGCGTCCGAGAAATATCGCGCCCGCATGGCGAATCTTTTCTGCCCAATGCTCAGGCTGATCAGTAGAAATCTCCAGATGCTCGGCTGCAATCGATGAGGCGATTGTGCAGGCCTCTTCGAGGTCCTGCACCTGGATGAGTGCGCCCCGGCCCTCCATGGATTTTCGAATGACTGCCTGGCGCGGCATCTCGATGATTAGCCGATCGATCGAGGACTGGACTGCATCTAAAAAACCGGCATCGGGTGCCAAGAGAATCGACTGCGCAAGCTCATCGTGCTCCGCCTGGGAAAAGAGATCCATCGCAATCCAGTCGGGATCGGTCTTGCCATCGCAGATCACTAAAATCTCTGAGGGGCCTGCAATCATGTCGATACCGACCTGGCCAAAGACCTGCCGCTTGGCCTCCGCCACATAGGCATTGCCCGGGCCAACAATCTTGTCGACCGCAGGAATCGTTGACGTGCCGTAGGCCAGTGCGGCCACCGCCTGGGCACCACCGATCGTGAAGACCCGATCAATGCCTGCAATCCAGGCAGCTGCGAGCACCAGTGGGTTGCGCGCGCCCTGCGGCGTAGGCACCACCATGATGAGTTCTCCAACCCCGGCGACTTTCGCAGGAATCGCATTCATCAACACTGACGAAGGGTAGGCTGCCTTGCCGCCGGGCACATACAGGCCAGCACGATCAAGCGCGGAAATTCGCTGGCCGAGACGGTTGCCCAGGCTATCGGTATGGCTCCAGGACGATTGCCGTTGCAATTCATGAAAGGCTTTGATGCGGGCTGCGGCCTCTGTCAAGGCGGCGCGCTGCGCATCCGGAAGATCTTCAAAGGCCTGACGAAGCGCCTGCGGTGAGATCTCCAATGCCGCAACGGATGCGGCATTTAGCTGATCGAATCGGGCGGTGATCTCTAAGAGTGCCGCATCTCCACGAGCACGGATCTCGCGGATGATCGCTTTCACCGTATCGGCGATAGCCTGATCCTGGGCCGCGTCAAAGCGCAATAACGCGGCAAGCCTTGACTGAAAGTCAGGCGCGTACGTGGTAAGCCGGGCGATGTTGACTGACGCCATGCGATCAGCCCCGTGATGCCGCCTGGGCGAGGGCATCCATCAGCGGCCTGAGCTTCTCGGGCCGAGTCTTTAATGCCGCCTGATTCACGATGAGCCGCGCCGAGACATCAGAAATCTTTTCGACCTCTTTTAGGCCATTGGCTTTCAGTGTGCCGCCGGTCGAAACCAAATCGACAATGACATCGGCGAGTCCGACTATGGGTGCGAGCTCCATCGAACCATAGAGTTTGATGAGATCCACATGCATGCCCTTAGCTGCGAAATGGGTCTTGGCAATTTGTACATATTTGCTGGCCACCCGAATACGGGCCCCGCGCTGGACCATGGCCTGATAGTCCAGGCCATCCGGCACTGCCACCGACATGCGGCATCTGGCAATTCCCAGGTCCACCGGCTGCACCAGGCCCTCACTGCCCTGCTCAGCCAAGACATCCGATCCGGCAATACCGAGGTCGGCAGCGCCATATTGCACATAGGTCGGCACATCGCTTGCACGCACAATCAAAAGCCGCAGATCCGCACGCTGTGTTTCAAGAATCAGACGCCGTGACGATTCCGGCGACTCCTGCGGCAGCAGGCCGGCCGACTTAAGAAGCGGCAGGGCTTCATCAAATATCCGGCCCTTCGAGAGGGCAAACGTCATCATGGCTTAGGCTTTCTCGGTCAATCGCAGCACTCGGGCACCTATCGCACCGAGTTTTTGCTCCATGCGGTCATAGCCGCGATCCAAATGATAAATGCGATCGATCTCGGTTTCGCCATTCGCGACCAAGGCGGCGATCACAAGCCCCGCTGAGGCGCGGAGATCCGTTGCCATGACCCGTGCGCCTGATAGGCCAGCCACCCCCTTCACGACTGCGGTGTGGCCATCGACCTCAATCTCGGCGCCGAGCCGGCGCAGCTCCTGGACATGCATGAAACGATTCTCGAAAATCGTCTCGGTGATGATGCTGGTGCCCTGGGCAATCGATGCGACGGTCATCAGCTGGGCCTGCATGTCGGTTGCAAGGCCCGGAAAAGGGGCGGTTCGAAAATTGATTGGCTTTGGCCGCGACTCTGCAGTCACCCGAATCCCTTGCTCAGACTCCTGCAGGTGGACGCCAGCCTCACGAAGCTTTTCGATAGTCGCGCCCATCATGTCCGATTGTGCCTGCCGCACAAGAACATCTCCGCCGGCCGCAGCAACTGCACACAAAAATGTACCGGCCTCGATTCGATCCGACATGATGGCGTGCTGCGCACCGCCGAGTCGATCCACGCCGTGAATCACGATGCGATCCGTGCCCGCACCCTCGATGCGTGCGCCCATTCGGATCAGGCAATTGGCAAGATCCACAACCTCCGGCTCACGGGCAGCGTTGTCAATGACTGTCGTGCCCTCTGCAAGGACTGCAGCCATCATCAAATTTTCGGTGCCAGTGACCGTGACCATGTCCGTAACGATCCGCGCCCCGCGCAGACGTTTCGCCTGTGCCTTGATGTAGCCGTGCTCGATTTGTATCTCCGCGCCCATCGCAGTCAGGCCCTTGATGTGCTGATCAACGGGCCGCTGACCAATTGCGCAGCCTCCGGGAAGGCTGACCAAGGCCTCGCCGAAGCGGGCCAGCATCGGGCCCAGCACCAATACAGAGGCCCGCATGGTTTTTACCAGTTCATAGGGCGCCTGAAGATGCGTCATGGCATCTGAGGTCAGACAGAGCTGCTCTTGGCCATCGGCCTGCTGGGCCACCGTCTCAATTCGGGTGCCCATCTGCATCAGAAGCTTTTTCATCGTGCCGACATCACGCAGACGCGGCACATTCGATAGCACCAGTGGCTCTGCGGTGAGTAAGGATGCACAGAGAATCGGCAGGGCCGCATTTTTTGCGCCCGACACGGAAATCTCTCCCTGAAGGGGTCTGCCGCCGTGAATTTGGAATCGGTCCATAAGATTAATGCGCTCTAGGCAGCTCGCCCCGCGAATGCCCGTGACGCTGTGACAATCAGTGGCGTGAAGCCGCCCACTCGGCGGGCGTTAGCGTGCGCATGGAGAGGGCGTGAATTTCCGCTTTCATGCGATCGCCCAGGACCGCATACACCATCTGATGGCGGGCAATGGGCCGCTTGCCTTCAAAGGCCGCGCTCACAATGATGGCCTCGAAGTGATGGCCGTCTCCCTCCACCGAGAGGTGCTCACAGCTTAAGCCCTTCGCGATATCGGATTGGATACTTTCGGGTGTCACCATGCGTCGATTGTAGCCGCCCTGCCGCCTGCTTACGCTGCGGATGTCGCAGCGGGATGCTCCCGGAGCATGCGCAAAAAGACCGTCTCCAGGCTGTCATCGGGATGCTGCAGGAGGGCTTTGGTGGGCTCATCGGCCAACACACTGCCCGACTTCAGCAAAATAACCCGGCTGCAGAGAGACTCTGCCTCTTCAAGGTAGTGCGTGGTCAGCATGACCGTATGGCCCTGTTCATTGAGCCGACGGATAAAGGCCCAAAGGCTCTGGCGAAGTTCAACATCAACGCCCGCGGTTGGCTCATCTAGCACGATCACCGGGGGCCGATGCACCAAGGCCTGCGCGACCAAGACCCTTCGCTTCATGCCGCCCGACAGGGCACGCATATTGGCATCGGCCTTATCCTGAAGCCCCAGATGCATTAAGAGCTCGTCGATCCAGGCATCGTTGCCGGATAGGCCGAAATAGCCCGACTGAATTTTCAGGGTTTCTCGAACCGTAAAAAATGGATCAAACACCAGCTCTTGGGGCACCACGCCAAGGGCACGTCGGGCCATGAATGGGTCCTGCTGTACATCATGGCCAAGGATTGCGACTCGGCCCATACTCGGCCGAACCAGGCCTGAGAGAATTTGAATCAGCGTTGTTTTTCCGGCGCCATTCGGGCCCAGAAGGCCAACAAATTCCCCCTGCTGAATTTTTAGACTGACATCGGAGAGCGCTTGAACTGAGCCCTTTTTTCCAACGTACCGCTTTGAAACCTGCTGAATATCAACCGCAGAAAGTGATGTAGCGCTCATGCCTGCCAGGTCATCAGGCGATCCACTGATGTCAGTTCAGCCAGGGCGCGTAACTGCCGTGGCGCAGACGCCACCACCAAGGGCTTTCCAAAACGTCGACGCGTTTCGCGATTCAGTTCAAGCAGAACTGCCAGCGCAGCGGTGTCGACCTCGCGCAGGCCGCTGAGGTCCGCAACAATCGATTCAGGTGCGGTCGGCTGCGGTTGCCGGCCAGATACATCCAGCGATCGCTGGTGTACGCCAAGCTCAGCCATCGCGTTTTGCAAATCCAGGCGCTCGGAAAACGTGAGTCGAATCGGGCTCATCGCGAAAGATCGCTAACCACTAGCGCGCGCTGCCGCCACTCATGGCGAGGGTCTGGTTTTTTTCCCGCAACGACTGAATCAATCCATCAATGCCCGAAGCGCCAACGACCTGGGCAAACTGATTGCGGTAATGCTCAACCAGCCAGAGCCCCATAATATTCAAATCAAAAATCTTCCAGCTGCTGCCTGATTTCTGCATCCGATAGTCAATCAAAATCGGCTCGCGTCCCGGCCGTAAGACTTGCGTGCGGACAATAATTTCATCGTCATCGGGCTTGCCGCG
>CAYTRY010000009.1:0-20036 GCA_964440375.1 uncultured Bordetella sp. | reverse complement strand
CCGGCCGTAAGACTTGCGTGCGGACAATAATTTCATCGTCATCGGGCTTGCCGCGGACCGGCCGAACCTGAAAAGTAAGATCGTTCACCTGACGTACCGCCCCGGAGTAAGTCAGCAAAAGTAGGCGGCGAAACTCCTGCATCAAGGCCCGCTGCTGTTCCGGCGTTGCGGCCCTCCAGTTGCGACCCACTGCAAGAGCGGTCATGCGTTGAAAATCCACATAAGGCATCACTTTTCGCTCAACCAACACATTGAGCCTCTCGATATCGCCGGACTGCAGACTGCGATCTGCTTTTAGATCGTCCAGCACGCTTTGAGAGATTGTTCGAATGAATTCATCGGGGCTGCTCTGGGCCTGGAGTCCAGAGGATAGGCCTGCCATCAGCAGCATCACGGCAACAACATGACGGAGGGGGCGATTCATCGGAGGGCTTTCTTTTTTCTTTCTTAGTCTTCTTTAAATTTTTCAGGTGGCGGCTCACCGTCATACACCAGACTGCGGCGGCGGGCCAGCCAGGCATCTCGTACTCCCGAATAACGGTCAAACGATAACGCCTCAATCGTATCCTGTGCATCCAAGAGATCTTTTCTGCGATCAATGGCAATCAATCCATAGGCGACCGTTCGGCCCGTACCTTGTTCAAAGACTGAGCCGATCGGGTCAAAACTGAAATCAGCGACGGTGCCCACTGCGTCTCGGACCGTGCTCGGGCCCAGCAGCGGCAGCACGAAGTAGGGGCCTGGCCCAACACCCCAGCGGCCGAAGGTCTGGCCGAAATCTTCATTGGTCTTCGTAAGCCCCATCGCCGATGCCGGATCTCCCAGTCCCAACACGCCCACTGTCGTGTTGATGAGGACCCGGCCCCCTGCAGTGGCCGCTGCCTCTGGCTTTGCCTGCAGCAACTGGTGGATCGCAATGATGACGTCACGCAGATTACTGAAAAAATTCCGCAGGCCGTTTTGGGCGAGCTCTGGAACATAGTCGCGGTAGGCCTGCGCCAGGGGCTTCACCACCGCACGATCAAGGCCATCATTAAAGTCGAAGACCACCCGGTTATAGCGCTCCCAGGGGTCACGGGGGTCGCTAATATTGCCCGCGGGCAGGCTTGCACATCCCGCTGAGGCCGCAAGGCCAACCACCATCATGAGTCGAAATATCAGTTTCATCGCCAGCGTTTATTTGCGCGATCCGCCGCCCGGCGCCGAGGGCTCTGTGGCTTTGTTGTAAAGGAATTGTGAAATAAGATTTTCCAGGACCACCGCGGACTGCGTCATCCGAATGCGGTCCGCCGCCTTCAGCATCTCGGTGTCTCCACCCGGCTCAAGGCCGACATAGTTATCACCCAACAATCCTGAGGTCAGAATCTTGGCCGAAGTGTCTTTCGGAAACTGATAGCGGGCGTCCATATCAAGAAGCACAAGGGCCTGATACTGCTGATCATCAAACTGAATCTGCCGGACCCGGCCAACGACCACTCCCGCACTGCGGACCGCGGCCCGGGGCTTTAGCCCGCCGATGTTGTCGAAATACGCTTTCAACTCATAGGTGTTTGATGCGCTTCTCGCGCCGAGGTTGCTGACCTGAAGGGCCATAAATAGCAGCGCCAGTAGGCCCAGCAGCACAAAGGCCCCGACAGCAAGATTTAGATTTCGCGCCTGCATTTTCAAAGCTCTCCAAACATGAGTGCGGTCAGCACAAAATCAAGTCCTAAAACGGCGAGTGATCCAACCACTACCGTTAACGTCGTTGCCCGGGCCACGCCCTCCGGGGTCGGCTGGGCGCCATAGCCCTGCATCAAGGCAATCTGGGTGACCGCAATTCCGAATACAACACTCTTAATTACACCATTGACCACGTCATCCCAGAAATCGACGCCTCCCGACATCTGGGACCAGAAGGCCCCAGGATCCACGCCGATCAGGACCACCCCGACCAGCCAGCCCCCGAGAATGCCCACGGCGGAAAAGAGGGTTGCCAGCAACGGAACCACGATCAGTCCGCCATAAAAACGCGGACCCAAAACACGGGCAACCGGATCTACGGCCATGGTCTCTAAGGCAGCGAGCTGCTCGCCTGCTTTCATCAGCCCAATTTCTGCGGTCAGTGAGGTGCCCGCCCGGCCCGCAAACAAAAGGGCTGCAATCACCGGGCCCAGCTCCCGAACCAGTGCCAACGCGACCAGGAGGCCCAGGGCCTGTTCAGACCCATAACGCCGCAGCGTGTAATAACCCTGAAGGCCGAGCACCAGACCGACAAAAAGCCCCGCCACCAAAATGATGGCGAGGGAATGGTTGCCTAAAAAATGCACCTGGGCCCCAATCAGCCGCGGTCGTCTCCAGATGGCCCCGGTGCGCATCAGAATCTTGGCCAAGAGAATTGCAAAATTGCCAAGCCCAAGCACAAAGCGAATGCAGGCCTGGCCAAGCGCTGCGATTGAATCGACGATCGCCATCATGGGCCTCCGAGTCCGAATGCCTGGCCAATCGGAGGGGCCGGATAGTGAAATCGCACTGGGCCATCCATTCGGCCATCGAGGAATTGCCGCACAAACGGATCCTCGCTCATTCGAAGCTCCTCGGGTGTGCCTTGGGCGGCCAGCTTTGCTCCCGTTGGTGAGGGCGCAAATACAAAAATCCGGTCCGCAATTGCGAATGTCTCAGCAACATCGTGTGTCACGACAACTGAAGTGGCGCCCAACGCATTATTCAGTCCGCGAATAAGATTAGCAGTGACGCCGAGCGATATGGGATCAAGGCCGGCAAAGGGCTCATCGTAAAGAATGAGTTCTGGATCCAAGGCGATGGCACGGGCAAGCGCGACTCTTCGGGCCATGCCGCCCGAGATCTCAGAGGGCTTTAACTCCGCGGCACCCCGCAGCCCAACGCACTCAAGCTTAAGCAGTACGAGGTCACGAATCATCGATTCCGATAAGTTGGTGTGCTCGCGAATCGGAAAAGCCACATTTTCAAAACACGTCAAATCGGTAAACAGGGCGCCAAACTGAAACAGCAGGCCCATGCGGCGGCGGGCCTCATACAGCCGAGTCTGATGTGTGCTGTCCAGCGGCTTTCCAAAGACCTCGACGGTGCCCTGCTGGGGCGCAACCAGGCCACTGATGAGCCGCAGCAGCGTTGTTTTTCCTACGCCGGAGCCGCCCATGAGGGCCACCACCTGACCCGACCGAATCTCGAAACTCACGCCATCAATAATTTGCCGATCGCCGTAGCCAAAGCTCAGGCGGCGAAACGCCACCACAGGAGACGCTCCTGGGACGCCGGGGGCGACTGCAGCTTTCTGCTGGACAGCGACAGGGTCATTAGAGGGCAAAGGGAGTCCTAATCAGAAGCAAAAAAGAGGGGGACGGCCCTATTTTAGGCGCGATCGCCGCTTAAGAGTTCCTCAGCAATGGCAAGGGCCTCGGATGCGCCCCGCATCACCATGACATCGTGGGCCTGAATCACAAGCCCTGCATCAATGCTGAGGCGCTCCTTGCCGCGACGCAGGCTGGTCATCTCCACGCCGATCTCATCGAGCCGCAGAGATCCGAGTGTTACCCCGACCGATGGCGATGTCTCGGACACACTGAAAGATCGCAACAAGATCTCTGCGCTGCGTTCGCTCACATCATCCATCGATCCATGAAAATAGCCGCGCAGCAGGGCATAGCGGCTATCTCTGACTTCGCGAACACGGCGCAGCACGCGATGCAGGGGAACGCCGGCCAAGGCAAGGGCATGCGAGGCCAGCATCAGACTGCCTTCGACCACCTCGGGGACCACCTCGGTCGCACCCGCGGCACGCAGACTCGAGAGGTCATTGTCATCACGCGATCGCACGATGATCGGCAAGGCCGGCGCAAGCTGACGGGCCGCATGAATCACATGCACTGCAGAGGCCCGATCCGCGTAGGTGATCACAAGAATCGATGCCCGATGTACGCCAGCCGCGAGCAGCGTTTCGCGTCGGGCTGCATCCCCAAAAACCACCGAACTGCCTGCGGCAGCAGCCTCTCGGGTCCGCTGCGGATCGAGGTCAAGCGCCACATACGGAATTTTTTCCGAATCCAGCATCTGCGCAAGATTCTGGCCGCATCGGCCAAAACCACAGACGATGACGTGCTGCTCCGACCCCAGGGTCTGGGCAGCAATCCGATGAATCTGCAGGGAACGCAGAAACCATTCATTGCGCACGAGCCGCAGAATCCATCGATCACTTTGCTCAATGATGAATGGCGCAATCAACATCGAAATCACCATCGCCGCCTGAACGGGCTGCAAAACAGACTGCGGGATCAGTCCATTTAATCCCGCCGGATCCAGCAGCACGAAGCCAAACTCGCCTGCCTGGCACAGCCAGAGGCCCGTTTTCAGCGAAGCGCCTGTGCCAATTCCGAAAAATCGGGCCAAGGCTGCAATGACGACAAACTTAAACACCATGGGGCAGATCACCAGCAGCGCCACCGTCGCCCAATGCGATGCGATTACCGAGAAATCCAGCAGCATTCCAACAGAGATAAAAAATAGGCCCATGAGCACATCGCGGTAGGGTTTGACATCGGCCTCCACCTGATAGCGATACTCGGTCTCAGAAATCAGCATGCCTGCCAAAAAAGCGCCCAGCGCCAGTGATAAGCCCGCATGCTCGGTCAGTAGTGCCAGGCCTAATGTCATGAGCAACACATTCAGTGTGAACAGCTCTTGGGACTTGCGCCGCGCCACCAAGGTCAGCCAGGGCCGAACCAGCCGCTGGCCGATCAGCAGCGCCAAGCCGAGTACCAGCAGGGATTTGGCCATGGCCATGGTCAGTGCCCAGCCAAGGCCCTGATCCGATTGACCTGTTAAACCAGAGAGCGCGGGAATCAGCACCAGCAGCGGCACAACGGCGAGGTCTTGAAACAAGAGCACCCCCACGACCGGCTTACCGTGGGCCGACTCCAACTCGCCCCGGTCGCCCGCAAGCCGCATCACCATCGCCGTTGACGACATCGCGAGTGCACCCCCCAGGGCAACGCCGGCCTGCCAAGGCATTGCATGCCAGGCCTGCGTAAGGCCAATCAGCGTGGCCGCTAGAACCAGCGTTAAGCCCACCTGGATGCCGCCAAGGCCAAACACCAGGCTGCGCATTGCCCGAAGCTTCGGTAGGCTGAATTCAAGGCCAATGGAGAACATCAAAAAGACCACGCCGATTTCCGCAAGCCACCGGGTGACATCCGTGTCCGGCGCCAGGCCCAGGGCGTTGGGCCCTAGCAGGACCCCAACCGACAAATAGCCGACCAGGGGCGGCAGCTTCAGGGCGCGTGCCGCAGTCACCGCCCCAACCGAGACGGCCAGCAACACCACGATGACCCCAAGAAGCGAATCCATATCTGGTATGAAGTTTGCTAGCGCCCTTTGTTACACTGCTTTCCCATAGGGTCAAGTGTAACAACGCACTCTGCCAGCACCATGGGAAATCACAGCAAAGATCCACACCGCAACGCGCCGCTTCAGCCCAATGCCGACCAGGTGTTTCAGCGGGCCCGTGAGGTAATCCGAATTGAGGCCGACGCAGTTTTAGGCCTTCTTGATCAACTTGATCAGCAGCTGGTCCAGGCGGCCGAAAGAATTCTGAACTGCACGGGCCGTGTGGTGGTCTCTGGCATCGGCAAATCGGGCCATGTGGCCAGCAAGATCGCAGCGACACTTGCCTCAACCGGCACGCCAGCCTACTTTGTCCATCCGGCCGAAGCGCAGCATGGCGATCTCGGCATGATTCAGGCCAACGATGTCGTGCTCGCATTTTCAAACTCAGGTGAGACCGAAGAGCTTGCGCTGATCGCACCGCATATCAAGCGCTTGGGCGCTGTCTTGATTGCAATCACCGGTAATCCTGAATCCAGCCTGGCGAAAGCCGCTGATATTCATCTCAATGCGGCTGTGCAGACCGAGGCCTGCCCTTTAAATCTGGCGCCGACCGCCAGCACGACCGCGGCATTGGCGCTTGGTGATGCACTGGCCCTGGTGCTGTTGGATCTGAGGGGGTTTAGCGCCGAGGATTTCGCCCGCTCGCATCCCGGAGGCAGCCTGGGTCGCAGGCTGCTGATTCGGGTTGAAGATGTCATGCGCACCGAGGCGCAGCTGCCCTCGGTTGCGCTGGGTACCTCGGTCACAGATGCATTTGCGGAAATCAGCGCCAAACGCATGGGTATGACCGCCGTTTTGGATCAGGACCGCCGCGTGATGGGCATTTTTACGGACGGCGACTTACGTCGCGTGCTGTCGCAGGGCGTCGATATTCGAAATGTCAAGATTGACGACGTGATGAGCCGGCAGCCGAAAACCATTGATCGGCATCGGCTGGCCAGTGAAGTTGCGCATCTCATGGAATCCACGCGAATCAATCATCTCTTGGTTGTTGATGATCAGGGCCGACTCGAGGGTGCTGTCGGCATTCATGACCTATTTGAGTCCAAGATTCTGTAGTGCCGATCATGGAGCCTTCACCGCAGATGCCCAGCCGCTTTGATCTCCGCGAGGCTGCCCAGAGGGCCAAGGGCCTGCGCTGGATGTTTTTTGATGTGGATGGCGTGATGACCGATGGCGGCCTGTTTTACAGCGCCAATGGCGAAACCATGAAGCGATTCAATGTCTTGGATGGCCATGGACTCAAGGCGCTCAGACATGCTGGCATACGGCTAGGAATCCTAAGCGGACGATCCCATCCGGCGACTGAGGTGCGCGCCCGCGAGCTGGGATTTGATGTCGTGATCCAGGGTGCAGAACATAAAGGTGCTGCCTTCGATCAGTGCATGGCCGAATTCGGCATTGCCCCTGCCGACTGCGGACACATGGGTGATGACCTGCCCGATCTAGAGATTTTTTCGCGCGTTCATTTCGCCGCCACAGTTCCGGATGCCGCGCAGGCCGTGCTGGCAGCAGCCCACTGGGTTTCTCGTCGGGCGGGCGGGGCAGGTGCGGTGCGTGACTGCTGCGACTTCATTGTTCAGGCGCGGCAATGAGGCAGCCCGAATGGCTCGGCAGCACCATCTCCGTCGGCCTTTTTGCGCTGCTGGCAGCAGCCTCCTGGGGCCTAAATGAATTTCTCCGCCGCAGCCAGCTGGAGTCGGTCGTGGTCAACAAAGAGGGGCCTAACGCGATCATTGAAAATCCTCGCGTGACACGAAGCGACGCGCAAGGCCATGCTCAGTATCGGCTGGATGCGAAAAGAATCCTTTTTGAGGAACAGGCCGACCGCAGCCTGGTGGAGCAGCCAGTGATGGTCTCCCTAGCACCCGATCGGCCAAAGACAGTGATGCAGGCAGAGCGGGCCATTACGACCCGGCAGCAAAATCAAATTGATCTGGAAGGCAATGTCAGAATTGAACGCAATGCGTTTGATGGGCAGCCCGCAGCCCGGGTGAGCACCAGCAAGGCGACTGTGCTGATTCGCGAGGAGCGCGCAATGACCGACGCGCCCGTCATCATCGAGCGTGGGGCCTCAACGCTGCAAGGAAATGGAATGCGGCTTGACCAGAAAACCCGGCAGCTGGAGATCACTTCGGACTCTCGAATGGTCGTACCAAAGAAAAGCCAGCCATGAATCGCATTGGGAACTCCCGCTGGGGTCGGATGCTGTTCTTTCTAGCCTCCCTGGCTGTCGGCATCGGAACGGTCCAGGCAGAGAAAGCGGATCGTGAAAAACCAACCACGATTGATGCTGATCGACTCAGCCATGATGACCAGAAACAAATCACGACTTTTACGGGCAATGTTGTGCTGACCAAGGGCACCCTGATTCTGCGCGGCGATCGCATGGAGCTATGGCAAGACAGTGCCGGACATACATTCGGAACGATGATCGGAAAGCCGGCACGCTTTCGTCAGAAACGAGACGGCGTGAATGAATTTATGGAAGGCGAGTCGGGACGGCTTGATTACAACGGCAAAGATGAAATTGTGACCCTAAGCCAAAATGCGCTGCTGCGACGGCTCGAGGGTGACCTCCTGAAAGATCAGGTGGCGGGCGATGCCCTGACGTATAACAACATCACCGAGCAGTATCAGGTGGAATCGAATCAGGGCCAGCCCCGCTCGCGGATGACGCTCATGCCGGGCAAACGCTGATGGGAGCAATCAACACCCTGGATGTACGGGGCCTGCGCAAGGCTTACAAAGGCCGTGATGTCGTTAAAGATGTCACCCTACATATTGAAAGCGGCGAAGTGATCGGACTACTCGGCCCAAACGGCGCGGGAAAGACCACCAGCTTTTACATGATTGTTGGCTTAGTGAAATCCGATGCCGGCGAAATTTTAATGGACGGACAAAACTTAGCCCGGCTGCCGATCCACCGCCGTGCACGGCTTGGCCTCTCGTATCTGCCACAAGAGGCCTCGGTCTTTCGCAGGCTATCTGTTGCCGACAACATCCGGGCCGTGCTGCAGCTTCAACACAACGCCCGCGGTGAACCCCTGGATTCTGCGCAGATTGAAGCCCGCCTACAGCAGCTTCTGGAAGACCTGCAAATTACGCATCTGCGCCAAAACATGGCCAATGTGCTGTCCGGCGGTGAGCGCAGGCGGGTCGAGATCGCCCGGGCGCTCGCCACCTCGCCACGATTTATTCTTTTAGACGAGCCCTTCGCCGGCGTGGATCCGATCGCGGTGATCGAGATTCAGCGGATCGTGCGATTTCTTAAAGAACGTGGAATCGGTGTGCTCATCACTGACCACAATGTCCGAGAAACACTCGGCATCTGTGATCGGGCCTACATCATCAGCGAAGGATCTGTGCTTGCCAGTGGTGTGCCGCAAGATATTATTGCCGATGCAAATGTCCGCAAGGTTTACCTTGGGGAACACTTCAGAATGTAACGTGCATGGCCGCAATTAAACCCTCCCTCGGCCTTCGCACCTCTCAACAACTTGCGCTTACGCCACAGCTGCAGCAATCGATTCGGCTGCTGCAGATGTCGACCGCCGAGCTTGAGCAGGAAGTCGACCGCTTCCTCACCGAAAATCCGCTGCTGGAGATGGCCGAGCCCAACACAAGCAGCACTGCAGACACGCCGGAGGGCCAAGGTTCCGAGACTACGGCAGCCGACGCCTCGGATGAGGGGCTGGCAGGATCGGCCGAGAGCTGGTCTTCCAGCGGCTCGCGGGCCAATCATGATGATGATGACTGGTGGGAATCTCAGCGCATTCAGCCCATTGGCCTTCGGGAGCACTTGCGCGAGCAGGCCCATAGCTTAAAACTCTCGGATCGTGATCGGGCCTGGCTTGATACCCTGATCGAATCGCTGGACGATGATGGCTATCTGCGCGAAAGCCTCGAGGAGCTTGAGGAAAGCGTTGCTGAGTTTTTTTCCGAGCATTTTGGCGAGCGACTTGATGCCGACGAACGCACACTCGGCCTAAAGCTCTTGCAGAGCCTAGACCCTCGGGGAATCGGGGCCCGAAACCTACAGGAATGTCTGTTGCTGCAGCTCGAGGGCTGGACCGCTACCGCCCCGAATGCGCCCGAGTCACCTGCAATCGATGCCTGCCTTGAACTTTCAAAGAAAATCATTGGTGATCTGGCCCACTTAAATGCACTGGGTGCTAAAGATTTCAATGGACTCTGCCAGGCGCTACGCTGCGATAAAGAGGCCTTAAAGCAGGCGGTGCTCTTGATTCAACGGCTTAATCCGAAACCCGGCGCCGAGTTTTTAGAAGATGCCGCCGAGTCAATTGTTCCGGATGTGATTGCCTATCGGATGGGCACACGCAAATCCAACAAATGGCAGGTCCGATTAAATGAATCGGCGGTGCCACGACTGTCCATCAATCCCTTGTATGCGGAGTTGATTCGCCAGGAGCGGGCCAGCAGCATGACTGCCCAACTGCAGGAAGCCCGCTGGGTGATTAAAAATATTCAGCAGCGCTTTGATACGATTTTGCGTGTCTCACAGGCCATCGCCATTGAGCAGCAAGAATTTTTTGAGCAAGGTGAAATCGCCATGCGGCCCTTGGTACTGCGCGAGATCGCCGAACGCTGCGAACTCCACGAGTCGACTGTCTCCCGGGTCACGACCAACAAATATATGCTGACTCCCCGGGGAACCTTCGAGCTGAAATACTTCTTTACAAGCCATGTGCGAACCGAGGGTGGAGGGGTGGCTTCCTCGACCGCCCTGCAGGCCAAGATCCGACAATGGGTCGCCGACGAAGATCCGCGCCGGCCCCTGTCCGATCAACAGATTTCCGACCGTTTCGCCAGCGAGGGTATTCAAGTTGCGCGGCGCACGATTGCAAAGTATCGGGAAGCGCTCAAAATTGAGCCTGTCAGCCAACGCAAAAAACTCTAAAACAGGAGGCAGGACCATGCACATGACCGTCAAGGGGCATCACATCGAGATTACCGACTCCATCCGCAGCTATGTGGACCAGAAGTTCGGCAGGCCCTGGCGACACTTTGATCATGTCAACGAGGTCCATGTCGTGCTCAGCGTTCAGAAGCTGCATCAAGTGGCCGAGGTCACCGTCCACCTGCCGGGAAAGGATATTCACTGCGAGGCCAGCCACGCCGACCTGTACGCGGCCATCGACCTGCTGGCCAACAAGCTGGATCGGCAGGTCGTCCGGTACAAGGAAACCCACCGGCCGGGGGTCCACAGGGGCCAGGGGGCTGATCCGCGGATGGCCACCTAATCGGTTTAACGCAGCGCAACAAAAGATCTATAATCCGGCCTCTCGATTCGACGAGGCGGAGCAATGAACCGCATTAGCCAGCTTTTACCCCTGGCCAACATTGCCGTTGGCCAAGAAGCCAGCAGTAAAAAGCGCGTCTTTGAGCAGGCGGGGCTTCTTTTTGAAAACAATCAGGGCATTGCGCGGGTCAAGGTATTCGATTCGCTGTTTGCCCGAGAACGGCTGGGGTCCACCGGCCTGGGCGAAGGCATCGCCATCCCCCACGGCAGGATCAAAGGCCTAAAAGAGGCGGTCGCCGCATTGGTCCGACTGTCCGAGCCTGTGGCCTTTGATGCGCCCGATGGAAAACCGGTTGGGCTGCTGCTTTTTCTCCTGGTGCCCGAACAGGCGACGCAGCAGCATCTCGAGATCCTCTCAGAAGTGGCCGAGATGCTCTCTGACCGACACATGCGCGATCTACTGAGCAGCGAAACCGATCCCCAGGCCCTGCACCGGGCCCTTGAGAGCTGGCAACCGGCCCGTGCTTGACGTCAAGGCCCTCTTTGACGAACACGCGGAGACGCTCAAGCTCAGCTTTTTAACGGGACAAGTCGGCGCAGGCCGCAAAATCGGCGGCCAATCGACCGAGAGTGCCGATCTCATCGGCCACCTCAATCTGATTCATCCGAATCGTATTCAGATTATGGGCACGCCTGAGGTCGCCTATTACAACCGCCTAGATCCGCAGAGAAAAAACTATCTCACCGCGGAGCTGATTGCGGGCCGGCCGCCGGCCATCATCATCGCCGATGACGAGATTCCCCCAGCCGAATTGTTCACGGCTTGCGAACGTGAGGGCCTGCCACTGCTACGCACCACTGTGTCGGCAGGCCAGGTGATTGAAATTCTTCGGACACAGCTGGCCCGCACGCTGGCCCCACAGACCCAGATGCACGGCGTGTTTATGGATGTGCTGGGCATGGGCGTGCTGATTGCCGGTGAGTCAGGCCTTGGAAAAAGTGAACTCGGGCTCGAATTGATTACCCGTGGCCACGGCCTCATTGCCGATGATGTGGTCGACTTCACTCGAATCGCACCGGATGCAGTCGAGGGCCGCTGTCCACCGCTACTACAGAATCTTCTTGAAGTCCGCGGGCTGGGACTGCTGGACATTCGCGCGATTTTTGGTGAGACCGCCGTGCGCAGAAAAATGCGGCTCAAGCTTATCGTTCAGCTGATTCGCCGTAGCGTAATGAATGAGTTTGAACGGCTCCCCCTGGAGGCCATGACCCAGGATGTGATGGGCCTGCCGATTCGCAAGGTGGTCATTCCAGTTGCGGCTGGGCGAAACCTTGCGGTACTGGTCGAGGCAGCGGTCCGAAACTCTGTGCTGAGTCTGCGCGGCATTGACACGATGCAGGAATTCGTTGAGCGCCAGCAGGCTGCGATGCAGCAGCCTGGCCCGGATTCGGGCCGATGAAAATCGTACTGGTCACCGGCTTGTCGGGCTCCGGCAAATCGGTGGCGCTCAATGTGCTGGAGGACTCCGGATATTTCTGCATCGATAATCTTCCTGTCGCCTTTCTTGATCAGGCCCTCACCCGGCTGATGGCCGAAGGACTCTCGCAGCTTGCGGTCGCTGTTGATGCCCGCACAGCAGGATCGCTTGGCCACTTGTCAAAAAATCTCGAACAAATTCGAGAAGCTGGCCATGATGTCCGAGTCATCTTTCTCAATGCCCGTGACGAGATACTCGTGCAGCGCTACTCGGAAACCCGGCGCCGGCATCCGCTCAGCCAGATGCTGGCAGCACAGAACATTTTTGGCGAAGGCTCCGTTCAGACATTGATGGATTGCATTGCCCGCGAGCGAGAGCTGCTGGCCGATATTGAGCCTCTTGGAATTCCACTGGATACAAGTGATCTGCAGCCCCAAGTGCTAAGACGATGGGTGAAAGAGATTCTTGGTCTCGAAAATGCGCCATTGATGGTGCTCTTTCAGTCCTTCGCCTTTAAAGACGGTATTCCGCTGGACGCTGATCTTGTTTTCGATGCCCGCTGCCTGCCCAATCCCCACTATGATCCGGAACTCAAACCGCTCAATGGCCGAGACACTCCAGTGATGCGCTATTTAGAATCTTTCGACTCAGTGCGCGAAATGATTCAAGACATTGGGGCCTATCTGCAAAAATGGCTGCCGCGGCACGCTGAAGAGCATCGCAGCTATCTGACAGTTGCCATTGGCTGCACAGGGGGCCAGCATCGATCGGTCTATTGCGCGGATGCCCTGTACGAGCAGTTTAAAGACGCCTACTCTTGCGCAGTTCGCCATCGGTCGTTATCGCAGCGGGGCAAAGCCTAGACAACAGCCGCGCAACCGGCGCCGGCAGGGGAAGGCGCATGGCCTCTGCCCAGACAAATCGCTGCAGGCCTTTGGGTGCCCCAAGGGGTGGCGTGTTGCGGTTGAGCCGCACCATCGCAGCAGAAATCAAAAGCCGATAGTGCGTAAAGCTATGCCGCACTTCAACGATCTCTTGCAGTCCCTGAACGGTTGACTTCCATCCGCGCGGGAGCGCATCCGGATGGATGGCCCATGGCAGCCAAAGACTTGGCCAGATTCCTGAGCTTGGCTGCTGCGTAAGCCAGATGCCGTCTGCATCAAAACAAAATGCCCAGTAGGCCTTGCGTAGCGGCAGACTTCGCCGAACGCGCGCCACCGGATAACGGTCGACCTGGCCCCGCTGAAAGGCCTGGCAATGCTGGGCCACCGGACAGCGTCCGCACTGCGGATTTTTCGGCCGACAAATCAAGGCACCGAGATCCATGATGGCCTGTGTGTAGATTGGCATCTGGTCTGACTGCTCGGGCAGCCGTTTGACAGCCTCAGCCCAGAGTGTCCGCTCGAGTGCTGGACTGCCCCATGATGGAGCCGCGCATGTCAGCCGGGCAAACACACGCTTGACGTTGCCATCCAAGATCGCAGCCCGCTCTCCAAAGACAGTAGAAGCAATGGCTGCAGCAGTTGAAGGGCCGATACCCGGCAGTAGTGCGAGTTGCTGCGCTGACTCAGGAAAGCGGCCATCATGCTGTGCGGTGAGCGTTTTTGCACAGGCGAGTAAATTGCGGGCCCGCTGGTAGTAGCCCAGGCCTGACCAGAGCGATAAGACTTCCTGCTCGCTTGCACGGGCCAGGGCATGAAGCGTCGGAAAGCGTGCAATGAAGCGCTCAAAATATCCCACAACCGTTGTGACCTGGGTCTGCTGCAGCATGATTTCGGAAAGCCAGACCCGATAAGGATCGACAGGCTTGATCTGCCACGGCAGATCATGACGGCCATGCGTGCGCTGCCAGGCCATGAGTTGATGCGCAAACACAGGCCGCTTAGCGTTGACATCCATAGCAAAAAAATGTGCTGCGTTGGCCGATCACCAGCCGACGGATTGGCCGGCTGCACCGTAGGCAGGGCTCACCCTCGCGGCCATAAACACAATGCATCTGTCCGTAGCGTCCCGCCTCGCCATGAAGCCCAACGAAATTCTGAATTGTGCTTCCGCCACTATCGATTGCCGCCTGCAGAATCTGCTTAACCGCCCGGGCAAGACGGTCATAGCGCATGCGCGAAATGGCCGACGCCTTGCGCAGGGGATGAATCCCGGATTCAAACAAAGCCTCGCAGGCGTAAATATTTCCCACGCCGACCACGGTGCTGCCCGACATCAGCCATTGTTTGATTCCAGTCCGTCGTCCCCTGGCGGACTCGGCCATCCACTGTCCGTTAAAACGAGGATCAAAAGGCTCAATCCCACTGGATGCGTCGCCCAGCAGGGCGCCCAACTCCGATGTCTGAGTCTGGGAACGATCTAGCCACTGCCATGAGCCAAAGCGCCGAGGATCGTTAAATATGAGTGCCCGAGACGTGCCCGCTGACGACCCGAACTCAAGCAGCACATGATCATGCAGGCCAAGTGCTTGATTCGCGACGGTGGCCTGCTCAATAGAGCCCGACATCCCAAGATGGACAGCAACCCATCCTGGCTCAAATTCCAATAAAACATATTTAGCGCGCCTTGAAATCGACAGAACCGGCATGCCAATCAGCCGCGAGAGGGCCGCCCGAGGAAAGGCATGGCGAAGCCGCTTCCCCGAGTGGCGAAAGCCCTGAAATACGCAGCCCGATATGGCCTGGCGCAGGGCGCGGGCAGTCACTTCAACTTCGGGCAATTCGGGCATGATAGGGACCAGGAAAACTCAGATAGTGTAGAGGCATGACAACGCTTCGGTCCCGCTCCCTCTTTTTGCTCCTTAGCCTCAGCCTGATGCTGGGTGCTGCAGAGTCAGCCTGGTCAGCAGCCAGCAGAAACATCGACCGTGGCCGCGAGCAGGCGGGCCTAATTTTTCAAATTCTGGCCAGTGAACTGGCCCTGGCCCAAGGCGACATTGGGGCTGCTGCGGCAACTTATCTCAGTGTGGCCCGCCAGACCCAGGATCCTGGCGCAGCCCGCCGTGCAACCGAGCTTGCCATTGAGGCCCGATCACCGCAGCGGGCCCAAGAGGCGGCCGCAATCTGGCAAACCGCTGCCCCCAATGATCCCGAGGCCCAGAGCACCCTAGATCTCTTAAATGTCGTGCTGGGTGAAAACGAAAAAGTTATTCGCTCGTTAAGCGCACGCCGTGATCGGGCAATTCGCGAGCAGCAGCTCGATGGCTTTTACGATTATCTCGCGGGCCTTGCGAGCCGCGCACCGAATAAGGCCGATGGCCTGAGAATTTTTGATTCGGTCAGTAAGCCTGACCAAGAAAAATCCAATGTCGCCTACACCCTGGCAATGATGCATGAGAAGGCCGGTCAGCATCAGGAGATGGAGAAAATCCTGCGGGCCCTAATCTCCCGCGACTCCCAGCATGCACATGCGTATAACGCACTCGGCTATCACTTCGCAGATCGCAATGAGCGGCTTGATGAAGCAAAACGCCTCATTGAGCAGGCCTTGGCCCTGGCGCCCAACGATGCGCACATCATCGATAGCATGGGCTGGGTCTACTTTCGGCTGGGCAATCTTGAGCTCGCGGAAAAATATCTTCGGCAGGCCCAACGTCTTCAGCCGGATGCAGAGATCTCGACCCATCTTGCCGAGGTGCTCTGGAGCCGCGGAAGAAAAGACGAGGCCGAGTCTGTGTTCAAGGCAGCCTTTAGTGCAGACCCGCGTAACGAAGTTTTGCTCAATACCTTAAAGCGTCTTGGCATCTCCCCGGCACGCGTCCATCCCCGTTGAATCAGGCTCCAGCCCCTTTAGGCCAACTGACAAAGCTCCTCTGTGGCCTGGCCATCGCCGCCCTTGCGGGCTGCGCCATCAAGTCGCCACCGCGGCCCGCAGCACCCGAGCGCTTTAGTCTGGAGCGGCCAGATGAGCAATTAAAAGTCTCGCGATCTGGACGATTCATCCTCTCTGCTCGGCTTCAGGCCTCTGAGCAGACGCGCGGCGGACAGGGCCGCTTTGAATGGCTGCAGCTGGTTTCACCCACGGGGCCTGAGGTTGATCGCAGCGAACGACAGATCCTCATTTGGCTGGGTCCTCTCGGCCAGACCTTGGGCAGTATCGAGCGAAGGCTCGTGGAGCGGCAGGCAGGCCTGCTGATCAAAGAGAAAAAAATTGATGAAAGCCTTCATGCTTTCGATGCGGATGGCAGGCTACTCGGGGCTCGGCAGCAATCCGGTCTTGCGCATGCGCTGCTTGGCGAATCGGCCTCCGTGATGGGTGATGCTGAAATTCAAGCCTTGATGCGATCGCTCATGCTCTCAATTGAGAGCATGGCCAACACGAGCTTGGGCTCGCGAGAATTTCAATTTCGGGTGCAGCAGCTCGACATCATGCTTCGTGCTGTACTGGATCCGATCTAAGCCCAAGATCCCGCCAGAGATTGATACATGCATGCCCAAGGCCTGACACTCGTCGCACCGGCAAAGATCAACTTGTTTTTGCACGTCGTTGGCCGTCGTAACGATGGATATCACCTGCTGGAGAGCGCCTTTGAGCTGATCGACTGGTCCGACCTGATCCTGATCTCGCCGCGCGCCGACGGCCAGATCGAGCGATGCGGCGACCTGCTGGGCCCACCCCATCTTGATCTGGCGGTTCGGGCAGCACGCGCTTTGCAAAACACCCCCCAATGGCAGGCAGCTGGCCAGCCAGGGGCAAGGATTCAGATCACCAAAAATATCCCGGCCGGCGCCGGGCTGGGTGGGGGCAGCTCAGATGCGGCGAGCACGCTGATGGGCTTAAACCAGCTCTGGGGCCTGAAGATCGGCAGCCAGCAGCTCAGCGAAATCGGCCTTGAACTGGGGGCGGATGTCCCATTTTTTCTTTTCGGGAAATCGGCCTTTGTGCAGGGGGTCGGCGAGCGGCTCCAGGCCTATGACAGCGCCCCACGGTGGCTGACCATCGCCGTACCTGCCTGCCACGTTGCGACTGCCGAAATCTTCGCTGCCCCTGAATTGACACGAAATTCCAAAACTTCCAAAATTGCGGGCTTCGCCCAAGCAGCCCGACAGCCCGTATGGGAATTCGGCCACAACGACCTACAGGCGGTAACCGCAGCCCGGTTTCCGCAGGTTCGGCAGGCCCTGCAGTGGCTTGAAACGGCTGCCGCCAGCGAAGGAATAGCCCCGGCTGCAGTGCGAATGTCAGGCTCTGGGGGTGCGGTGTTTTGTACCGCCCCAGATGCTCAGACGGCCCAACGGCTCGTCGACCGCGTTAGCGCCCTTCAGAACACTTCAGTGGGTCAGTCACCGCTGAGGCTGAAGGTCTGCCAGACCCTCATGCGACATCCGGGCAGCGTTTTGTAAACCGTTGGGGAGTCGCCAAGTTGGTTAAGGCACCGGATTTTGATTCCGGCATTCGAGGGTTCGAATCCTTCCTCCCCAGCCAAAATTTCTTTGCCCCGAATACTGAAAGATGGTCGACCGCATATTAAATAAAGAAGGCGGTGCCCCCGAGGGGCTCATGATCTTCACCGGCAATGCCAACCCAAAACTGGCATCCGATGTTGCACGCCATCTCGGCACGCGACTTGGACGCGCGACAGTCGCGCAATTCAGTGACGGCGAATCAACGGTCGAAATTCTTGAGCATGTGCGCGGCAAGCATGCGGTCGTCTTGCAATCCACCTGCGCACCAGCCAATGACCATCTGATGGAAGTCATGCTGATGTGCGATGCGCTGCGTCGGGCGTCGGCCGAGCGGATCACTGTCGCGATTCCCTATTTTGGCTATGCACGACAGGATCGCCGTGTGCGCTCCTCGCGGGTGCCGATTAGCGCCAAGGTCGTGGCCAATATGTTTCAAAGCGTGGGCGTTAACCGCGTCCTGACCATGGACCTGCACTCCGATCAGATCCAGGGGTTTTTTGATATTCCGGTCGATAACGTTTACGCGGCACCGATCATTCTTGCGGATGTGTGGCAGCAGACGTATCAGAACTTATTGGTGGTCTCGCCCGATGTCGGGGGCGTGGTCCGGGCACGGGCCTTTGCCAAACAAATGGATTGCGAGCTGGCGATTATCGATAAGCGCCGGCCAAAGGCCAATGTCTCAGAAGTCATGAACATCATCGGAGATGTCTCTGGCCGAACCTGCATGATCATGGATGATATGGTCGATACCGCCGGCACCCTGACCAAGGCTGCCCAGGCACTCAAAGACCATGGCGCAGAGCGCGTGGTCGCCTACTGCACGCATGCGGTGCTCTCTGGCGGTGCGGCGGATCGCATTGCCCACTCCGCGTTGGATGAACTCGTAGTGACCGATTCGATTCCGTTATCAAAAGAATCCCAGGCCACGGGCAGAATCCGGGTCTTGTCCTGCGCCGGATTGTTGGCCGAAACCATTTTAAGAATTGTGAAATCCGACTCGGTCAGTTCTTTATTTGTTGAATAGTTTTCGTGCCTTTTCTTTTCTGTGGATTGCTGGTCGCGGCAGCCACGGAAGCGAAAAGGGTTTTTGACCGGCGGCCGATGGGCCGCCAAATTTGAAGGAGTAGTTCATGAAAGTTGTTGCCAATTCCCGTACGGTGCAAGGATCGGGTGCGAGCCGCCGTCTTCGCCGTGACGGTAAAGTACCCGGCATTATTTATGGTGCAAAAAAGTCCCCGATCAATATCGAGATTGATCACAACCCCCTGCTGCTCGCACTCAAGGTCGAGTCGTTTCACTCTTCGATTCTGGATCTCGAGCTCGATGGCAAGTCTGAGCAGGTGCTGCTGCGGGATTACCAAATGCACCCCTATAAGCCTGTTGTACTGCACGTTGATTTCCAGCGCATTGATGTCAACCAGAAACTGCAGACCAAGGTGCCCCTGCACTTTAAGAATCAAGAAATCTCACCGGCCGTCAAACTCTCCGGCGGTATTGTTAGCCACGTGCTGACCGATGTACTGATTTCTTGCTTGCCGAAGGATCTGCCTGAGTTCATCGAGGTCGATCTGGCAACGCTGTCCGTCGGCCACTCCCTGCACGTCCGTGATCTGGTGATGCCAGCCGGCGTCACGCTGGTGCTGCACACGGGCGAGAATCCCACGGTGGTGACTGCATCCGTTCCGGGTGGAAGCGCTGAGGAGGAAGCCCCCGCTGCCGAGGCCGCCCCCGCTGCTGAAGCCAAGCCTGCAGAGAAGTCTGAAAAGAAAGACTGATGATGATTCAGGCCAGAGGGTCTGAATGAAACTCATCGTTGGCCTTGGAAACCCAGGATCCCAGTATGCCGGCCATCGGCATAACGTGGGCTTCTGGGTGGTCGACCGGCTAGTCGGCGCGGGCTGGTCCCGCGAATCTAAATTCAAAGCTGAAATCGCGAAGGCCCGTATTGCTGGAGCTGACCGATGGCTCTGTAAACCGCAGACGTACATGAATGCCTCTGGTGAGGCCGTGGGTCCGTTTGCACGATTCCATCGGCTGGGGCCGCAAGACATTCTGGTCATCCACGATGAGCTGGATCTCCCTCCGGGTGCTGTGCGCCTAAAACAAGGGGGCGGCCATGGCGGCCACAACGGTGTTCGGGATATCGAATTGCACCTTGGCTCGGCAGATTTCTGGCGGCTGCGCATCGGTATCGGCCACCCACGCACACTCAATCTCAATCAAGATGTGGCGGATTTCGTGCTGCATGAGCCCCGTTCTGAGGAGAAGCTTGCGATCGATCGGGCATTAGATGCCGTTATCGAGGAGCTTCCAGTGATTCTTGAAGGAAAAATTCCGGCCGCCCAACGGCGGCTTCACGGACTCTAAGGCGTACCCACCCGTCTTTTTAAAAAGACTTCAGCCGTTAGACGTTGAACCGGAAATGCATGACATCTCCGTCTTTGACAATATAGTCCTTGCCCTCAAGCCGCATCTTGCCTG
>CAYTRY010000008.1:0-53466 GCA_964440375.1 uncultured Bordetella sp. | reverse complement strand
TAGATCTCTGGTACGGCGTACTGCGAAGTCTTGGCGGTCGGATTAACGAATAGACGCTTGGCCCGTCAACCCGGAGGGTGCCGGAGTCATTAAAGCAGCAAGCGCCTAATCTACCTTTGCGCCCGAGGCCTTCACGACCTCGGCCCATTTTTTGTGCTCAGACTCAATCAGAGCCGCAAACTGCGCGGGTGTGTTGCCGCTTGGGATGGCGCCAAGTGTTGCCAGCCGCTCCTTCATTGCGGGTGTTGCCAGCGATTTCGCGACCTCCTGCTGAATCCGATTCACAATATCAGCAGAGGTGCCTGCCGGGGCCAATAAGCCGAACCAGCTGCTTGCTTCGAAACCCTTTAGATTTGCTGCCTCCTCTACCGTGGGAATATCCGGTAGGGCCGCAGAGCGCTGATTGCTGGTCACGGCGAGCGCCCGAAGCTTTCCGGACTTAATGAGCTGCATTGCCGAGGGCAGGTTATCAAACATGATGTGCATGTTGCCGCCGGCTAGATCCAGAAGGGCTGGGCTTGATCCACGGTACGGGAAGTGGGTCATAAAGGTGCCGGTCATACTTTTAAAGAGCTCTCCGGCAAGGTGAATTGAAGTGCCGTTCCCGCTGGAGGCCATATTGAGCTTGCCTGGATTGGCTTTAGCGTAGCGAATGAAGTCATTGACCGAATTAATCTTATTAGCGTTGGCGAAGTCGGCATTAACGACCATCACATTTGGTACGCCAGCGACCAGCGTAATGGGTACAAAGTCTTTAAAGGGGTCATAAGGAAGCTTGGCGTAAAGCGCCCGGTTAATGCCGTGCGTGCCGACCGTTCCCATCAAAATGGTGTAGCCGTCGCCGGGCGACTTGGCGACCTGTTCGGTGCCGAGATTGCCTCCCGCACCGCCTTTATTTTCAATCACGAACTGCTGGCCAAATGCCTTTGCAAGATCAGGAGCGATCGCACGGGCAAGAATATCGGTGGTGCCTCCGGGCGGAAAAGGCACCACAATTTTTACTGGCCGGTTAGGCCAGGACTGTGCCTGTAACAGGCTGGGGCTGGCTGCTGTGACAATGGCTGCAATTGCCAAACCTAAAAGGTGGGTTCTACGCGCAGTGCGTCGCATTGGTGTCTCCCTATTGAAAACTTATTCGGCAATGATGCCAGCCCGGCCGGGGTTCGCAATCGGCAGAGGGCGGGTTTTCAGGGTTTCTACTCAGGCGGTGTCGGGCGACGAATCATGACGGCGACAAGTGTGATGACCGTGAGCGGCACGATAAAGCTCATCATGACGCTGGAGTACGCCAAAAGGGCATCATGCTCCTGTGAGGCCATGATCAGGTAGGTGACATAGGCAAGGTAGTAGCCGAGAAAGACCCCGCCTTCCCAGCGCGCGATTTCTTGGCCAGTGAGAAACACAGGGATACACGCGAAGCAGACGGCCAGCATGACCCATTGATCGAAATGGATCACCGAAGCCGGCACATCGATTCCGTTGGCAGAGACTAGCCCTGTGATTCCGAGTCCGCCGAGAATGTTGAAGGTATTACTTCCGATCACATTGCCCACAGCAATATCGCGTTCGCCTTTGAAGGCTGCCATGACTGAGGTGGCCACCTCTGGCATTGATGTCCCTGCGGCAACGATTGTTAGGCCAATCACAATGTCACTCACACCAATGTGCCGCGCAAAAATGACGGCCGCATCGACAAGCCATTCAGATCCCTGAACCAGCAATCCGAGTCCGATTGCAATTAGAACCAGCTGAACATAAATCGGACGATCCCAGGCGGATTGCTTTGCGTTTTCCGCCGCATATTCATCTTGGATCGCTTGCGCTTCCTTTCGTGACTGCAATATGAGAAAGATCGTGTAAGCCGCCAGTGTCAGAAGTAAAAGTGCTGATTCCATTACGCCGATGCGCTGATCAGCAGAGATTGCAAAAAAGAGCAGGCAGGCACCAATTAAAATGGGAACCTCTTGCCGAATGATCTGCGAATGCACCACCAGCGGTGTAATCAACGCTGATATTCCCAAGATAAATAAGATATTGAAAATATTGCTACCGACGACGTTGCCGACCGCGAGATCGGTTTTGCCGGCAAGCGCTGCGTTTACCGAAACCGCCAATTCGGGCGCGCTCGTGCCAAAGGCCACCACCGTAAGACCCACCACGAGCGGGGAGACCCCGAGGGTGGTCGCAAGCCGGCCTGCGCCCCGCACCAGGGATTCAGCGCCCAAAATGAGTGCGGCTAGGCCTAGAAAAAACATCAGTGTTGTCATGAGGATTGAGTAGTGAGCATTTCATAGGTGAGGATCAAGACAAAATCATTCGCTAACCACCAGCCAGTCAAGCGTTTGCCGCCAGAGCGTTTCGCATTGCGGCCGAAAATAGCCCATGTGACCGATTGCAGGAACTCCGAGTTCCCTTGGGCTAATGGTGATTGGCTCAAGCTGGGCGTTGCAATAAGCTGCCATAAAAGCATCCCGCGAGGCTGGGGGCGCCCACTTATCATCTGTTGCATTAATTGCCCGAATCGGAATTCTCACTTCGGCGAACTGTTTTGCTAATTCGGGCAGCTCAGGGTCGTCAAAGAAGTACTTCGGAAATCGACACCAGCGGCGCCACTGATAAAAGACATCCCGGGGAATGTCCTCACCCATGTCAAGCATGCTCCAGGCCAGATAGCCCTTCGTATGAACCAGCAATGGCCCAAAGACATTCCATAGCAAAAGCACGCGTAGCCGCTCTACTGGCGGCATCCAGCCATGCCAGCCTGCACCGGTTGCAAAAGTGGCAAAGCGCCGAATGCGATGATTCTCTGGAATTAGCCCGAGCGCATGGCCGCCGTAGGAATGCCCGACCATCCAAATTGGCCCGCTACTTTTTGCGTAAACGTGACCGAGAAGGGCGGCCAGATCAAGCCGGGCCCAGTCCAGAAAATTCATGCGAAATCCGCGTAAGCTTGCCGGTCGAGAAAGCCCAATCCCCCTGTAGTCGATTGTCCAGACCTCTACACCCTGGGTGGCTGCAAACTGTGCGAAACGGCTATAAAAGCCTTGTGGCACACCGGTGGCTCCAGCAATGATCAGCTGGCCGCTGGGGCCGCCTACCGCTGGATAATGGGTGGCCCCTAGGCGAAAGCCATCCGAAGCGACAATGGTGAGGCGGTCCGTCATGCCGCCAAGATTACTGCTTTTTCTCGTACCAATCCCGGCTTTGATTGACCACTCTCACCACCAGCAGCATTACTGGCACTTCGATTAAAACGCCCACGACTGTGGCCAGCGCCGCACCGGACTGAAACCCAAAAAGACTGATGGCTGCAGCGACTGCGAGTTCGAAGAAGTTCGACGCCCCAATTAAGGCAGACGGGCAGGCGATTGAATGCTTTTCGCCCAACTTGCGATTTAGCCAGTAGGCCAGCGCTGAATTAAACAGGACCTGGATCAGGATCGGTACTGCCAAGAGCGCAATCACCAGCGGCTGCTGCAGGAGTGCCTCGCCTTGAAAGGCAAACAATAAAATTAATGTCGCCAGTAACGCAGTAATCGACCAGGGTCCGACCCGCTGTATTGCGGCTTCAAGGGCAGCCTGGCCTTTGGCGAGTAATGATTTTCTCCAAGCCTGTGCAAGCACGACGGGAATAACGACATACAGGACGACTGAAGTAAGCAGCGTGTCCCAGGGCACGACGATCGCAGAGATTCCCAGCAGCAGGCCCACAAGGGGTGCAAAAGCGAAAATCATGATCGTGTCATTGATCGCGACTTGGGAGAGTGTAAAAAGCGGGTCACCCTGGGTAAGCCGGCTCCAGACAAAAACCATCGCGGTGCAGGGTGCGGCAGCGAGAAGAATCAATCCTGCGATATAGCTGTCAATCTGCTCGGCCGGCAGCAGCGGCGCAAACCAGTGCCGGATGAAGAGCCAGCCCAGAAACGCCATCGAAAATGGCTTGACTAACCAATTTACAAACAGTGTGACGCCAATGCCGCGTACATGTTGCCGAATCTCGCGAAGGGCTCCGAAATCGATCCGTACCAGCATGGGGATGATCATGACCCAAATCAAAAGGCCAACGGGGAGATTGACGTTTGCAACCTCCAGCGCGCCTACGGACTGAATAGCCGCAGGAAAGAGCTGTCCGATGGCAATGCCAACTAAGATACAGATGCCGACCCAGAGGGTGAGGTAACGCTCAAAAATGGTCATCGATGTCAGGCGGCTGCGTTTTTAAGTTTTCGGTATCAGGACTTCGCGAGATCACGGGCTGTGGTTTGGAGCCTGAGTTTGGTCAGGCGCTCTGGCGGAAGGCTGGCCAAGATTTCTAGCCGTCTGCGAATCAGATGCATGGTCTGTGTGAAGGCCTCGCGTTGTTGCGTATCACTCCCGCTGACCGCCGAGGGGTCTGCATAGCCCCAGTGGGCTGTGGCAGGCTGGCCCGGCCAGATTGGGCAGACCTCGCCAGCTGCGTTATCGCAGACCGTGATCACCAAATCCATACGGGGTGCATCAGGCCTGCCGAAGATTTCCCAGCTCTTACTGGAAAGCCCAGCGGTATCAATTCCTGCATTTATGAGTGCCTGAAGTGCGAGCGGATTAGGTGCCTGATGGTCTCGGGGGGCACTGCCAGCTGAGTAGGCCTTGAATCGGCCGCGGCCAATATGATTCAGAAGCGCTTCAGCAAGAATGCTGCGAGCCGAGTTATGTGTGCAGAGAAATAACACATTCAGTGGCGGTGAATTCTCGTTCAAGGTCAGGCCCCTTCGCACTTGAAAGCCGTATCGGCCGTGTCGATGCATTGCGCCTTACCCTCGCAGCAATTCTCAGAGAGGTAGCCCACGACACGATTCATCTGTGCAAACTCGACTCGATAAATCAGATTGCGGCCGGCACGCTCTTGATGAATCAGGCCGGCGTTGGACAGCTCTTTAAGGTGAAACGACAGCGTAGCGTTTGGCAGATTCAGCGCATCGCTGAGCTCACCGGGCGTGGCCCCGGATGGTCCGGCCACCACGAGGCTGCGAAAGACCTGCAGCCGACTGGCCTGGGCCAGCGCTGCGAGCGCTTTTAAGACTTGTTGTTCTTCCATATTTCCAATTATATAGAAATATATGACAAAACGATGACAGCACCCCATGCCCGAGGCGGCTGGGATGCCAACTTGTGCAGAAAGATTGAAGACAGGAGACTTGCGGGATGACCTGTCGCTGCCTTTATTTGGCCTGACCTTTTGAGTCTCTCCCCCCGAGCCAAAGCCAGTATCGCCGGCATCATCGGCCTGCTGATTACCCTGGGCATCGCACGATTTGCCTACACACCGATGCTGCCCATCATGCGCGAGCAGGCCGGGCTGGGCCTGGGCGCCGGGGGCTGGCTGGCCACCGCCAACTATGCGGGCTACTTCACCGGCGTTTTTCTATGCGGCCGAATCAGTGATTTAAATCTTAAAGACCGCCTTTATCGCTGGGGCCTCATTCTGGCAGTGATCAGCACGGCCATGATGGGCATGGTCGCGAGCGAGGTGGGCTGGGCAATCTCACGCTTTCTTGCAGGACTGAGCACAGCCGTTGGCATGATGCTGGGCGGCGCCCTGGTGATGAATTGGCTGATGCGCAATGGCCACCGTGCCGAGCTGGGCGTGCACTTTTCTGGCGTGGGCCTAAGTGTCGTGATGAGCTCCTTTGCCGTCTTGATGCTATCGAAGCATGTGCTGTGGTGGGAGAACTGGCTGTTGCTCAGCCTGTTGGGCCTTGTTTTGGTGCTGCCTGCGTGGGCCTGGCTACCACAACCGATGCCCGCCCCGGCAGTGGAGCACGAATCAAAAATGCAGGACCGACCACCAACAGTCGCGGTGCGAAGGCTGCTGCTGGCGTTTTATTTCTGCGCCGGTGTTGGATTTGTGGTGACTTCGACATTTATTGTCGCAATCGTTAACGCGCTGCCAGAAATGGAAGACGTTGGCTTTTGGGTATTCGTCATCCTCGGCATTGCCGCAGCGCCGTCTTGCATGCTCTGGGATTTGATCGCCCGGCGCGTGGGCGCAATTGATGCGTTATTAATTGCCAGTGTCCTGCATATCGCCGGTATTTTGTTGCCCCTTGCCGGCGGGGGGCTCTTCGGCCCGATCGCGGGCGCGCTGTGTTTTGGCTTCACCTTTGCTGGCATTGTGAGCATGATGATGGGCCTGGCGGGTCGTTTTTATCCGACGCGCCCAGCGAAGATGATGAGCACCTTGACCATCGCCTATGGCATTGCCCAGATCCTTGCGCCCGCGCTCACCGGCTGGATCAGTGAGCGCACCGGCAGCTACAACGCAGGTCTACTGGTTGCGGCGGTAGTCATGACCGTGGGGCTGGTGATGCTCGTTCAGCTTCGAGGCGCAGCCCGCTTACCGGATGAGGTTGAGTCCTGACGCGATTTCAGGCGAAACACAATATCTTCGAGCAGGGGGTCGGATGCCCGCGCGATTTCGTTTTCCATCAGCGCACCACAGCCCGGGCAAAAGAACTGCCGAAAAACTGGCTGATCATCGATATAGCGTTTCCAGTCGCCAACATTTGGATTTGAGGTCTCAATCGGCGCATTTTTCTGGGCACAGCCGAGTTTGTAGTTTTGACTGATGGGCCCTAAATCGAGGCTGCAGCAGCGGCAACTCCAGCGCGGGCCGCGATCGTCCGCCCGGACCCATAGATTTTCGGTGGCCTCGAGAATCTTTTTCCCTGAAAGGCTGCGCGGACTCTTTGCGAGCTGCTGATCGGAGACTGGATGAGAGCGGCGCTCGTTGCGCATCTTGGCGCGCAGCTGCTCTGTGGCGTGTTGATCCAGTTCACCTTTTGAATTCAGTACCACACCATAGATGGCGCGGGCAGCATCGACGGATACCGCCCGTTGCTCAGCGACATCGTGCAGCACCTTGGCCGGATCACGCTGCAGCGGATCACCAAATCCACCGCCCCCGGTCCAAGTGACGGCATAGACATCGGATGGACCTTGCTGAAAGTTCTGCTGACGCAAGGCGAGTGTTTCGTCACGGCCGGTGAGCTCCCCAATATCTGCGGGCATGTCGCGGCTTTTTAGTCGCTGGCTGATGTTGCTGTCGCGTTTGAATTTATAAATGTTGACTGTCGCGGGATAGCCGCCCATCATGCCGGTCGATGTTGGAATGGCATTGCCCGATGAGAGGGTGTCGTGCGTAATGCTCGGTGTACCGTGCGCCTTAAAGCAGGACTCGGCCGAAAGCCCGCCCCGATGTAGGCCCGCACCCCCAGAATCCACGACCTCTTTTCGATACATAAAGAGCACCGGAAAAGTCTGCTCGGTATGTTCGACATTGGGCAGTTTGCAGATGGGCGTTCGGGACTGGCCGCCCGTGGAGATGCCGTCGCCAGTTGCGAAGGCCCCAATCGCACCCCCGATCGGATCAACCAGCAAGTAGCCAAAGCGCTCGCCCCACTGGTCCTGACCACGGAAAATTGTGGCGGGCCACTGGCTGGTGCCGCCAATACACATAATGTCTTTGCGCATCTCTGGGTCGTTGTAGATCATTTTCGCAAGGACGTTGTAGGCCGGATAAAGCGAGATTTCCATGGCCTGCACGGGGGCGGTAGAGACCGACGCCGGAAAGTTCGCGCAGTTCATTGTCCCGGGGGAGGGGTCGAACTTGACATGGCGCAGCGCCCCGCCGATTGCGAAATACTGATCCCAGCACAGCAGCTGATTCAAGGCCACCATGATGGATCCACGCCAGCCCGAGAATGTGGCGTTCATCGCGCCATCTTGGTCGGCGGTACCTTCGTTTTCAAAAATCAGCGTGTTTCCAGCCTTGCGCAGGGTCAGCTGCACACGGTGGGTCTTGCGATCGCCGGGCCGGCAGCATTCAACATAGGTGCGATCCCGCCAGACCCCATCGGGCAGCCGGCGCATTTTCTTTAAGAATGCGGCCTCGCCGTCATTGAGAATCTTATGCATCACGGCCTTGACAGTCTCAGGGCCGTAGCGCTTCAGTAGCGACTCTACCCGCTGCTTGGCAGTGGTGTTCCCGGCGAGTTGCGCACGAAAATCAAGTGCGACTGAGTCTGGCTTACGAGACGAGCGAAGGTAGAGCTCTTCGATATCCCTGCGGATTTCTCCCTTTTCGATGATCTTCACTGGCGGAATTAAGATGCCTTCTTCATAGGCGTTTTCTGCTGACATGCAAAAGCTAGACGGCGTAATACCACCGATATCGTATTGATGCAGACAGTTGGTTACCCAGCAAAAGAGCTTTCCTTCGTGAAACACGGGGCAAATCAGCATCACATCCTGCTGATGGGCGGCGCCAACCCAGGGATCATTGGCCAGAAACATGTCGCCATCATGAATGCCAGGATTTTCAGACCGGTTTTCAAGAATCCATTTCACCTGGGTATCGGTCACGCCTGACATGTACTGCATATAGGGGCCGAAATACACGAACTCACCGCTTTCGGTGAGTATGGATGGGTTTAGATCCAGCGCATACATTGCCACTGGTGAGCCAGAGAGTCGCTGGATTGTTGCGCCATGCTCTTCATTGATATTCCACAGGCTATGTCGAATCACCTCGTAGGTAATGGGATCAATTTTTTTAGCGGCAGTGGTCTGAAGTTTTAGGCGTGGCGAGATGCTGAGCTTTTCCGGTGGCACATAGCCGGTCTCACGGCCGTTGAATTTCACATTCTTAATTTCACTGATCTTTGGCATGACTATTTCCCTTAGCTTTGATTGGCATCAAAGTGAAGCTCAAAGTTACCGTAAGCATCGACGGTAAGACGCTGTTCTGGGTGGACCACGATGGTGGTGTCGGTCGTTTCAATGACTGCTGGCCCAGCAATCAGGTTTCCGGCAAGAAGTTTGGCGCCATCGAAAATTGGGGTAGAGACTGTTTTTCGATGATCCGCCCAGTAAATCTTCCGGTGGCTGGTGAGCGCTGTCTTTTTGATGGCCTTGGTCAGTCGGGATGCCTTTGGTAAGGCGATCGTGCGGCCCACGCCCCGTGCGCGCAGGCGGAATGTCACCATCTCGAGTCGCGATTCGCTGTAAGACGACCCCTTGCCGTAGATGGCTTCGTAGCGCTCATAAAACTGCTCGGGAATGGCGCGCAGTTGCTTCTCACTCAGCGTGAGCTCAGCAGCCCGAGCTGCGGGAAGGGGGACTTCAACTTCATTGATTTGACCGCGGTGCCGCATATCGACGGAGAACGTAAATTCCCGTCCCCGTGCCGGAATGCCATCATGGTCGAACTGTTTGATGGCCCGCTTTGAAAGTTCTTTCAGGGTGACATTGAGATCATTAAGTGTGAAGGGCGAGCCAAGAATTTCGACTTTCTCGTGGATATGAAGAATGTTGGCGGTGGCGGCGCCCAGCGCACACCAGGTCGATGCGATGCGATTTAGCGGAATCAAGACACGGGCGACTCCCAGCTCTCGGGCGAAAACGCCAGCATGCACAGGGCCAGCACCGCCAAATGCAAACAGGGTGAAATCCCGCGGATCAAGGCCTTTTTCAACGGTGGTCTTGCGAATAATGTCGGCCATTTTGTATTCGGCGATCTTCGCAATGCCTGCAGCAGTCTCCATCAGGCTGATGCCCAACCCCTCGGCGACCCGGGAAACCGCCGCAATCGCCTTCTCGCGATCCAGCCGCACCCGGCCCCCCAGAAAATTATTCGGATCGATATAGCCCAGCACTAAGTCAGCATCGGTCACGGTGGGTGTGGTGTTGCCTTTGCCATAGCAGACCGGGCCCGGGTCAGCGCCGGCAGAGTCCGGCCCAACCCGCAGTGTTTTTGTTGCTGGGTCAACCTTGGCAAGTGATCCGCCGCCGGAGCCAATGGCCTGAATGTCAACTTTCGGAATGAAATATTCATACTGCGCAACGTTTGCAATGAAGCTAAAGCTGGGCACACCGTCGTGAATTACGCCGACATCGAAAGATGTTCCACCCATGTCGGTGGTGATGATGTTGGGGATCTTGAGAATCTGGCCCAGAAACTGGGATCCCGTGACACCCGATACGGGACCGGAATCCAGCGTTAAGAGCGGCGCCTCAATTGCGCGCTCTACAGAAATTGAACCGCCACCGCATTGTGTAATCTGGAGTGGCCGCTTATAGCCGGCCTGCTTTAACTTTGCATCAAGCTGCCGCAAGTAACGGGAGGTCACTGGCCCGATGTAGGCATTTAGCGCAGTCGCGGTCATCCGTTCGTACTCACCCCACTTTGGCACCAGATCGACCGAGCAGCTGATAAAGGTGTTGGGGGCAAGCTCCCGGATGATTCGTGCAACGGTGTATTCATGCTCTGGTGCTTTAAAAGACCACAAAAGACACACCGCAAAGGCCTCTACGCCGGCATCCAATAGCTCTTGAACGGCCTTTCGTGTTTCGGCCTCGTTGATTGGGACCACGACCTGGCCCATACAATCAATCCGCTCTGAGATGCCACGAATCCATTTTTTCGGAACGATCGGATCTGGCTTCTGACTTTCGGGGAAATGCACAACCTGATTGAGATTTCGCGAGGTTACGCCCCTGGAGCCGCGCATGATGTGAATCGCATCCTCGTGGCCTTTGGTGGTGATGAGCCCCACTTTGGCTCCGCGTCTTTGAATGAGGGCATTGGTGCCGACGGTCGTGCCGTGGGTGAGCACATCGATCTGGCTACAGAAGGATTCAAAGCTTAGCCCAATGGCCTCGCCGGTGAGCGCCAAGGCGTTGAGCATGCCCTCGGAGAAATTCGGCGGCGTGGAAGGCGATTTTCGAGCATACAAATTGCCCTTTGCATCGATTGCGACACAGTCTGTAAATGTGCCCCCGATGTCTACTCCGACTTGAAATCCTGCCATCGCAACTCCCTCTGGGTCCGCAGCGTTTTACGCCACAGACTGTCTGCTGATCAAGATGTTAATAACGACAAATTATGAACCCCCGATTGCGAAATGGGTCGTCAAATGAGGGTTAGTCTTAAGTCGTGGTGGCGGGCTTTGGCGTGCGGGCCGGCAGCATCACGGTGGCCATGGCTGCAAGAATAAACGCCAGGGCCAATAGATCGGTTTTGGTCACAGACTCGTTAAGCCAAATTGCCCCGCCGATGACTGCGACCATCGGCACCAGCATGATCGAGAGTCCGCTGCTCACGGCAGAGAGCCGTCGCGCAACCGTAAACCAGGCGACATAGCCCAGGGCCAGGGCGATGACGCCGTTATAAATAATTCCCAGCCACTCAAATGCGTTAGGCCATCTCCATTGCGCCGACTCCATCGTTGCTGCCACTGAAAGGCAAATGACACAGGCCAGTGCCAAAGACCAGAAATTCAAGACAACGTTACTCACCGTGAGGCTGCTGTGCTTGACCATCGCATTGCCAATGCCCCAACAGATCGCCGCCCAGAGGATCAGCGCCATGCCCAACGGCTGGCCGGTCAGCTTTCCAATTTCATCGATTGTGAGTAGGTAGGTTGCGCAGAGCGCCAAGACGATCCCGGCCCCTGCACGCAGGGTCATCTTCTGTTTGTAGATCAGAACGCTGGTGAGCAATGCCCAGATCGGCATTGAATATCCAACAATCGCAGCCCGGCCAGAGTTTAAAAGCGTAAGACTGAGAATCAACCCCAGATGCCAAAACAGCATATTGAAGAGCCCGATCCGAAAGACTTGGGCCCGCTCTTTGGGTGGAACACGAAAGCGATCCTTGCGGTATAGGCCGTAGAGCCCAATAACGACAAGTGCTAGCAGGAATGTGAGTCCGCGAAATGTGATCGGCGGGTAGCCTGCGACCACCGACTTCATGACGGGATAGTTCAATCCCCAGGCCAGAGTCACCAGGAGAATGAGTGCGAGGTCGGCACGCCGCACTGCGGGTGCCCCGGCCTGTGCCATTCGGTGCTACCCGTTGACCACCTGCTTCGACTGGCCGCGGGCGATTGCGGCATTGACTGCCGGCATGACCTTCTCGGCCATCAACTCCATCGAACGGATTCCGAGAGAGCGATCTGCCCAGTCGTGGCAGGGATAGAGCAGCGTGCCGAAATCGCCAATCTTTTCGCGAAACGCGAGGATCTGATCCACCACCTTGTTGACGGACCCCTGAAAGACCAGCTTCGGAAGCATGGATTCAGGAGTGATGGAGGAATCGGGCTCGTCTTGATGGAGCTTAAATAAATTCGAGCGGCTGCCAAAGCCGACAAGCTTGCGAATCAGTTGTTTGAAATAAAAGTAGTAGGGCCCATCGCTGCCGTGGCCATAGCGTTCGGCAAGCTTGTCATCGTTATCAGTGACGAAAATACTGCGCGCAACCCGCCAGTTCGCTGGATCCGCAGGCCGTCCGGCCTGGGCGCAGCCCTCGACATAGCTCGGCCAGTGGCTTTTCACCCATTCGGCCAGCAAAAAGTTTGCCGAAATCGGCTCCCAGCCGCGGGCGGCGGCGCTGGTGACGCCTTTGGAAAACGGGGCGACCGCTGTCACCACGATGGGGGGATGTGGTGATTGATAGGGCTTCAAAATGATGCCCTGACCGATTTCCGGAATCATGGTGTTCGCGGTGGTGACTTTATAGAACTGGCCCTCAAGGTTATAGGGCGCCTGGCCCTTCCAGATCTCCAGGACCATATTCATGCCCTCGACAAACATATCGAGCCGATTCTTGCCGTAATTCCCAAAGACCTCGGCATCAGACATCAGGCCGCCGGGGCTGATCCCCATGATGAATCGGCCCTTGAGCATGTGATCGAGCATGGCCACCTGGGCCGCAATCGCGGCGGGATGGCTATTGGGGACATTGATGGTCCCGCTGCCAAGCTTGATTTGTTTGGTCTCTGCAGCAACTGAGGCGAGAAACATCAGGCACGATGTCACATTTTCTGCAAGATCGGTGACATGCTCGCCGACATAGGCCTCGCTGTAGCCGAGACGGTCCGCCAACAGAATTGCCTCGCGGTCTTCGGCGAGTGTCTCCCAGGCGTGTCGGCCAGGAGGGTGCAGGGGCATCATGAATGTTCCGAGTTTCATCGCGATTCCTTCAGGGCGGAGTGGATCAGCACCACCTTATTGAACAACTGATCAATAAGCGGCATTAGACTCCAGAAGTTCAGCAATGTCACGCACACTAGCGAAAGCCCTAAGCCGGGACACCTCCGCTATGCCGACGTGTTTGTGTCTGGCCGCTGCACACCACAGAGTTTTTCCAAGACCGCACACACGGAGGCGGTATCAAAGGCGGCATGGCCCATCGCCATGGCCGATGCATGGATATTGGAAGCCAGGGAAAAGAGTGGTGTCGGGCAATCAATTGTGTGCGCATGCTCGGTAATGATGGCGATATCTTTGGCCATCATGCGGTGGGTGGCTGAGACCTCGTGATCGTAGTTATTGGCCACCATTTTTGGCCCCCGGACCTCGAACATCCGGGAGCTTCCCGCACTTCCGTTTAGCACTTTGTAAATCGTTTCGGGGGCAATCCCGGATTTCATGCCGAAGGCAAACGCCTCGGCTGAGGAAACGTTATGAATTGCGACCAGCAGATTGGCAACGTATTTCATTTTGCTGCCGTTTCCGAAGGCCCCGAGATCGTGGACCACCCGGCCGATGGCCATGAAGACAGGATCCAGCCACGCAATGGCCTGCGGTTCACCACTGGCAAAAATCACCAGATCTGCCCGCGCTGCCTGGGCGCCCGTGCCGCTAATCGGCGCATCAATCATGACAATCTGGGCGGACTGCAGTGCGTCGTGGGCCTGGAGCTTGTCTTGCAATGCCAGCGTACAGGTATCGACCACCACCAATGGTGAAGATGTCGGAGCCGGCCGTTGTTTTACATTGATGAGGCCATCGGGCCCTGTCATCACGGCATGAAACGCAGCTGCTGTGGGAAGGCTGGAAAGCACACAGTCCGACTGCTCTCCGACCGCTCTCGGAGAATCCGCAATGACCACACCGAGCTGGGCAGCGTGTTGGCGGGCTTTTGGCGCGACATCAAAGCCAATCACACGAAAGCCTTTATCAAGAAGGTTTTTTGAAAACGCGCTGCCCATGATGCCGAGTCCAACGACTCCTACAATGGGTTTGTTTGCATTCATGATGATTTCCTCAGCCTTTAAGAATTGGTTTCAGTTAGCCCCAGGCAGGTTCATCGGAGATGGGCCACACCGGCGATTTCGACGGCGGTCTCCCGCAGCAGATGCCTGGGATTTGAGTAATGCTGCATCAGCGCCGCCTGCTCATCACTGCTGCTGCCGTGATGGACCATCGCAATCGGTGTTCCCATTCGACGGGCCTGCGCAACAGCGCCGCTTCCCACGGGCACCCGTTGCTTGGAAAAAGTGGCTAAGGCCTGGACCACTTCTGGCGCAGCCCCATCCCGTATGTCTGCAAGGCACTCGGTAAGGGCCAGTGCGTCGCCGGCAGCCTTGGTTACACCTTGGCCAATATGCGGCCGCGCGACGAAGGCCGCATCACCAATCAATGCAAGCCGCTCGCGCGCCATTGCGCTTGATTCAAGATCGAAGACTGGCTGCAGAATCAGCGGGCCGATGCGCTTAGCGAGCACCTCGCTCCAGCAGGGGTGAAAGCGGTCGGCGGCCTCAGCGATCGCAGCCTGAAGATGCTGCGGGTCAATGCGGTCTGGGGGGATGCCGCCTTCAAATCGTTGTCCGAAGCGGTCGGTGAGCATTGATTCAAGCTGGGCCTCCGAGGTTTTGCGGTACCAAACGAGATTGGTCTGGATGCGGTCTACGCTGTCGGGCGCAGCAATCGGATAGGTCAGGATTTGTTCGCCCGGAATCTGAGAAAAACAAAACGCATCTGCAAGAAACCCTTGTGCGGAGCTGCTCAGCTGACGCTGATCCGCAACCGCCCGCCAGGCGATATAACCGGCGTAGACACTGCCTTGCTGGTGAAACAGAAGTTGCCGTGTCGAAGAACGAAGGCCCTCAGCAGCAATCACGAGGTGTGTTTCGTGGGCCTGTCCATTGGCCAGGTGGACTTTGGCGAGCTGCTCTGCGCCGCCCGGCTCAACCCGATCCACCGCATGATTCAGGTGGTAGCGTTCCTGCGGAAACGCCGCCATCAGCAGGCCCAAAAGCCGCGACCAGGAGGTCAGAATCTGCGGTAAATCGAGTTCTGCCAGCAGTGTTCCGGACCGGTCAAAGGCCCGTCGTTTCGTAATCAGGATGCCGAGGTCATCGGTGACGGTCACACCGGCAAGCGCCAGCACCTGCCGCAGGCCTTCATGCGTCACGATACCGGCCCCGCGACTACTCAGCGGTGGTTCAGAGCGTTCAAAAATTCTGACATCCCATCCCGCGCGTAGCAGCAAGTTGGCCGCAAATAACCCGCCCATGGAGCCGCCAATAACGATTGCTGTTTTCTCCATGACTATAAAGTCCTTACACTTTCAGCAAAGAGGTCATCAGAGGCGGGTTCGATTTGAAAAAATCCCAGACGGCAAAACATGCGCAGGACCCCGAGATCGGGGTTCGACTCAGCCCGCAGGCGCGTAAAGAGCAAATTCTTAAAGCGGCAATCGATTATTTCGCTGAGGTTGGTTTTTCCGGGCAGACCCGTGAGCTTTCCCGTCGCATTGGCGTATCCCAGGCGCTGGTCTATCGCTATTTTCCATCCAAAGCGGACCTGATCGATGAGGTGTTTGAGGCGGTATTTATGCGGAAATGGAATCCGCAATGGATTCGTGATCTCCGCCGCCGGCAGACCCCGATTCGAGAGCGGCTCATTCATTTCTATACCCAGTATGCCAACGCCACTTACCGGCCCGAGTGGATCCGCATTTATATGTTCGCGGGCCTTGCAGGCATGGGCTGGAATCGAAACTACCTTGATTTTGTTCGGCGCAAATTGCTAACCGTGATTTGCGAAGAGATTCGTTACGAGTTTTCACGATCAAAGACCATGAAGGGCCAGGCAAAGATTTCTCCGCGCGAAATCGAAATGATCTGGAATCTGCATGGCAGTATGTTTTACTGGGCGGTGCGATGCAATATTTTTGGAATCGATTCATCAGTGCCATTTGAAATTCGTGCAGCCGATGCGGTCGACCTTTTCCTGGCGGGTGCCGCCAAGGTCTATCCTCAGCTCGTGCGCAAGTCCAGCGCGGCAAAGCCCCCGCGGTAAAACACCAGGGGCTCTCGATCCATGCGATCGAATCGCTGAACACTGGCAACCAAGATCACGTGATCCCCGCCGTCGATGCGTGATGCGACGGTGCAGAAAAAATGGGCGGCGCATCCAGCGATCACCGGCGGCGCTGCGTCGGAAAGCGGCTCCCGCAGCGCTACTGACGCGAACTTATCGATTCCCGGCGTTGAGAACCGAAAGGCCAGCTCCTGCTGCTGCGCATCAAGGACATGGATGACATGGTGACAGCCAATCTCGAAAACAGGCAGATTGGGTGAGGATTTGCCCAGGGACCACAGCACCAGTGGTGGGTCAAGCGAGACCGAGTTAAAGCTGCTGATGGTCATGCCGACTGCCCGATGCTGATCGCGATCCAGGGCCGTGATCACCGTCACGCCGGTCGGAAATGCGCCGAGCGCGTTGCGAAAGGCCCGCGTGTTGATCGGCGCCGCATCGGCAGACGCTTTCATAACTGCACTCATGTGGCGGCCGCGTTATCGTGCGTTTGGCGGCGGCACTTGGGTGCGATACCAGTCGGCGATATCTTCCCCCGTCATGATTTTGACCTCGGGCCGCGACTGTATGTAGTCCAAGAGTTTTTCAAATCCCGCGATGCGATGCGGAACACCCGTTAGGTAAGCGTGCACGCTGACCGCCATGACACGCGTGCTTTCCGCTCCATCTGCGATGAGTCGATCCAGCTGTGCGACTCCGCGGTGATAAAACTCGTCGGACCGATGATTCTGTAGGCCGAATACGGGGATGTCATTCACTTCTACCGTATAGGGCACTGAAATGACCGGCTTGGGCGAGGCCATGATGTAGCAGGGCTGCTCATCGAGAATCCAGTCGGCAACATAGTCAACGCCTGCAGCCGAGAGATGGTCAATGGTGGCATCGGTCTCGGTCAGCCCGGGGCTTTCCCATCCGCGTGGGTGTTTGCCCGTAAAGGATTTGATCGCCTGGATGGTTTGTGCAATCGCAGCGGGCTGATCTTCGACTTTATGCATGGGGCCTTGAACAAACCCATGGCCCATGAACTCCCAGTTCAGATCCCGGGCGGCCGAGGCAATCCGCGGGTAGCTGGAGCACACGACGCCGTTAATCGCCATGGTTGGCCGAATCTTGCGCTTATCCAGCGCACTCAAAATCCGCCAAAAGCCCACCCGCATGCCGAATTCGTGCCATGACCAGTTCGGCAGATCCGGCAGCAGCGGCTGACCCATTGGCGGAGACAGTACTGTCCGGGGCATCGCGCGCTCGATCGACCAATGCTCGACATTGACGATCAGCCAGAGCAAGACGCGGGCGCCGTCGGGGCCCTTCAGCGGCGGCCGATCAACAATGGCGCTGTAGGGGACACGGTCACTGAGGAGTTTGAAGGCGGGGTCGGTCACGGCGTATCCTTTCGCATCGATTGCAATGCTGCGGCGGCAGGAGTGGGGAAGTGGCCCCGGCGGCCGCCTTAGTGATCAATTGCTCAATAATACGGCACGGCCCAGCTTTTCGGCGATTTTTTCCGGCGCTAGTAGTAGCCCCTATATACGGGACGCCTGAATTTACAAATAGTCGGAACCCAAGAGACGGCGTCCAAACGAGGGGGCGTCACTCGCGATCATCACAGCCCTCGGCGGTAAAGGAGACACGATGGATAAGATGCGAAGAAAGGTTGTTGGCGCAGCAGGTGCTTCTGTCATGGCGGCAAGTCTGCCGTCGCAGGTGTTTGCGCAGTCAGCCCCAATTAAGATCGGCATGAGCATGCCGCAGACCGGTGGACTCGGCGGCGGCGGACAGGCAGCCCTGGTGGCCATTCGCCTCTGGGTTGACGATGTCAATGCGAAGGGTGGACTACTCGGACGCAAGGTTGAATTTGTCGCCTACGACGACCAGTCCAATCCTGCCAACACCCCGGGAATCTACGCCAAGCTGCTCGATGTCGATAAGGTCGATCTGTTGATCGCGCCTTACGCAACAGTACCGACGGCGCCAATCATGCCCCTGGTGAAGCAGCGCGGCAAACTCTTGATGGGCAACTTCTCATTCCAGGTCAATGCCGATGTCAAGCACGATATGTGGTTTAACAACGCGCCATGGAATGATGCGCGCGGATGGTCACGTGGTTTTATTGAGTCGGGGATTGCTGCGGGCGGCAAATCGATCGCGGTCGTTGCCTCTGATCAAGACTTCGCACAGAACCTTGCTGACGGTGTTCGCGCCTACATCACGAACCTGAAGCTGAATAAGGTTTATGACCAAAACTATCCCCCAACGACAAAAGACTTCTCCACCATCATCCGGGCGGTCCGCGCTTCGAGGGCAGAGATTATTTTCATCGCCTCGTACCCGCCTGACTCGGCCGGTATCGTGAACGCGATTCACGAGATCGGCGTCGGTGAGCAGGTCCGAATTCTCGGCGGCGGCATGGTGGGCCTTGGCTTTACCCCCATCATGATTAACCTCGGCAGTAAGTTAAATGGCATTACGAACTTCAATACCTATGTCCCCGGCATGAAAATGCCAGGCATTGATAACTTCTTCCGTCGCTATACCGAGCGGGCGAAGGCGCAAAAGGTCGATGAGCTTGGTTTCTATCTGCCGCCATTTAATTACGCGATCGGTCAGATGCTGGAGCAGGCCATCAATGCCACCAAGAGCATTGATGATCGCCGTCTGGCAGACTACTTCCGTAAAAATGAGATGCAGACAATTGTTGGCCCCGTGCGTTTTGATGCCGGCGGTGAGCGGGCGAACCAGCGCCTCATTACTGCGCAGTTCCGGGGTGTGAAAGATAAGGATCAGGAGCAATTCCGTTCTCCAGATCGTCAGATCGTGATCTTTCCGCCTTCGGACAAGACCGGGGATCTCATTCATCCCTACGAGAGAGCGCAGAAAAGCTAACCCAGCATTTCGGGCGATCGGGCGGGGGATCCGCTCGGTCGTCTGATTCCCTCAAGACATGGCGTTTTCAGTAGATCTCCTCATCGAGGCCTTGATTTTTGGCCTTCTGCTCGGCTGCTTTTATGCGGCCGTGAGTATTGGCTTGTCAGTGGCGTTTGGCCTGCTTGATGTGCCGCATGTGGCCCACCCCGCCATGCTGATTCTGGGCTCGTATGGGGTCTATCTTCTGGGTCAGTATGGTGTGGACCCCATTGTGGCGGGGTTGCTCCTCACTCCAGTGTTTTTCTTTCTGGGGGCCGGGCTTTATCGAATGTATTACGAGACTTTCGAAAAACGAGGGCAGTCCGCGGCGGTGAATGGTTTGGCATTTTTCTTTGGCCTTGCATTCATCATCGAGGTGCTGCTCGTGGTGGCCTTCGGGGTTGATCAGCGCTCCGCCGAGGCCGGCTATATCGGCGGCAGTCTGAAGCTTGGTGAATTCCGAATCCCCTTTCGTCTCGTTGTGGCCTTCGGTGTCGCCCTGGTTTTGACCGCGGGGCTGACTGCTTATTTGTCGAGAACCTTCACCGGCCGGGCGATTAAGGCCGTTGGGCAGGATGAGGCGGCACTTCGCTTAATGGGGGCCGACCCAGTTCGGATTAAGCAAATCGCTTTTGGAATTGCCACGGGGGTGAATGCGCTTGCGGGCGCCATGCTGATCATCGTGACCCCCGTCGAGCCCACCATGGATCGTATTTATATCGGCCGTACTTTTTGCGTTGTCGTGCTTGCCGGACTCGGCAGCATGAGCGGAACGCTGGTGGCTGCGATTATTCTTGGTGTCGCCGAATCCATCGTGTTGATGTTTTTGGGCGCCTCGTGGGCGCCGGCGGTTGCCTTCGGGCTTTTACTCGCAGTGCTTGCTTTTCGGCCTAAGGGCCTGTTCGGGAGATAAGCGGCGATGCGTTTCTGGTCAATCTGCGCCGGAATTATTGTGCTCGCATTCGGAGTGGTGCAGGCGCCGATTAACGACTACATCTTTTTTGCGAGTTTTGTCGTGCTGCAGGCGGTTGTGTTGGCTACCGCCTGGAACATTCTTGGCGGTTACGCAGGCTATGTGAATTTCGGTGTACCGGCGTTTGTGGGGGCAGGAGCTTACTCCGCGCTTGTTGTCCATTTATCGATGGATGCGCCATTGGTTGTCCAAATTCTTTTTGCGGCTCTCATATCGGGTTCACTCGGCTTCTTCGTTGGTCTGATTTCCGTTCGGCTGCGGGGCATATTTTTCTCGATCGCGACAGTAGCGCTCGTTTTCATTCTTGAGACGGTCGTAATTAACTGGCGTTACGTGGGTGGCGCGACTGGCCTTCAGCTCACTCGGCCTACAGAGATCTGGCCGTTTGATGGGTATGTCCGCATGCTCTTTTGGGCGATGGTGGTAATGGCGGTGATCGCAGTGGCCATCGCCCGCTACATTCAGGACTCCCACTTTGGCCGGGGCTTGCGCGCCCTGCGGGACTCAGAAGACGCCGCTGAATGTGCCGGGGTGCCGACCCTAAGACTCAAGCTGATGGCGTGCACGGTCTCGGGTGCATTATTAGGTGCGGCGGGTGCCCCCATGCCGATGTACATGAGTTATATCGAACCCTATTCAAGTTTCAATCTGGTGTATGCCGTCTCTGCCTTGGCGATGCCGATTATTGGCGGAATGTCGCATTGGATCGGCCCGCTGGTTGGCGCCATTTTGTTGGCAACGATTCAGCAGATTGTGACCGTGACGATTTCGAGCGAGCTGAACGTCCTGGTGGTGGGGGTATTGCTTGTGGTCTTTGTGATTGCAGCGCCTGATGGCATTGTGGGTTTATACAGAAAATGGAAAGCATCCTCGAAGTAAGCAAAGTCTCCAAGCACTTCGGAGGCTTTACCGCACTCTCCGGCGTGGACCTTCGTGTCGCGCAGGGCGAGCGCCTGGGGCTTATTGGTCCAAATGGCTCAGGAAAAACGACCTTGATCAACTGCATTTCCGGCTCTTTGCTTAACGATGAAGGCGAGATCTCCTTTAAGGGCAAGGCCATCTCGAAGCTGCCGGCCCATCGCCGGACTTGCCTCGGGATCGCCCGAAGCTTTCAGATTCCCCGGCCGTTCACCAGCATGTCAATGATTGAAAATCTGATGGTGCCGCTTTCCTACGTATGCGGAATAACCGGCGATCAGGCAGAGCAAAAGGCGATGGAGATTCTGAGCGGCATGGGCCTTGCAGCGAAGGCGCGCACTGCAACCAATCAGCTCTCACAAGTTGAGCTCAGGAAGATGGAGCTTGCCAGGGCAATGGCCGCCCAGCCAGCGCTCTTGATCTCGGATGAGGCCATGGCGGGCTTATCGGGTGCGGAGATCGACGAGGTCTTAGAAATATTGCTTGATATGAACAGCAAGGGAATCACCATCATCATGATCGAGCACATCATGCAGGCCGTGATGGCATTCTCGCAGCGGGTCGTCTGTCTTGATGCTGGCCAAATCATTTGCGAAGGCACCCCTGAGCATGTGGTGGCCGATCCTTATGTGCAGAGGGCTTATCTTGGCGATTAGTCTCCATATCGAGGGAGTGCACGCAAGTTACGGTGCGGTGAAAGCGCTCCAGGGCGTCAGCCTGAATCTTGATCAGGGCCGCACGGTGGTGCTGCTGGGCACCAATGGAAACGGCAAGAGCACGCTAATGAAGTGCGTCATGGGCATGCTGCAGCCGACTGCCGGCAGCATCATGCTGACGATGGATGGTGTGCAGCACGATCTCACACAGCTGTCCACCCAGGAGATTGTCAACCTTGGTGTGAGCCTGGTGCCGGAGGGCCGGCGCCTATTTCCCAAGCTCACTGTCGAAGAGAACCTGCTGCTTGGCGCCTTCCGTGAGCAGGCCCGTGCGTCTATTAAAGAAAACCTCGACTTTTGCCTGACTGCATTTCCCGTGCTGGCCGAGCGCAAAAACCAGCTCGCGGGATCAATGTCAGGCGGCCAACAGCAAATGTTGGCAATTGCCCGGGCGATCATGTCCTCGCCACGATTGCTGTTGGTCGATGAGCCCTCAGTTGGCTTATCACCGCTGCTGGTATCCCAAACCATCACAAAGCTCAAAGAGCTGAAAGAGCAGTACGAGCTCACCGTGCTGATGGCGGAGCAGAACTTTAACCAGGCAATGCGTATTGCTGACTACGGCTATATCATTGTGCATGGTGAGATTGTCTTTCAGGGCGATGTTAATACGCTGAAAGAAAACGAAATGATCAAAAGCTTCTATCTCGGTGTCAGCACGAAAGACAAGGCGAGCTAGAAGAGGCTGAGGGTGGTGCGGCCGCAAATAGCGCTGCCTGCCATCCCAGATGTACAAAGGAGATCAAATTGAAGCATCCACGCCGCGCCAACGTCACTGCGATCCATTCTGCCAGCCGTTTTGTATTCAGCGTTCCTGACCTGGCGGTGGCGGAGCGCTACTTTTCCTCTTTCGGGCTTCGCGTCGAGAAAGCCGCGGACCGATTGCGGCTCTATACCTATGCTTCACCGCACTGCTGGGGCCAGATCCTGCAGGCCGGCACGCGTAAAAAATTTTTGTATCTCACGCTTGGTGCCTATGCCGAGGATATCGAGGCGCTCAGAAAGCAGGCTGTCGATCGCGGCCATCGTATTGTTGATCCGCACCCCTTGGCCGAGGATAAGACTGGATTTTGGATTCACGACCCAGATGGTAATTTGCTCCAGATCACGGTTACCGAAAAAGTAACCCCCAACGAAAAACCGCCCGTCCTGGGCCCGATCTACAAGTCCAATCCGATTGACATTCCGATCGGGCCGATGCGCGGGGAGTTGCCCAACATTCAGCCGATGCGGCTTTCGCATATCCTGATGTTCACCACCGATGTCGATCGCACAATCGAGTTCTACAGTAATGTGCTTGGCCTGAGGCTCTCTGATCGGTCAGCAGAGTTCATTGCATTTATGCATGGCGCCCACTCCAGTGATCACCACTTGCTGGCCTTTGCGAAATCGGCTGGTCCGGGGCTGCATCACACCAGCTGGGCGGTGGACCGATTAGACTCGGTTGGCCTGGGAATGGAGCAGATGGTCGCAGCCGGCTACAACAAGGGCTGGGGACTTGGTCGACATGTGATTGGCTCAAATTATTTTTACTACGTGCAGGATCCCTGGGGAAGCTTTACCGAGTATTCCTTCGATATCGATTTTGTTGGCCACGAGACTGACTGGCCGGCACAGGATTATCCGCCCGAGAACTCGCTGTATCTGTGGGGCCCGGCGGTTCCTGAAGATTTTGTTACAAACTACGAGCTAGAGTCGGTAGCTGCTTAAACTTAAAGGGGTTATGCCATGCGTTTTTTAAATTTTCTTCATCCTGATGGCACGACACGCCTTGGCGTGCTGAAGGACGGAGGCCTAATTGACCTCAGCGAGAAAGGCTTTCCGATGAGCCTGGATATGCTGCTGAAGTCTGGCACAGCGCTCATGGATGTATTGATTGCAGATTGGCCGAACCTTAAACCCAACGCTTCACTCGAAGGGCTTCACTGGCTGCCGCCGATTCTGAATCCATCGAAGGCCATCGCGGTCGGATTAAATTATGTGGACCATGCGGCCGAGAGCCCGTACAAGGATCCGCCGAAGTATCCCGTGTTATTTCATCGGTTTCCGTCATCGTGGGTGGGCCACGGACAGCCGCTGATTCGCCCAAAGGTGTCGGCCGAGTTTGACTACGAGGGTGAAATTGCAGTGATTATTGGCAAGGCAGGCCGTTACATTGCTAAATCGGATGCGCTTTCCCATGTGGCCGGATACTCGTTATTTAACGACGGGTCGCTGCGCGACTACCAGTTTAAGTCCACGCAATGGATGATCGGCAAGAATTTTGATGCCTCAGGTAGTTTCGGCCCGGTCATGGTGACGGCAGATGAGCTTCCTCTGGGGGGTGTGGGATTGCAGCTCAAAACGCGCTTAAATGGCCAGGTCGTTCAGGATGCCAACACGCGCGACATGATTTTTGATGTCGCAACCCTGGTCAGTACATGCTCAGAGGTATTTGCACTTCAGCCGGGTGATGTGATCATCTCCGGCACACCAGCGGGCGTTGGGTTTGCCCGTAAGCCGCCATTGTTTATGAAGCGGGGTGATGTGGCCGAAGTTGAAGTGGCCGAGATTGGTGTGCTGTCCAATCCGATTGTCGATGAGGCCTAAGGCGCGGCTTACCGCAATCTAAACGGCAGCGAAATCTATCCGGCATGCTTTTTGTATTTCATCTGCGCGATCGGCCCGAGGCGGGCGAGCTTCGCAAGGCCATTCGTCCGGCGCACAAGGAATATCTCGCTCAGGTAGCGGATCGTATCTGTGTGGCCGGCCCCTTGCTTTCCGATGACCAGGCGCAAATGATCGGCAGCCTTCTGGTGATCGATTTTCCAAGCCGGGCCGCTGCTGAGGCCTGGCTGACAGAAGAGCCGTTTACCCGGGCGGGCGTTTATGAGGCATCCGTTGTTACCGCGTTTCAGAACCTCTGGCCACAGCGCTGCGGCGTGGTGGATGCTTAGATTGCCTGATGATCAGGCCCGCACAATCGGATCTCTGGGTTTATTCGCTGGCGGGATAGTTCAGCTCAACCGTAATGCCATTTGGGTCTTCAATAAACAACTGATGCAGGCCGAGCATCGGGACAGCCCGCTCTCGAAATGGGATCTCCATGCGCTTTAACAAGGCAACTTTCTCCTCCAGCCCGGTGAGGAAAAACGCAACATGATCGACCGCACCGCTGCCCTGAAGGGAGCTGGGATCGCGATCCCCGAGATATTGCTTCAGGCCAGCGGGATCGTTGCGATCGATACCGATAATGTGGACGACTGCATTACTGTAGTGGGCGACATCCCCGGCGTAGAGCCACTTCCCCGGAAAGGGGAAGGGTGGCCGTGGGCCGTCGGTCAGACCAATAACACGCTCGAAAAAAGAAGCGGTGGATTCAATGTCAGACGTACGAATAGAGAAATGATTAAGCGAGATGGTCATGACTGAACGATGGTCCGGTGGGTTCTTGATCCAAAAACGATGCGCTGCAAGATTTGAGTGTGCCCCCAGTGCTAGGCAGGGTTTGTCCGCATTTGGGCCTCATTTGGCGAAATTTGATAATGAAGGCTAAATCAAGCACCGCACTAAACGCGCTGTAATGATAACCGTGATGTCGCAATGACAGGGGGGTGTTCTTGAAGGCTCCGGCTTTTGACTATGTTCGGGTGGATTCAGTGGAGGCGGCCTTGTCTTTGCTGAAGACCCATGGCGATGATGCTCGGATTCTCGCGGGCGGCCAGACCATGATGGCGGCGTTGAATATGCGTCTGTCGTCTCCCGCACTTCTGGTGGATATCAGCGCGATCGATGCACTGCGGCAGATCAGGCTAAACGATGGCGTTCTTCGCATCGGGGCCATGGTGACGCACAGCGAGATTGAGGCCTCCGACATCGTGCGCCGTCAGGCGCCGCTTCTCAGTATGGCAGTGACGCACATCGCCCATAAAGCGATTCGAAACCGCGGGACCTGGGGCGGGTCGCTGGCGTATGCCGATCCGGCCGCTGAGTGGCCGGCCTGCGTGATTGCATTGAACGCGACATTGATTGCACAAGGCCCTGGGGGATTGCGCAAGATTCCTGCGCAAAGCTTTTACTTGGATTTGTACACCACCGCCTTAAATCCCGACGAGATATTGGTGGATGTTGAAATTCCTGTGGGCGATCGGCAGCAGGTGGTTGCCTTTGACGAGATCGCACGGCGGCATGGTGACTATGCGATTACAGGGATCGCAGCCAGCGCACAGCGTCACGGCGAGACCTTAAACAATCCACGGCTGGTGTTCTTCGCGGTTGCGAATACGCCGTTTCAGGCAACAAAGGCGGAGGCGGCGTTACACGGCAAGGCCCCAACGGTACCGGTCGTCGATGCGGCAGTCGCCGCGCTCGCGTCGGAGCTTGAGCCGATTGCCGATCTCACAAGCAGTAGTGCCACAAAACGACACCTTGCCGGTGTTTTGCTGCGCCGGGCAGTCAAAGCCCTTGCATCAACGAATTAAGCTGCAGAATTGAAAGTGTCAGGATGATGACAATCAAAAAGTCTATTCAGGTGACGGTAAACGGAGAGCGGCTAAATCGCGAGGTTGAGCCGCGTACCCATCTTGTTGATTTCCTCCGCGAGAGCGTGGGGCTCAAGGGCTCTCATTTGGGCTGTGAGCATGGCGTCTGCGGGGCTTGCACCGTTCGGTTAAATGGTCAGATCGTGCGGGGCTGCCTTGTGTTGGCGGTGCAGGCTGATGGCGGGTCGGTCGATACGGTCGAGGGCCTGTCGCGTCAGGGTGTGCTGGCGGATCTCCAAGAAGCTTTCCTTAAACATAACGCGCTTCAGTGTGGTTTTTGCACTCCCGGCATGCTGATGGCCGCTGCCGATGTGGTGCAGCATAACCCCCGTGCCAATCGCCAGCAGGTCCGAGAAGCAATCTCAAGCAACTACTGTCGGTGCACGGGATACCACGCCATTGTGGATGCGATTTGCTCGGTCCTTGCAAAAAGAGCGCAGGAGGTCGCCTGATGAATAAGCCTCGTGAATTAACCGAGTTCGGACTTCCTGCGGTGACTGAGGATCAACGTTATATCGGCACGAGCGAGCCGCGGCACGGGGCCCGCCGACTCGTCCAGGGCCTGGGCACCTACCTTGACGACATTGAGCTGCCGCGCATGGCCCACGTTGTGTTCTGGCGCTCGCCGGTTGCCCACGCAAAGATTCTGGGGGTGGATGCCGAAGCGGCCCGAAAAATGCCAGGCGTGATCGGCATTTTTCGTGGCCAGGATTTGGCGAAAATTTGTAAGCCGTGGGTTGCTGTTTTGGGGCATTTGGCGGGCATGAAATCAGCGCCGCAGCATCCAATGGCGCTGGATCGTGCCTGCTGGCAGGGAGAGCCGGTGGTTGCCGTGGTTGCCGAGACACGCGTGCAGGCCGAAGACGCCTTACAGCTTTTGGATGTTCAATGGGAGTCGTTGCCAGCGGCTCTGGAGATGGAGACCGCACTCGATCCGAAGACTCCAGTAATTCATCCCGAACTCGGAGATAACCTGTGCTTTACGCGGCAGCTGGATACGGGCGGGGTTGACGAAGCGTTCTCTCAGGCCCACGTGGTTGCGGAAGAAACCTTTTACTTCGGCCGGCACACCGGGGTGACATTAGAGCCGCGCTGCCAGATTGCCGATTACAACCCTGCTGAGCATAGCCTGACGGTCTACCACGCGCAGCAGGCACCGCACATGATGCAGGATCTGTATTCGCGACAGTTCGATATTCCGGAGTCCTCAATTCGTGTGATCTGCAAAGATGTCGGCGGATCATTTGGCATTAAGGTCCATGCCTATCCAGACGATTTCGCCACAGTCGCGCTCTCGATTCTGTTGTGCAGGCCGGTCAAGTTTGTGGCTGATCGTCTCGAGTCATTTGTCAGTGATATTCACGCCCGCGAGCATCGTGTGAAGGGCAAGATTGCGGTGAGTCAATCCGGGGAAATTCTGGCCTTCGAGATTGATGATTTAACGGGTATCGGACCTTATTCAATGTTCCCGAGAACCAGTGCAATCGAGGGCAATCAAGTCGTCAACATCACAGGCGGTCCTTACAAGCACAAGCAATATCGGGCCAATCTTAAGGTGGTATTTCTCAATAAGACGCCGACTTGCCAGTATCGCGGCGTTGGCCATCCGATTGCATGTGCGATTACCGAAGGCCTTGTCGATAAGGCAGCCCGCATGCTGGGCATGGACCCCTTAGATATCCGTAAGAAAAATGTGATCCCAGATGACGCCTATCCGTATACGGCGGCCTCGGGAATCAAGTTAGAAATTCTTTCCCACGAAGAATGTTTAAGGAAGATGGAAAGGTTTGCCGACTACCGAGCGCTTCGTGAAGAGCAGGCCCAGCTGCGAAAGCAGGGCATCTATCGCGGCCTTGGGCTATCGACCGTCATCGAGCTGACCAACCCGAGCGCTGCGTTTTATGGCGTAGGGGGCGCCAGAATCGCCTCTCAGGATGGCGCCACCGTACGACTCGATCCAAAAGGTGGTGTAACGGTTCTTGTCAGTGTGGGAGAGCAGGGCCAGGGCGCGGAGGGTATCTACGCGCAGATTGCAGCCGATGCGGTTGGGGTCTCGATCGCGCAGGTGAAGATCATCACGGGTGATACGAATGTAACGCCCTACGGTGGGGGCACCTGGGCCTCTCGCGGTGCGGGCATCGGGGGCGAGGCGGTCTTACAGGCAGGTCTCGCACTCAGGGAAAACATCTTAAAGCTTGCGAGTGCGATGCTATCGCGGCCCATCACATCGCTCACGATTCGTGAGGGCGTGGTGGTGGATGCCGAGACCGAGGCTGCCTTGCTGGAGTTTCCCGAGCTGGGCCGGGTTGGATATTTCCGATCCGATACGCTGCCGGCCGGATTTACTCCCGAATTAACCGTCACGCGCCATTATGTTCAGCGTGATTACCCGTTTATCTGGACCAATGGTGTGCAGCTCTCCTATGTAGAGGTTGATCCTGACACCGGCATGGTGAAGCTGCTCAAGCACTGGGCCGTGGAAGACTGTGGCCGGGTGATCAATCCAATGTTAGTCGATGAGCAAATGCGTGGGGCGATCGTCCAGGGCATCGGCGGGGCGCTTTATGAGGAATGCCTCTACGATGAGAGCGGCCAGCTGCGTAACGGAAGTCTTGCCGATTATTTGGTTCCGATGGCCAACGAGATGCCCGACATTGAGGTCAGTCATGTTCAGACACCGACCAAAACATCTCTTCTGGGCGCAAAAGGCGCCGGCGAGGCGGGAACTGCCGGCGCGCCTGGGGCCATCATGAATGCGATCAACGATGCGTTGGCGCCGTTTAACGCTTCGGTCACCGCGCAGCCGTTTACTCCGGAGAAGATTCTGAAAGCCTTGGGCCGTATTTGAAGTCGGGCCGCACCCCAGACCAGATCCGGGCCTTTATGGCCTATCCCGAGTCGCCGGTAGCGCATGCGGATTCGGGTGACTTGCTGGGGCTAAGCTTCGCTGTCAAGGATCTCTTTGATGTCGCAGGCTATCCCACAAGCGGTGGTCAGCCGATTCTGCTGGCCGCATCAGGAATAAAAACACAGCATGCAAGGCTCGTCGACCAAGTACTTGCCGCAGGCGCGTCGTTTGTTGGAAAGACCGTAACCGATGAGTTGGCATTTTCTTTAAATGGCAGTAATGCCCATTTCGGTGCACCTATTAACGGCGCGGCACCGGATCGGCTAAGCGGTGGGTCGTCCTCGGGTTCCGCGTCTGCTGTGAGTCTAGGATGCGCCGATTTTGCACTGGGCACGGATACCGGAGGCTCAGTGCGCGCTCCCGCAAGCCACTGCGGGCTGATTGGTCTGCGGCCGACCCACGGAAGGCTGTCTTCGGAAGGCTGTCTTCCTTTAGCGCCCAGTCTTGATGTACCGGGCTGGTTTGCAAAAGACATTGAGCCGTTCGCAGCGGTGGGGAAAGTTTTGCTTGGCGTCGATACACAACCACTCAAGCATCCGCGGATGCTGATGCCGACAGATCTTTGGGAACTGCTTACCGCTGAGGCTGCACCGTCAGCACGGGCGGCTGTCGAACCCATACAGCAGCATCTTGGTGGCGCTCAATCGGTCAAAGTGGTGCTGGAGAATTTTGATGCAATGACGCTGAGCTTTCGCAGGATTCAGGGCCGTGAGGCCTGGGAAAGTCATGGCGATTTTATCGAGCGTTATTCGCCGGTACTTGGCCCGGGAGTAGCGGAGCGATTTGCCTGGTCAAAGACGGTTACCCTCGATGAGGTCCATGCCGCCCGAAGCTTTCGTGCAAAGTTTGTGGCGTATATTGACTCTTTACTGGGAGCCAACAGTGTATTGATTTTTCCGACCATGCCTGACTGTGCGCCGATGCGCAGCACGCCAGAATCGTCGCTCGAAGACTATCGGAGTCGATCACTTAAGCTGCTTTGCGTAGCCGGCCTCTCCGGCTGCCCACAAATTTCCTTACCCCTTGTGGCGCGTGCGGGCGTGCCGCTTGGCATATCCATCTTGGGCCCCCGTGGAAGTGACCAGAGTCTGATCGCGCTCGCGCAGCAATTCATGCGCCCCTAAGGGCTGGCGATTTACGGTTGGCGTAAAATGAGGGCCAGGCCCTCACCGTTAATTTATCTCTCCAAGGAAGTGAAATGAAATCAAAGCTCTCATCTGACGCTTTAGCCCAGCTTTTCAGCGATGGCCATACAGCACATGCATTCGTCCCGCACACCATTTCAGATAGCGATATTCATGCGCTCTACGAAGCCATGAAGTGGGGGCCGACAGCATTTAACGCCAGCCCCGCGCGATTTGTATTTCTGCGTAGCGCCGATGCAAAGCAACGGCTAATGCCCGCCCTGAGCCCCGGCAATGTGCCGCAGGTTGAAGCGGCCTCATTGACAGTGATTGTTGCCTTCGACACGCAGTTCTATGAGCATCTTCCCCAGTTATTCCCCGCTTATGATGCCAAGCCAATTTATGCGAATAACGCCGCCGCCGCCCAGGAGGCAGCGTTCCGAAATGGCTCACTGCAAGGCGCATACCTCTTGATGGCTGCCCGGGCCCTCGGCTATGACTGTGGGCCGATGTCGGGCTTTGATGCGGGGAAGGTCAACGCGGAATTTTTTCCCAAAGGAGACTGGAAAGTTAATTTCTTGATGAATATTGGTGTCGCAGACCCAAAAGGAATCTACCCAAGAAATATTCGTCTTGATTTTGATCGTGTCGCATCAATTCTTTAATTCAGGGGCGCTGTAACGCTAAGCCCACGGGAGGATCGCAAGCCATGGCATCGAGGTCCAGGAAAGTCATTATTACGTGCGCCCCGACCGGCGCGATCCATACCCCAAGTATGTCGCCGCATCTGCCCGTGACGGCAGATCAAATCGCCGAGGCGGGCATCGCTGCGGTGCGTGCAGGCGCGGCCATACTGCATTTGCATGCCCGAGATCCGTCAGATGGTCGGCCGACACAAGACCCAGAGGTCTTTCGGCCCTTTCTTGAGCGGCTGCATGCAGAAACTGATGCGGTGATCAATCTCACCACGGGCGGCAGCCCGCATATGACGATCGAGGATCGGATGCGGCCTGCCATGACCTACAAGCCAGAGGTGGCATCGTTGAACATGGGTTCGATGAACTTTGGCCTTTTTCCGATGCTGGAGCGATTCAGGGATTTCAAATACGACTGGGAGCGTGAGCATCTCGAGAAGAGTCGTAATCTGATTTTCAAAAACACGTTTCAGGATATCGAAACAATTTTGCGCCGAGGAACCGAAAATGGCACGCGGTTTGAATTTGAGTGTTATGACATCAGCCACCTTTACAATCTCGCCCACTTCTTAGACCGGAAGCTGGCGACACCGCCGCTATTTGTACAGTCGGTTTTCGGGATTCTTGGCGGTATTGGTCCTCATCCCGAGGACCTCATGCACATGCGGCGAACAGCGGATCGATTATTTGGCGAGGATTATCAGTGGTCGATTCTTGGTGCGGGTAAAAACCAGTTACCCCTTGCCACCATTGGCGCTGCGATGGGCTCCCATGTTCGGATGGGCCTAGAGGACTCTCTTTGGATCGGCCCGGGCAAGCTTGCGCAGTCAAGCGCCGAGCAGGTTGCGCGCATCCGCACAATCCTCGAGGCGCTGAATCTTGAGATTGCCAGCCCAGAGGATGCCCGTCAGATTCTTAAGCTCAAGGGTAAAGCGGGCCTGCAGCTTTGAGCGGTGTCATGATCAGATGAGGCCGGAACTTCCTTTCAAACGAAGGCCGGTGGTTTGAGTTCCGCCGAGGGCCGAGGCGCGCGGATTGCCAATCTGCTGGTGCAGATCGCTTTTGGCCTCATGGCCATGACGATTTGCCTGCCCTCAATGCAGGACTGGGGTGAGATTTTTAATGCCAGCCAGCCCGCGGTGCAGTTAACGTTCAGCGTCTATGTGATGACCTATGGCGGGCTGCAGCTTTTATACGGACCGCTGTCGGATCGTTTTGGCCGTCGGCCAGTGTTGCTGACTGGCCTGTGCTGTGCGGGGATTGGCGCAGTGCTTGCAGCACTCGCCAATGACATTGTCACGCTCACCGTTGCCAGGGCCATTCAAGGCGCGGGAAGTGCCGCCGGCATCGCGATAGGCCGTGCGCTTGTGCAGGATCTCTTTGGTGGATCTGATCGCACGCGTGTGATGGCGTTTGTGGGTATGGCGCTCGGTGTTACGCCGCCATTGGGCACGGTAATCGGGGGCGCAATCCATGAGTGGCTCGGCTGGCGGGCGAACTTTGTGCTGATGGCAGTGCTGTCACTGCTGCTCTTTATCACTGCTGCGAGACTGCTTCCTGTGAACCAGAAGGCGAAGGGTGCAGATCGCCAGCATTGGATTCTGGAGATGTTGACGGCGTACGCAACACTGCTGCGCCAGCCCGGATTTCTGGCCTATGTCACCCTCTTGGGGTCAACCACGGCGGTGTTTTACGTTTTTCTCAGTGGCGCGCCGAGCGTTTTAAAAAGTTATGACGTTGGGCCTGCTGGCGTGGGCTGGTACATCATGGCCGGCCCCATTTTTTATATCTTGGGCAATTTTTTAACCAGCCGATTGGTTCGTACCGTTGGCGAATCCAGCATCATGTTGATTGGCCAGGGGCTATCAATTGTGGGCGTGGTCTTGATGTGGGCCTTAAGCGCTTTGGGCTGGGACTCCGCCTTGGCCTTTGCCCTGCCGGTGATGTTTGTTGGCCTTGGCCATGGACTGATGGTGCCGCCAACCCTGACCGCAACAGTGGGCCTAAATCCAGCGCTTGCCGGCGCCGCCGCCGGCATGGCGGGACTGATGCAGCAGTGGGTCGGGGCCCTGGGTGGCTTTTCAGTTGGGCTGGTGTCCCATCAGGGGGCAATGAATGCCAGCCTATTGATGCTGTTTTTCACAGCGATCGGCATTGCGCTGCATCTCTGGATTCTGAGAGTTGAGCGACGGGCCGGGGAATCTTCTGCGTCGCGGTAGATAAGATTTACATTTAGGCTGTAAATACAGATTGACAATTGGGGAGGGCCCCTGCCTAATTGACGGACTGTCGGCGCACCCGGCGGTTCCGAGAACCCTCAGATCATCCCCAACCCGGAGGTCCCCCTCATGATTCAGCCCCAACCCCAGTGGTCCCCGCCCCGAAATCGCACACTAGAGGATGTTGCAGTTCGATTTCTTAACGACAACGCCGGAAAAATCTATCTCGGACTATTGGCCCTCACGCTGATGGTGGTGGCTGTGAAGGAACAGTGGCTCTGAATTAACCGGCCTGATTCGGTGGGCCAGCAAGGCGGCCCATAATCCCCCCATGAGGGACTGGCCCGAGAAATTTTTTATCGCTTGTGTCTGCCTATTAATTGGCTGCGCATTGTTCTTGCCGCCGATTGGCCAGGATCAGAGTTATCACGCCTTTGCCGATCGGCGCCCCTGGGGCCCAGTCCCCAACGCTGCGGATACCCTCAGTAACCTAGCCTTTCTTATCACTGGCGTCTGGGGACTTTGGAAGTTAGTGAATCATCGAGGCCCAGCGCTCAATCCGCTGATCTGCCGGCTGGTTGCCGCGTTACTGATCGGCGTGCTGCTCACGGGCTTGGCCAGCATGTTCTATCACCTTGCACCGAGTGATTCGCGGCTGGCCGTTGATCGGCTTGCCATGTCACTGTCGTTTGCTGCTGCACTCGCCTTGTTGGCCGCCGATCGCGTATCGGTGCGACTGGCGATAGGGATCATGATCGGTCTTTTGTTTCTCGGACCGCTGACGGTCTGGGTCTGGAATGCTTCGGGAAATTTAACGCCCTATGCAGTGCTGCAGTTCGGCGGTGTCGCAATGATCGCGGTATTTTGCTGGCGGCCATCGCTCCATAGTTCTGGCCTTAACTTTTCAGGGCTTTTGCTTTTTTACGGGCTAGCGAAGCTTGCAGAGGTGCTCGACAGCAGGATTCTTGAAATCACGTTGGGACTGGTTTCAGGCCACACACTGAAGCATGTCTTGGCGGCCATCGGCATAGTTGTATTGGTCGTACGGTTATTTTCTCAGCCAAAGGTGCGGGCTGAATCGGTGAATCAATGATTGCCTTGCCCCGCGGCCCACAACGCATTGTCTGCCTCACCGAGGAAACTACCGAGACCCTGTATCTCCTCGGCGAGCAGGACCGGATCGTGGGGATTTCGGGCTTTACGGTTCGACCAGCACAGGCCCGGCGCGAGAAGCCGAAGGTCAGCGCATTTACCTCGGCAAAGATTGACCGGATTTTGGAGCTCAAGCCAGATTTGGTGTTTGCATTTTCCGATCTGCAGGCCGAGATCGCCGCCGATCTGGCCCGTCGAGGCGTTGCCGTTCACATCCTGAATCACCGCAGTGTTCAAGAAATTCTCGAGATGATTGCGATGGTGGGCCGTATCGTCGGAGTGCAAGAAAAAGCTGATGCACTCGTCAGTCGTCTTGCGGATCGTCTAAGCCTGGCAGCACGTTCGGCAGCCGAGGGGCCCAAGCCCAAGGTCTATTTTGAGGAATGGGATAGCCCCATGATCTCTGCCATTCGATGGGTCTCCGAGCTCATTGAAATCGCCGGTGGCCAGGATTGCTTTCAGGAGCTCTCGGCCTGCAGCCTCGGCAAGGACCGCATCATCCAAGACCCAAATGCCGTGATTGATCGGGCGCCAGATGTGATCGTGGGCTCATGGTGCGGGAAGAAATTTCGGCCAGAGCAGGTCGCGCAGCGGCCTGGCTGGCATGAGATTCCGGCGGTCGCCAACGCAATGCTCTTCGAAATTAAAAGCCCGCTAATTCTGCAGCCAGGTCCTGCCGCGCTGACTGATGGCTTAGATAGCCTCTGCGCAATTGTTCAGAAGTGGCGTCGCATGCAGCAGGCCGCCGCCTAGAATTTAGCGCTGACAGACTTTCTGTCGGGCGGCCTGAACGGCAAGTGGGGCAATGCCTGCTGTTGGCCCTGCCGGCAACGATCCCACGCGCTGTTGGAGCGCGGATGATCGAATCCACTGGGTGATGTCCCGAATGACCTCGGCGGCACGCAGCTGTCGCGTGAGCAGATGCCAGCCCTCTGGATAAATCAAAAACTGAACATGGCCTGGAAGGCTTGAGCTTTCGCCATCCAATCGCGACAGCCAGCTGCAAACGGGGGCATGCGGAATGATGCGATCGTTAAGCCCATACAACACCAATGTGGGCGCGGGAAAAGACATCGGATGATGTAGCGCCTGGCCCATCAGGTCTGTGACCCCAACGAGGCTGCTGACCCGAGTCTCTTTAATAAAAAGCGGATCACGGCTTAAGTCGCGCGCGACTTCCGGATCATCGGTGGGTTTAATTCCAAGCGCACGCACGCCGCGTCCGGAGAAAGTGAAATTGGGCGCGACCGCATTCATCATCTGCAGGCCCGCCCGCTGATACCACGGCATGGTCTCTGCGCCCCAGAGGGCGGGCGCCTTCAGAATAAGTTGACCCACTGGCAGCCCCGGCGACTCAGTACTGGCCCGAAGCACAACGGCGCCGCCCATGCTCTCTCCGATCACGGTGATCGGCAGGCCGGGGTGTCGATCGCGCAGCTGGTCAACGACCTCGCGTAAATCATCAATCAGCCGATCTGCACCCGGCCAGACACCGGGGCTGGGGTTTGCGCCAAAGCCGCGCTGATCATAGGCGTAGACAGTTGCTTGCAGATCAGCAACCAAGCTGCGGGCCAGGGGATCGAAGGCCTTGCTGTAGTCGTTAAACCCATGAACGCCAATCACAATGCGCCGCGGTGTCGCGGCCGACCAGACCCGAATCTGCAAGGGGGTTGCATCCTGCAGGGTCATCACGCCGCGCTCAGGCATTGCGAAGGCCGGTGATGCATTTAGCATTGTGATGGCAAAGACAACCGCGGCGTGTGCGCAGTGCATCCGCCAGGATGCTTTTAACGAAGAGATGGGCTTACTCAAGAAGTGCAACAGACTTGATTTGACACCAAATGGGCTGACTGACCGCCAGTCCTAGGCGATTGAGTGCGCGCCGGGTAACGCGGGCAAGGAGTACGGTCTCGCCACAGCGCACGCTGATCAGGCATTGGGCAGGATGCCGATCATCGCTAATAGAATGAATCACACCCCGAATACGATTTTGAATGGTGCTTTGATCATCCTCGGAAAGGGAGAGGCTGACATCGCGGGCCAGAATACGAATCCGGACTTGCTGCCCAAGTGGCTGGCCGTCATCCCGAACCCAGACCTCACCTTGATCAAAACGAATGCGGGCCAAGTGATCGGTTAAATGTCGATCTACCACCATGCCCTCGGTCATGATGCCTGCTTCATCACCAATCATCTGGGCAATGCCTGCATCACTGAGGGTCTGTGCGACCCCGCCGCTTGCCTTGGCCCGGCCTTGCTCAAGAATCACGACATGGTCGGCGAGCCTTGCAAGCTCATCAAGCGAGTGGGTGACATAGAGCGCAGGAATTCTGAGTTCGTGATGCAGCCGTTCAAGCCACGGGATAATGTCTTTCTTTTTTGCGATATCCAGTGATGCCAGCGGCTCATCAAGAAGTAATAACTTGGGCGCTGTGGCCAACGCCCGGGCGATGGCCACCCGCTGCCGCTCACCACCCGAAAGACCCTCAGGCCTGCGTGCGAGCAGGTGCTCAATCCCGAGTAAATCAATTGCGCTATTGAGGGCGTCTCTGCCGCCGGGATGCTTTGCTCGCGACAGACCAAATTCGAGGTTCTGCGCTACCGAGAGATGCTCAAAAAGGCTTGCCTCTTGAAATACATAGCCCACTGCCCGCTGCCAGGTCGGCTTAAAGAGTCCGGCCGCGCTGTCTTGCCAAACTGAATTTGAGACGCGCAGGACTCCTGTAGGCCGCTCCAGACCCGCCACGCAGCGCAAGAGTGTTGTTTTGCCGCAGCCCGATGGACCGAAAATTACTGTGATGCCGGCGGCAGGAAGTGTGAGATCAACATCAAGCGAAAAGTTTGATCTCTGCAATGTAAATTTCAGCTCCAGCCCAAAAGCATCATTCATGGCAAGATCCGATCGGCGCGTTTCTTAAGCCGCGCCAGCGCAATCAGCACCACAAACGAAAACAGCACCATGCCAGCCGCCAGCCCATGGGCCTGGCGATATTCCATGGCCTCTACGTGGCCATAGATCTGTGTCGAGACCACCCGAGTCTCGCCCGGAATATTGCCGCCAATCATGAGCACCACGCCGAATTCGCCCACCGTATGGGCAAAGGTGAGCACCGTGGCTGTCAAAAGCCCTGGCTTGGCAAGCGGCAAGGCCACGGAGAAAAATGCGTCAATGGGCCGCGCCCGAAGTGTTGCGGCGACTTCCATGGGCCGGCGGCCAATCGCCTCAAAGGCATATTGAATTGGCTGAACTGCAAACGGTAAAGAAAAAATGACCGAGCCAATCAGCAGTCCACTAAATGAAAACGACATGAGCCCCAGGCCAAGGGCTTGCGTGATCTCACCGATCAGCCCCTCGGGGCCGAGCACGATCAAAATATAAAAGCCAAGCACCGTCGGCGGAAGAACAAGCGGAAGAGTCACCAGCGCGCCAATGGGGGCCCGTAAAGAAGACTTGGTCTGCGATAACCACCAGGCCAGTGGCGTTGCAATGAGCAGTAAAACCACTGTGGTGGCGGTGGCCAGCTGAAGCGTCAGGCCGATTGCCTGCCAGGCGTCGGGAGAGATCGTCATGGCAGGGCGTATCCATAAGCTCGAATGACTGCCTTTGCGTTTTCGCTACGCAAAAATTCGATGAGTTGTTGGGCGGCCGGATTTGCTTTGCCGCGCTGGAGTAAGACCAGGTCTTGCTGAATCGGCGAATGCAGCGACTCGGGGATGATCCAGCCGGATCCTGATTTGATTTTTCCACCCTCGGCGACCTGGGCGAGGGCTACGAATCCGATTTCGGCATTGCCAGAGGCGACAAACTGATGGGCCTGGGTGATATTGCTGGCCTCAATAAGTTTTGGTTTGATGGTTTGTGTCAGGCCAAGCTTTTCAAGGACTTCAATTGCGGCAAGGCCATAGGGCGCAAGCTTGGGGCTGGCAATTGCAATGCGATCAAAGCGGCCGGTGCTCAGAAACTCGCCTTTGGCATCGATCAGCCCGTCGCGTTTACTCCAGAGCACAAGCCGGCCGATGGCGTAGGTGGCACGCGACCCCGAGACTGCGAGCCCTTCGGCCTCAAGTCGTTTTGGTGTCTCATCGTCGGCGGCAAGCAGAACATCAAAAGGTGCGCCATTTTTAATCTGGGCATACAGCTGGCCTGTGGCACCAAGTGCGACGCTGACTTTATGGCCGGTATTTTTCTCAAAACTCTGGGCCAGTGACCGCATGGGGGCGGCGAAGTTGGCGGCAACCGCAACGCTCGTGGATGCGGGCCACGTGGCGGAGAGCGGCGCCAAGATGGCGATTGCCGCAAGCAATGATTTGAGTGCGCGATTCCCCACGGTTTCTCCATTCTGAGTGGGAATTCTGGCACAAGCGATTCGGCGCAGCGGTTAGGGCTTCTTTTTTGCTTTCAAAATCACATAGGCACCCGACTGCTCTGCTACCGTAAATTCAATGGCGTCGCCCACAGAGAGGCCCTGCAACAGTTCGGCGGAGCCGACACGAAAGACCATCCGCATTGGAGGCATTTGCAGGCTTTTAATTTCTTCATGCTGAATCGTCACCTTCTGTTGATCGGAATCAATGCGGCGAACCGTGCCTGAGACCCACTCTTCAGAGGCCTGTCCGCTGACCGAAATAAGGACCGACAGGAAACAGATGGCTTTCCAGATTGGGTGTGCGGCTGGCCTCATCCGGTGACCTCAATTTCACCGATCATGCCCGCTTCAAAATGGCCCGGCACCAGGCAGGCGAACTGGAATTTACCGGCCCGATTAAAGGTCCAGATCAGATCGGCCCGCTTACCCGGCGAGACATGGGCCATGTAGGGCTCATCGTGCTCCATATTGGGATGCTTTTTCATCAACTCCGCATGCTCTTTGAGGGTCTTGGGTTCGCCAATCACCATCTCGTGCATCACTTTCCCGCGATTTCGGACTTGAAAGCGAATTGTCTCGTTAAGCTGAATCCGCAGTCGGTTTGGAGAGAATTTCATGTCATCGCTCATGTCGATCGCAATGGTGCGACTCACTGCACGGGCCGAACCGGCGATACCCCAGGGCATTTGCTCGGCCGGTGCTGTTTTCGCTCCATGGCCATGATGGCCAGCCTGTGGCCCATGGGCCCGCAGCGTTACAGCAGGCGCTGCCGCCAAGACAGCGAGTGCAGCGATGGCCATGCGCCGCTCGGTCAAGAGATTTGATTTTTTAAAATTGGCTTTTGGATTCATTTCAGGGCTCCTAGTGCTTGTGGCTATTGGGTTTTTGAATACGAACCTCGACGGGGGGCTGCGCCGTCGGCGAAGTCACCTTGGCAGGACTGCTTGGCGCACTTGCGGCTGCTGGCGCCTCGGCCTGGGCAGCGGGGCCGGCGACCGTGCCCTTCGGATGCTGATACCAGCCCGGATCGCTGTAATCGCCCGGCCGCTGTGATTTGCGGACTTTCACCATTGAAAACATTCCACCCATCTCCACCGAGCCAAACGGCCCCTGGCCGGTCATCATCGGCGCAGTATTGGCCGGAAGTTCCATTTCCATTTCTGCCATATCGGCCATGCCGCGCTCGCCCATCGGCATGTAGTCAGGAATATGTCCGCGAATGCGTCCAACCAGACCCCGGTGATCGATGCCGATGAGTGTGGGGACGTCATGGCCCATGGCATTCATCGTGTGGTGGGATTTGTGACAGTGAAAGGCCCAGTCCCCCTCCTCGGAGGCGATGAACTCAATCTGCCGCATCTGCCCCACTGCAATATCGGCAGTCACCTCGGGCCAGCGGCTCCCGGGTGGTGTCGGACCCCCATCTGTGCCAGTGACTTCAAACTCATGGCCATGCAGATGAATCGGGTGATTGGTCATGGTGAGGTTGCCAATCCGAATCCGAACACGATCATTCAGCCGAACATTGAGTGAGTCAATTCCGGGGAAGATTCGGCTATTCCAAGTCCAGAGATTGAAATCCAACATGGTCATGATCTTGGGGGTCGCACTGCCAGGCTCAATGTCGTAGCTGCTGAGCAAAAAAACAAAGTCCCGATCTACTTTTTCGATCAGTCGGCTTACTTTTCTGGGATGTGTTACCCAAAAACCCATCATGCCCATCGCCATCTGGGTCATCTCATCGGCATGGGGGTGGTACATGAATGTGCCGGGACGTCGGGCAACAAACTCGTAAACAAACGTCTGCCCAGGCGGAATACCCGGTTGATTCAGGCCGGTTACGCCATCCATCCCATTGGGCAGTCGCTGGCCGTGCCAATGAATCGAGGTGTGCTCCGGCAGTCGGTTGGTTACAAAAAGCCGGACGCGATCGCCCTCGACGACCTCGATCGTCGGCCCTGGGGACTGTCCGTTATACCCCCACAGATGGGCACGAAACCCTGGGGTCATCTCTCGGACTACTGGCTCTGCAACCAAGTGGAATTCCTTTGCGCCGTTTCGGAGTCGGTATGGCAGGGTCCAGCCGTTTAATGTCACTACCGGCTGATAAATTGCCTCGTGATCTCCCCTGAGCGGTCCTTGAGTGCCTGCTGATATTTGCGATACGGGCTCTGGCAATCCAGCGAGACTGGATCGGTTCACCATCAGACCCCCAACGCCAATCGCTGCTGTGAGGCCCATAAATTGACGGCGTCGATTCATGATCGCACCCCGAAATCTGTTTCAAGAAGTAGCGTTTGTACAGCGGTACGTTTTTGCGCACTTTGCTGCTGCAGAAGTACCGCAGTCGCCTGGACAACCTCTTTATCGGCTTCAAGTTTTTCGATCTGATGATCCAGCAACGAAAAAGTACTGATGAACATACCGTTATATTCCAGCAGCGCCTCGGCAAGTAGAGTCGCGGCTAATTCAGCGACTTCTTTTTCGCGATGAAGAGATCGGCCTGCGGCCGCTGCCTGCTCAAGGCCGAGCAGTGTGGCCTGATAGCTGCGCCACAGATCCAGCGGCGGCCCTGCAGGCCCAGGAGTTTTTTGCACTGCGCGCTGTGCCCGATCTTTGAGCGGCTGCTGATCCACCGCTCGGCCCCCGAGACCCCAGAGGACCGGTGTCTGAAGCTTTGTTTGGGTAAATTCCAGCGACGCCTGCCCCAGCTGCAGCGAAAGACGAAGCTCTGAAAATAGCCGTTCTCCCGTTAGTCGCGAATCATCAAGCGAATCGAGCGCTCTATTTTTCTTGGCGAACCATTCCAGCTGCTCTTTTTTGGGCCAATTACCGGCTGCCGTCATTCGAGCGGCAAGCTCGGCTTGAATATCGCGCACGTCGGCAATTTGAAGCTTGATGAGCCAGCCCTGTTGTGCCGCCCATGCTTTGGCAATCACCTCAAATGCGTGATGCTGCTGTTGGGCAAGACTTCCCAGCATTCGGCGACGGCTCGGCTCCAGCGACCACAAGGGGCTTTGATGGCCGATTGCAAGAAGTTCGGGCAGAACGCCTGGCGTGAGTGCAACGCTGCGTGACAAGAGCGTCTCGCTTGAAATCTCGCCTGAAAACTGGTGATCCCATGCCCGTTTATCGATGGGCTCCTTGAGGAGTTGGCGCCAGCCACCGGCTTGCCTTACGGCCTGATGTCGGCTGCTCCAGCCAGCAGGCCCATCGGGCAGGGCTTGATTTGGCCGGCCGGTTGGTGGGTGATGGGCGTCATGCCCATGTGAATGCATCTGCATCATCTGTCCTTTCAGCAATACGTTAGTCCAGCAAAAGTGCTGGCGTGCTTTAGCGAGAGGTCAGGATGTGATGGGTGGGCGTGTTTCGACGCTTGGTATTACCCCGCTTTGCATTTCGGGCCAAAAGGCCTGCGGGGAAAGATTGGGGGCCGGAGTCGATTCGATTCGAGAAGAGTTCACTGCAATTGAACAGCTCACGCAGCCGACACAGTCTTGGCATACACCCCCAGTGGCGGCGGGCTCGGTTCCAGCTGGGCTGGAGCAGTCATGGCCCTGACAATCTTGGCCGCTGTGGTCGATCTGAAGATGACCGGCCGCATGCATCATCGCGGATGCGGCTGCATCCTGATGCCCTGCGCAGTGGTGTGAAGTGACAAGCCCGGCCACGGCCTGCAAGGGCAATAAAAGACTAAGGAGTAGGGTGGCCAAGCGACACATGCTGAATATTCTAGTCGAGTGATGGGCCGGAATTGTTTCGACGCGCGTGGATTTGGGGCGGTCAGCCGTGGATATAGGCCTCAAGCTGCGAGATTAACTGTTTTTGTTCTTCAATCATTTCCCGGACCACGTCTCCGATGGAAATCATGCCGATGACACGGTCCTCTTTGACAACGGGCAGGTGACGGATGCGCTTATCGGTCATGATTTGCATGCAGGCATCGATCTGGGTCTCAGGGCTAATTGAAATTACCGGTGCGGTCATGATCTGCCGCACATGGGTGTCATCGCAGCTGCGGCCTTTCAATTCACCCTGGCGGGCGTAATCCCGTTCGGAGAAGATCCCCACCAGCCGGCCCGCGTCGATGACGGGCAGGGCACCAATATGGTGGCTGGCCATAATTTCAAGCGCATAGCGGACTGTCGCATCGGTGGTGACCGAGATAATCGGCCGGTTCTGGAGTGCAAGGACCTGCGTGATTGTTTTTGCCATGGTGACCCCCTGTTCGCTGCGGCCCGCGCGGTGGTGTGGGCCCAACACCCCCCAATCTATTGGCAGACTCGATTTCGCCGCAAGAGGGGATATCCAGCCTCTGATCTGACCCTTTATTCCACAATATGAAAATATGATGCGTTGCGACAAAAAAACCGAGATAGGGGGTTGCAGTGCACCAATTGATGAGTTCAAATTCGGTTTGTGCGCTGCATCAACATGGCTTCACAAGCAGTCGAAACGGTTTTTTTAAAAGCAATCAACCCTAAAACACTTTGGAGAGTTCAAGATGAAAAACGTAAACGAGCAGTTTGTAGAGATCGCCAAGACCAACGTCGAGACGATGGTTGACCTGAGCAACGCTTCTTTCAGCGGCGTTGAAAAGTTTGTTGAGCTGCAGCTCAAAGTCGCCAAAGGCGCAATGGGCCAAAGCGCTGACAACCTCAAGGCACTCGTGTCGGTGAAAGATGTTCAGGACTTCGTGAAGGTGCAGTCCTCCTTCGCGCTGCCCACCATGGAGAGCGCAGTCGGCTACGCCAACGCTGTCTACGGCATCATGTCCGAGACCGTGAACACCTACGCCAAGATGGCCGAGGCACAAATCGCTGCTGGCAACGAGAAGATCACCACCGCAGTGGAAGAGTTCTCCAAGAGCGCTCCTGCCGGTTCCGAGAGCGGTGTTGCTCTGGTCAAGTCAGCCCTGACCGCTGCGAACACTGCCTACGAGACCGCCTCGAAGGCCGCCAAGCAGGCTGTTGCTGCTGTTGAGCAGAATGTTCAGTCGGCAACCAAGGCCAGCCTGAAGGCTGCTTCGACTGCACTCAAGGCTGCCTAAGTCTTAGTTTCCGGTTTGTTCCAAAAGGCCCGCGATTGCGGGCCTTTTGTTTAGTAGGCAGGCGCGGGGCCTGCCAGGCGTGCCAGAATCTCGACCAAGACCCCTGTGCAGTCGCCCATGCCGATTCCCGACCATTATTCTTTTTTGCACCAGAATTTTTTCTGGAAAGTGCCCCTGCGCTTTAATGTTGCGCAGGCCTGCTGCGGACGATGGGCGGCTTCATCGCGCACCGCCTCTCAGACCGCGGTGATTGTTGAGCAGGAATCAGGCCGGATCGATCGTTACAGCTATGGCGCGCTTCAGTCGCAGGCCAATCGGCTCAGCAATGCCTTAAGGCGTCTCGGTGTGAAGCGCGGTGATCGGGTGGCCATCGTGATGCCGCAGCGGTTTGAAACCGCAGTGGCCCACATGGCGATCACACAGATGGCCGCAGTGGCCATGCCGATGTCGATGCTCTTTGGCGTGGAGGCCCTTGAATTTCGTTTGCGAGACAGTGGCGCGCGGGTTGTGCTTGCCGATGAGCATGCGATGGCCAATGTATTGGCAGCGCGTGCGCTGGTTCCGGGCGTGGTGGTGATGGGTGTGGGCCAGGCCGAGCAGGATGGCGACTATGGCTATCGGCAGCTGCTCGATAAAAGCCCAGCAAGTTTCTCGCCGCTTGCCACACGCGCCGATGAGCCGGCATTTTTCCTTTACACCAGTGGAACGACCGGCCCGCCAAAAGGGGCGCTGATTCCGCATCGGGCGCTGATTGGCAATCTTCCGGGATTTGTCGCGAGCCAGAATTGGTTTCCGCTGAATGCGACAGTCTTTTGGTCGCCCGCGGACTGGGCCTGGACAGGCGGCCTGATGGATGCCCTGCTGCCCACACTTTATTTTGGCAAGCCCATCCTTGCCTTTACTGGCCGATTTAGCCCCCGGCGTGCTTTCGAGTTGATGCAGGGCCATGCGGTGAGCCATTCATTTCTTTTTCCGACCGCATTAAAAGCGATGATGAAGGCCTATCCTGATCCGAAGCGTCATTTTGAGTTGGGACTGCAGGCGATCATGAGTGCAGGGGAGTCTGTTGGTGATGCGGTCTACGACTACTGCGAATCTCGTCTCGATGTGGTGGTCAATGAAATGTTTGGCCAGACTGAGGTCAATTACATCGTTGGCAACGGTGCGATGAATCATTTGGGTCATTCTCAGGTCGGCTGGCCGGCTAAGCGCGGCAGCATGGGCCGGCCCTATCCCGGCCACCGGGTTGAGGTGATTGATGAAGAAGGCCGCATCCTGCCGCGGGGCGAGGTGGGCGAGGTTGCCATCCATCGGCGTGATCGCCATGGCGTGCTCGACCCAATTTTCTTTCTGGGCTACTGGAATAACCCGCGTGCCACTGAAGCAAAATTTGCCAATCGCGATCTGCAATCTTGGTGCCGTACAGGCGATATGGCCCTGATGGATGCTGATGGGTATTTGGTTTATCAGGGCCGCACTGATGATGTGTTTAAAACCTCGGGCTATCGGGTCGGGCCGGGTGAAATCGAAAACTGCCTGGTCAAGCACCCCGCAGTCGCTAATGCGGCGGTCATTCCCAAGCCAGATGCCGAACGCGGCGCAGTCGTAAAGGCCTTTGTTGTGGTGGCGGCGGGACATACCGCGTCGGCTGCACTGATTGATGAATTGCAGGCCTTTGTGGGAGAGCGGCTCGCGCCATATCAGTACCCAAAGGAAATTGAATTCATTGATGCATTACCGATGACCACCACCGGAAAGATTCAGCGCAATGTGCTGCGCGCCCGGCAGCCGGCTGACTAAGCCGGATCAAAATTCAATCGGCAGCGCCTGCGGCTAGTCGCCCTGGCGCAGCTGCTCACGCAGGACAGTCTTTAAGATTTTTCCGTAATTATTTTTCGGCAGCGTTGTGGTCAGGATGTAGCGTTTGGGCCGTTTAAAACGCGCAATGTGATCTTTGCAGTGGTGATCTAATGCCGCAGGATCGATCTGTACGCCGGCCGCAGGAACAATAAAGGCAACCACCGCCTCACCCCACTGCGGATCAGGTGTGCCGATGACCGCGGCCTCGGCAACGCCTGCTGCCGACATCAAGACTTCCTCGACTTCTCGCGGATAGATGTTAGAGCCGCCACTGATGATGAGGTCTTTGCTGCGATCTTTAAGCGTTAGAAATCCGTCTTCATCAAGGCAGCCCACATCGCCTGTAAAGAGCCAGGAATCGCGAATCGCTGCCCGAGTTGCCTCGGGATCCTGCCAGTAGCCGCGCATCACGGTGTCGCCCTTGACCAGAATCTCGCCCACTTCGCCGGCCGGCAGTGGCACGCCCTGTGCATTGGCAATTCGAATCTGCACGGGCGTCTGGGCAACCCCCACCGAGGCGATGCGTTCGCGATAGCGCGGATGATCCACCTGACTGAGATGCTGCCTTGAGAGCGCAGTGGCCACCATCGGGGTCTCACCTTGGCCATAAATTTGAACAAATCGAGGGCCCATGACCTGGAGGGCCCGCTCGATATCGGCGATATACATTGGCGCTCCGCCATAGACGATGGTTTTAAATGCGGCCGCAGACTCATCGAGACTCAGGCCGGCCTGCGCCGCGTATTCCACGAGCCGCTTGACAATCGTCGGTGCCGCAAATGTCGATAGTGGCCCCAGCGTATGGCCCAAGGAAAACAGTTCAGCCGGATCAACACCGCCGGATTGCGGCACCACATGACGTGCGCCTGCCATCAGATGCGGAATGCAATATAAGCCCGCGCCGTGCGACATCGGGGCCGCATAGACCATGAGGTCATTGGGCGTGATGAAATCAACATCGGTGAAATAGCACAGGCCCATGGTCATCAGATTGCGCGCCGTGATCTGCACGCCTTTGGGCCTGCCTGTTGTGCCGCTGGTGTAAAAAAGCCAGGCAGTGTCATCGGCAGCGGTATCGTGAAGCACGACCTCGCGGGTGATCACGCTTTCTGCCAACGCCGGGGCCAGCACGGCATCCAGCGCAGCAGACTCGAATTCAAAACACTTCTCCAGTCCGCTGAAGTTGGCGCCATCGACGGTCTGATGAAAAAAACCAATACGCGGCTTAGCGTTATCGATGATCCACTGGACCTCTTTTGGGTGCAGTCGGGCATTCACCGGGATCGCCACCAGGCCAGCCCACCAGCAGCCCATCAGCACCTCAAGGTAGCGCGGATGATTCTGTGCAAAGAGCAGCACCCGATCGCCGGGCTTCAATCCCAAATTGCGAAACGCCAGCGCGAAGGCCGCCGCACGCGCAGTCCACTGGCCAAATGTGGCCCAGACCGATGTGCCGAAAAATAGCGCAGGCTGATCGGGCTTAAGCGCGCCCCAACGGATCAGCAGCCGGGCAAGATTCATCGGGCCCGATGATCCGCCTGAAGTGCCCAGTCAATATCTTTTTGAGTCAGGCCGCCCGCATCATGGGTGGTGAGGGTGACCGTGACCCGGTTATAGACATTGAACCATTCCGGGTGATGGCCGACCGATTCGGAGTAGATCGCCATCTGGGTCATGAATGCAAAGGCGGAAGGAAAATCGGCAAAGCGAAAATCACGGCGTATCAGGCCGCCACGATCGTTTTGAAATTCCCAGCCCGACAGTCGGGATAGCGCTTGATTGCGTTCTTCGGTGGACAGTGTCTTCATCGTTTTGGTCAGTGGATTAAAAAATTAAATGCTCTGCGGCGGCTGGCCAGAGGATTTTCCTTGATTCCGGGCCATACATCAGGGTAGATTTAGGGCTCTCCGTCTCCCTTCCCTCAAGGAGCCACCATGAAAAAAAGCAGCCTCTTTACCAAGCTTGTTCCGATCGCCTTTGCGCTCTTGTCGGTCATCGTTGCCTTCGTGATGATCAGCCTCGCATCGGACGGACCCAATGATAATGTGCCGGTGGTGCTGGGCATCATCTTCTTCCTGCTGGTGGTGATCATGGGCTTTAATGCCTTTGCCAGCAAAAGCCGGGCCTCGGGCGACAGCCATAACCTTGCCGCACGCATCTCCACCAATGCAATCGGGGGCATGACCCTGTTTTTGATTGTGGCGGGCATGGGCGTGATTGCAGTCCGGGGAATGTAAGGCCCCAGCGCTCGGCAGGCGTTGCTAAAACCGCGGCGCCGATGTCGCAGACGTCGGCTTGCGGTGATTGGAAAAAATCTTGGTCTCTTGATTCTGGTTAACGCCGCGGCGCTGGTGAATCAGCTCGAATCCGTGCCGTGGAAAACAATCCGCATGGGTTGGAATGTTGTAGATCACGACACAAGGAATGCGGCGTAGCTGGCGTAATACTTGGTCCAAAATCACATCATCAAATGGGTTGTACAGATAGGCGATCAATCCGTTTCCCAGTCCGCCATAGTGAAAGCTGGTCGCATCAGCAGCGATAAACTCCCCCTCGGAGCCAAACACCTTGCGGTGGTTCTGCCGGGCGATGTCGATAAAAGAGGCCACATAATCCAGCCCGATGATGCGTTGTTCAATGCCCGCGGCCTCGCAGGACAGCCGCCAGACAATCGGCACCTTGCCCTTGCCGCAGCCGATATCAACAAAGCTGTATAAGGGCATCCGCGGGCCGAGGCTTGAGCGCAGCAGCGCAAAGGATTGTTGAATTTCGCTGGTCCAGGAGGCCATGTAGGGCTTGCCGTGGGCCAGATTGGGCAGCTCGGGAAATCCTGACTTGGCTAAAGGGGTGGTGGTGTTTGTGCCGTAGTCCATATCGAAGCGGTCTCGCTCCTGGAACTCCAGCGTTGTTGGGCTTTGAGGGGGCGTCCGAGAGGGCGGCATGGGGCAGATCTGGAAAAACAGGAGTCAGCGATGAAGTTCTTACTGGTGGTCTTTATTAATCTCAGCTCAAATAATCAGCTGATTCATCATTTTGGCGTGCCTTACGACACGCTGCAGGCCTGTGAGTCGGCCCGCCGGCTGGTGCAAAACTCCGAGTGGTACACGGTCCGCACCTCTTGCGCGGCCTATGCCCGCGACCTGAAGTCGCAGCTGCCGCAGGTCCAGGGACAGTAAGCGGGCCGGGTGGGGCTGTCTCGGTTGCGCCGAAAGGCCGCACCAAAACGGCGCAGCGACAGGGGATCCCAAGGGGGCGCTTAGGCGGCCTTTGACTCGCCAGTACCGCTCCACATATTGGTGTTTTTGCCCGCCATGAACATGCGGGCCGCCAACACGCTGGAGGTGTAAAAAACCATCTGCCCGCGTTCATTAAAGACCGCGAAGCGTCGCTCGGTGGGCGAAATCAGGATGGATTCGAAGTACATGGCGGATTGAAACTTACTTTATCGGATACCGGGATTACGGAACAACCCCGTCCCGCCTTTAGGCCGGTGATTTTGCGGCGCATCAAACCCCTGGCTCAGGGTGATTCCGATTGGCAGGCCGACAGGCCTGTGCCTATGATGGCGATCCCCAAAGAGGAGACCCCCGGCATGAAGACAACGCTCACGGTGAACGGCAAGTCCGTCACGATAGAAGCCCCCGATAACACGCTTTTGGTCCACGCGATTCGCGAAAATCTCCGGCTCACCGGCACCCATGTGGGCTGCGATACCGCCCAGTGCGGTGCGTGCACGGTCATGATGGATGGCAGTGCGGTGAAATCCTGCAACATCTTGTTGGCCCAGGCGCAGGGCAAAAGCATCACCACCATCGAAGGGCTTGCGGCCGCCGATGGCAGCCTGCATCCCATGCAGCAGGCCTTTAAAGAGTGCCATGGCCTTCAGTGCGGTTTTTGCACTCCAGGCATGGTGATGAATGCCGTTGATCTGTGCGGCAAGCACCCCAATGCCTCAGAGCAGCAGATCCGAGAAAACATCGAAGGCAACCTCTGCCGTTGCACCGGATATCACAACATCGTGCGCGCCATTCAGCAGGGCGCTGCCGCAATGAAGGCTTAAGGAGAAAAGACAATGGGTTCTTCCGATTTCGCAAATCTTCCGCATATTGGTGAGTCAGTCCTTCGCAAAGAAGACATCCGGTTTCTTACCGGCGCAGGCCAATACACAGATGATGTCCAGCTCGCCAACATGAGCTACACGGTCTTTGTGCGCTCCCCGCATGCCCACGCCAAGATCAAATCCATCAATAAAAAAGCAGCCGCATCCGCACCGGGCGTGATCGCAGTTTTTGATGGCCAGGATGTTGCCAATGACAAGATCGGCGGGCTGCCCTGTGGCTGGCTGATTACCAGCACCGATGGCCAGCCGATGAAAGAGCCGCCGCATCCGATCCTTGCCCAGGGCAAGGTCCGTTATGTGGGTGACCATGTGGTGATGGTGATTGCGGAAACGCTCGAGCAGGCCCGCAATGCGGCCGAATTGGTGGAGATTGACTACGAAGTGCTGCCGGCGGTCGTGGGGGTGCTGGATGCTAAAAAATCAGGCGCGCCTGTGCTTCACGATATTGCGCCCGATAACCATTGCTACAAGTGGGCCATCGGCGATAAGGCTGCCGTTGATGCCGCCTTTGCAAAGGCGGCCCATGTCACCAAGATTGACATCACCAATAACCGACTCATCCCCAATGCAATGGAGCCGCGGGCAGCGATTGGCTCGTTTAATCGGGCCTCCGATGAGTACACGCTGTATGTCGCCAATCAGAATCCGCATGTCGAGCGTCTGCTGATGACTGCCTTTGTCATGGGCCTGCCCGAACACAAAGTCCGGGTGATTGCGCCCGATGTCGGCGGGGGCTTTGGCTCAAAAATTTATTTGTATGCTGAAGATGTCTGCGTGACCTGGGCGGCCAAGAAGATCAATCGTGCGGTGAAATGGACAGCAGACCGCAATGAGTCGTTTTTAAGCGATGCGCATGGCCGGGACCATGTCTCGCATGCCGAGATGGCGATGGATAAAGAGGGCAAGTTCCTTGCGCTGCGGGTCCACACCGATGCCAATCTGGGCGCGTACTTATCGACCTTCTCGACTGCGATACCGACCATCTTGTATGCAACGCTTTTGGCAGGCCAGTACACCACGCCGCAGATTTACGTTGAGGTCGATGCCTGGTTTACCAGCACCGCTCCTGTGGATGCGTATCGTGGTGCCGGCCGGCCCGAGGCCACCTATTTGCTGGAGCGTCTGGTGACCCGCGCCGCCTGGGATCTTGGCCTGGGCCAAGATGAAATTCGTAAGCGCAATTTCATTACCCAGTTTCCCTATCAGACACCGGTGGCCCTGCAGTACGACACCGGGGACTATCACCAGTGTCTCGAGAAGGCCAAAACACTTGCCGATGTGGCGGGCTATGCCGCACGCAAGGCGGCCTCTGAGAAAAAGGGGCTGCGCCGCGGCATTGGCTACTCCAGTTACATCGAGGCCTGCGGGATTGCGCCATCGAACATCGCTGGAGCACTGGGTGCCCGTGCGGGCTTATTTGAGTGCGGCGAGGTCCGCGTACATCCGACCGGCAGCGTGACGGTCTTTACCGGTTCACACAGCCACGGTCAGGGCCATGAGACCACGTTTGCGCAGGTGGTGGCAGCGCGCCTAGGCATCCCAGTGGAGAACGTTGATGTCGTGCATGGCGATACAGGCCGCGTGCCATTTGGCATGGGCACGTATGGGTCCCGTTCGATTTCTGTGGGCGGTGCGGCCATCATGCGGGCCCTGGATAAGATCGAGGCCAAGGCCAAAAAGATTGCTGCCCACCTGATGGAAGCCAGCGATAGCGATATCGAGTTTTCCAATGGCGAGTTTTCGGTCAAGGGCACCGATAAGAAAATTCCGTTTGCCCAGGTCTCGCTGACCGCCTATGTGCCGCACAACTATCCGCTGGACAAACTCGAGCCGGGGCTGAATGAGACTGCGTTTTATGACCCCACCAACTTCACCTTTCCGGCAGGCACCTATATCTGCGAAATTGAAGTCAATCCCGAGTCGGGCGAGGTCCGCATCGATCGCTTCACGGCAGTTGATGATTTCGGCACCATCATTAATCCAATGATCGTCGAGGGCCAGGTCCATGGCGGGCTCGTGCAAGGCATCGGCCAGGCTTTGATGGAAAACTGTGTCTATGACCCGGAGTCAGGCCAGCTGCTCTCGGGCTCCTTCATGGATTACGCAATGCCACGGGCCGATGATGTGCCGATGTTCAATATCGGCCATGTCTGCACGCCATGCACGACCAATCCATTGGGAACCAAAGGATGCGGGGAGGCTGGTGCAATTGGTTCTCCACCGGCGGTGATGAATGCGATTCTGGATGCACTCGCACCGCTTGGCGTGAAAGAGCTCGATATGCCCGCGACTTCGCATCGCGTGTGGCAGGCCATTCAAACGGCAAAAGCCTAAAAGGAGATTCACCATGTATGGATTTTCATTTGATCGCGCATCCTCGGTGCAGGATGCTGTTGCCAAGGCGGCCAAGGGTGCTCAGCTGCTCGCCGGCGGCCAGACCTTATTGGCCTCGATGAAGCAGCGTCTCACCAGCCCTGAGTCGTTGGTGGATCTCGCAGCGATTGCCGATCTGCAAGGCATTTGCAAAGACGGCAATGCCATGGTGATTGGTGCAATGACGCGCCATCAGGAGGTCGCCCACAACAAAGAGCTGCAGTCCACGATTCCCGGCTTGGCAAAGCTGGCCGGTGGAATTGGGGACCGCCAGGTGCGGGCCATGGGCACGATGGGTGGGTCGGTTGCAAACAATGATCCCGCCGCCTGCTACCCCAGTGGGGTATTGGGGCTCGGTGCCACCATTAAAACCAATCGTCGCGAGATCGCTGCGGATAGTTTTTTTAAGGGCATGTTCTCCACGGCGCTTGAGCCGGGCGAGCTGATCGTGGCGATTCGTTTTCCGATTCCCAAGGCCAGTGGTTATGCCAAGTTCAAGCAGCCGGCATCACGCTATGCCTTGCTTGGCGTGTTTGTTGCCAAGACCGATGCCGGTGTGCGGGTCGCGATCACCGGTGGTGGCAATGGCGTGTACCGTCACGCGGGGCTTGAGGCTGCGCTGGGCAAAGACTTCTCGGCCGCTGCCGTTGATGGCGTGACGGTGAGTGCTGCCGATCTCACCTCAGATCTGCATGCCTCGGCTGAGTATCGTGCGCAGCTGGTGAAAGTACAGACCAAGCGGGCCGTTCAGCAGGCCCTCGGAAACGCCTAGGTCAGCGTGCAGCAGTTGGAGAAGGCCCTTGGGTCCGTTGATGGACTCATCGGCTTGCTGCAGGCAGTCGGCTATTACCCGGACCGGCGTCTTGCGACGGCGGTCTTTTTATCGATGCGGCTGGGCCGCCCTTTGTTGCTGGAGGGCGCGCCAGGCGTAGGGAAGACCGAGCTGGCGAAGTCACTTGCCACCGCATTAGGCCGCGTGTTGGTGCGGCTGCAGTGTTATGACGGCATGGAGCAGCGCGAAGCGCTCTACGAGTGGAATTTCTCTGCCCAGCTGATTCACATGCGGGTCCGTGAGCATCAGGCCAAGGCGGATGAGATCGAGAAAGAGGTCTACCAGGACCGCTATCTGATACGCCGGCCGCTGCTGCAGGCACTCGAGGCCCCGGATCCTGGCGCAGTCTTACTGATTGATGAGGTGGACCGGGCTGATGAGCCCTTTGAAGCTTTTTTACTGGAGTATCTCGGGGAGTATCAGGTCAGCATTCCCGAGCTGGGGGTGATTCGCGCGCGCTCCACACCGCTGACGATTCTTACCAGTAATCGAACCCGCGAACTCAACGATGCAGTCAAACGGCGCTGCCTTTATCAGTGGGTGGATTATCCGCAGCGGGATCGCGAGTTAGAGATTGTCCGCTCGAAAG